>CAZSWA010000008.1:0-63080 GCA_964610465.1 uncultured Gammaproteobacteria bacterium | reverse complement strand
TCCGCAGCATAAGAACTTTTGGCAAAATCAATTACGTTAAACTTGCTGAAACGTATCCTACACTTTTTATTTTCTTCAAAACAGATATAATACTCATATATTTATGTCCACTCAAACTCTAACAGTCAAAAGACCAACACCTGAAGCATTTGCGAAGCACAAAAGAGAAGAAACCCATAAACGGGAAAATCCTCTTCGGGATGTCATACTTGGTGGGCAAGATGGATTAGTAAATGCATTAGGAATCATTCTTGGTATTGCAGCAGTCACTGCTGATACCCATATTCTTATTGCGACAGTACTTGCAGCAACTTGTGCTGAGTCTCTTTCAATGGGTGCTGTTGCCTATACGTCAGCGCTTGCTCAGAAAGATTATTATGAAAGCGAGAAACAAAAAGAACTCAAGGAAATTGCTGAAGTACCTGAAATGGAAAAAGAAGAGGTACGACAGATTTTTGAAGCAAAAGGATTTCATGGACATATTTTAGAAGAAATCGTGCAAACTGTTACCTCTGATAAAAAGCTTTGGCTCATCACTATGATGAATGAGGAGTTAAATCTTCATCCTATTAATACAAAAGATGTACTTAAAAGCTCGATTATCGTTACCATAGCAACCGCTATTGGACATATTATTCCTCTCTTACCGTTTTTCTTTATCACTCATCAGATAGGTTTAATTTTATCAATTATAATAAGCGGAATTACTTTGTTTGGAACAGGGGTATATCAAGCAGTAACTCTTGTTGGAAGTTGGTGGAAAAGTGGAATACGCATGCTTATTATTGGTTTAGCAGCAGCATTTATCGGCTATTTCATTGCTCACATTTTCCATGTATCAACTTGAGATGCGGAGAGGGTGGGATTCGAACCCACGGTGAGCTTGCACCCACGGCAGTTTTCAAGACTGCTACCATCAACCACTCGGTCACCTCTCCTAAATTAGGATCCAGATTCAAAGTATAACAAATAGCCTCACATTGTACAAGTAAACTGAATGTTTCATGGAATTCTTGACTTAGATTTAGATATAGGATACATTGAAGGTATGGAAGAAAAAAATCTCCCATTAGAACCTGTTGAGTTACCCAAACCTCAACCTGAACTCCCAAAGGAGTCAAAAGAATTACCTGCCGGAGATACCGCAGAGGCTGATACTCCAGTAGTAGATGATATTAAAACGCTCCTTTCTTGGCATGCACCTGGAAGACCATTTAAAAAACGCTCGAAGGAGTTTTTTACCAATATGCTTCTTATCATGCTTGCAGTTGAGATTATTTTATTCCTCTTCTCTATGTATTCCCTTATGCTTCTTGTCATAGCACTCGTATTTGTCACTTTTGCATTAGAATTAGTACCTCCTCATCCTTACTTCTACAAAATTAGTACTGAAGGAATTCGTATCCAGGATTATTATTTTATCTGGGAGGAACTCTACGATTTTTATTTTACCAAACAACATGGAGAGACAACACTTCATATTGGTACCAAAGCATTTTATCCAGGAGAAATTCTTTTAACACTTGGCGAAGTAACTCCACAACAAGTAAAAGAAGTCTTACTCCCTTATTTGCCATATAGAGAATATGTCAAACCTACCTTTGTAGAAAAAGCCGGAGGTTGGCTGGAACATAACTTCCCTCTTGAGAAACCTACAAATTAGCTATCAGCTGATAACCAATAGCCACTATAATTTGCCTCAGAATACGTAATCGGTTACAATACAGGTACAAGTTTTATACTTATTTGCCCTTGCATATGTGCCCGTAGTTCAATGGATAGAACACTGGGTTGCGGTCCCAGCGGTTAGAGGTTCGAGTCCTCCCGGGCACACATTGAAGTATAAAAATATTCTTGTTTTTTGTTCACGCTTCACAGTTCTTAGTTTTTTTGTTTACAAAACCAGGGAGGGTCGCCCACGCATTCTGCAGGACGGCCCTATTATGAAAGTTAATTTAATAACTAAGGAGAGGGTCGCCTGTGCCGTTGGCAAGACGACCCAATGATAAGGATTGATTTAACAATTTAGGAGGGGTCGCATAGTGGACTAGTGCGGCGGTTTCGAAAACCGCTGTTTGGCATTTGCCGGACCGTGAGTTCGAATCTCACCCCCTCCGCCGAGTCAAACTCGGCTGAAAACGTTCCCTGCAAAGCGGGATTACATTTGGTTTGGGAAAGTAGCAATTTGTCCTCGTAGTCTAATGGATAAAACAGGGGTTTCCGGAACCTCAATTGTGGGTTCGATTCCCACCGAGGGCACAAACTGCTGAATTACTTTTGCTTTGACAAGGAACTTGAAATTGCATAGGTTGCTCCTACATATAAGCCAATAAGAATAATCCCTAACACTAATATCCATGGTGGTGGATTTTTATATTTCTCCCTCTCTGCCTGTAAGTTCTTGTGTGCTTCTGCAATTTTCTCCCGAAGATCTTTAATCTTTTTGGCCGTTTCTTCACTTGGGTTGCGAGAATGTTCCTCTAAAGCTTGTGCTAATTCTTGATTCAATCTTGTTACTTCTTCCTTTGCATCTTTCTCTTTCTTCGCACTGTCTGAGCTTACTTGTAGTTCGCGAATATTATCAGGTGTTGGGTTTTTCACTGCTTTCTCCCATAATTTCATAACATCTTTATTATCCTTCAAGGTATCATAGACATCTCTTAAAAACTTTCTCTCTTGAAGTACATTCTGAAAGTCTTCACTCTTTTTTAACCTATCATAAAGTTCAGGATGATTTGCCAAGAATTTTCGAAAATCTTTATTGTCCGGAAATTTATTGGCAATTGCTTCGATTGCTGGATCAGTAATTTGTACTGGCTGTTCCTGTTGCTGAGCCTGCCCTTGTTCTTGAGATTGTTCTACTGGAGCTGGCGGAGCGCCTTCTTCTCCGGCATTTGTTTGAGCATTAGTATCAGGATTTTTCCCATTACCGTTTGTGTCAGTATCATTTTGTCTTTCTTGAGAAAAAGACTCGGTTATAGAATGTAAATATTCTTCTATTGGTATTCCTTTCGCATTGGCTTTTTGGACAAAGTCATTCAGCGCTTCAGGAGTTAGATTTTGCATAAGATTATCAAGAGCAGCTTGAACTTCAGGATATTGTGAAATACGTGCCCTTAGTTCATTTACTTTCATTTCTGTTGGAGAAGGTTCTCCTGGAGCAGGATCAGGCTTTTCTGGAGAGTTAGTAGTTGAAGTCGTATCTTGTGAAGTTGGACCTTCTCCACGAGCTTGTTGATTTACGTTTTCAGGAGTTCCATTTTTAGATGATACTTCTTGATGTGCGTTATCAGGAATTTTCGTTTCTTCTTTTTCTTGTGAAGTAGTCTCTTTATCTTTTTGGGTGATTTGAGGGTTGTTATAATCTGCTATATCTTCTAATGCTCCTTGAAGATCTCCTTGAGATATCTTTGGCGCTACATCTTCTCCAATAGGTGCAGGTTCTGGCGTATTTGGTTGAGTCCCTCCTGATGTTATATCACCTAAAGGGTTTTGTCTTTCAGGTCTTGGTCCTGAATCTTTTAAGGGATTTCCTCCAATTTCAGGTCCTTGCTGTTGTGGCCCTTTTGGTCCTGATGGATTAGATAACCCTCCTTCAAATGAACCTTCATCTGCCATTATAATCCTCCTCCTTTCGCAACCTGCAATGCTTTTTCTATTTCTCCTTGTTTGATATGCTCTGACATAAGCTGTAATTTCTTCTGCCGTAATTCTTCTTCATATTCTGAAGCGTACTTAATGTACATTCTTCGAAATTCTGGATACTTCTCGCCCAATTGTCCAAGTTTGTGTAACAAGTCAACTTTGTCTTGAGGTGGCAAAAGATCTAAAAAGTCTCGTGCCAATTGGGCTGCCTTATCTCTTGTAAGCTGCTTTTGTTCTGACTCAACAATGATACGTGATAAAAGTTCTGCCTCGACATCATCCAGCAATGTTTGTAAATCTATATTGAGTATATTTTGCATACTATGCTACTCCTTTCCCTTCTTTTGCTGCCTCTGCTTGTTTCTTCATATCTTCTGCTTTTTTCTCGTTTTCCTTTGTCTGTTCAGCTGCTTGCCTAGTTCTTAGAAGCATTTCTTTTACCTCTCTTACACTTTGTTCCGAATCAACTTTTTTCTCTTCACTGATTCTTTGAGCATTCTCCGCTTCTTTTTTGATATTTTGAGATGCTTCTGATGGATTACTTTGATTTCCTTCTTGATCTGCTCTTGTCATATGCTTTGTCCCTTTGCAGGGATATTCCATCCACCCCCTTTCTTATTTATCTTCGTTCAATTAGCTGCATTTGTCAAGTAAATACGATATAATTACACAGTTAGAATACGAAAAATCAGGCCTTACTGCTTGATATTATCTTTACAAAATACTAATAAGAAATTTACATATGAAATTTGAATTTTCAGCAGGCGGAGTGGTAGTTAAAAGAGAGGAAGAAAAAACTTTTATCCTTGTCTCTCAGCACTCACAACACCATGGCTGGGTCTTTCCCAAAGGACTTATTGGCGATCATATCAAGGGAGAAGGCAAAGAGGAAACAGCATTGCGTGAAGTAAAGGAAGAAACAGGAGTCACAGGCAAAATACTAAAAGAGCTTAAGCCGGTGACTTACTGGTATGTCCTCAACAGTGAGAAGATTAAAAAGACTGTGTATTACTACTTGATGGAATTTGTAGAAGGAAATATTACCAAACATGATTGGGAAATGGAAAACGTTGAGTGGCTACCAATTGATAAAGTTGGAGAACGTCTCACTTATAAATCAGATAAAGACGTGTGGAAAGAAGCGAAAGAGCTAATAGCAAATGGCAAATAGATAATAGTAACGATGGTGGGATGTCTGAGTGGTTTAAAGAGCACGCTTGGAGAGCGTGTGTAGCCGTAAGGTTACCCCGGGTTCGAATCCCGGTCCCACCGCTAACTTGACATTCACTATAAAATATACCAAACTAAAGTATATATGCGCTTCCCTGCCCGGTTATTTTGCGTACAAAAAATTCTTTTTTGTGCTCTTTGTATATTGCTTGTCTTCTTTTTTTTCACAGTTCCATTTGTAAGTATTACTTACGCCCAAACAACTACCGACTTAAATTCTTATGTTGTGCCTAATACTGATTCAAATGTCCCTCATAATTTACATACTTACGCTCAGTCAGTACTTATCGAAGTAACCTCTGCGGTAGTTTGTGAATTAGTAGGCGTTGACCCTATAAATCCAACTCAGTCCTGTCTGGGAATTAATCCTCAGTCTCATAAGCTTGGACTAGCTCCAAACAATTCTACTCAAATTGGAGGAGTTCTTGGGCTATCTACTAATCTTATTACTGCTCTTTATACCCCTCCTGCAAGTGGATTAGATTATGTCCGTTACATGTCAAGTAATTTTGGCCTCGTAAAACATGTATATGCGCAAAATAGCGGATTTGATGCTTTACGTCCCCTTCTTAACATGTGGGTGTCAATACGAGATGTTGCGTATCTTGCGCTTGTTGTTGTTTTCATCATAATCGGCCTTGCAGTAATGCTGAGAATTAAAATTGACCCTCGTACTGTAATGACCGTACAAAATCAAATTCCACGCGTTATTATCGGAATTCTTCTTATTACTTTTTCTTATGCAATCGCAGGGGCTATGGTGGATGCGATGTGGATAGCAACCTATGCGGGTATTAACATTATGACACAAGGCCAAGGTATGAATGTGCCTATCCCTCATGCAGGTGGAGGCGGTTGTGGTACTACTCCACTTTCTCAACTTGCAACGCAAGATCTACTTACTCATCCTTTAGGATTTTTTAATGACGTATTTTCAGAAGGTTGTAATTTCCTTACAGGAGGAGGCGTATTTAGTGTATCCGGAGACGTTGCTGGCTCATTAGGTTCTATTATTGGTGGTATTATCAGTAATTTTTTTAATTCAAATCCGAATGCCCAATGTATAGGCGGTTTCCCTCCTAGCGTTGACCCAGGAGCTTGTGTAGCAGATTTTTTCGGATTTATTGTAAGTAGATTAGTGGCAGTAGTATCAGCACTTATTATCTTTATTATTCTTATTGTATTGCTCTTTCGTATCTGGTTTGCCCTTCTCAAAGCGTATGCTATGGTCCTTGTCTATACTGTGGCCTCTCCTCTTTATATTCTTCTTGGACTTCTACCAGGCAAACCTTTAGGAGGATTCCAAGGATGGATACGACGTATGTTTGCCAATCTTGCAGTCTTTCCTGCAACTGCGCTTCTTTTGGTTTTCGCACGTATCCTAGAGACTACTGTACAACCTACAGGAGATAATAAATGGTTCATCCCTCCACTTACCGCAAACCCCAATATCTCTCATTTTCAGGCTTTGGCAGTATTAGGAGTTTTACTTGTCACACCAAGTCTTTTGGATATTATAAGAAACTCCATTGGAGCAAAAACCTCTCAAGCTGTATCTGCTGCAATTGGCGCTGGAATTGCGGGTGGAGCAGCACCTGTTGCCGGCGCTTCTGGTCTTGCATGGAAAAGAATGACTCGCCCAGCAAGTTATTATCATCAGGCAGGTATTTTAAGAGGATATACATATGACATTCTCGCAGGAAGACGTGGCCCCAAACTTCCTGCCAAATGGCAACAACGAAGAGAACTTGCTGTCAAAGGATTATTAGGGCAAAAAGAAAGATTTGGACAACCTGAACCTGAAAAAACTTGAGAGCAATAAAAGACTTTATGGTTTAGGAACCGAGCTTCTTACTATACTTCCCCACATCCTCCCAAGAAAAATAGTTAACACACTAAGGACTTCCGCCCAACCTTCTTCCCGTAACATTTCTTTATCAGTTGCATGGGCCATATGAACGATTTTGTTCCATTCATACTCATCAAGCATACCTTGCCTCTTTGGATTTTTTTTGCCTTCTTCTGTTTCTACCTCTTCAGGAGTAATCTCTCGCCTTTGAAAGAATTCTCCTATCATATGTATAAGTTCAAGAGAAATACCAGGATATCCTGAACCTGCAGTTCTTCGTGCTTGTAAATCCTTTTCTATAATATAAAAGAAATAGTTTCTTAGCACTGCTTTTTCTTTATCTAATGGATTTGTTTTAAACCTATCGTACATTCCCATCTTAAGTACTTCCTCATCAAACATATGCTCTCTTATGGTAACTGTTTTGAATACTTTCTTTGGTGATTTTGGTCTTCCTTGCTCATCCAATATTAAATTCCCTTTAGTATCAGTTTCGTATTCCCAGTCCCATGTTCGTATACTCGCATCATATTGAGGCTGAATCATATCAAAGCCGTATTGAATAAAATGTCGTAAGCTTGGATTAGGCCCCAATAGTTTTTCTTCCAACTCATGACTTTCTACTTCTCCAAATTGAGTTCTCTTTAAACCTTCCCATTGTATTCTTCTTGTCTTTCTAAGCCATTCAAATAGTTCTACTTGATTTAGTAACATTAAATCTGAATAGTTTGCTTCTTGTTGCCCTGGACCTACATATTTATCTGTGGTTGTTTTTTTCTTAGCCATCTCTCCTAATATTTGGATCAGTGTCTTTGCTTCTTCATTTCCACCCACCTTAGTAAACCGTAGTGCATCAAGATAGGATAACCCATGTTTCCATCCATCAATATTGTATGGATTGCCTATTTCATTCCCTCCAGTTTGTCTTTTTCGATAAAATCCTGTATTCATGTATTTTGCAAAGTATCCTACCCCTCCGGTATCATTTCTTGCGACTGTCAATGTCCAATATAAATTATCCCTTACCCATTGAGTAATATATGCCTGTTCGTTTCCTTCAAGTCCAGCATCTTTACATACAGTTTCAACTAATGCATCGTCGACTAAAATCTTAAGCTCTGGAGCAGCATTTGAATCATTGAAATAATTCAATTTTTTTCTCTCAAACCCATATGCGGTTTTAAGAAGTGACAAACCAAGTTTTTCATGCTCTTGATACGAGTCACGTTCAGTAACTTGCTTATTAATTTTAGGATAAATTATAGCTTTTATTCGTTGATATTCAGGACTTTCATCAATTTCCTCTGGCAATTCCGATGCGTTTTTAGTACCAAGACTAGCTATCTCTCTCTCAACTTCATTTATTTCTGCATCGTTTAACCTTGACCTATGTTGAGTAAGAAGTTCTTGTACTCTCCCATTTATGTATCCTTTATATTGTTCGCGCGCTTGAGTTCCTCTATTGAGTGATTTTCTAATCATAAATTTCCACAAATTATCAACTCTAGTAGCTCCAAGAGTGTTATAGAATTCGTTGTCCTTAAGTGTCCTTTCATCATTATCCCCAAGCTCTGCAAGATGATAATATGCCCGTGTCAGGATATTAAAAATATATCCTACATCTCCTGCCTCTTCCTCTTCTACATATCTCCTTAGCTGTTCTTTATCACGTTTGGGGAGTTTTGCCATGAGAATAAAACGGGCACTTTCATCCTCTCCATTATCAGTCATAATATTCATTCTGAATGTTCCAGCCAGTTGTTCAACTACTCCCTTATCGTTGGCTCTAGTAAGCTTTATAAGGCTTCTCTCGTGACTTTGTGTTATAAGCCATGCTTCATATAATAGTGATTTTGTTCTAAATTTTTCATAAAATTTGTCCGTATAGTAATATTTCCTTCCGGTCACATGTTCTTTTCCCTGTGTCTCATCACCAGAAAACTCATATTTCTCTCTTCTTATATATCGTGCTTGTCTTGCCATATCTTCAATCGATATATTATAGTAGCCTCGAGCAGGAACCGATAATCCAAGTATATTTACGCGCGAATTAGGATTTGTGTTAATTTCATCCCATGCTCTATAACGCATCCAGTCAAGAAAATTATGGTAATTGATATTATTTTCTTCGTCCATTAAGGCTTTTTCCCGTCCTCTTCTATATTCCTCTGGTGCACTATCCATAACTCGAAGTATCAATCTATCAAGATTTGAAGGTAATCCTAATTCTTCACCTTCAGTTTCATCTTTCACATTTTCTTTATCAAAATAATTGGAGAGCTGTACTTCGTCTTCCAATCTTTCAGCTACATTCTGCATTCTTTTCAAAACATCAGTATCTGTGATTGGCCTTCCTCCTGCGTCATAAGCTTGTATACTTAACGCTTCTTCTATTATCTCTTTATTTTCCTTAGTTAAGATAAGACTTCCCTTTTTTATACTATCGTTTATCATATTTAAATACCATCTGAGACTAGCAAAGTTATTCGCCGTATCTTTAGAAAGGCTCCCTTCTTTAATACTCTTAATTTTCTCATCGATAGTAGCCTTATCAGACTTTTCGTGTTCTACCGGCTCTTTTTTTATCTTAGCTTCAAGCTGTTGATAAGTCTCTTTATCCTTCTGTGTAAGCGAGTTTAATAATGAAGGACTTTCTTCAATGAGCTTTGTAAATCGGCTGTAAAACCTTGCGTAAAGTTGCATAGGAACGTTTGGGTTTTGAAGTAAATCTTTTATAGATTGAATTAAATCATTTTTTTCTTTCAAAGATGCTTCTTCTTTGTTAGGCTTCCCAACGTTTCTTAATTCGTGAAGCAAATCACCAATTTCTTTTGCGGTTTCCCCTAATATATTTACAGGTAATCGACGATAAAATGCTTCATATCTTTTAATTTCATCTTCCTTAGGGCTATCACCATCTCTTTTATGCAGCGCTATTAGATCTTGCAAGGTTGTTTTTAATAAATCAGGATTCATTTGCTGTTCATTTTCTCGCTGCTTGGATTGTCTTTGTGTCCTATCCTGTCTTTGTTGTTCTTGAGACTGCGATTGACCTTCATTCTGTTTCTGTGACCCTTGATCATCTTCTGGGGCGCCTTGTGCTCCTGCAGTATCTCTTGGAGGACGTGGAGGCTCTCCACCGCCACTTTCACCTCCTGTTTCTGGACGCCTTGACTGGTTAGGTGTTGAATTGGGATCTTGTCCCTGCGGTTTTTGGCCTTCTCCGTTTTCTGCCATAAAAATATCTCTCTCTTTAGCATACGGCGCTGGAGGACGAGTTGTCAATCTTTCTTCACCACTTCGGCCTTGAACCGGCTTTTTATTTGGTTCTTCACTGGGACTCTGTCCTCTCTCTTTCATAATGGAAGTTTACATTTGGGAGCACATGAAGTCTTGACACAAACCTTATAAAGAAGTTTTAGGAAGCTTACAAATATTACGCGGTAAATTTGAATCCTCGGCCTTTGACAGTTTGCAGATGTTCTGGATTGTTGGGATTGTCTTCTATTTTGCGTCTCAATCGAAAAATAAGCTGATCAACTGCCTGATCAGTAATTCCAGCTTGAGACTTGAGATCCTGCCAGACAATTTGGATTATTTCTTGCCGCTCCAGTATCCTATCCTGATTGTGTAAAAGATGCTTAAGCAGGCGAAATTCGGCTGAGGTAAGCGTGTCAGACAGCACTACCTCGCCTTTTTTGATAGTATTCGTATGTTCATCAAACTCTATTTTTGCCTTTTCTATTTGTTCAGGGACAAATTGATTCTGTATAAATTCCGCAAAAAGTGGAATAGTGATAGTAGTATCTTTTAATACTCCCACATTTTCAAAATAGCTACGAATATTGGTATCTGCAAAATCTTTTTTGAGAATCGCTGTTTGTTCGGCTGGAGTAAGAGAACGCCAAATTTCCATAAGCCCGCTTCTTACTGGTTTTTGAGAAAGAAGAAACTCACTCATCTCTTCTCCTTCTTTGAAATGGGCAAGATAGGCTTCTGCTGAAAGTCTGATAAGCTTGCTATGTCCTCCTGTAAGATGAATTATCTCCTCAATTATTTTATCAGGAATCTTCCTGCCGGTCAATTTTTGCAAGTAAGAAAGCCTGAAATCCACTCCTGGTTTATCAAAAAGAGACATATATACAATATGTCCTGCTACAAATTCATAAAAATCTGCAAAAAGAGATGGTTCAAGCATTTCCTCAAGCGGTCTGTTGAGAGAGAAAACGACTGAGAAATGATACTTGGCATGACGTCTCAGAATCCGAAGATTGGTAAAAAACTCAGTTGTTGCATTGGGGATATACTCTTCAAAGCGGTCAAAAAGGAAGACAATAGTAAATCCCTTCTCAAGAGCGAGGTAATCAATTGCTTGCTTTAAGCCTTGAAAGAATACCAGTTCGTCATGAAATCCCAGATAATCCCGAAATATCTTATCAACTGTTGTATATTCTTCTTCCTTTTTTCTGTCCCTGAGGGATTCGACCAGAGATAAAAACAAAAATTTCATCACATCAAAAAGTTGCTTGCCCCTTACTTCTGAGAAATCAACAGGAACGAAATGAATACTTGCAGCTTGTTTCTCTCCCAAATGAGCATATCGGATACTACGGTTATATGCTAAGAAATCCAAAAGATTTGACCTACCAACACCAGGCAAACCAACAAGCTGACAGGAATTCCCTTCTTTGATATAATTAAGGATTTTCTGAATCTCATCAAATCGGGCGTTTGCAGGATATAAAGACTCTAAGTGTTTTTCTTCCATAGTATTTATTTTAGCGTGTTGTAAGTTCTTCTTCAACCATCTTGCACTTTTTTCTTTTTTGGTGTTATGCTAAAAGAGTGAAAAAAACATTGCTTTTACTAGTATTTTGTTGTCTGCTCTTATTATCTTCTGCAACTTCTCCCGGAGCAGATGCGGCTCAATGTATAAGTAATGTTGGAGGAACGTGTAATTCTCTGCAGCCCTGCTGTAGCAATCCGTCACAACCACTAGTTTGCGTACTAAGTCCACTTAACCCAAATGCAGATGGTTCGTGTGCTATTCCACAGCCAGGTGTGAATTGCGCAGGACCAGGAGATAACTGTTATATTGGTACTGGCTTCAATACCTCTACCATGAAAGATTGTTGTATCGCACAGAATCCTCCACTTACATGTAAAGGATATTCAAGCGGAATTAACGGCCAAACACCAGGCAAATGCGTAACACAACAAGTTGGAAAAACATGCGGAGGAAGTGGTGGAACCTGCTCCATAAATAGCGATTGTTGTAGTGGATTTTACTGTGATGTACCCGGCGGTTTCTCAACTCAGGGAACCTGCAAGTCAATACCAAATAACTGCGGTAATGCCGGCGACAAATGTGGGGACATTCTTCCACCGTGTTGCACGGACAAAGGTCTCACCTGCGACCTTGCTGGTGGTATACAGGCGGCAACAGGAACCTGTGTTGTTCCTACGCCAGTTGTTGGGCCTACACAACCTACGTTTAATCCATTCCCTTCTCCCCCAGCTCCTCCTTGCGCACAGTTTGGTGCGGATGGAACTTGTTTGCAGGTCAATACAGCTCTTGGAGCATGGCCAGTTGATGCATCAGGTTTTATCACACGGCTCTTTGGTACTTTGCTTGCTCTTTCTGGCGGTATCGCCCTTCTTATCATTATTTACTCAGGATATGAACTTCTTACTTCACAAGGCAAACCAGAGCAGGTAAATAGGGCACGCGAAAGACTAACTTCTGCAATCGTAGGACTTTTATTCCTTATCTTCTCTCTTGTGATACTTGAAACAGTAGGAGTGGATGTACTCCAAATCCCAGGCTGGGGAGACAATGCGACAAGTCCTTGTAAACCTGTAGCGGGCAAACCATGCTAATCAGTTATTTTTTTATACTTGATTTTTCTTTTGTGAGTTAGTAAGGTTATAGATATGAGGTATCTTTCGTTGTCCGTAAACGGACAGACAATTAATCCACCAACTGGTGTTGCAACGGGCGGACTCAATACTTTTATTAAAATACTTCGCAATAGTCTAAACATTGTACTTATTATCGCAGTCATACTTTGCCTTTTCTTTCTTGTTTGGGGAGGGATACAATGGATAACTTCAGCTGGAGATAAAACAAAAGTGCAAGCAGCAAGAAATCGACTTACCTGGGCAATAATCGGACTTGTACTTACTCTTCTCTCCTTCTTCTTGCTAAGTGCCTTAGGAACTATTTTTGGTGTCAATCTTCAACAACTCTAAAAAATAATTTCTTTTTGCTTACAATATTTCATTGCGCCTTCTCCTTATTTTTAGCCTCAATTCGGCTCAATGATATTGCCCCTTGACAAGTAGAAAAAAACTATTCTATGATGGTTATAGATTATGAAAAAGATATTTGCAACAGCACTCGGAATCGCAGCAGCATTCGCAATTGCAGCACCAGCATTTGCTCAAGTAAATATAGGGAGCGCATGTCCTCCCGGACAATTCAATGTCATTTGTAGCGCAGATCCAAGCCAATTAGGCGTAATAATTGGGAGAGTTATTACTATTCTCTTAATAGCAGCAGTACTTATTGCTCTTTTCTTCCTTATCTGGGGAGGTATTCGTTGGATTCTCTCAGGTGGAGACAAAGCAAAGGTAGAAGCTGCTCAAAAAACAATTGTTTCTGCAATTATTGGTTTAGTAATAGCTTTCTTGGCCTACTTCATACTGCAATTGGTACTTGGATTGTTCCATATTAGTTTATCAAATCTTACCCCAGGATGCTTACTTGGCTGCTAGTCAATGCAAATACATCTAAAAGCGTTAATCATTTCCAGATATTTTAGTTTTACTTTATGCAAATTGGAAAAGACTGGATAAGTTCAGGTTGTTTAGATAGTAGCGGTGTCCCTACGCTCAAATGTATTCCTGTAGTATTCTCGAATCTTATTACTGCAGCTCTCTACTTCTTAGGAGCTGTTACATTGCTTTTTATTATTTATGCGGGCATCAAATTTATGTTTTCCGGTGGTGACCCAAAACAGGTTCAAAGTGCTCGCCAAACATTGACTTTTGCTATCCTCGGTGCAATTCTTGTCCTTCTCTCGTTCGGAATCGTCATCTTTATTCGCTTTCTTGCAGGAAATCCAAGCTGTCTTGATATCACCAATTTCAATCTTTTGTGTCAGTAAAAAGTATTTTTTTCATCTTCTCATCAAATTGAAGTTTTCACAAAAACTCGTCTTTTTAATCCCTTTTGACCCATTTTGATAATCTTGCAATCGCATTTTTCACGTTATATGCTGTTTGGAATAGTACGATGAGGTTGCCCGATTATAGCTTTAAACGGTGACCTCTCTTAAAGTTATGGATAATCATCCAATCCCACAAGATGTTACCGGTTTTCAATTCAAATTGATTGGCAGCATGACAATTAAGCAGTTTGCATATGTAGCAGCAGCTTGCATTCTCGCTGTTATTGCGTGGTATTTACCATTTAAAATGCCATGGCTTCTATTTGATAGATTCGGATTTGTACCTATTGCTATTATTGGAGGAGTTATCGTTGCCTTTGTCCCCATTGATGGAAGGCCAATAGATGTAATGTTTATGAATTTCGTCCACGCTATATTTGAACCTAATCAATTTGTATATCATAAATTAGGCCGCAAGCTTTCAATTACGACAGTTGTATTAGTGCCAGTACCCGCACAAGGACAAATACATCACATTTCTAGAAAAGTAGAAAAATCACGTCAGCTTGAAACGCTCCTTCGTACTACACATTCAGGAGTACGAAGTAAGATTGATGAGAAAGAAGCGTCTTTCCTTCAAACGTTTTCTGCTATGCCAATAACTCCTGCGTCTTCCTCTCCCCAACCGCTTATGACAATTCAACCTATCCCCAATGCCTCTCTTCCTAAAACACAGGATGACATTGCAATTGAGAAAAACAAGGAAGCCATTCATCAGGAGCTCCAAACACAATGGCGGAAATCGGCTCCACTGCCACCACAACCTCTTGATGTAAAGAATCAAAATCTTGAACAACAAAGCCAATCACTTGAAAAGGAACTTGAAGAAGCAAAAAAAGAAGAATTAAGCCCATCATCTCCTCAGAATCAAGCAGCAGCGCATAAAAAAGTACAGGAGTTAGAAAATCAACTTAACGAAGTTCATGCACAAAAAACTCAACTTGAGCAAGAGCTTATGTCTCTTAAACGCCAGCTTGATCTTGCACAAAAACCACAAAGTATCAACCCCTCTGAAACTCCTGTTCCAGCATTACCACCTGCTCCGCAACCAGACATACAACACACACGGATAATTCCTCAGAACATGGCAAAAAGTGCCGGGCTGCCACATGTATCTGATACGCCAAACATTGTCATAGGAATTGTTAAAGATTCAAGAGGCAATGTGCTATCAAATATTTTGGTTGAGATTAAAGACAAAGATGAAAATCCTGTTCGGGCATTTAAAACGAATGCGCTTGGACAATTTGCCTCAGCAACTCCACTCTTAAATGCAACCTATACCATAGAGCTTGAAGATCCCAAGAAACAGCACACATTCGATAGAATTCAAATAACTACCAAAGGAGAAATCATGTTACCAATAGAAATTATTTCTCACGATGAACGTGAGGACCTAAGAAAGGCATTATTTAATTAAGTCTATGGCTGTCCAGAAAATTCATGCATCTACACAAAAATTTACAGAGATCGTAGACTTTGGCGACAATATTGTTCTCTTTGAAGGAGGCTATGCGGCAATGGTCATTGAAGTAACTGCAAGTAATTTTGCCTTACTTTCAAGACGTGAGCAGGATTCAAAAATTTATTCCTATGCTGCGCTCCTTAACTCACTTTCCTTCCCAATTCAAATTCTTATCAGGAATAAACGTATGGATATATCTTCATATCTAAAAGAACTGGATGAAGCAGCAGCAACTACCAAGAATCCCCAACTGGCACGCCATATCAAACTGTACCGCACATTTGTACAGGAAATGGTAATTGTAAATGTCGTGCTGAATAAATCTTTTTATATAGTTATTTCCTTTTCTGCCCTTGAAGGCGGTGTAACTGGAGTTTCTCAATCTATACAAACAGGACAAGCAAAAACAGACATCTTTGCTGTATCAGCAATGAAAAATCTTGAATCGAAAGCAAATGCTCTCCTTCCTCAGCTTCAAAAAATTTCCAGTACTGCCCGTGTGTTAGAGAAAGAAGATCTCATAAAATTATTTTATGATGAATATAACGAAGGAGTAACACTTGATGTAGCGCAAACACAAGAAGGTGTTGAGACACCAATTGTCACACAAGCCAAAGTATAATATGGGATTATTGCCAAAACCAAAACAAGTAACAAAAGCAGGGCAAGGAGCTCAAAAAAAACCAGGCGCAGCTCTTGAAAATCTGGAGAAAGGATTGGTATCAATTATTGATATTATCGCTCCATCTTCTGTTGAGGTTGACTATCGCTATATTCGTGTCGGTGATATCTTCTATAGTACGCTTTTTATGGCAGGATATCCTCGTTATGTATCACCTGGTTGGCTCCAACCCATTATCGATTATGACCACACAATGGATATTAGTATGTTTTGTTATCCGACTTCATCCACTGATGTACTTGCTGACTTAAAAAGAAAAATTGGGGAAATGGAAGCAACCATCGCGTCTGATCAAGAACATGGCAAGCCGGTAGACCCAACCGTAACAGCTGCTTTGGAGGATGCAAAAGCGCTGCAGGAAGAATTGGCAAAAGGCATCGAACGGTTTTTTCAGTTTGGGTTTTATATTACTGTTTCAGCTGAAACAGTACCTGAATTACAGCAAACAATAAAGCAGTTACAAACGACACTTGGATCGCTTCTCCTTGCCGGAAAACCAGCGACGCTCCAAATGGAAGAAGGATTCAAAACAAGTCTCCCCATGGGACAGGATAAACTTTTTATCACGAGAAATATGGATACTACATCACTCGCTTCAACATTTCCTTTCACCTCTGCTATTTTGACTCAAAACAGAGGCGTTATGTATGGCGTAAATCAACAGAATGGCTCACTTATTGTCTTTGACAGATTTTCACTTGAAAACGCTAACGAAGTCGTCTTTGGAAAATCAGGCGCAGGAAAATCTTATTATATAAAACTTGAGATTATGCGCCAGTTTACCCTTGGCATAGAAGTTATTGTCATTGACCCTGAAGGAGAATATGACACACTGGCCAAAACATTAGGAGGAGAAGACGTAGAGTTTTCTTCCTCCTCTCCTATCAAACTGAACCCTTTTGACCTTTCAGAACTCTATGAGGAAGGAGAAAATGAATTAGGACTTAAAATATTATCACTACATGGGCTTTTAAAACTCATCATGGGAGAACTTGACTCTGAACATGATGCAATCCTGGATAGAGCACTTATTGAAACATACCGGCAAAAAGGCATTACCCCTGACCCTGCTACCCAGAAAAGACAACCTCCTCTTATGGAAGATTTATATAAAACGCTTCTTGGTATGGAAAATAATGTAGCCAAAGACATGGCGCTTCGTCTTGAAAAATTTATTAAGGGAAGTGCAGCTGGAATTTTCAATCAACAATCTAATTTTGATATTACCAATCCCTTAACAGTTTTTAATATTAAAAATCTGGAAGAAGAGCTTCGTCCTATTGCTATGCATATTATTTTGGATTTCGTTTGGACAAAGGTAAAAAGAAACCTTCATAAACGTCTCTTAATCCTCGATGAGGCATGGTACATGATGAAGTTTGAGGATTCTGCCTCTTTCGTCTACTCTATTGCCAAACGCGCGAGAAAATATTTCCTGGGATTAACTACTGCCACACAGGATGTAGAAGATTTTTTAAAAACAGATTACGGCAAAGCAGTCCTTACTAACTCTTCTCTTCAAATACTGTTAAAACAAGGTACTGCAGAAGTCGATATGATAGCAAATACATTTTATTTGACAGAAGGAGAAAAAGCGTTACTTCTTTCAGCAGATGTTGGAGAAGGATTATTTTTTGCCGGACAGAATCATGTAGCAGTAAAAGTGGTTGCTGCACCATTTGAGCATGAGCTCATTACATCAAATCCTGCCGAACTCTTGAAGAGACAACAAGCAGCCCAGGCGATGAAACAAGCGACAACACCATCAACGACAGTGTCCTCTCTCAAACCCAATTCTCAAATCCAATCAGCAACTACGACAATGCCACAAGGACCATCCATGTTTTCTCATCAAGTGCCTACTACCGCTCCCCAAAGTAGTTCTCCTGCTGGATTTGGCTCGCATATCAGTTCTGCAGCAAACAATCTCTCTCCCACTACTCCTAAACCATAACGACTTTCTTCACTGTTTGAACAGATTTCCAGTTCTGCTAGTATAAAAGTATGGACAATAATCAAAGCAAACCAAAACCTGGGCAACAGGCAGGAGAAACTGCGAAAAATGCTGGAAAAACAGCTCTCAAAACCGCCGCAAAAAAGGGGGCGAAGTTCGCTACAAAAGCAGCTGCCACTGCAGCACTGGGACCAGAAGCAGCACCTCTCGTAGATGTCGCTTTTAAAGTATTAGAGAATAAAGAGTTTCAGCGTACGCTTAAAATTATTGCGCTTCTCTATATTGCAATTTGGCTTCTTATTCTAGGGCTTGTCGTTGTTATCCTCGTAAGTTTTATAAACTACCAGAACAGTCTAAATCAAAATAACAACTTGCTTACTATTACAAAAACAGGACCAGATCATGCGAATTTAGGCGATACCTTAGTGTACCAAATAACTGTCACATATCCTAATGCAGTTCAAGATATTTTTGTACAAGATAAACTGCCTTCAGGGACTAAATTTGCTACAGCAAGCGGGACATTTACCTATGACACACAAACAAATACTGTTAGTTGGAAATTAAGTGATAATGGCTCGATAACACCTCCTATAAATCATTCTTTTTCTCTCACGCTTACTTCTACGCAAGATAATCTCTATGTCGTAAATCAAGCAGTTGGAACTGCAATTCCAGCACCCTCTGCTGTTCCCACTCCCTTGCCAAGTCCAGGAGGAACCGGTTCGCCTAATAACAACTGCGGAGGATTCTATACTCCTGCGAAATTAAAAAATAACCCATATGGCAACTTTGGCGATCCCACCTGTGAGATAGCAACCCTTGAGCAAAAGAATCAACATGCACAGGTTATCAATATGATAGATAGTGCCTTTGCTTCCCAAGATCCGCAAAATGCTTCAAAATGGCCTCTCATTGCTCAATGCGAAAGTGGATATTTTGTTGATGCCTTTAATGGGAACTCCACGAGCGGTCAAGGCGCATATGGGTTAGTACAGATGAACCCTTTAGGAAAAGGAAACGGACAATACGATGCAGGAAATGTCCTATGGAGCAGTCAGATTACAAATGCTACTACTTATAATAAAACAATACTTGAACCACAACCAAATCAAAACCTATGCTATTGGGGATGTGCACGAATGAACCCTGCAGTTATTCCAAACCCTGCGTTATGTCGCTAATTTGAAAATATGAAAAATACTCTATAATAAAAAGATACTATGTTTCGACTAGGAAAACGTGTTTACTTTTTAATTGCTTTCCCAATACTTCTTCTTATTGGACTCTCTATTCTCATTATTAATTTTATTCCGCAAGCAACAAATCCCTCACCTACTTCGACTACTCCTACCCATGTGCCGCTTACTCCTCAAGGATACTCTCCTCCTTCTTCAAATCCTCCTGTCGTATATGATTCGCAATCTTTTGCGAAGCTTACTGAAAGGCTTGAACATAAAGCAACATTATCAGTATCTGATACAAAACTAAGACAGACAATTATAACTTCTATTAACAAACAGCCAGCAACGCTTTATAAAACTGCAAATATTGAGCTCATGTATATTCCTGCGGTTGATACATTTGAAGGAGAAATTGATTCAACTAATATCACTCTTGCGAAACAAGATGCAGTTGTTTGGCTTAAAAAGCAAGGGTTTTCTCAAGATGCAATTTGCAATATGCCTGTCATATTTTTTCTAAATTACTCTGTTGCAGAGACACTACGAGGAACAAATACTCTATTTAAACCTATGGCAGATGGTTGTTAAATCGTATAAGCATATGAATAAAACAATAACGTATGTACTATTGCCTTGGGCAATTCTTATTATCTTTATCATAACAGGTAGTATTTTTTTCTTTTCAAATAGAGAAAAAACCAATAATACTCAACAAATCATATCTGTACCCTCTTATTCTCCAACTTCTTTTCCGTTGCAACAACCTACACTCTCAAATAATCATCAATTGTCAGGAAACGACATATCAGTGAAACAAAGAATACTCAATTCAATTAATAGACAGGCTACAACTCTCTATAAGAGTCCGAACATACAAGTGATGTATATTCCAGCAACAGATTCGTTTACAGGTCAAATTTCAACGGATAATGTGGAGCAGGCAGAGCAGGAAGCCATCTCATGGTTTACTCGGCAAGGAATTTCCTTATCAGGAGTATGTAACCTCCCAATCACTTTCTT
The DNA here is from genome assembly GCA_964610465.1 of uncultured Gammaproteobacteria bacterium. GTDB lineage: Bacteria > Patescibacteriota > Microgenomatia > Levybacterales > UBA12049 > CAZSWA01. Next base: position 42,819 of record CAZSWA010000008.1, on the reverse strand, counting down.
CCTTGACTGGAATATAATAGAAGAATTTAGAAGTAAAAATATGCAGTTTAACCCCTTGCCAAAAAACTGCTAACTCTCTATTCTAATACTATGCGACTCTTCTTTCGACTATCCCTTACGATATGTATCTGTTTATTTATTTTCAGCCTTCATCCTTCTTCTACTTTTGCCCAAAGTGCAAGTAGTAATTGTGTGGTGACCCAAATAGGTAATCCTGCGGTAAGTGTTACGCTTCCGCCTAGTTGTCCACAACAAGGAGGAGTTGCATCAGATTGTGGAGTACAGCTTCCTAATGATATTAATCAACTTATTCAAATGACTCATACGACTCTTCAATTTGATATAGTAGGTGCGTCTCTCACTCAAGCACAACAAACGTATAATACTTTTTGTATTCTAGAAAAATCAAGTAAGTTCAAACAGCTTTTTGTTGGTACCTTACCATGGGCACAAACAACAATTACTTTCAACGGTTCTAATACATGTTCAGAACATGCTGCGCTTGACGGAAGTAATCATGCATGGATTACGGTCGGTTGGTGTGGAGATAGTTTGAATTGGATTAATCGTTTTTTAATAACTCATGAGGCAGGACATATTGTCGCGTTCAGAAACCCGTCTCTTTATCAAAATTATTTAAACCAAGTATATTATTCTTCCAATCCTGTTTATACACTTCCCACATATAATTGCCAACATGACTATGGCCCAGGCCCTTGGCCTGCAGAATGTTGGGCTGATGGTGTTGGCGAATACGATAGCTATCCGAATTATAGAAATACTTATAGCGGATATCCTCCTGGCACACCGACTTTTTCTCAATATCCAACGCAATATTCAAAACAATTTAATTTTGTAAGAGATAACTTATTTGGTGGGACCACTTTCTTTTAGCTATGAATATAAAAGGCAATAAAAACGTTGTGTATTTTTTAATCGGGTTTTCTGTATTATTATTTATAACATTTTTGTTACTCATTATAAATATTTTTTCAATAAACAGAAATGGGCAAAATAATAAGTTAGGAAACTCACAAAAAATAAGTCCTACACCAGTTCCACTTATCTATCATAGCTATTCCAAAAATGAACGGCCTACTCTAAAAAATCTTATTCCTGATGTTTCATCAAAAAATGACGTTATAAAAGCAATGGGAGGCCCAACCGATATAACACAAGAAAATGGCTATACCATATATGGATACCCAGTTTTAAATAATTTTAGAGAGAGCAAAATATACATTGATACTGCTAATAAAGTAAAATACATCACTGAAGAAATTCCGTACGATAATAGCCTCTATCATAACTATGTAGCTAAGAAACAAATACGGCCAGATGGAATTCTTTATGATATAACAAATGGCAATGTTGGCTTTAAATGGCTTGTATTTGCACAAGACGGTGTAGCTTTTTTAGCAAACGATGTTATAGGCGGATATACTATTGAAATTCGCTATTTCACGCCAATGAACTATCAACAATTTCTTACAACTCTAGCACCTAAATTTAATATGGCAACAACAGATATTGAAAAACATGGAGCTGTACCACAATAGCAGAAAATTACGCTTGGGTACGAATAGGCATGATTAGGTGAAGAAAAGAGTCATCATCTTTTATTTTAAATACGCCCGCATTTAATGGTCCAACCATTTCAAATACCAAATCCCTCTCATCAATATTTGAGAATAAATCCAGAAGATATTTAGCATTAAAGGCAATTTCATTTTCTTCACCATTTAATGTTGCATCAACATCAACGGTATTTTCTCCAAGAGACGGAGTTTGCGAGGAAACTACAATCTTATCTTTCTTAAAAGAGAGTTTCACAATATTAGCTGTTTCTCGGGCAAAAATGGAGCAGATTTTGACAGCTTTTTGCAACTCTTCTCTTTCAAATGAAGCTTTGGCTGAAAAATCTGATGGAATTATCTTTTCAAAATTAGGAAATTCTGCCTGAATAAGTCTACCTACAAGAATCGTATCCTTCTGCTCAAACAATATTTGATTACTCTCCTCTGAAATATAAATAGCAATAGTATCTTCATCATCCCGGGTTGCCATCATTTCTCTAAGGACCCGTGCTGGAACAATTAGGACTTTTTCATCAATTTGTGATTTATTCCCTTCAGCTATTTTATAATGCCTAAGAGAAAGGCGATATCCATCAGTTGCGACAAGAAGAAATCCTTCTTTTTCTTTGCGCACCAGCACCCCTGAGAGTGCTGGACGGGAAGTATCGTTACTGGCAGCAAATACTACTGATAAGAAATCTTCTTTTAAATCTTTGGCTTTTATTACTGCCAGGATCTCCCCTTTTTTTTCGTAGAGTTTGGGAAATTCATCTTTTGAGATTGTTTGGAATACACTTCTTGTTTTTTTGCTAATTACTTCAATAAGATTTTCTTTCGTTTGAAGAGTAATTTCTTCTTCTCCCAATGAATTGATAAGTTCTGTGAATGTTTTTGCAGGAATAGTAATGCCACCTTCTTCTTCAATGGTTGCAGGAATAAATGTTTCTATTCCAATTTCTAAATCAGTACTGCTTAGCTTCAATTTTCCGTTCATTGTTTCTAAAAGAATATTTAACAATACTGGAAGTTGATTTTTAGCAGAAGTTGCATGATTTAAAAATGGAAGCCTTTCTTGTAAGTTATTTGTCAATACTTTTACTTTCATAGTATATATATCTATTTGTAGTTGTAGTAGTGTATATGGAAATGTGGAAAAAAGCAATAGTTTTCCAGCTCATAATAAAACAGTCAGTTTTTGTTTGGGCTTGCGCCATAACCTATTTTTTGGTTCTGCTAGGAGCATCTATATCATAATAGTAAGCGAGCTCTATTTCCTAATGAGCCCACAAAAATGTGGATAACCTGTTGATATCTTTGGGTATAAGTTGTTTATAACTTAAAAGAAGGAGTTATCCATTTTTTTTACCCATGAAGAGTTCTACTTATCCCCAGAATATCCTCTGATATCTGTGCTTTGTTATTCACCAAAGCTTCCATCTTTTCCACTCCGTACATAATAGTAGTATGATCCCTCCCACCCAACAAATTTCCAATTTCCGCATAGGTTAACCCAAGTTCATGTTTTAAAAGATACATTGTTACTTGCCGTGCACGAACAAGAGATGCATCTCTTTTGGGGCCTTTGAGTTGCGTGGGTTTTACCCTATAAAACTCACATACGGTTTCTATGACATCTTCTGCATGAAGACCTGCCCGTTTCTCCTCTATTACTCCTCCCAATGCTTTCTGGGCGAGATCAGGAGTTAGTTCTTTCCCTGTCGTTGTTGCCTGCGTTATTATTCTTAATAGCAATCCTTCAAGACTTCGTGTATCAACTGCAGAGTCTGCAATAAGTTTAGCTATCTCAATTGGAAGATCAAATCCGTACTTTTCCGCTTTGATACGAAGAATCGCAGTTTTTAATTCGAAATCCGGCGGTTCAATGTCAACCGTCAATCCTCCGGCAAAGCGTGAGGAAAGCCTTTTTTCAAGCCGCTTAATCTCCTGTGGGGGCCTATCTGATGTTAAAACGATTTGTGAGCCATTATCAATTAAAATATTAAACGTATGAAACAATTCTTCTTGTACTCGCTCCTTTCCTTCTATAAATTGGATATCATCAATAAGCAAAAGATATGCCGAGCGAAAGCGTTTCTTCATCTTTGCCGTATCATTGGTACGTATTGCTTCTATTACTTCATTAGTAAATTCCTCACTAGTGATGTAAATAATTTTTTTATCAGGCTTTTTGGGATACGCTTCATTGGCGATTGCATGCATAAGGTGGGTTTTCCCAACGCCGACAGGTCCATAGATAAAAAAAGGATTGTAAGCTTGTCCAATACTTGCAGCAACTGTACTTGCAGAGACAAAAGCTAATTGATTACTTGGAGAAACAGCAAAATTTTGAAAAGTATAATCAGCTCTCACCCGTGGTGGATGTCCCACAGAAACTTTTTGTATGGGCTTGGTTTCTTCACTAAAAAGCGGACCGTTTTTTGTTTCTTTATGCTCCTGAGTTGGAACCCCTTTTGGGATAAAGACCAATGAATTATCCCGACCAGTTTGCATATCTAAAAGTTTTTTTATCTCACCCGAAAAACGTCTCTGCAACAAGTCAATAATCATTGGAGATGGCGCTGCAATGGTTGCGATATCATCAGCAAGAGATAATAAGGCTGTGTTTTTAAAAAGCGTAACAAAATTTCCCTGTGAAACATTTTTTTCAATTTCTTGCAATACTATGTCCCAAATACCGGTCGCTGTTTTGTTCATACTATATGTGGAGACGAATTATTACCTGATTATTTTACCTTGAAAGTATAAGGAATTATTCTCTGTAGCATGCAGTGTAATAATGTGGATAACTTAAGTCAAGAGGATATTTGTAGATAAAAGTAGGTCGGTTACGTGGCGCTTTTCAATTGGAATGATTTTTGCTATACTACAGAGTATGGAAAAGTCCATAAAGCTTAAGAAAATACGCAGAAAAAGAAAACACGGGTTTCTGACACGCATGAAGTCTCATGACGGGCAGAAGGTTCTCAAAAGTCGAAGAGATAAAGCGCGAGCAAGACTTACCGTTTAGTTTCCCCTACCATGTTGGAGAAAAAATACCGCTTACCAGCACAAATTCATTTGGTCCGTCCAACATCTTTTACCACCCCCTACTTTATTCTCAAAGTGAGCTCCAATACATTACCATATAGTCGGTTTGGCTTTGTGGTTAGTCGAAAAATTGATACAAGAGCAACAGTGAGAAATAGAGCAAAAAGAGTACTTCGTTCCTGTATTGAACAAATGCGCGAGCAAATAGGCTCAGGATATGATATGCTGTTTTTACTTAGAAAGAGTATTGTTGGCGAGCAACACACGAAACTTTGTAGTACAATAGAGACCTTATTCAAAGAAAAAGGATTAATGCAATGAAAACGATAGTACTTTTGGCAATTACGTTCTATAAAGAGTACCTGGCGATTATTCTTAAGCAAATTATTGGTACTCAAAACGTTTGCAAATTTTCTCCCACTTGCTCTGAATATACAAAGCAGGCTGTTCAAACATATGGAGTAATGAAAGGTCTTGGCATGGGAATGAAACAAATTCTTCATTGTCATCCGTACAGTAGAGTTATTAGTTATAAATTATAAGTTATGGGAAATCTTTTTCAACTTCTTCTTATTCAACCAATGGTTAATATCCTGGTATTTCTTTATTACACATTGACCCTTTTGCATATTCCCTACGCAGTCGCTTTCTCAATTATTCTTCTTACCGTAATCATCCGTTTAATTCTCTATCCTTTTACTGCAGCACAGCTTAAGGCTTCTAAAAAAATGCAAGAGATAAATCCGCATCTGAGTAAACTTCGCGAGAAACACAAAGGAGATATGCAGCGTTTACAGCAGGAAACAATGGCGCTGTACAAAGAATATGGAATCAATCCTGCTGCCGGCTGTCTTCCTATGATTATTCAACTACCAATAATCTGGGCTTTGTACGCAGTATTACAAAAAATAGTTGCATTAAAATCCATTAATGATATTAATACCCTTCTTTATATTAAGTCCTTTCAATTGAAAACTCTTTGGGATACCCATTTTTTGGGTCTTCCGTTAGGGCAAGGTCCATCTCAGCTTTTGCCAAAACTTGGCATCCTCATTCTGCTTATCCCCGTTATTACTGCTGTGCTGCAACTACTTCAATCGAAAATGATGTTTCCTGCATCTGCACGTCCAGCCAAAACAGAGAACAAAAAAACAGAAGATGATTTCGCAACTGCGTTTCAAACACAGTCTCTTTACATATTTCCTCTTATGATTGGGTTCTTAGCTTACCGTTTCCCGATTGGCCTTTCTTTATACTGGAATACTTTTACGATTTTTGGTATCATACAGCAGTATAGAATTCAAGGATTAGGTGGTCTTGCGGAATGGTTTAAGAAACCAGCCCAGAAGTCCTTGCAGGAAAGAGTGTATGGAAAACACAAATAAAAAACTTACAGCCAAAGAATTAAAAGAAGCAGAAAAAATTATTGAGAAGCTTTTTACACTTCTTGAAGTTGATGGTTCATTCAATCTTTCACAAACAGATGAAACGCTTGAAGTAGCGATGGAAACCAAAGATACTGGTATTATTATTGGCTATCATGGAGAAGCATTGGAATCTCTTCAGTTAATCCTTTCTCTTATGCTCACTAAGAACGTGGGGAGTTTTGTGAGAGTTTCAATAGAGGTTGATGGATACAAGAAGAATAGAACTGAGTATCTAGAAAAGCTTGCAATGCAGGTAAAAGAAAGAGTATTATCAGAAGATAAAGAACAGGTTCTCTCATCTCTTAAATCATGGGAGAGGCGAATTATTCACATGTTCTTACAAAATGACTCAGAAGTTACTTCAGAATCTGCAGGAGAGGGTAAAGACCGGGTTCTTATCATTAAAAAACGCTCATAAAATTGAGCAACTTCTTTTTTTTCTTTTACTTCTGTTTCTCCCGACACAATTTGGTAAACATTTTTGGCCTGATTTTTCATTAGTTTTTGGAATTAGAGTAGATTATCTTTCACCAACTCTTTATTTCACTGATATATTGCTCGTGCTGGTTTTTCTTTTGTGGATAGGGAACAACAGACAAGAGCTGTCTCTAAAAAAACTCAAAACTCCTGGAGCAATTTTGTTTTTCCTGTTTTTAGTTGAGGTGTTACTATCCATAGGGAACTCTCATGTCTTTTTTTTGGGAATGTACGGGTTTTTAAAACTCATCGAGTTTTCTTTTTTAGGTTTTTATGTCAGCCAATTTTTTGTTACAAAACAGAACTATGAGCAAGGTATCTTTATTCTCTCCGTCTCTGTAATAACTGAATCTCTTATTGCAATAGGGCAGTATCTTATACAAGGCTCACTTGGGGGAGTGTTTTATTTTTTAGGAGAGCGAACATTTTCAATAGATACTCCTGGTATCGCAACAGCTGCAATTAATGGACAAAAAATTCTTAGGGTTTATGGAACTTTCTCACATCCCAATGTATTGGCAGGATATTTAACTCTTTCTCTTCTCTTTATTTTCTTTACGTTCATCAACACAAAAAGCCTATCCCGAACCTTTTTCTTAGGAGGAGTAGTGTTGCTAGGGAGTATAGCTCTTTTTTTGACTTTGAGTAGGGAGGCAATAGTTCTTTTTATAGCGGCTTCAGGTTTTCTCTTGCTCAAAAAGTATTTAGAAGGAAAAAAGAAGGGGAGAGACGCGCTTATGGCTTTTTTATTTGTATTCATACTCATTGGGATTTTTCTCCTCAGTCCATTGCGGTATCGTTTTTTAGAAAGTTCCTTGAGTGAAGAATCGTTTGTGGTGCGAAAAGAGCTGATAGTGTCTTCCTTTACCATAATTATGCACAACCCTTTTTTAGGAGTAGGACTTAACAATTTTCTCCCTTTTCTTGCAAAGGTGAAGCCGCCATATGCAAGTGTATTTTATCTTCAACCAGTACACAATATTTTTCTGTTAACTATTGCAGAAGTAGGTATGCTAGGGTTTTTCTTTCTCGTGTATTTTATCATTCATACGTATATCCATCTTATTATCCGATACCAAAATGAGAAGAAAGTTAGGCAAAGTATACCTTTTTTTTTCATTGTCCTTTTTACCTGTCTTCTTGCATTTGGATTCTTTGATCATTATCTGTTTACTCTTCAGCAAGGACAATTGCTCTTTACTTTTGTAAGCGGTATAGTTTGGGTGAAATATAAAGATTAGTTTTTTCTTGTGAAAAAAACGCTATAGCCCTTTTCATCCTCATATAGCCATGCATTTCGCTTCACAAAATCAAAAAAATTTACGAATCAGCTTGTTTTTGCAATGTAATTGTTTCTACATTCTTGAAAAAATATACGATCCCGTCTTCGAAAAAGAAAGCTAGATAGACTTACATTTCAAAAGAGTTAGGTGTATCATATAACTATGAATCAGCCTCTTCTTGTGACCACAGAAGCAAGGCAGGATATGCCTGCGTTACTCATTGATAAGAAAGGAATACTTGGAAAAGCACTTTCAGAGAAATTAAGAGAAGAATTTCTTGTAGTATTTGTTTCCCAGGAACCTCCTGAGCAGACAAAAAATATTATTCATATTCCCTATAGAAAAAAAATTCCCGTTATTCCTGATCATGGTTATTCCTATGTCTTTTGTGTCTATAATGGTGAAAAAGAGTTACTTGAGATACTCCCATCTCTTATTAAAAAAGCAGAGCAAGATAAAGCAAAAATTGTTTTTATCACAGATGCTCGTTATGGTTCTCCTTATCTCTTTAAGAAAATGCCACACACATACCACAAGTTAGCAATTGTATTATATGGGCAACTCTTCGGTGGAGAAGAAACGAAGGACAATCCATTAAGTAGCCTTTTGGCAAGCTTGAAAGAGCATGGACAAGTCGATGTGCCCAATAACGGTTTTCGTAAACTCTATCCAGTGTTACTTGATGATGTGGTTTCAGGGATTATTACTGCTGCATTTGCTTCGCAAAACGCAGTGAGGACCTTTCTTCTTTTCCCAAGATACCCATTAACCGAAATATCCGTAGTACGAATTTTGCAAAAGATAAATCCCGGTCTTTCTTTCCACTTTACCGCACGGAAAGAAAAAGAGATAGAATACTATTTTCCAAATGAAAGTGAATATCTCTTTAGCGAATATTCTTTGGAGGATAAATTAAAAAAACTCAGTTTTCTTAAGACAATACCTCAGCATTCTGCGAAAACCTATGTCCACCGAGCCTCAAGAAGAAGAAAACTCTCACTCAAAATCCCTATAAAAGGAGAAATAGTGAAGAATCACTATTTTCTAGCAGGAATTGGTCTTATTGGTATTTTTCTCTTTCCTTTGTTGTTCGCTGGTCTTTCTTATTCGCTTGCAGGTTTAGCGTTGAAAATATCACTCAATAGTCTTTCACAAGGAAATCTTGTGTCTGCTCAAAAATACGCATCATTTTCTCAAAAGCTGTTTACTACAACACAAGGACTGACCAATACATTGGTAATGTTCGATGTTGTAGGGAAAAACCAAAAAGATGCATTTCTTACCAATATAGAGATGGGGAAAGATGCCTCTTATACTGAACTTGATGTCTTATATTCAATTGGTATTTTGCAAAATATATTTCAAGGTAGAAGTTTAAACCCGAAAGTGGATTTTGTGAATGCCTTAAGCAGGCTTAAAAATACCATGATAACGCTTCAGAGGATGCGTGCTGAAGATAAATTACCAAAATCAATGGTTGTCAAACTTGATAGTCTTGAAACAAGTATTGAGTTTTTTGAAAATACGATTGATACCTGGCCTATGCTTCTTGGATTTAATGGAACACGAACCTATCTTATTTTATTTCAAAATAATATGGAGTTGAGGCCTGGTGGCGGGTTTATTGGATCTTATGGCATTGTCCAACTTCTCAATGGACGCTTGAATAAGTTTAGTATTAATGATGTGTATGATGCAGACGGGAAACTTATTGCTCATATTGATCCGCCATTTCTTTTACAACGATACTTAGGTGCTTCACACCTTTTTTTAAGAGATAGTAATTATGGAATTAATTTTACGGACAATGCTCTAAGAGCAGAGGACATGTTACATCTTGAGACAGGCCAAAAAGTTGATGGCGTTATTGCAATTGATACAGATTTTGTCAAAGCTATACTTGAAGCATTAGGTCCGGTACCCGTAGAGGATTATAAGGAAACAGTAAATGCCGATAATTTCTATCTTCTTACTCAAACTCATACGGAAAAAGATTTCTTTCCTGGTTCAACTCAAAAAAAAGATTTTCTACGTAGTTTCTATAACAGTTTACTTAGCCAGATTATGAATAAAAAAAGATTACCTTATCTGCCGCTTATTAAAAAAAGCGGGGAACTCGCACAAGAGAAACATTTGTTGTTTTATTTTAACGATAAAAGCATAGAAACCCTTTTTACAGTAAATAATCTATCCTCATCGTTATGGACAGATGATGTGGTAAAGGGAAATGCAGTCTCAGACTTTTTGGGAATTAATGAAGCAAACCTGGGGACAAATAAAGCAAATTATTATATTATGCGTTCTATAGAGCATATGGAGAAGTTGACTGATGATGGGAGTATCGTAGCAACTATCACCATACTCTATCAAAATAGCAGCAAGCAAGATAGCAGGTATGGAGGAGATTATAAAAATTATCTTCGATTTATACTCCCAAGCAATGCCCGTTTACAGTCAATAAGTATTGATGATAAAGACAAACAGATTACACAAGCGATTACTGATGAAAGGATATATACCAGAAAGAATTTTATTCCGCCGAAGGAACTTGAAGTTGAAGCAACACAAACAGATGATAAAAACATCTTTGGCTTTTTGCTTACTGTTCCCGCAAGTACGTCTAAAAAAGTTGATATAAGTTACATATTGCCTAACATAATTGATATGACACAAGCATCATTTGTCTACAATTTGCATCTCTTCAAACAGCCTGGTACTGAAAACGATTCCTACCTATTTTCCTTCTCATATCCTTCGAATTTTACTATCACAGATGGTCCGTCTGATTTAGTCAAACTTGGCAGTAAGGTTAATTGGGAGAGTATATTGAATCAAGACAAACTCCTACGGATTACATTCTCTCAGAAGTAGCTCTGTGGTATACTGGAACCTGTGATAGGTTTCTTATTAGTTTTTCTTACTATCTCCGGACTGTCAGTATTTGAAATTATAAGCAGTATTGATAATGCCATTATTAATGCAGAAGTACTCTCAACTATGGGAAAGAAAACGAGACAGTGGTTCCTTTTGTGGGGATTACTTTTTGCAGTTTTTGTCATACGAGGAATTTTGCCTTGGATAATTGTTTGGCTAGCCGCTCCTATACCTGGATTCTTCGGGTCTTTAACTGCGACATTTAGTAATGACTCTCAAGCAGCTACTGCAATTCATACTGCAGCCCCTATTTTGTTTATTGGTGCAGGAACCTTTCTTATTTTTCTTTTTCTCCATTGGCTTTTTCTTGAACCGAAAAATTATGGATTTATTGGAGAACGATTTCTTTATTCCCAGTCTGTATGGTTTTATGCAGTAGCATCAGTTTTTTTAGCGATAGTAGTGTGGTTCGCAATGCGGCAAAATCCTCTAATGGGATTCTCAGCAGTTGTTGGTTCAACCGCTTTTTTTATCACCCATGGTTTTCGGCAGAACGCAGCAGTAAAAGAGAAACAATTATCAGATATTGGAAAGACTGACATCAGTAAAATACTATATCTTGAGATAATTGATGCCACTTTCTCAATAGATGGAGTATTGGGTGCTTTTGCATTTACTTTATCAGTTCCGCTCATTTTTTTAGGAAATGGACTAGGTGCTTTAGTACTTCGTCAACTCACAGTAAGAAATATCGAGAATATTAAAAAATACCAATATCTTAAAAATGGGGCAATGTATTCTATCTTGTTTTTAGGATGCGTTATGCTACTTAAGAGTTTTGGCTTTGCTATTCCTGAGTGGATATCACCAATTCTTACCTTTATTGCCATTGGCTATTTTTTCTTCAAATCTAAAAAAACGTAAAATAAAAGTATGCCTATTTATTCTCTTTATTTCTTTTGTGGGGAAGATAGAGTTTTTTCATAACGTAGTAGATTGCGAGGAGTAACAGAATCCCAGCAATAATGTAATGGGCTTTATTAAAGTAGGTATGAATGCTTTCCCAATTCTTGCCTAAGTAAAACCCGATATAAGTTAAAAATGCGGACCAAAGTACAGAACCAGTAAAGGTATAAAGAGAAAATTTCGCCAGGTTCATTTCAGCAAGGCCTGCAGGAAGGGAAATAAAAGTTCTCACAGCTGGTAGTAATCTACTCGTAAAGACTATACTTAAGCCATACTTTTGGAACCAATGCATAGCCCGTTCATACTCATGTTTTCTTATAAGAAGATATTTTCCATACCTCTCAATAATTGAGATAATAATATGTTCTTCAAGATAAAATCCTAACGCATACGCAATAAGTGACCCAACCAGATTACCAAATGCGCCAATAAGTACTACAAAGAAAAAATTTAAATGTCCCTGTTGAATAAGAAACCCGGCAAATGGCATAGTAATTTCAGAGGGTATTGGAATAAGTGCTGACTCAAGAGTCATGAGTATGAAGACTGCAAGATATCCTGATGATTGAACCAGCTGAATAATAAGACTGGAAAGATGTGCTACCATAAAATAACTTATCTATTATAACAAAATTTGAAAGTAAAAGTGAGCATTTAGCTAGGCTTGCATAGATTTAGATATTTTTTTATCTCTTGCTTTCATCCTGCAAGCAATATATCTGTTTCACAAAAGGGGCTAGGCATTTTTTAGCGTAATCGTATTTTGCTTGAGAGCTTCAATGCCTGGGAGCGTACCATTTTCTACAAATTCAAGCATTGCGCCTCCGCCAGTTGAAATATGAGTGATTTTATCAAGGTATTCTTTTTGGGATATTGCAGCTAGGGTATCACCGCCACCGACAATAGAAAGCGCATGGTCATTTTGGGTAATTGCATAATACAGAAAATCAGTACCTCTTTTAAATACAGGATTTTCCATGTACCCAACCGGTCCATTCCAAATAATGGTTTGACCACCACTTATAATATTGCCAAAAATTGCCTGAGTGAGTGGACCTATATCAAAAATTCCCCTATCTGATGGAACCTCTTTTACGGAAAACGAAGATACTGATTGTGAGGTAGCATCCATCGCTCCCATTGCATCCTCAGGAAGCACAATATGCGTCTGTTTTTCTTTGGCATGAGCAAGAATATTATCAATATTTGCTTCTTGTCCTGTCTCAACCAAACTTTTGCCCATTTGATACCCAAGTCGTAGAAGAAAGGTATTGGCAATACCTCCGCCCAAAAGCAGGTAATCGGCAATTTCGGTTAGTTTAAAAAGCAAAGGAAGTTTGGTTGAGACTTTTGCCCCACCAATAATGGCAACAAATGGTTTGTTGGGATGAGAAATCGCATTCCCAATAGTAGTCACCTCTTTTTTGAGCAGTAAGCCTCCAAAAGATGGGAGAAGGCCAGGTAACCCTACAATAGAGGCAGCAGCCCGATGGGAAACACTAAATGCATCATTGACATAGACATCACCTAAAGCTGCTAGTTGTTTGGCAAATTCCAGATCGTTTTTTACTTCGCCTGGATAGAAACGGATATTTTCAAGAAGCACAACTTGGTTTTCAGTCTGGTTTTTTATTGCATCAGGGGAAGTCAGAAAATCATCGACAAACACAATTTCATAGGCAGTAAGAAATGAATGGAGCTTATCAATAATTGCCCGCAGAGAATATTTTTCATCCCTTTGAGTTGGTTCTCCAAGATGAGCGATGAGAATAAGTTTGTTATGTTTCTGCAAAAGGTACTCAATAGTTGGTATTGACTGGCGGATTCTTGCATCATCTGCAATGGAATGGTCGGAAAGAAAAGAAACATTAAAGTCTACGCGGAGAAGAACTTTTTTATCATGGATATCTGCTTCGTCAATAAATTTCATAAGGTAAAAAAGGTAGTACTTTTTCAGTATACCAGATTACTTATACTTTTTTGAACTATGCTACAATCCTTTCATGAGTGCTATTGCCAAAAAACGCGTAACAGCTTACAATACACCTATGAGTACCTCTTTTATTGAGGCTCTCTATCCACTACACTTTCATCAAAAGGACGCATTGGTTCTCTCGGACCATCTCAAACGCCGACAATCTGTGAACCTGGTCGGAATGAAACGGGTGGGTATTGGTAATTTTTTACGGTTCTTTTTTTCTCATTCAGAAACACTCCAGACGTATTTAGGAAAAAATTGGGAGAAGCAGCTGTTTATTCTTATTGATTTAAATGACTTACTGGAGCTTGAGATACTTCCTTTTTGGACACTAACATTTAAAAGAATTGTAGACGCATCTGAACGCTATCAGTTTTCTGATGATGTAAAAAATAAGGTTGAGGCGTTGTTCCTTGATAGTATCCGGCTACAGAACACGTTTCTTCTTATTGAAAATATCCGTAAGGCACTAATCCTCATGACTGAGAGTGGCATGATGCCAACTCTTTTTTTCTTGCGATTTGACCGCATGAAGAATGCTATCAATCTTTCCTTTTTTGATAATCTCGAAAGCCTACGACATGCTACACAGGAAAAAGTAGCCTATGTCTTTACAAGTTACAGAGAACTTGACAAGTTATTTGCAGCTGAAAAGGCAGGTCTTGCCATCCATACGCATACTACATATTTTAAACCTGCAAACGAAAATGATATGGAAATTATTTATAACGCGTATAGCAAACGATATCCCCTTTCACTTACAAAATCGTTGAAGAGTTCGTTATTTACAACAGTTGGAGGGCATAATCAATATTTACAACTTGCAATGGTAATACTTGGAGAAAATGGTGAGAAGAAAGTAACTTCAGAGGATGAGTTAGTTACTCTTTTGACAAACGATGAGCGCATTATGATGCAATCTGAGGAGTTATGGGAAAGTTTAACAAGTAACGAACAAAAAACAATTGCTAAAATTTTAGATAAACAAGAGTTATCGTTTGAAGAGAAAATAAAAGCCGAATATCTTTGGGAAGCAGGATTTATTCTTGAAGAAAAGCATGAGCAGGTAGTATTTAGTCTTCTTTTTAGCCACTATATTACCCATCGGGAAAAGAAAGAAGCCGAACCTACAGTACACTTTACGAAAAAAGAGCATTCTCTTTTTACTTTCCTTGAAAACAAGAAAGGTGAGATTTGTGAGCGGGAGGAAATAATTGAAGCAGTGTGGCCTGAATATAAAGAACTTGAAGTTTCAGATTGGGCAATTGATAGATTAGTTGCAAGAGTTCGCGTGAAATTGAGACAACAGAATAGCCCTTATGAAATAGTTACCGTTCGGACACGCGGGTATAAATTGTCTCCTATAACAGAATAATACTTATCACTTTTCGTGCAATCTTTCTTACGCTGTGTTAAAATTAGCCTCATGGACAAAGTATATAATCAAAAAGACGTAGAAGAAAAACTCTATAAAATGTGGGAAGAGAGAGGATATTTTAAGCCTGAGATTCATCCTCATGGTACACCATACTCTATTATTCTTCCGCCTCCCAATGTCACTGGAACGCTTCATATGGGACACGCTTTTGAAGATACGATTCAAGATGTATTAATTCGGTATCACCGAATGCGTGGAGATAAGACGTTATGGCTTCCTGGAACAGATCATGCTGCCATTGCAACCCAGTCAAAATTTGAAAAAGAATTGTACAAAAAAAAACACAAATCCCGGCATGATTTTGAAAGAAAAGAATTTTTTAGCATGGTCCAGGAATTTGCCTTATCAAATCAAAACGCCATTTTGAATCAGTTGCATAAAATGGGTTTATCGCTTGATTGGAGTAGACTTACCTTTACTTTGGACAAATCACGAGAAATTGCAGTACGGACTGCGTTTAAGGCTATGTATGAAGCAGGATTAATTTATAGAGGAGATAGAATTGTAAATTGGGATCCAAAAGCTCAGACTACTGTGGCAGATGATGAAATAGAATATATCGAACAGAAAGACCCCTTTTATTATTTCCAATACGGACCGTTTGTAATTGGTACAGTTCGTCCTGAGACCAAATTTGGTGATAAGTATGTGGTTATGCATCCGGATGATACGCGGTATAAGAAATACAAGCATGGAGAAAAAATTCAAGTTGAATGGATAAATGGGCCAATCACGGCAACGATTGTGAAAGATAATGCAGCAAATAGAGAGATGGGATCAGGTGTGATGACCATTACTCCGGCACATTCTGCAATCGATTTTGAAATTGCCAAGCGTCACAATCTTGACATAGAGCCGGTAATTGATGACAGGGGGATATTGTTGCCTATTGCCAAGGAATTTGCAGGAATGCACATCAAAAAAGCCAGACCTCTTATTGTTGAGAAACTGAAAGAAAAAAGACTTCTGGTAAAGGTTGATGAGAACTATACTCACAATGTCGCAACCAATTATCGGGGTGGAGGAGTGATTGAGCCGCAAATAAAACGGCAATGGTTTGTTGCGGTTAATAAAGAATTTAGCATGAAACACTCAACCATTCCAGGGATTCCATCAGGAGCAAAAACGACTTTAAAACAGGTGATGCGAAAAGCAGTTGAGTCAGGTGCAATAACAATTCTTCCAAATCGATTTGAAAAAATATATTATCATTGGATTGACGATCTTAGAGACTGGTGTATCTCACGACAAATTATCTATGGGCACCAGATACCAGTATGGTACAAAGGCCATGAAATCTATTGCGACACTCAAGAACCAAAAGGGGAAGGATGGAGACAAGACTCAGACACACTAGATACTTGGTTTTCATCAGGTCTTTGGACATTCTCGACTCTTGGTTGGCCGAATCAGACACAGGATCTTCAAACCTTCCATCCAACCTCAGTTATTGTCCCAGGATATGAAATACTTTTTTTCTGGGTAGCAAGAATGATTTTAATGACTGGTTTTTTGCTAGGCGAGGTTCCATTTCGCAAGGTATATCTCCATGGGATTGTTCGCGACACACAAGGCAGAAAATTTAGTAAATCATTAAATAATGGTGTTGACCCACTTGAAATGATTGAAAAATATGGGACAGATGCCCTTCGTATGTCCCTTGTTTTTGGTGCAGCTCCAGGAAACGATGTAGTGTTTGATGAAGATAAAGTTCGCGGTATGAAACATTTTGCCAATAAATTATGGAATATGGGAAGGTTTATTGAATTAAAACGGAATGAATTATCAGATGCCAAGTCTCAAACGATACTCGCATTCAATGAACTGGAAAAAGTGGCTATGCATAAAAATGATAAAATCATGGTGAAAAAAATAACCAATCTTATAAAAGAAGTTTCGGAGGATATTGAAAAATTCCGTTTACATGAAGCTGCACAGAATTTATACCAATTTGCCTGGCATGAATTTGCCGATATATATATCGAAGATGTAAAAGAGAGAAATGATGAAAAGTCGGTGATTGTGTTGCAAACATTATATGTGTACTTATTGAAACTTTTGCATCCGTTTATGCCATTTGTAACAGAAGAAATTTACCAACACATTCCAGGCCATGGAGAATCACTTATGATTGAAGCATGGTCTACAACAGGCATGTAGAAATTAGCGCTTCGTTTAAGATATGGGGAAAATACTGTTCTATTGGGATATATCTAAAACGCACTTTATTACCTATTGGAGGAATGCAAAGAAACAGATAAACGTATACTTGCCGTATGCAAAAAGGGATCACAAAAAGCTTAGCAGCATTCTTGTGGGGATTCGAGTCCATGAATTCCCGAAGATTCACCGATTTATTACCGAATGGCCTTTTGTAGAGAGTGCTATTTTTACCAAATTTTTCCTGGTGAGCTTCTTTTGCAGCTTTACTTTGATTGCTATCTTGCTTCAGTTTTTTTCTTTAGAAAAAAATCAAAAACAGGTAGTACAGCTTCTGTATCAAAGAGCCGAACTTACAAGAGAAATTAGCTATTGGAAAGGAATAACAGACCGCTATAAAGACTATCGGGATGGATTCTTTAAAATTGCAATACTTGAGTATCAATTGGGAAATATAGAAGAGGCAAAAGCAAATCTTGAGAAAGCCTTATCTCTTGATCCAAGTTTTGAGGCTGGAAAACACTTGCAACAGGAAATGAACTAGATGAAAGAAGTTATTTCTCTTCAGTTTCAGATGGTGTTTCTTCTATAGTAGCAGTTCCTTCAGCTGGTGTTTCTGGAGTCTCGGCAACTGGTGCTGGTTCTTTCTCTTCAACTATAAGTTCAGTTATTTTAGCAACTGTTTGCTCAGCATCAGTAAGAATTGTTACTCCTTCTGGAGCCTTAAGGTCACTAATCGTAAGTCCTTCATCAAGTGCTGCAAGAGGTTCAACATTGACTTCAATATGCTCTGGAAGATTGTCTGGCAGTGCTTCAACTTCTACCTCAGAAAGCGTTTGAAGGAGCATGCCAAGCTTCTCTTCAACTGCCTTCGCTTCGCCGACTATCACAAGAGGAACCATACTTTTTACTTTTTCTTTCAGATTAACCTGATAGAAGTCAGCATGTAGGGGGGTATGAGTGTAAAAGTTCATTTGGAGATTTTTGATAAGTACAGGACGTACTTCACCATCAAGTTGCAAGTCAACCAATCCTGTCTCTCCTACTTCTTTAAACACAGGAGCAAATTCTATATACTTGACCTGAATTGCCTGCGAAGGAATGGCTTTCCCGTATACATTGGCTGGCAAAAATCCTTCTTTTCGAAGTTGTTTTACCTGTTTCCCAAGTGTCTGGCGCTTTTCTGCTATCAATTTTGCATGTTTCATGAGTTTATATTGTATACTAACTTGCAAAATATTACAAGCTTAGTGGGAAATGTGACCGCATACTAGATTTATAATTATATATGTTGTTATAGTATATAATTAATTGCATTATGCGGATTTTGGGTATTGATCCTGGCATTGGACGAACAGGATGGGGAGTCATAGAAAGTAAAAATACGAAAATCAAAAGTCAAAACTATGGCTGTATTGAAACTTCAGACAATCTTCATATCGCAGCCAGGTTGCATCTGCTCTACCGTCAAATAGTAGAGATTGTAGCACAGCATGAACCGGATGCGATTGCCATTGAGGAACTTTTTTTTAATACCAATGCTAAGACAGCACTCATTGTAGGTCAGGCACGTGGAGTTGTCCTTTTAGCAGCGGCGGAAAAAAATATTCCTATTGCTGTCTATACTCCACTGCAGGTGAAAATTGCAGTGACAGGATATGGAAGGGCTGAGAAACAGCAAGTTGGGCAAATGGTAAAAACGCTTCTGCGTCTCACAGAAATTCCAAAGCCTGATGATACGGCTGATGCGCTGGCAATTGCATTAACCCATGCCTTTACTTCAAAACAACTGAATTGATATAGCTTTTATAAGTAAAAAATACTTTCTTTCTATTTCCTAAGAACATGATATAATCTTTGTACTTTTCTATGATTGGTCTGCTCAAAGGAATTATTGCTTATAAAGATATTTCATCCCTTATCATTGATGTACAAGGTGTGGGATATAAAGTCTTGCCTCAAGCTTCAGTTCTGGCAAAAGCAACTGTTGGAGGAACTTTTACGCTTTTTATCCATACTCATGTTCGCGAAGACTTACTTGAGCTCTATGGATTTGAAACAGCGGATGACTTACGGCTTTTTGAGTATCTCATTGGTGTATCAGGGGTTGGGTGTAAAACTGCACTTGGGATTTTTTCAGTGGGGCAACGTGTTGAGATTATTCAAGCTATCACAACAGGCGATATGGGTTTTTTTACCACAGTTCCCCGTCTTGGCAAGAAGAATGCCCAGAAAATTATCATTGAACTTAAAAATAAACTGGGTGGAGAAGGAGAGTTTGATGTCATGAAAGACGGGACACAAAATAATGAAGTAATTGCAGCACTTACTAATTTTGGATTTAGTTCCTATGAAGCAAGAAACGCGCTTAAGGCAATTGCAGGGCAAGGTAATACGCCAGAGGAGAAAATACGATTGGCATTGAAACAACTAGGTAGATGAAACTCGAATTTCGGGTTTTTATTAGAGTATGACTGATATACAAAAAACAAAAACACTAAAGCACAAAAAAGATGAGGATAAATCTCCTGAAGAAGAGATACTTTTTACTTCTCTTCGCGCTTCTTCCTGGGA
Source organism: uncultured Gammaproteobacteria bacterium (assembly GCA_964610465.1). Lineage (GTDB taxonomy): Bacteria > Patescibacteriota > Microgenomatia > Levybacterales > UBA12049 > CAZSWA01. The sequence continues at coordinate 23,017 of CAZSWA010000008.1, read as the reverse complement.
TGAGTTTCATGGGCAGGAAAATATCAAAACATCAATTCAAATTGCCATTGAAGCTGCTATCAAACGGGGAGAAGCATTGGAACATGTTTTGCTCTATGGCCCGCCCGGTCTTGGCAAGACAACGCTTTCTCACATTATTGCCAAAGAGATGAATGCCAATATCAGAATTACTTCAGGTCCTGCACTTGAGCGCACAGGTGATTTGGCATCGATTCTTACTAATCTTGAAAAAGGCGATATCCTTTTTATTGATGAGATTCATAGACTGCATAAAACAGTTGAGGAGACACTATATCCTGCCATGGAAGATTACGCTCTCGATATTATTCTGGGCAAAGGCCCATCGGCACGGACACTGCGTATTGATCTTCCGCAATTTACTATTATTGGCGCAACGACTCGGGTAGGTATGCTTTCTGCTCCTCTTCGGGATAGATTTGGAGTAATTCATAGACTTAATTTCTATTCACCAAAAGAGCTTACTATCATTATTGTGAATGCTGCCAAAAAGCTTAAGGTATCTATTGATAAAGAAAGTGTTGAGGAGATTGCAAGACGGGCCAGAGGCACGCCTCGTATTGCCTTAAAACTTTTAAAACGGGTACGGGATTATGCTCAGGTGAAAGGAGAAGGGAAAATCATTCCTCCTTTGACTAAAGAAGCACTAAGAATGCTTGAGGTAGATGAAATGGGACTTGATGTGCTCGATGCCAAATTTATCAAAGCTATCATTGAAAAACACAATGGAGGACCGGTAGGGATTGAAACTATTGCTTCAACCATTTCAGAGGATGTAGGAACAATTGAAGAAGTAGTAGAACCCTATCTTTTGCAAATAGGCTTTTTGAAGCGCACTGCCCGCGGCAGAATCGCAACCCAAGCAGCATACATTCATTTTGGTATTTCTTATAATCCTCAGGAACTGCAACAGAAACTTATATAAATGTACTACATTTGCAATTCAAGAAGCATTTTCACAAAAGGGAGAAATGTGATAATGATTTGTACAGCAATAATAAAAAGAAATGTTCCAATGAAAAATGTATTCCTTTTTTGCAATGAGTGTCGTCCCAAAACAGCAGCAAGAATGAGTTGAGAAAAAATAAGTAAGTGAAAGATATAGGTCCGTGCTTTAATTTCAGGATAGAAGGTAAGAAAATCAGTAAAAAGAAGCGTTAAAAAAAGTGAGATAGCAAAGCCAACCCCAAAAATTAAAAATATGCGTTTGGTAGTAAGAATGGGAGTAGTTGGATTACGTGGTTTATGACGCAAAACATCAGATGTCTTGCTATCAGTTGCTAAGGCAAGTGCAGGTAGTCCATCGGTTATCAAATTTATCCAGAGGATTTGGGTTGGGATAAGCGGAGATGGAAGACCAAGAAGAATAGTAAAAAAGATGAGCGAAAGCTCTGATAAATTCCCAGCAAGAAGATAGATAAGTGCTTTGACAATATTGCTATAAATAGTGCGTCCTTCTTCAACTGCTTTAATAAGCGTTATAAAATTATCATCCATAAGAATAATATCGCTTGCTTCTTTGGCAACATCAGTACCTGACTCTCCCATGGCAATTCCCACATCTGCTTTTTTGAGCGCTAACGCATCATTGACTCCATCTCCTGTAACTCCAACGACAAATCCCTGTTTTTTAAGAATACTCGTAATGCGTAATTTATCTTCAGGAACAGTTCTGGCAAAAATACGGGTTTTGGTAAGTATTTTTTCTAATTCTTCATCACTTAATTTCTTAAGCGCGTTTCCTGTTATGACATCTTCTTCTTTATCGATAAGGCCTACTTCCTGAGCAATCGATAAGGCAGTGAGTTCATTGTCTCCTGTGACCATAAGCACGCGAATACCTGCTTTTTGAGCTTTTATGAGCGCTTCTTTGGCTTCTTTGCGGGGAGGATCATAAATGCCCAGAAATCCCAGAAAAGTGAAATAATTTTCGATTTTTTTACTACTTTGTGACTCGTGTCGTATTCCAAGTCCTATTACACGTAAGCCTTCTTTGGCAAATGACTGATATTCTTTTATTGCTTCTTCTTTTTGTACTGGAGAAAGGGTACTTCCATCAATAATCGTTTCAGGAGCGCCTCTTACAAAGATATATTTTTTCTTATCTTTTTCCCACACAGTGGTAATCGTTTTACTTGCTGCATCAAATACATACTCATCAGTAATATGCCCTGCGTGTAATTGTACATCAAGCGTTTTATCTTCTCCATACGCCCATGCCAAAAGCGCTCCATCTGTCTTGTCTCCAATGATGTCAAATGCCTCCGACTCATCTTTATAGACAAGCGAGGCAGTAGTGCCAATGATACAGGCAAGTTTAAAAAAGAAAGAATTCTTTTTATTCTCAATCCACACTTTCTTGACTTTCATGCGATTTTGTGTCAGGGTTCCTGTTTTATCAATAAGAATATATTGCATTGCTCCCAATGTCTCAATTGCGGCCATCTGACGGACAATGACTTTTCGTTTTGCTAATCTGTTGGTTCCAATGGCAAGTGCAATCGTAACCACTGCGGGAAGCGCTTCCGGGATTGCGGCAACTCCAATACTGACTGCCAAAAAAAGCAAAGGGATAAGTGCTTTCTGCTGCAAAAGCCCTAAAGGGATAAGAAGCAGAGATATCCCAACTGCTGCCAGAGAAAGTAGTCTCCCAAGTCTCTCAAGTTGCTTCTGAAGCGGGGTTTTCTCATTTTTAATACTTGATAAGGTATGAGCAACTTGTCCAAAATGCGTTGCATCTCCAATCGCAATGACTTTCATACTTCCTTTGCCTTTGGTTATAAAAGTCCCTAATAATACGACATCACCTTTCTTTTTTTCAACTGCAAGTGATTCACCAGTAATGACTGATTCATCGATTTCCAAGTGATGGTTTTGTATGATAATCCCATCTGCGGGAATACGGTTGCCTTCAGAAAGCGTCACGATATCATCTGGGACAAGATCTTTTGCATCTATTTCTATATCTTTTTCATCTCTCCTGACTCTTACTAAAAGGATAGTGTAGTCTTTTAATTTCTCAAGCGATTTCTCTGCTTGATATTCTTGGAAAAAACCAAAAAGCGCATTCAGTATAAGGATGGCAAGGATAAAAATACCATCAAGCACACTATGTACAATAAATGATGAAACTGCGGCAATATATAAAATGACATTAATAAAGGTAAGAAACTGAGACAAAAGAATATCTTCCCAAGAGACAGAAGGATAGGTTGTTATTTCATTTTTTCCATACTGTTTTTGTCTTTGGTCAACTTCGTTAGCAGATAATCCTTGGTTCATTAATACTATTGTAGCAAGACTTACGGATTTTACCTATCAGATGAAGAGGAAGCGTCATATATCATTTTGGCAATTTGCCCGATATTTTTTTTCGTGGTAGCTTCAGTATCTCCGATATCTGAAGTCATAACTGCAAGAAAGAAACAAGTATGTCCTTTCTTGATAATTCCTACATCATGGATAATCCCTACGCTGTCCCCTGTTTTATGATAGACCGTGACATCTTTTGGCATTAAGATTGGAATTCTATCTTCAAATTCTGTATCTTTCATAAAACCTAAAAGTTCTTCTGTATGTGCTTTATCAGTAATTTCGTTATTATAAATTTTTCTAAAGAGTAAATACATGTCATAAGGAGAAGTTTTGTTATCATCTATATCGGTTTGGATAAGTCCCCAACCATCTACCATAGTTTGTACTTTATCAAGACCTATTTCCTGACCGATCATATGAACTGCGGTATTGTCTGATTCCTGGAGGGCAAGTCTCGCAAGAGTACGAAGAGAGTAGGTATTTCCTGGTTGTTCATAGCGCAACGAACCGGTTCCATAATCCTGGATATCATCCTGCTGGAGCGTGATTACCTGGTTAAGGTCTATCTGTTTTTTGTGAGCTAACGCATAGAGAGCTGCTATGATAGGAACCTTATTTACTGATGCAGCGGTAAATGTTTGTGTTTCGTTTATGCCAAAGGAACTTCCATCCTGAAAATCTGCAAAATACACACCATAAGTTCCTTGCGCTTTGTCAATAATTTGTTTTGTTTCCTGTTTGAGAGAAGAGGGAGAACTTTCTGTTTTTTGGAATAGAATAACTTGTGGTAAAAAATTCAAATTTCTGCCGATAAAAAGGACGATGAGCGTATAGACGAGAACAAAGAGTAATTTTCTCATAATAAGTCAATTGAGTATTGCTGTATCTGATTTTGGTCGGTACTGTAGGGCTTCTGCGATATATTCAGTTTTGATTGCTTCATTCTCACCTAAATCGGCAATCGAAGGAATTCCAGGAACTTGTCCTACTCTGCCATCAAGTGATAACTCACCGGTAAATAATGCATCATATATATCAGCTTGTAGTTGTCCTGATACGAGCAAAATGTCAAGTGCAATGGGCAGGTCATAGGATGGACCTTCTTTAGGTAAATCAGCAGGTGCTAAATTGACTGTTATTTTGCGTGCCGGAAAATCAGCTCCTGAATTACGTATTGCAGAACGGACTCTTTCTTTGGCTTCTTCCATTGCTTTATCAGGAAGTCCAACAATCGTAAAAGAAGGAAGTCCTTGTGCTGCAATATCAATTTCAACTTCTATTGGTACTGCATCAAGTCCAAGTATAGCTGAAGATACTACTTTGGACAGCATTACTTAGTCATCATATCATTTTTTACCACATCTTTTAAATACTTTTTCCTAAAAAGTATCTTCTTCCCCAAATATATGCTATAGTAATAGTAGATATGAAAAGAATCAGTACTCCGATGAAATGGACCAGAGGCAGAAGCAGAGTAGAAAGACCAACCAAAGGTGCAAAAATAAATCTTGCCTCAAAGCAAAAAATATTTCATTTCCCCTTGCGTTTTCTCAACTCTTTATCTTCAGGAAAACGCAGGTAAGTCAAACAAGACAGGTACAATTAGCATACGCAACGTGATACAATAAACCACCATGAATGAAAGAGATACTATAAAAGACAAAATAGATATCGTATTCCTTCTTTCTGAATACATAAAACTCCAAAAATCCGGTCGTAATTTTAAAGCGCTTTGTCCCTTTCATGGTGAGAAAACACCATCACTTATGATATCTCCAGAACGCCAAATTTGGCATTGTTTTGGCTGCGGAAAAGGCGGAGACATTTTTACATTTCTTATGGAGTATGAACATATGGACTTTCCAGAAGCCTTACGTCTTCTTGCGAAAAAGGCAGGCGTTACCCTTGCTACCACTTCCTTCACTACAGGTGTTTCCTCCAAAAAAGAACTTTTGTATAAAATTAATGGTATTGCCAGTGAATATTATCATTATGTGTTAACCAAACATCAAGCAGGAGAAAAAGCTCGGGAGTATCTTAAAAAGCGAGGGCTTAGTGAAAAAATTATCCAAACGTTTCAACTGGGTTTTGCGCCAATGAGCGGACATGACCTTCTCAACTATCTTCTGAAAAAAAAGAAATGTAGAGCAGAAGACATTCTTGCTGCAGGGCTTTTCATAGAAAGACAAGGCAGGCTTTTTGATTTCTTTCGAGATAGAGTAATGTTTCCATTAATTGATTCCAGAGATAATGTGCTAGGGTTTGCGGGTCGTATTCTGCATGCGGATATGAATGCGCCAAAATATATTAATACCCGCGAAACCCTTATCTATCACAAAGGAGAACATGTGTATGGATTCAATATTACAAAAGAGGCAATTCGAAAAGCCAATCAAGTGATTATTGTGGAAGGAGAATTTGATGCGATTTCCTGTTTCCAAAATGGTATCGCCAATGTAGTGGCAGTCAAAGGCACTGCTTTAACCGAAAGCCAGGTAAGTCTTCTATCCCGTTTTACAGCTAAAGTTACCTTTTGTTTTGATGGCGACAAAGCAGGGCAAGAGGCAATTAAACGAAGCCTCACAATTGTTGAGAAAAAGGGTGTGAGTGCGACAGTTATTGAGATACCAAATGGCAAAGATCCGGATGAAGCACTACACAAAGACGAAGTCTCATTTAAAAAAGCCATAAAGGAAGAAAGTGATGTGTATGATTATATACTGAAGAAACTTCTGAAGACATATGATCCGCATTCAGTTGAAGGGAAAAAGAAAATTTCTGAAGAATTTCTGCCATTTCTTTCCCATATCCAAAATGAAATTATCAAAGAACATTACCTCAAACGCTTAAGCCAGGAGCTGGATGTGTCACGAGAGAGTATTGTTTTAGAAATGGAAAGATTCGTTAAACGGGAAAAAACGACAACTCTTCAAGTACTGCCAAAAGTCAAACGACCTCGTGATGAGTTACTTGAGAAGTATATTCTTTCACTTATCGTTCAAAGTGAGATACCAAAAACTATAATAGATGAGGTAGCATTGCTCTTAACAGAAATCATGCCAAAGGAGAGAGCCTTTCAGAAACTTCTGTACGCTTTGTTTGATTGGTTCTCACAACTAGAAGAGAAAAATATGACACAATTTGTAAGTACTCTGCCCAAGGAATTTCTGGAAGCGTATGATACCTGCTTGCTTCTTCCTCTCCCTATGTTTGAAGATGAACAAAAGTTGCTATCCGAAGCAACTCGTAGTGCTTTACAGCTTAAGGAACTTTATATTAAGCAGAAGATAAAAACCCTGGCAGGTGAGATAAAAGTAAAAGAGCAGCAACAAGAGGAGATTGAACTTACAAAACTGAGACAACAGTATCAGGAACTGGTTTCCACACTTGGGAGGCGCTAAAACTTGCCAAATATGATACAATATGAAAGTGCGACTTGGGCAGTTGTTATCCCTGTGAGTCGCATATAGGTATATGTCCCAGAAATTATCGCCTCTTTTAAATGATATTGTAGTTAGCGCCAAAAAACGTGGCTATATTACCCAGGATGAAATTCTTGGAATTTTTGCCAAACCTGAGGATCATATTGAAGAACTCGATATGCTCTATGACAGGCTCATGCATGCCAATGTAGATGTCTTTGAAAGCGTTGCCCAACAGGAAGACGAACAAAAACCGATTGAGGATTTGGAAAAAGAATTAGAAGCATTAACTGTTCTTACCGAAGGCTCAGTATCAGATCCAGTCAGGATGTATCTTAAAGAAATTGGACGTATTCCTCTTCTTACTTTCGATGAAGAGATTGCCCTTGCCAAACGGGTTGAAAAAGGCGATACGAAAGCCAAGAAAAAACTTATCAACTCCAATCTTCGTTTGGTTGTTTCTATTGCCAAAAAATATATTGGTCGTGGATTGTCACTTCTTGATTTGATTCAAGAAGGCAATCAAGGGCTTATCCGAGCTGTTGAAAAATATGATTGGAGACGAGGCTACAAATTTTCAACCTATGCAACCTGGTGGATTCGTCAAAGTGTAACTCGTGCAATTGCTGACCAGGCGCGTACGATTCGTATTCCGGTGCACATGGTTGAGAATATCAATCGCTTCTTACGCGCTCAACGCAAACTCATGCAGGAATTAGGTCGTGAACCAATGCCTGAAGAAGTTGCCAAGGTTTTGGGAATTGATCCAGACAAAGCACTTGAGATAATTAAGATTTCCCAAAATCCTGCATCTCTTGAAGCACCAGTTGGAGATGAAGAAGATTCACGTCTTGGCGATTTTATTCATGATCAATCGGCCCCAACCCTTTTTGATTCAGCATCCCGCGAACTCTTAAAAGAACAAGTAGACCAGGTATTAAATACTCTGTCTGATAGAGAGCGCCGAGTCCTTGAAGAGCGATTTGGCTTAAAAGACGGACGGCCAAAGACACTTGAAGAAGTAGGCAAGATGTTTGCCGTTACAAGGGAACGTATTCGCCAGATTGAAGCCAAAGCACTTCGCAAACTTCGCCATCCATCCCGTGGCAACAAACTCAAGGATTATTTAGGCTGAATGGATACTACTACACTTACGACTAAACATTGTGCTCCTTGTGAAGGAGGCATGCCCTCACTTCCAGATGAGAAAGAAGATGAACTCAAATCAGTTATTCCTCAGTGGATTTTACTACGAGATAGTGGACAAAGTATGGTGCATAAGTTACGAAGGCAGTTTCAATTTAAAAACTTTAAAGAAGCAATTGTATTTGTCAATAAAGTAGCAGATATTGCAGAGCAAGAAGGCCACCATCCGGATATCTATGTATTTTACAACAAAGTGCAAATAGAATTATTTACTCATGCAGTCGGAGGGCTTTCAGAAAATGATTTCATCATGGCCGCAAAAATTGATAAACTTACTTAGCGTTTATTTTCACTGCTCCTACTTGGTATTTTAAAAGCTCTTGAACTAAAAATATCCTCTAATCCAGACACTACTAATAATTGTTCTAAAAGATGAGTCATGAAGTATAAACTAATCTTATAATTTTTAGTGTTATCTGGGTATATTACTAAATATAACGCAGTTACCCTGAATAATACGGTTTGAAGACGGTTGATATTGTTTGGAAAGTATATTATATTAATTTTATGTCAGAATTATTAGGTCATGGAAATGAAGCAGAACAAGCACCGCAGGAATATAGAGTAACTCCGATATCTCCTGAGCCAGAAGAGCAAGCAAAAAGAGGCTGGAAAGCTGAGATAAATGGAAAAGAATTCGAAGGTCCGGTGGAAAGCGTTAGGATTTATAATCCGAACATGAATGTTGAGGTAGCTTATGGCAAGAGACCGGAAGGATACGATGGACCAGTATTGAAAGAACCGGGTGGGGGAGGAGCGGTAACAGTTCCTTATTATTATGAAGACGGACAGTTATACGTTGCTATGGTTGAAGAAGTGAGGCCAACCTGTACAGACGGAATACCTGAAAAAGTCCTAAATGTTCCGAGAGGTTTTCTTGATCCGGGACAGACTCATTTTGAAACCGCAAAAAGAGAACTGGGAGAAGAAACCGGTTATGAACCGTTGGAAAAAAGGATCAAAGAACTGGAGGGTCAACCTATGAACCCAAATAGCACGTTTTTTGTTACTGGAAAGGGTAAAGGAGTTCATACGTATGGGGTCAGAGTTTACGATTTTGAAATAATCCAAGCTAACCAAACTAATAACCCGATGGAGAGAGAATATACATTTGATAAAGATCTTCTTCATCCCACCACAAAGATCGGTGAGAAGATATCAGGTTGTAAATTTGTGCACTGGACAAAGGCAGTCCAGCAACCGGATATGTTTACAGCAGCAGCTGTCGGAAGAATTCTCGCCTCCCAGAATTAAAAATAAACTATCTCTTTTTTTGTTATAATTTCAACATGTCCAATGAAAATCCTCCGCTTATAGATAATCTAAAAGGAGAAATTATCAATGGTCACTTATTGGAGATTATTAAAGATGCCGGTGATAAGGCATTGGACATAAGATCCAAAGGACTTCATGCGGAAATTAAATCTTCAAAAGAAGATATTTTAACAGAAGGTGACAAGGCAGTAACAGATATCCTAAAAAGGGCTTTATCTTCCGAATTTCCGGGAATTTCTTACCTGGATGAGGAATCTTCAGAAACTCATGATCTGGTCATAAAGAACATAACTTAATTGCCGTTATAGACCCGATCGACGGGACAGGAAATTATTATAAAGGATATCTGGAAAACGATGAAACAAAAAGAAACCCAAACTGGGGCGTGTCTGTGGGTGTTATAAAAGACGGACAGATTTATGCCGGTATTATTTATCAGCCTCAAGCACACAAGATATATTATGCAGAAAAAGGCAAAGGAGCTTATGTTAACGGATATAAACTAAAAGTTTCAGCTACTGAAAAATCAGAAGGCGCAGCTTTGATCTACAGTCCAACATATTCCAAAGATAAAGAAGCATTTGAGCTTACAAATATAGTAATTGATCGTTTGAAAAAAGAAATTCATATGTCGACTGAAACACTCGGAAGCCAGGTAATTGAAACCATGCAGGTAGCAGAAGGGGAAAAGGATGTTTTTATTCATTTTAAAACCAAACCCTGGGATATTGCAGCTGCTGTAGCGATCGTTTTCGAAGCCGGTAGAAAAGCATACAACACAAAAGGGGAAAACTATATATTATTTGAAGATACGATTCTGTTGACGAATGGGAAATTGGATATTTCACAGATTGTAAAAATATCCTCACAGTGAAGCATATTTTAGAAGTTTAATATTTCAAACAACTTTGGCTCCGCGACTAGGATTCGAACCTAGAACCTTGTCGTTACACTTATCTTTCTATTTCTAGAAAGCGTGGACTATCTCATTCTCGCAATGCGAGATGGGGCGCTGATTAGAGCTTATTGCTTGGTTACTCACTCTATAGTCTCTGCACCTTCTTAGCTACTTTACACCATTTGCTAAGCTTGGCTCAGGATTATCTTTCGGCACTGCCAAGACTTCCCTGAATTCACCCCATTTTCTACTCTGAATTACTTCAGAGAGCTGCAATATGCCTGCATGTATTTCTCTATGGCAATTAGCACAAACAAGTATACATTTGTCCAATTCATTTTTGATGCGCTCCCAAGATCGAGTTAATCCATCCAGAGAAACACCAAACTCTTTACTCTTTGCATGAATGTGATGAAAATCCAATGCTGAAGAGCAACGATTATATCCACACAAAATACATTTACCACCTTTGTATTTAAGAGCCATTTCTTTTAAACGTTTACGTCTTTTTGAAACAGCTTGAATTAAATATTCTCGGCGCTGGGCATATGTTCTCTTCTCGGGCATACTTAAAGTATACCTCGATTTGAGATTATCTTAAAGTGCTACAGCGACCTGCTCTACCGTTGAGCTATCGCGGAATATAAACACATGCCTATTTTAGCATTTGAACAGGAATAAATCTAGACTTTATTTGTAAAAGATTTTGTAATTTGAGGTATATATGCTACCTTTTACCAATATCTTATTATTTCAGTTTCCAACTTTAGCATTACAGATGAGAAACTAACCCTTATCTTATGGCATAAAGACAAACAAAAACCACAGGTTATTTCCTCAGATGTTTATTTATGGCATTGAATCAGATTTGTTACAGGTATCGTAATATACGAAGGAGAACTGACTGAGATTATTCAGGTTTTTCTCAACAAATACGAGCGACTTGAGTAGCATCGTGCATCTCTTCGTTATTTTATCTCCTTGACATTTACGTAACGTAATAGTTTATACTCTCCTTGTATGATATATACAGTGAAAAGACTTTCCAAAATCGCAGGTGTGAGTGTTCGGACCCTTCATTACTATGATGAAATTGGGTTGCTCAAACCATCCTTTATAAAAGAGAATGGCTATCGATGCTATGAAGAAAAAGAATTATTGAAATTACAGCAAATCCTGTTTTTTAGAGAACTGGAGTTTCCACTTGAGAAGATAAAACACATTATGCAAGCGCCGCGCTTTGATTCTCTTGCAGCACTTTCTGAGCAAAAAACACTTTTGCAGTTTAAGAAAAAAAGAATAGAGAAATTGCTTATCACTATTACCAAAACGATAGATTCTCTAAAAGGAGGTGAAACTATGAATAATGACGATACATTTTCAGCATTTAACGACCCGACATATCAAAAACATAAAGAAGAAGTAGAAAAACGCTGGGGTACTACTGATGCCTATAAACAATCAATTGAGCGGGTTGGCAAAATGTCTAAAATAGAGCTGGACAAAATCAAAGCAGAAGCTGAAGATATCAGACAAAAGGCAGCAGAGCTTATGCGACAAGGATTTTCTTTTAAAAGCCCAGAGGTACAAGTACAAATAGACCGTTTCTATCAGCACCTACATTATTTTTATGACCCAAGTTACGAGATGTTCAAAGGGCTTGGACAAATGTATGTTGATGATGAGCGCTTTACCGAAGTCTATGAGAAGCAGGCCAAAGGATTTGCACAATTTATGAGGGATGCAATGAGCTTTTATGCTGATACGCATAAAAAAAATGCGTAGAAGTCTATTTCTTTATCTGTATTCTTTTTACTTTTTTCACTTTTCATTTTTTGTAACTGCTTTACAAAATGACAGAAAGTCTGGTATTGTAACAGTATGAAAGCGGTACAAATAAATTCTTATGACGGGACAGAAGTAGTCGATATACAAGAAAACGCTCAAAAACCAATACTTCAGACAGGACAAGTGCTAGTAGAAGTATACGCTGGGGGTATGAATCCAATTGATTGGAAACTTAAAGCTGGATATCTGAAGGAGTATGTACCGCTCACTTTTCCTGTAACATTGGGTGGAGATTTTGCCGGTGTAATTACTCAGATAGGAGAAGATGTGACAGAATTTACAGTAGGAGATAAAGTCTATGGACAGGCGGGAATACTCAATGGTGGATCTGGTGCATTTGCGCAGTTTGCAGCAGCTTCTGTCACCAAAATTTCTCAAAAGCCCAAGAATATCAATTTTAATCAGGCTGCAGCATTGCCGCTTGCCGGTATAAGTGCGCTGCAAGGGGTGGAAGATACTATAAAACTCACAAAAGACCAAAAAATCTTGATTCATGGCGGAGCAGGCGGTATAGGCAGTTTTGCCATACAAATTGCAAAAGCCTTAGATGCGTATGTGGTAACAACAGTGGGAACAGACGGCAAGACATTTGCTGCTCAATTAGGAGCAGATGAGACCATTGATTACAAAAATGAAAAAATTGAAGAGAAACTCAAAGACTTTGACGCGGTATTTGATACCGTAGGTGGTGAAACAACCAATAAATCCTTTCAGGTTTTGAGAAAAGGAGGCATACTTGTTTCTATGGCTGGAAAACCAGATGAAGAACTTGGCAGGAAATATGGAGTAACTACAATTGGACAAAGTACAGAAGCAACTCCGAAGCGTTTAACCCGTCTTACAGAACTTGTAGAATCAGGACAAGTAAAAATCTTTATCGATAGGATATTCCCTTTTGCAGATGTAAAAAACGCATTTGCGCATCTTGAAAAGGATCATCCAAAAGGCAAAGTAGTTCTACAAATCAAAGAGGAATAAGATCTTTCTTCTCTTTGGTGTCTATATTATATAAGCGCAGCATGCAGAAGAAACGCCTCATCATCAAAGACAAAAAATTAAAAGCGCTTCTCAAAAAAGGAGGAAGGTCTGATGCCAAAAAAGATTTTTTTGAACTATTAAAACGGGCAGTAAAACGTAGCTAAGATAAGTATTAGTTATAAGTCAACAGTTAATTGTAATCATTTTCCTGATCGTTGTACCACTTTGAATTCAATAGTATTAAAAAATATCCATTTCCGTTCTTGCCAGCCGGGTTTTACAAGTAAATCTCCATTATTTTGTTCCATAAGCATATGAATGTTTGCATACATTCTCCATGCAGTTTTGTAAGTTACTCCTAATTCGCGCTGCAGTTGTTTTATTGAAATATCTGATCGGGTATGGGTCATAAGAAAAAGAGCATAAAACCAGACACGAAGGGGAGTAGAAGTTTTTGCAAAAATCGTGTCTTTTAATGGATATACTTGATTACGACAAATTTTACATGAATAAGCAGTTCTTCCTTTGAGTTTGTAATGTTTTGTGATTTTGTTACAAATGATGCAATGAATACCTGCGGGAAAACGTACTTTTTTTATTTCTTCAAGACATGTCGTATCATCAGGGAAACGATTCAGGAATTGGGAAAATGAAAATGAATTCATAACTCTATTATATTAAATTCAATCACGTGTTTTCAAGGGATACATAAGCAAATTGCCTATTGACGAGAGTTTCTCTTTTTGTTTACTATTATTAGTAATTGTTGAAGTCACATATGGACCAATAAACTCTTGTGATTCATCACTATGAGAAACCAACTTACAATCTATCTAGATAATGCAATTTCTTTTCTTCTTTTATTAGTTGCAGGACTTACTCCACTTCTTTTCTTAAATCAAACTACTGAGTTTTTTGAAATGCCAAAATTAATTTTCTTGTTAGTTACTACATTAGTAATATTAGGCCTTTGGATTTTTTCTTCAATTGTAAAAGGAAAAATTGCCATTGTCAGAACGCCTCTTGATATTCCGCTTTTACTCTTATTGGCGATAATAATCGTTTCGACCTATTTTAGTCCTACAAGAAGTGCCGCAATATATGGAAACTTCCCAAGAGTTCATGGTTCAGCAGTTTCTTTCGTAACCTATATACTATTATATTTTGTAGCAGTTTCACATTTAAGAAGTTTGGTAAGAATAAAATCTCTTATCTATATTCTTTATGCAAGTGGGACGTTAGTAGCGGTTATTACTCTTTTATCTTTCTTTCAGCTCTTCCTGCCATTTGATTTTGCAAAAGTAGTAAACTTCACTCCTACTGGTTCGTCTTTTGCAACTATCGCATTCTTATTACTCCTTTTGCCTTTTCCGCTTCTTTCCATTCTCAATCAAAATGACTATCTACCTTTACCAATAGCCTTGGCTTTAACAATTCTCTTTGGTATAACAATTGCATTAATTGGTTCTCTCTCAACATATATTGCGCTTCTTATAGTGTTTGCACTCTGTTTCTTTGTCTCAAAACCTCAACAAGTGCGTAGAACATTTGCCTTATTTCTTGTCCCAATTATAGTAGTAGGTGCGGTTCTTGTCTTAGCATATGTACCATTTCCAGGAGGATTGAATAAACTGCAACAAATGGAAGCAAACTTTCCCAAGGAGATCCAATTACCTTTTGCTGTTTCCTGGAAAATCACTGCATCGGCATTTAGAGATGCACCTTTTGTAGGGACTGGTCCTTCAACCTATCTTTTTGATTTCACCAGCTATAAACCAGTGGAATTTAACCTCTTGAAGTTTTGGAATTTCTCATTTGATACTGCCTACAATGAATTCTTACAGGTATTAGGTACTTTAGGAATACTTGGTTTCTCTGCTCTTATAATAGTATGTCTTGTGATTTTCAACATCAGCTGGAGAAACCTTTCACTTGATAATTCTGATGCTCATCAGGATACAACTCATGTGTTACTTCCCGCATTGGCGATTACCGGGCTCCTTACTATAATTCTCTTTGCCATTCATGCAACTACTTTAGTTTCTTTGGTTATTACCTTGCTTATGTTGGCAACAATGATGGCAGCACAGCGTTCAATTAGAGAAAGAGTAGTGGAACTGTCTATGGGAATAAAAGCATCAACTACGAGTAGGCAGTTTGATCTTCTTCCCATCATCATATTTATCGTCTATTTAATAATAGTTATTCCTACCTTGTATACTACATTTAATGTAGTTGCAGCAGACTATTATCATCGACAAGCACTTCTTCAAGCAAATAAGAGTGGGACATTAACCTACCAATATTTACAAAAAGCTGAATCGTTAAACCCACAAGTTGATTTATATAGAGTAGATATGTCACAAACCAATTTTGCGTTAGCCAATGCAATTGTTGCTCAAAAAGGTCCAACAAACGCATCTGCTACTGGTTCATTAACCGTACAAGATAAGCAAACTATACAAACTCTTCTTGCGCAAGCTATCAATGAAGGAAGAGTAAGTACTGCATTAAGTCCTCGCTCCTCACGAAATTGGGAAGTATTAGCATCAATTTATCGAAATATTACAGGAGTCGCACAAAATGCGTTAGTGTTTGCGCTTGATGCATATGGGAGAGCAATTCAACTTGATCCATTGAATCCTGTTTTGCGCTTAAATGTAGGTGGCATTTACTACGCGGCGAAGAACTATGATTTAGCAATTCGATTCTTTACTGACGCAGCTAACTTGAAACCTGATTATGCCAATGCATACTATAATTTAGCAATTGCGTTACGAGATAAAGGCGATTTACAAAATGCTTTAGTCGTTGCCAATCAAACAGTAGCTTTGCTTTCAAAAGATACCAATAGCCCAGATTATAAAACTGCAAATAGTCTTCTTGGAGATCTCAAAGCCAAAATCTCAACAGGAAGCGCATCTCAAGGCGGTCAAGAAGCCCCAGCAGCTCAGACGAATAGTGCTCTGCGGAATTCAAACCTTCCTCAGGTAAATGTGCCGAACCTTAACAATCCGCCACAAGTTGCAACCCCAGCTGCAGTAAAGAAAAATCCAAACGCAGTATTACCCCAATCATATCCATCTCAAACCCCTCAAGTAAGTGAGTCACCAACGCGCTAATTGAAGAAGTTTAAGAATGTTTTTTTAAAACTCAACTGTTTTTTAAATTTCAAGAATGTTATTCATTTATTGCTTTCTTATAGTACGAAGTGTAGTATAAGTATACCAATGAAACTATGCTCCTTCTTATAATAGGAATCACCGCGTTATTTATCAGTATTTCTTTTTTTTATTATCTGCCAGTTGAAAAAACAACAAACCTTTTTTTAGTATATTTTTCAACAGAGCTTTCAAGTATAGTTCGCTACTTACTTTTCTTTCTTTTAGGTTTTCTTGGCATAACACTTCTTCACTATACAAAATACTTTGAGAAGCAGCATCCATTTCATAAAAAGCTGATTCATGCCAGTATACAAAGTATTCAAGTACTCACATTAGGATTTCTCCTGGCATATGTGCTCCTTTTTTGTATCGCGTTTTTTGAATTAAATATTTTCGCTTTCCTTATGAATCTTAATCCTAAGATACTAGGTATTGAAAATGATGTACCTAGCATTGTCCGGAATCTTACAACAAACAATCATCCACCAATTATCATTTCAGCAGATAATGACCCTAGTAAAGAAGTTACCGCTATCGCAACTGCAGCAAGTGGAAATGATAATTTATATGGAAAATACATTCTATCATCTATCCCAAGCTTTTTAATACTGCCAATAAAAAAGCAAAGTGCAAGTATGCTGCTTATTGATAATACTCTTATTATTACTGCTATTGATAGTCATGATATGGAGAGGGTAAGTCCTGTAATTGGGTATCTTTTTATAAAACAATATTTTTGGGGAAGGCTAATAAAATCATACCCAAAAGTTGCTATCATGAATAACACAGAATATGTTAGCTATCGGCAGCGTAACTTTCTTAAAAAACTAGCAGCAATTGATGTAACTATTCAAAAACTTGATGAGAATATAAGCTCGCTCTCTGCAGAAATACAAACTACAAAGGATACACTTGCAAACAGTAATATTTTATTTCAACAACAAGTTTCTCAAAAAGATAATGAATATAAACAGTGTTTAGGATCGCAATATTCAATAACTGATTGTAAAAACTTGCGTAGTCAATGGGAGAATACTATTTCGAAAACAACTGAAAATGCGAATTCACTTAATGACCTTCTTGCATTTGGTACTAAGCAACTTGCTACCTATACTGCATATGACACCTTTTTTAAAAATCTAAAAAAAATTATACAAGTATCAAAAGGCAACATCCCATTTGAGTTAGGAGTTTTTGAACCAAAAGATTCAATAAAAATAGTTCTTAATACCAATAACGCTCATACGATAGCTGATTTTTTTGCAACAGTAACTCATGAGTATCTTCATTATGTAAGTTATATTTCAGAACAGCAAAAGCTCACAGATATTTTTTTTGAAGAAGGTCTGACTGAATATTTTGCGCGCCAAACCATAAAGGACCAATTAAATACCAGTACGAATTTGGGATATCCTGTATTTGTCAAAATTATTTCTGCTATGACCAATAGAATTGCCGAAAGTGATTTGGCAGACATCTATTTTACAAAAAATGAAAAAGGACTTGAGACACTTCTTGATAGAGTATATGGAGATAATTTTTATAAAGATAATCAAATTCTCTTTGAAACTCTCCAATATACTTCAGAGCCTCAACAGGTCTTAAAAACCGCAAATGAGATTATGACAAAAATTGGCGGAACTCTTTTAACTGAAAAAGATTTAATGAGTAGCTACAGCAATTTTTAAGTTACTTTTACTCCAAGTAAAAGATTCCTTGAAGATAATCTTTCTTTTTTCTCAAGGTAAAAGGAATCAGTTAAAATTCTTATAAAACATAATAAACAGCAGAAACAAACATAATTTATGCTAGTCAATTCAGATTGATAGATAAATAAATATACAGACTTTAGATATATAGAATTACTCAATGCAATTGCGATTTTCCATTCACATGGTAATTTAGTTGAACCCCAAAAATATAAAAAATACAGCTTCTACAGGACAAATGGCAATTGGTAATTTACTACACTAGAGTAGTATTTATGAACTTTGGGTAAGAAAATTGTTTATTCTAATTTGTAGTACTGCTTGTATCACTTATTGGAGTTGGAGTAATATCAAGAGGACTGCTGTTGTAGCTTGCATCACCAATCGTACCTGGTGCAAGTTCAATGACTAACTCAGTATCAGAGAAAGCAACTCCTATAGGAACTGCTTTGAGGAAGTTTGCCGGGATAATACTAGTAATACTTCCATCTGTTCCTAGATAATATCTACTTCCAGCTTTGAGATTCTCAAAACCTTTGGCTTTACCTCCAATAATTACAATGACCTGATCATTTACATGTGCGTCATTGGCAGCAATACCAACTACGACTGATGTTTCAATCTGGGTTGCATCGGCTTTTTTGACAATTCCAGGAGCTGAGATATAGAGAACGTCTCTTGCTTTAAGTTCTGCTCCTGCAGTTGCAGCGATAGTGAT
The DNA here is from genome assembly GCA_964610465.1 of uncultured Gammaproteobacteria bacterium. GTDB lineage: Bacteria > Patescibacteriota > Microgenomatia > Levybacterales > UBA12049 > CAZSWA01. Next base: position 4,466 of record CAZSWA010000008.1, on the reverse strand, counting down.
TGCGCCATCAAGTTGCAGATTTCCACTAAGTTTTATATCTCCTTTAATCTGCGCGTTGCCTGAAACGTTGATGTCGCCTTTGGCCTGGATAGTGCCGCTTCTGTCAATCGTAACTGCGCCGCTGAAGATATCCAAAAGATTGGCAAGTGGAGAATTCTGCAGGTAGAGAATGCCATCAGTTGGAGTTTGTCCATCAGTTATAGGAGTGCCTATTACATTAATTGCATTTTGTGAGATGGAGAAAGTATCACCAACTTTTATACTTCTTGCAATGCTTGTATCGCTAAGATAGGACGTGCCAAGTACTTTGAAGGTATCCTGTACTGTAGTGGTATAGGCAGTAAGGTTTTCTGCAATAGTGGCATTGGATGTAGCACTGAGATTGGCACCAGATGCAGATTCAGATGCAATAAGCGTATCAGGCGAAGTCAGATGCAAAGCAGTTGCAGAGTCTGATGCACTGTTAAAATTGAAGAGGAAATCACCAAGTTGTTTGCTTAAGTTCGCGATATCGGCAGCAGTTGATGCGACTTTACTGCTAAAGGTATTGGCATTATCAATTGCAAGTTTTGCGACATCATTTATTTGACTGATTCGGGAAGAAATAGATGCTCCGTTTGACTCAAGATTGGCTACTCTTGCTTCAGTTGAAGCAACTTTTTCAGAAGTCTGGGCAATTTGAGCAGAGTTTGATGTTTCCTCTGTAGTAAGAGTATCAACTTTCATATCGATTGTTTGTGCCTTTGCAGCCAATGCGAGTACATCTTGTTCAATACCATTTACTTTATTTTGAGTAGAAGTAATACTATCGTTCATTGTAAGCAGTGCATCATTCAGTGTTCCATTGACTTCTTTCTCGCCAACCTGAAGTGAAGAATCAAGTGCAATAGATTTAGTACTGACATTTGCAACAACCAATTTGCCATCATTGCCAAGTACCATATTCGCTAAGATATTTTGAGGATCAGCAAAACCAACATTTATAAAGGCTTGTATCTTGCCGGATGCTGAAGCAGTGAAGTCTTCAAGCGCTTTTCCTAAGACTTCTCCTGCATGAGAAGCTTTCATGGCAACACCTGCAGTAGAGGAGGAGGTAAGATAGTCACCTTTATGAATTAGACCATTTTCAGTTGAGACTTTGACTAATGCTTTTCCTGTACTGACAATTGGAACTGATTTGCTATTGTTTTTTTCTGAAAGTCGTAAGGCTGGGTTATCAGCATACACACCCAACATTTTCGTATCATAGGCATTGGCTGTCTTAGTGACAGAACTTGTTACATTGGTATCAATCGTAACCACATCTCCTGCTTCAAGCGATGTATCAGTTGATGCATAATCCTGTGCAACTGCCAAGGTTCCAGAAGTAGTGGTAAGCGTTCCGTTCAGCGTAAGATTGCCTATAGTATCAAGAGAGGCAACTTTAAGACCATCATTATTGGTAAAGCTAAGTGCTCCTGAATCAGTGGCACTAAGAGTTACATTGCCAATACGTACTGCTTTGCTGTTTATTGTAGTTGCCGTGATTTTGCCAAAGATACCATTGGCTGCTAAGACATCTGAGAATGCTTCGGAATTGGTGATAATATTATTCTCTTTATCCATGAGGTAATATCTATCTGCATTTGCCAAGTCATCTGGCGTCACTTCACTTCCTGGTCGAATCTGTAATTGACCATCTGCATTTACGTTGAGCACTACATCTGGAGTATTAAAGTTGTTTTCAACTTTTATCATGACTTTACCAACAAAGATGTATGGTTTGGTATAAGTTGCTGGAACATCTTGTACATTTTTGGTTGGGATAGCAAAACAAGGATGAGCACTATTGGCGCCAGTTGTATCCTGTGGCCAAAGGAGATTTATATCATCAAGACTATTGACTACTTTACAGGTATTCTCATTCCAATCATTTACATCTTCAATCACCCGGCCAACTATCTTTCCAGCTTGAGTTTGTTCCATACCAACTCCTGGAAAGTTACTGCTCGTAATTGGATCGCCAACATGAGGTGTGCCATTAAGGCTGGTAACTTTTACAGGAACACGACCTGAAAGGGCAATTAATGCTGCATTCATACCACTTGGGATATCATTTCCTCCAATGATCTGTCCTGGTTTGGTTGAAACAACACCCATGGCTGCTGAATCATTTTCTTTCGTTGATTTCATAACAGCACTGGTCATTGTCGCGTCTGATGTGACGATATCTCCAGGTTGCAGGTTGGTATTAAGGGTTGGATACACCTCAGCCAAGTCGGAGGTAGATACCTCTTGAAGCTGCATATCGATACGGCTGATAGAGCCACTTGTATCATTTGATGCTGTTGAACAGACTGTGTACATGACATTTGCTGTACCTGGAGCGTTTACTAAACTGAAGGTAATCGTAGCCGGACTACCAGCTCCGAAGGAACCGAGGTCACCTCCAACCTTGAAATTAGAGGTAGTTGTTGTGCCACAGGTAGGCTGGGTACCATTTGTATTAGCCCATATTGAAAGTGAGGTAAACTTGTTGTTTGCAGCAACATTAAGAATAATAGTACCTTGAATGAGGATAGAATCTGCAACGTTGTTAAGTGCTGCAGATGGAGTTGCAGGGTTATTCGCACCGCTTCCATTTGGACCAAAGGCCTGTGTCCAGTAGGTAGTTGTCACATTATTTACCGTGGTTACCGTATTGGTATTGACGAATGATTTAATTGCGCTCGCATTTGTTACACAATCAAATAATTTAGTTCCAGCATGATAAACAAGTCTTTTATTTGCAGAGGTACATTCTTGCAGTCCTCCTCCTGAAAAACTGCTAAACTGTGCAGCACCGGTTGCAAGAATAGTTCCATTGCCTGATAAGTCAAGATTTGTTGCTGGTTTGCCACCAAAACCAAAATTGCCATTCATATCAATAACAAACCTTGTAAGACCAGAAGATGAAGCAGTGAAAATATCACCAACACCTGATTGGTCAACTACCATTCCTGCAAAAGAAGTCTTCCCAGAGATAGAAGCAACAGGGAGAGTGCCAGAGTCAGCCCGAAGGTCAAGCGTTCCAAGAGCTGTGGCATTTGAACCTGAACCACCAATTTGCAGTTTAAAGCCATCTTGGTTGGTAGCCCAGGTACCAGCTGATGTATCAGCAGCACCAAGCCGAAGGGTATAGGTAGCATTGCTACTGTTGCTCACTCCAAGTCCCCAGACCCCATTGCCACTCCAGTTACCCAGAAGCTGAGGACCAGCATTGGTAGCATTGCTCATATCACTTAAGAATAAGGTTTTTGGTGTTGCGTTAGTATTCACATTCCCAATTTGTAAGCCACCACCGGTAAAGCCACTGACTGTTCCATACGGACTAGTTGTTCCTATCCCTACATTGCCTCCAGCAACTGTCATTGCAGTTGTTCCAGCAGAATTAAATGAGATATTGCCAGTCTTACTTCCTCCAAGGGTAAGTGTAGTTGCTTTGTAGGTTTGGATATTGCCATTGGCATCAATTGAAAGAGCTGGATTATTGGTTCCGGCAGCAATTGATGCAACGGGTGTACCAGAACCCATATGAGTTACAGAAAACAATGCAGAACTTGTTGCAGTTGCACCAAGCAGCAAATCATACTGGTTGTCTTTGGGAATAATTGCCATGTTAGCGAGATCCCATGGATTAGTACCTGTTGCAACACTTGTCCAGGATAATACGCCACTCCCATTATTCGTAAGAGCCTGGGTTCCTGTACTGTTACTGCTTGGAAGAGTAAGAGTGTAACTTGTCGGACTTGATGGAGCTTTAATCCCTATAGATCCAGATGCTCCGCCGTAGAGATTTATAGAACCGTCATTACCAATTACAAACTTTGTTGCACCGGATTTAGAAGCAGTAAATAAATCACCAACCCCTGAATTGTCAACCACCAGGCCTGCAAAAGAGGTAGCACCTGAGACAGAAGCAGCAGGAGTAGTGCCTGAAGTTGTTCTGACATCTAATGTAGCAAGGGGAGAAGTAGTCCCAATACCAAGGTTTCCTGAACTATCAAACCTTCCTCGTTCTATATCATTGGTACCAAAAACAAGAGGTGCAGTGTTTGATGTGGTAACAACAAGGTACGCGTTACCAGTATTACTACGGATTCTTGCCATATTTGCTTGGCTAAGACCGCTCCAGGTTGATCCATTTGCATTAGAAAATTGTGTCAAGAATAATGCATTTCCTCCACTGTTTGTGATTTGCAATTGCGCATTGGCTTGAGCTCCAGTACTATTATTGATAATTTTTTCTTGTATTGTACCGTTGAGAGTTTGTTCTATATCTAAAAGAGTGGTCGGAGTAGTGGTTCCTATCCCCACATTGCCATTTTGGGTAATGACAAATCTGTTTAAGCCAGAAGAGGAGGCAGTAAAGAGATCACCAACCCCTGAATTGTCAACCACAAGAGAAGCAAAGGAGGTTTTGCCAGAGAGAGAGGCAACAGGAGTAG
>CAZSWA010000007.1:0-70551 GCA_964610465.1 uncultured Gammaproteobacteria bacterium | reverse complement strand
TAACTCCTAATGAGTTTTTAAAACAAGTGCCGGATTTTTAAGTGTACATACCGGAGAGAATCCTAATAAATCGATAATATGAGGTCACTTAAGCTTTTTGCCAGATCTTACTAGAAAAAATGAGTCCATATATTTTTGGAAGAAGTACTAATTGGCTATGGTATTTTGGGCTGATTTTACTAAGAAGCTCTTTATTGTCAGTGACAAAAGCAATATGTCCAAAACTTGAAGCATCAAGCGTTTCCCTTCGAAAATACACGACATAATCTCCTTTTTGACGTTTTGCTCTGTCAATTTTTTTACTTTCTGCTGCCCTTTGTTTAAATTGTGTATAACTATTAGTACCACAAATATATTCAGGACAAGGTGTTTGTTCAGTTCCGAAATCCTGCTGGGTTGTGAAAATTTTGTATCGCTGTACGCTCCAGGTGCATGGGGAAGAGAATTCTCATCGGTGAGTAGTAAGAAGTTTATCCAGAAATGCCCGTTGTGTTTCTAACTCTTCACTTTCTGAGATTGGACGTACTTTTTGCATGTTATTTTCTCTCCAATAACCCTTCAAATTCATATGTAACAGGTTCAATGTCGTAAATATAACGGGATTGGAGAATCCGCGTAGTTGCTTTATCACCATAATATTTATTAATGTAGACTGCTCGTGGAGGATTTATAAAATCTGTTGAAGCCTGAGTTTGTGCAATTTCGTCAAGACCTCTAAATCGTGCTTGAGGATACACCGTATATTTCGTTTGTATAAGCTGATAGAGCATCGGATTCCGTAAATCAAAAAAATAATCTCCTGTAAAACGATTTAACGCATCTCCGAATGCATCATTTGAATAGTTTGGTTTTACTCCTTCTTCTGTAGATACTGTTATAATGTTACGGATATTTTCGAGCATATTTAGTTGTACGGGCTCGTTTGCATGAGGAAATTTAATAGATTTTAAGATAGTTCTATCCAGTCCTTCTTTCTGTTTCCTATCTTTTAATATAGCCTCAATGACATTTGGATTATCAAAGGTACGGATGATATCTTCAGGAAGCAGACCAAAATATAAACCTGTAAGTATCGAGAATGGTACTCCATATTCAGAAGCAGACGCTCTTAATACTCTCGCAGCATATCTTTGTTCTGCTTGTTGAGAAAGCGAAAGCAAACCCGCTTTATCTTCCATTTCTATAGCTAATCGTAAAGGAGAAGGGTATAGTTGATACCTTTGCCTTCTTTCTCCTTCTATTACAAAGTCATGTATCTCAGCATTGATTTGGCCCTTTGCAGTAGTAACAGGTATGGTATCTATTTGCTGTTGCATTGAAAGCATTCCTCCTGATATATTTTGTCTTAATTCATTCCCACTGTCAGAAAAACTTCTGTTTCTTTGACTTGCTTGCTGTGCAAATGCAATATCCTGTGTATCCTGGCCTCTTGCTAAAGCAATATCAAGAATAGAAAATAATCTACTTTGTTGTTCCCGGGTATTGTATTTTGTACAGAAAGATACATAGGCTGCTTTTCCGTTACGATACATTTCAACTTCTCTATCAGTACTTACCAGAGGATACGTTTTTCTTATATAATTACTGATTTCGTTTAGATACCACTCAGGCGATTCCCGTAATAATTCATGTTCATGTTTACCCATGGAATACAAAGTATATCATAATTTGCCCCTTTTGTTATAGGCCATAATACCCTGTTTTCCATTGATGTGGTATGATTAAGTATCATATTATTATTGCTGACTCTTTATGCTGGAACGATTTATACAAAGTCGTACTAAACGGGAGAAACTTCCTCAAGATAACTTTCTTGATGAAATGACCCCTGCAAGAGTAATAATTGCTAAATTTCAAGAGAAATACGAACCGGCTTCAGGAGATGAATTTAACGTCAGTTCTTTTCCTGCACAGCAAAAGCTGGAATTATGGTGGACAAATAAAACGATTACAAGAACTGTATGTCTAAATCCCAGGATTGAGCAATTGGATTGGGAATACCCGCATCAGTTATTACCTGTAATAATAGCAGCACATACCGGCAAACGACATGATAAAACTCCTTTAATTCCAGAAATTCAACAGGAACTCGGACGTTTGAAATTACCTTTTACAAACGGGCAATCAGAAAAATTTATAAGAATGCTTATCCATGCAATTAATGTAGTAACAACATGAACAGAAGAAAATATATGCTCAGGTAAGATCCCTCCAAAAAAAGAAAATTATCCTTTGGCAGTTCGAAAAATTCAGAACAGACATTACGGGTGTGAAAAATAAGCTTATGTGTTTCTTGTTTTATATAATCCCCAAAAATAAGAAAAAAGAGCGATAAGGAATGTAAATGCCATTATCAATGAATAGCTCTCCGTTTGTGTCGGGATAAATACTGCGCCTGCAATAACTGCTCCAAGAACAGAAACTCCTCCAATACTTGACGCAATACTCCATGTTCTGTCTTTTTGTAGAAAAGAACGTATCATTAATGCAATTGTCCCGAATAAGAGAAGTATCCCGACAATGATATGAAGCGCAAGAGGAATTTGTTTCCAGGCAAATACCCAAAGCTGTCCACCATGTTCATACTCCGGAAAATGTACAAATAAATTGGTTAAAATTCCAAGAAGATATTGAATGGTGAGGAGCATAATCATGCCAATTGCATGAGCATGGAGAGAATGATGAGAACGCTCTTTTACCTTTGCCATAATTTATAATATCATGACTTGATGAGATTTTGGTAAAAAACAGGCATTAATTTGTTAAGATGCTCTTTAAACCTATAGCTTTGATTTTTGGTTGAGACATGAGTATAATCAAGCTATCTATGCCTTGGATAGAGCGGGTCAGCGGTTCAATAAAAGAAGCTGAGGTTCATAAAGACAGTCCGGAAGAACTTGAGCGCTATGTTACTCTTATTACACGGCAAGTAGAATATGGGTCTACTTCTCATGGTGAGAGAAGAAATGCGTATACTTATCTTCGCCATCTTGCTGATTCAGTGAAAGATAGACATATTCAACACACAATACAAAATTGCTTTCAGGAACGATGGCAACGAATTGGATTTTTTACTCGTATTCAAAAAGATATAAGTCAGGGTGCATACAGGGCATATCATGCAAAAACAGAACTTGATACTGATACAAAAATTGCAATCCTTGAACTTGCACATAAAAGACAGGAAAGCCGGAGAAAACAGCCTATTGATCATACACAATTTGCTGATTCACTTACAGGATTACTTGGGTATGAATTGGACTATGAAGAACTGACTGGAAAATTAAAAGATATAGTACTGCTTAACGGAAATGCTGAGTTTGTTCCACTTATTACCAGGGAAGAGGGGATAAATCTTACTAATGAGGCATATAAATTGCTTGTTTCTCATTTAGAAATCCTGAATATAATTTCTTATCCTGAAAATACAGAAAAGAGAGAAGAACGCAAACTTGCAGGATATGTCAAAAGAAAAACGGATGAAATACTAACACGGACTGCTAACTTTTTCCAAAGTGACATTTTGCAGGCTATTACTATTATTTCTAAACAACCGTTTGGGAGAAATTTGAAAGGGCTTGAGACAGAAATTGAAAAGAAGAATTTACCTGTACAGGAAAACCAGCCTGCAAAGGCAATTTCCTTTATCGCAGAGAGCGGTTTATTATACAAATTCGGCCGTACTACCGTTGGCAAAAGTAAAATCGTTGAGATGGGTATATATAAACTTCATCCATTGGCAAAACAACAGCTAACATATGATTTTTTTGGACAACAATTGAAAGGAAAGGAAATTGGCAAAATACAAATTACCAGGGAATCTGACGGTGAGACACTTGTTGAAATAGATGGAGTTATGAAATCAGTGTTACCGGAAAATTTGCGGAATCCGGATAGTATTTCTATCTCAGCCCATGGACTTAAACTTAATTGGAATGATGTGGCAAAAGGCAAAAAGATTGATATGCAAGTAGCATATCAAAGTACATCTGATACAAATATGCAAAAAGATATAGACAAAGAAGGTATACTTATTACAGCCAATCCAGCACTTCTTTACGTTCCTGAAAAAAATTCTCAAAATCATGCACAGATACCTGTAAAGTACCGGCAGGTTCCATTTGCCAGAACAGATGAGCAAGTTGATATCGTTCATACAAGCGGGAAGTACACTGTGCGTTACAAAAAAGAAAAGGGTGGTGGAATACAGGTAAGAATCTCTAGTAGATCAGATCATAGCAAGGATACCATATATGTTCTTCCTGCAAGGATTGATATAATTCATATTATGGATGCTATTGATACATGTTTTAGTACATGGATGGAGAATATTACGAAACAAAAAGAAGCGATACGAAAACAAACAGAAACAATAAAACACCTGACTTTATCTGAACAAATAGGATTAGAACAGGTAAATCTGACAGGTAAATTCAACAATACCGATGTACTTGAGCAGGACTTTGGAAAATTTGATGCAACTACATCTTACTACACAAAGTATTACATAAAAACTCTTATGGAACTAACTAAAAGAGAAATGAATCCTTCTGAAAAAGAAAAAACAATAGCTGAGGTAAAAAAGAAAATGAGATCACTTATCAAAGGACATAAATTACCAATATCAGAAAAATTTCTTAAGAACTCTGAGCAAATTCTACTTGTGTAATATATCTACTTGACGATACCTCATGATTGGAGTAGGATACAAAACGTTCGTATGACAAAAGTTTTTTCCATTTTAAGTATTTTTGCACTATTTCTCGCATCAATTTTTTTCTTCGGAAAGAGTGTCTATGCAGATAAAGCAGTGCATAAAGATTTTGACAAGAAAATATCTTTTACTGTCTATCTTCACGGGATTGGAAATGGAGGAGATAACAAAAATGCCAGTCCAAGTGCTAGTCAACCTCCAATTCCCGTGCATACCAGTCGACAAATCACATTCTCTTTTTTTCTTGATGAAACAACACCTATTGTTACCAAAAACACTATTATGACCTATGATATAACAAATGGAAACTTTACAGGAAGCATTGATGCTCACGATGTAAAAACAGGAAACTATACTCTCACTATTAAAGAAAAAGGATTTTTGGAGAAAACTATTTCTTATACACGGAATTCTGAAGAGGACAATACAATCCCACCAGTATATCTGGTAAATGGTGATATCAATAATGATAACAAACTAGATATTATGGACTATCAGATACTTATGAGTTGTTTTGACAATATAACAGATACTGCATCCTGTACAGATAAAACAGCAGCGGATTTAAATGATGATGGGATGGTAAATGAGCTTGATTATAACCTTTTTCTGAGAGAGCTTTCAGGACTGACTCTTTAATTTGTATTTTTATTTCCCTGCCAGATATTTTTTCACTCGTTCAACTATTATGCTTCGTGATTTGATAGGAGAGTGTGCTGCTTCTTCCAATGTCTGCCAGATAAGAGGATTACCTTTATCAAGAACGGTTTTGGGTAATTGTCCTTTCCACTTGATAATAACAAAAGGATGAAGCAGGATGTCACCAGTTTGAGTATCAAAAAAAGGTTCCGTCTCTTTTAGTTCTGCATATATGGTTGGTGTTACTCCTAATTCTTCACGTATCTCCCGCAGGAGTGCCTTGGAAACATCATCTTTTTCCTTGTCTTCCACAGTACCTGATGGGAAAATTATCTGGTTTGGGTACCGTTTGGCATCTGGCAGTCGTCTTTCTGATAATACTTTTTTCGTTTTTGTATCATAAAATACGAATATAACGGCTTCATGCAACATACCCATATTATAAACTATACTGTGGTGTTGTCGAGTCACATCTTTTATTATTAGATGCTATACTATATGCAAATATGATGAAGGCTATTTTATACCTCACTTTTTTTCTTCTTATTGGTTTGAATTTGTTCTTTGCCTCGTGGTATGTATTGCATAAGGATATCAATTTTGGATCAGATATTGCCCGAGATTTTTTGCTCTATCAGGAGATAAGTCAGAAAAAGATTGTGCTTATTGGTCCAAAGTCCAGTGTCTCAGGACTTTTTCATGGTCCAGTGTGGCTTTATCTTAATTATCCAGCCTTTGTACTGGGCAAAGGCAATCCTGTGGCAGTTGGATGGAATTGGGTTTTTCTTATCGGGTGTTTTCTTGCTTTGAGTTTTATTGTCGCGAAAAAATTATTTGATACACAAACTGCAATTCTCTATGTACTTATGAATTCTTTGTATATGTCTTTTCACGCTAAAGGACTTATCAACCCGCATGGCGCGTTGTTTCTTTTACCGTTATTTTTCTTCTTTTTTGTGAGATATATACAAACACAAAAACTCAGATTTTTAATAGCACATATCATAACTGCAGGGTTTATTATCCAATTTGAAATGGCAATTGGTATACCGCTTATTGTGTTGTCATTTCTTTTTGTTACGATTGCATCTATTCGTTCTGTTGTGGCCAAAAATGACAGTAAAAAAAGACTTACATTACTTTTCCATCCATTCATGTATCTTTTTGTAATTATAACTCTTGCCAATTATATTATTTTTGATTTGCGGCATCAGTTTATTCTCTTTCATTCGGTTCTTCGCTATTTATCACCCCAAAGCGGCAATCACAGTATTAGTTATCTTGCACTTGCCTATGACAGATTTAAACTCATGATGACAGGTGTTGAACTTTTGCGAGTTGACCCAGGATATAGAAATGCCTTTCTTTTTGTAATAGTTCTTTTCTTCATCGGTCTTCAACTAAAAGACAAGAAGTATCGACTTATCTATCTAAGTTTTCTTTATTTTTATGTTGGATTTTTTGTACTAAGTCTTATCAATCGCGGACCAATTCTTTATTTTTACTTTTATCCCTTTTTCCCGTTTGTTTTTCTTATTTTTTGTTCTTTTGTCACATCCAGATTTAAAAAAGTATTTCTTGTTTTCTTTTTTCTCCTCTATATCCTTAATACCATGAGCGCTATAAATGAAACACAACTTTCAAAAGCAATTATTGGCAAAGATATAGATTCATGGCAATTTTTATACAAAGTAGCACAAAAAGTCTATACGTCAAATGATAAAAGTTTTGGTTATTTTGTCTACTCACCAGATGTGATAGCGTATGGAGAAAAGTATGCGATGTCCTACGCGGGGAAACAATATAAATCTATAGACGCTCATTATTTTAAAAAAAAACCAGTTACCTATCTTGTCGTTGCTCCTCCTCCGCCTGACAATCCTTTTATGAAAGATGATTGGTGGAGAATTAATTTAGTCAAAATTAATGACAAACCACAGAGTGAAGTCCATTTTCCAAACGGCTATAAAATCCAGCGTTTTCTTCTGACAGATGAACAAACAAAAATTCCTTTTGATCCCGGTATCGATCCTGGATTAAGTTTCAGATAAAAAAATATCAAGGTCGATTAGTTTTGAGGAAACTTCCAGCTCTTCGAATACCTTCAGCAATATAAATTGTATGTTCTCTTTCTTTCTGTGGAATCTCAGAGCTTGCTCTTGTCATACCGACTCCAAGACGTATGCGTCTTCCTCCAACTTCTCTTTTTCTTTTTTCATCGCCTACAGTAAAATCATAACCAGGTAATATAAGAACTCCAGTATCTTCAAACATAGGTTCAATAAGTTTTGTAACGTCATATCCTTCTGATAGTTCAGTCATTCTAAAAATACCTCCTCGATGGTCTGGATTTCCTAAAAGTTTTGTGCCTTCTGGAAAGTATTGTTGGACAGCTCTGTCTAACTCCTGAGTACGAGTATCATAAAGAGGTATTAACACGTCATTAATATGGGAATCAAATTTGTTTTTTATGTACCAGTCATGAGCCAATTGTCTATCTTGAGGCACATAGAGAATATTTGTTTGTAATGCCAATAAGAATTTTTCAGGAAGATTATTTAAAGGCGGAACAGCAATATATCCGATACGTGACGAAGGAGAAGTAGCTTCTTTAGAAAAAGAACGAATTGTAATTGTATGATTTGGTGCCTTTTCTTGAAGAGATGGTGTTTTTTCTCCTTCTGGTGATTGATAATGTAATCTTTTATAAGCCAAGTCATTAATAAGCCAAATTCCATATTTTTCTGCCAGCTCAGCAACTCCATCTACTTCTTCAGGAGTCCAGCTACTACCAGTAGGATTTGCATTGTCTGTACTAAAGTACGCAACAACACTTGGATTCATTTTTTTACTTCGAATAACCAAATCTTTTAATGCGTCTAAATCTATTCTGCCGCTTTCTTTTGTTGGAATTGCTTCTACACTTCTTGGTTCTCTTGAATAGATAGCAGATTGCGCACCGGCATAGTAAGGATCTTGCAAAAGTACTGTGGTTTCATGAGGTTGTACTAGACATCGCATAGAAAGATCGATAAGATTTTGAGATCCAGCACCTGATATAAAAATCTGTTCTTTTGATACATTTATCCCATCTTTTTTCAAAACCTGTTGAAGCGTGTCACGAAATTGTGGTTCGGGTGGTGTAGGACCATAAGTTGCAAATTTTTCACTTGCACCTTTTTCAAGATTTAAAAGATATTGATAGCCGACAATATCTCCATAATGAGATACCCGTGTCCATGGATATCCACTAGAAAGTGCACATGTTTGTTCTCCGTTGGGAGCTAACATGTTTCTTAATGAATTTGGCTGTAAATTCATTGCTTCTTGGCTTAATGACGGAAGTGTATATTCAAGTCCTAATACTTCTTCAGGAGTATGTTTCTTTACTATAATTGATTTTTGTGTAAGTGAAGTAGGTTGTTCGGTTTGACTCATATAATGATTATTTTCTATCTCAACTTGTAATCTTACCGTTTATGCCATCTATTGTCAAGCTATAGGATTTACAATTACTATTGTAAAGAATTTTTCAATGAAATATTTGACATTTTAGTGTCAATTGAATGACAAAATGTGAGTTATACAAAAATCTTTTTTATCCACGGGTGGCCTTCGTCTTTGGCAGCAGATGAAACATATACAAATTGCGCTTTCTTTTGAAATTCTTTTATATTTTGCGCTCCCGCATAGCTCATCGCACTTCTTAGACCTCCCATGAGTTCATCAACTACGTTTTTGACAGGTCCGCGTGGTGCGACTTCTACACTTATTCCTTCTGCACTTCGAAATTCACTTGTTTCAATACCTGAGTCTTTCATATATTCACTTGATGCCTGGCCACGGGCAACTTTCATCCCCTTCAGTGTGTAGTCGCCTGGTGTTTCATCAGTTCCTGCAAATTGACTTCCCATCATGACAATTGTTGCTCCAGCTGCAATTGCTTTGGCTACATCTGCCGGATGCTTTACTCCGCCATCTGCAATGACAGGCAAACCGACACTTTCTGTTTCAAAAACAGCTGACAGCTGCGGGAAACCGCTTCCTGCGACAATGCGGGTTTTACAAAGACCTCCCGGACCAACTCCAACACGGAGTATATCAATGGAATTTGACTCTGCGTACGCTTTTGCCTCATCATATGTCACAATATTACCGGCAATAAGAAAGATTTTTTTAAATCTGGATTTTATTTCTTTTGCCAGCTCTATTACAGATACGAGTCCACCATGTGCCACATCAAGCAAAAGTATTTTGGCACCGCTCTTAACTAAGGTCTTGGCCTCTTCCATACCATTTTTAAGGCCAATAGCATAGACACAGGGAATGGTCTCTTTTGTAAACTCTTTACATAATTTGTTTCTCACTTCTAAATTTCCTCTGGGTAATGTACCGATTGCGCCAAAGCTGGCAAGTGCCCGTATCATTGTTTCACCACTGATAGTATCCATTGGAGCGGTAATAACGGGCCTGGTAAGTGTGTATGGACCGAACTCAATTGTTGTATTAACTGTCTGACGGGATGAGATAGTTGAATTTTGAGGAACAAGGAGGACATCATCGTAGGTTAAAGAACTTGGATAAATACCAGTGAGATTGGGCCAGATTTCTGTTTGTCCAAGCGCTTTATAAAAAACTTTAGACATTCTATTCCCTTTGTATTATACAACGCTTTTTTTCGAGAAGTAAAGCAGGCAATTATTCTATTTGCCATTTGCTACATGCTGCGCTGTAGTACCGGTTGTATTGCTTCTGAATATGCTTTATAATGTTTGATCATCTTTCTCCAAAATTATGGATAAATTAACCATCAAAGGTGCCCGGGAACACAATCTTAAAAACATAGACCTGGAAATTCCAAAAAACAAACTTGTTGTTCTGACAGGGCTTTCCGGTAGCGGCAAATCTTCTTTAGCCTTTGACACGATTTATGCAGAAGGACAAAGACGTTATGTTGAAAGCCTTTCATCCTATGCACGACAATTTCTGGGAACCATGAAAAAACCGGATGTTGATTTGATTGAAGGCTTGTCACCCGCAATTTCCATCGACCAGAAATCCACAAGTCACAATCCGCGCTCTACTGTTGGTACAGTCACAGAAATTTATGATTATCTGAGACTTCTTTTTGCTAGAGTTGGCCATCCACATTGTCCCATTTGCGGACGGGAAATAGCAAGACAATCTAAAGAACAAATCGTTACATCTATTTTTAATTTATTAAATACCCATAAAGAAGCAGGTAAAAAAACCTTACGGATTATGATGCTTGCACCGCTTGTGAAAGACAGAAGAGGCGAGTATACAGAGCTTTTTGTAAGTCTTAAGAAAAGAGGATACACAAAAGTTCGAATTGATAAAGAAATTTATTCTCTTGATGAGGATGTAGTGCTGATAAAAACCAACAAACATACGATTGATGTGGTGATTGATACACTGGTTTTATCAGCTGAGACAGATAGAACACGCATTGCAACCGATGTTGAACAGGCGCTTAAATTTGGCAATGGAGAGATGACAGTTGGCATCATACAGGATGCGTCATTTGAACTCCCTGAAAGACCCAAAAAAATAGAAGACCAGCTGTTTTCAGAAAAATTTGCCTGTCCTTTTGACAATGTCTCAATTCATGAAGTTGAACCACGTATTTTTTCCTTCAATACTCCTCACGGTGCATGTCCAACCTGTGATGGATTGGGAACAGTACTCAATATTGATAAAGATTTAGTATTTAATAACAATCTCTCAATCAATGAAGGCGGTATCCTGCCGTTTTTTAACCTTAGTACCAATGACACATGGCTTTCACGGACATTTAAAACCTTTTGTGAAGAAAATGGCATCCCGCTTAATCAGCGTTTGGGACAAATGAGTGAGGAGAAAAAAGATTTGCTTATCAAAGGAACAGGAGATAGAGAATATTATGTGGAAGGAGAGAACAGATGGGGAAAAGAAACAGCAATACGTGAACCATTTCCGGGTGTTGGAGGGGAACTTAAAAAGCGTTACAACGAATCAGACTCACAGTTCATGCGAGGACAGGTGGAGAAATTTATGCGCAATGAAGTCTGTCCTGATTGTAAAGGAGCACGTTTGAAAAAAGAAGCACTTTCAGTAACACTCAATGGCAAATCAATTGTAGAAGTCGCTGATATGCCAATTGATAAAACGCTTGTGTTCTTTGCAGAATTGCCTGCTATGCTGTCACAAAGAGAAACAGAGATTGGAAAAATGATTTTGAGAGAAATTACCCAGCGGCTTACGTTTCTTAAAGATGTCGGGCTTGAATATATTACCCTCTCAAGAAGCGCATCAACGCTTGCAGGAGGAGAAGCACAACGCATTCGTCTGGCATCTCAAATTGGAAGCGGACTAACCGGAGTTTTGTATGTACTTGATGAACCATCAATCGGTCTTCATCAACGGGACAATACGCGTCTTATTGAAACTCTTAAAAAGCTTAGGGATTTGGGTAACACTGTACTTGTTGTTGAACATGATCAGGATACGATGGAAGCCTCAGATTATATATTTGATTTTGGTCCGGGAGCTGGAGAATCCGGCGGTAATGTCATTGCCAAGGGTACAATAGATGAAATAAAACACAACAAAAACTCACTGACTGGTGAATATTTATCCGGAAGAAGAAGGATACAGACTGGAAAAACAGATGGTTCATCCGTCATTGCAAAGAGTGCTGCTTTGCAGAAACGACGGGGCAATCCCCGGGAGATTGCTGCCTATTCGCCACGCTTGACTCGCAATGACGTTTCTTTACGGCTTATTGGTGCTTCGGAACACAATCTAAAAAACATTACGATTGACTTTCCTCTCAATAAACTTGTTGTTGTTACGGGAGTATCAGGCAGCGGGAAATCTACTCTGGTAAATGATATTTTATACCACGCGCTTATGCAAATGCAGAATCCCTATCATCCAACAAAACCTGGAAAATTTATAAGACTTGCAGGACATGAGTATATCCGTCATGTGTTTGCAATAGATCAATCTCCAATTGGCAGAACTCCACGAAGTAATCCTGCAACCTATACAGGTTCTTTTGCCTATATTCGTGAACTTTTTGCAAGTACCAGAGAAGCCAAACTCCGGGGGTATGGACCTGGAAGATTTTCATTCAATGTCAAAGGCGGCAGATGTGAAGCATGCCAGGGAGAAGGACAGATAAAAATTGAAATGCAATTTTTGCCGGATATCTATATAACATGTGAAATCTGCCAGGGAAAACAGTACAATAGTGAAGCGCTGGAAGTCCTGTTTAATGGCAAGACTATTGCAGATGTGCTTGATATGAGTGTTGCTGAGGCACTTAACTTTTTCTCGTTTGTACCAGGACTTGCACATAGACTTCAGACTTTGTATGATGTTGGTTTGTCCTACATTAAGTTGGGTCAGCCTGCACCAACACTTTCAGGAGGAGAAGCGCAAAGAGTCAAACTGGCAACAGAGCTTTCCAAAAAAGGTAGAGATGCTCTATATCTTCTGGATGAGCCGACAACAGGACTTCATTTTGCAGATTTGGAAAAGTTACTGATAGTACTTCGCAAGCTGGTTGATCAAGGGAACTCTATAATTGTAATAGAGCATAATCTGGATGTAATTAAAAATGCAGATTATATTATAGATTTGGGTCCGGAAGGCGGAGAAAAAGGTGGAGAGATAGTTGCAACAGGAACTCCGCAGGAAATAGCTGACAATCCTCACTCCTACACAGGAATGTTTCTAAAAAAATTATTATAACCCATAGTTTGTAAATTCTCCTCTTTTTTGATATACTCACTAAGCTCAAAAATACCTCAAACCATTTGCGGCTTGGGTGGAAATTTTTGAATAGATGTCATTCCCGATTAAATCGGGGAGGATGACAAAAATATTAGATCTTTGAAATTTTTGTTGCGGAATAATAAATTTTGTTTCTTACTGTCAATTTCATAGGTAGTATTTTATTTTTCAATAACTGGAAAATATGATTCTGCCTATGGGTAGGCAGAAAAAAGAACAGGAGCATTGAGATGACTCAAGAAAAGATGGCGCGCAGAGTTGCACTATGTGAGGGTCACGTCTCCAGGGTTTTGAAAGTTCATCAGGAGTTGAAAAACACCCCTGAATACGAACAATACAAGCAGTTACTTGACGAAGCGAAAAACGCTGTACAGGAAAAGAGGTTAAAGTTTGATACCCTTCTAGATCTTTACCAGGCGACGCTTGCCCTGGTTAGTCTGGCATTACCATATAGTACAAACCCGTAGTGTGTCCCAGTTAGTAAAATTACACAACAAAGGAGACCACACGTGCAGAGACGGCATCTAGTAAGACTCGTCATAGAGCTGTCCCCGGAGACTTGGTTTATGGTCAAATTTCGACCACAATTCATTGAAGCGGTCCATGACCTAAAATCTTTGCTGGATGAGCAGATGCTCTCCACCAATGAGGAAACATATCGCCTCATAGAGGCGGTCAGTCAAAGGGGGGAATGGTTTCATGATGCGAATCGACAGATGTGGCTCAAAACTACCCGTCAATTTAATCGTTCAGGTTTTTTGACGAGGTTGGGTGACGTTATTGAGTCTCTGGAAATTCTGGGACCCAGTAACCCGCAACAAACAAAACGCAAGGATACGCGTTGGATAGAGTAACAAAAGGAGAGTTAAGACTCTGGAAGGGTGGCGCAAGGAAGCGCGCCACTTCCGGCCTTCAAGCTATTTCCAGGTATTATGACTTCACCTTTTTTCTGTTCAACGCGTTTTTTGATGGGAAAAATTGTCTAAAATATACTACAATAAGCATGTGTATTGTTTCGTAAAAAAATCATTTTCAATACTAGCCTGTTTTTTGTTCTTTTTTGCAATTCTTACCAGTTTTTTCACTCCTCACGCTTATGCACTTGAGAATTTTTCAACTGATTATAGTGTAGATTATTCTGTACTGGAGAATGGTTTGACCAATGTGACTTTGCATGTCACTCTTACCAATACGACGAGTCAGTACTATGCTTCATCCTACAAAGTACAGCTTGGATTTAACAATATAGTCAATGTAAAGGCAAGTGATGCAGGTGGTCCAATGAGTCCGATTCTGCATAAAACAAGTGATGGTTACTCAATAGAATTATTCTTCAATCAAAAAGTAGTAGGTCTTGGCAGCAAGCTTACTTTTACTCTTACTTTTGATTCACCGGATATTTCCAAACAATACGGCAAAATATGGGAGATAAATATACCGGGTATTGCTAATCCAGACAGCTTTCACAGTTTTAATGTTAATGTGAAAACACCACTTTCTTTTGGTAATCCGACTTATATCAAGCCGGCCCAGACTAACAACACGCTTTCCTTTACTAAAGATATGCTTGGAAAATCCGGAATATCTATTGCGTTTGGTGATAAACAGGTCTATACATTTCGACTTCTGTATCATTTAAGCAACAAAAATCTTTTCCCAATTCACACAGAAATTGCATTGCCGCCTTCAACCAATTATCAGGAAGTTTTTATCGGAGATATAAGTCCCAAACCGGTTAATGTCACAGTAGATAATGACGGAAACTGGCTTGCACAGTATTATCTTTCACCTTCTCAAAAACTGGATGTAATTACTGAAGGTAAAGCTGTTTTATCTCTGACACCAAAAGAACAGCCATTATCGCAAAAAGATTTGGCATTATATCTACAAAGTCAAAATTACTGGCAGACAGCAGACTCACAAATTCAAAAACTCGCC
Organism: uncultured Gammaproteobacteria bacterium; assembly: GCA_964610465.1. Taxonomy (GTDB): domain Bacteria; phylum Patescibacteriota; class Microgenomatia; order Levybacterales; family UBA12049; genus CAZSWA01. The sequence continues at coordinate 55,460 of CAZSWA010000007.1, read as the reverse complement.
AGGGAACTTAAAACTCCAGATGCTATATTTAATTATGTTGTCAAAACTCTCAACTACGATTTCTCACGGGTTACCGATAATAAACCCCGGCTTGGTGCAGTGGCCGCGTTAGAGTCACCAGATTCTGCCGTCTGTCTTGAGTTTACGGATTTATTTATTACACTTGCCAGAGCTGCAGGTATTCCGGCAAGAGAAGTAGACGGGTTTGCTTCTACAGAAAACTCAAAACAAAGACCTTTGTCTCTTGTGAAAGATATATTGCATGCCTGGCCTGAATATTATGATACTGCAAGAAACACGTGGATAATGGTCGATCCGACATGGGACAATACAACCGGAGGAGTTGATTATTTCAATACTATGGATTTTGATCATTTCGCATTTGTAATCAAGGGTCTCAACAGTGAATATCCTATACCTGCAGGCGGATATAAAGTTTCAGGACTTAGTGACAGCAAAGATGTCAATATAGGTTTTGGTGATGTAGTACCACTAAATGAACAAAATATAGAGCTTGAATCCAATCTTCCCAAAGTTACCCTGTCCGGCTTTCCAATAAGCGGGACTTTGACTATCAGAAATGTAGGTACCAGCGTATTTGCTGACCAGACACTCGGGCTTATGTCTAATACACTTTTTCCTCATACACAGGTTATCAGAATTCCTGCCATTCCGCCTTTTGGATATGCAAATGTTCCTGTAAGCTTTGACCATACTTCATTTTTGACAAACAAGAATGAGAGTTTTACAATACGTTTGGCAGATAGAACAATTGCACAGGATATAAAAGTAACTCCGTTCGTATTGAATAGATTTGCAGTTACAGGAGGTATTAGTTTTGTTATACTCGCGCTCCTCATACTTATCATTACCATCAGATCCGGGCGTATACGTCTTTTTAGATAAAGACAAACGTCCTTTATATGTTGGCAAAGCAGTTGATTTAAAATCCAGAGTTTCATCATATTTTACCAATAGTCATCTACTTGAGCAGAAAACCCGGGCACTTATCTCCCATATCGATAAAATAAAAGTTACGTTGGTTGAGACAGAACTTGAAGCACTTCTACTTGAAGCCTTTTATATCAAAAGATTCAAACCTAAGTACAATATCAGACTGGTAGACAATAAATCCTATCTGTATATCCGCATTACTATAAAAGACAAATACCCTCTTATACTTTTATCACGAAGAGAGGATGATGCCAGTTCTTTCTATTTTGGACCATATCCAAATGCAAGGGCAGTACGACTGGTCCTCAAAATCTTAAGACGGGTATTTCCTTATCAATCGGTTCTCAATCACCCAAAGCGTGTATGTCTCTATCATCATTTGGGGCTTTGTCCCTGTCCTCCTATGTTTGATTCAGAGGAACTAAAAAAAAATTACAGGCGAAATATCAAAAGTATTATTCGGGTTCTTGAAGGCGAATCAAAGAAATTAATGGCAGAATTCGAAAAGGAAAGAGACGCAGTAAGTACTGAGGAAAAATTTGAAGAAGCTTTACAGATTCAAAAAAAGATTGATGCCTTAAGCCTTATCACCAGACCTTTCCACAAACCTTTTGAATACGATATCAATCCAAATCTTAGAAGTGATTTGCGGAGTAGAGAACTTGAGGATCTAAAAAATATTCTAAATGGCCAAGGCTATGCAATTACCAGACTTCAGAGAATTGAGTGTTATGATATTTCAAATACTCAGGGTACAAATGCCACTGCATCAATGGTTGTGTTTACCGATGGAGAAAAAGATTCATCACAATACAGGAAATTTAAAATGAGAAAAGACGGGACGCCCAATGACTTTGCCATGATGAAAGAAGTGTTGACACGAAGACTCAAACATACAGACTGGCAGTATCCTGACCTTATAATTGTTGATGGAGGAAAAGGACAGGTTTCATCAGCAATGGAAGTACTGCTGAAAACCAATACAAAAATTCCTCTTATCGGTCTTGCGAAACGGGAAGAGACGATAGTATTGCCCGAAAATATCCAATATCAATTATCGAATATCGAAGCAAAATCGAATAAAGAAAATATAAATACAAACTTTACAGAGATCTCTCTTCCCAAAAACACAAAAGCATTGCATCTTATTATGCGTCTTCGAGATGAAGCACATAGATTTGCAATTACGTACCACAGAAAACTCCGTTCCAAAATCGCCCTCGCATAAAGATTTCTATATAGAAGCAAGCAGCAGGAATTAAAGGAATAAATTACAAATCCAGGTATTAAATCCCAAATAAATCCGGAGTTCGAAATCAAAGCTATTTGTAGAACAAGCCATACATACTATAAGCTTGCTTCTTTCCCGTCTTCCTGATATACTTTCTTTGTTTGTTCTTTGAAATTGTTGCGAAATCTCGCTTTGCTTTTCAAGAAGGCAGTTCCCTTGTGATTCCGAAAGAGTCATAAGGGTCGCTGCCTTTTTGTATTGGCAGTGATTGCTCCAGAGGAGCATAACTATGTCTAGTCTGATTGACAGACTTGAGGGAGTGCTGAACTCTCTTGCAGAGCAGAAAGGAGAGGTTACCGTCTTAAGAGAAGATGTCCTTGAGAAGATAAACCGTAGTACAGGACTGGATCCTAAACAAATAAGTATCCAGGCAAGGAGCTTGAAATTCCTCAGTATGTTAGCAGATCTTCAGGAAGAAGCTGAAGGACTGAAAGAGTCCTTAAGAAAGAACTGGCCCTTGTAGTGCGTTTCTGAAGCTTAAACCAGACAGCACAAAGGAGACAGGTATGCATGTCCTGACATGGGAAGAGCTCGAAGCTCGAAAAGGTGAGTTTATCGGAGGCGAGTTTCTCCGGATAGTAAACCGGAGAGTGGATTGCGGCACGATTGCCGACCTTAGCTCCACGCCTCATCTAGGTTGGCTTCACTCTCATGACGCAGCTTCCGTCACAGAAACCGTAGAGCTTGACTCGCATGGCGAAACCATGATAGGAAGCATCTACGCGCGGGAAAGTGGTTTCCTGCTTGAGTTGGCTGACAACAGTGTGCTAATTAGTCCGGGGCCAACCACGATTCTGAAGCCAAAAGACCACAAAGATTCGTTTAGAGTCCGCAACAAAAAAGAGTAACATATAAAGCACCGTAAGGTGAGAAAGGAGGAACATCCTCTACTTTCATTCCTGCATTTGCGCAGGACGAAGAAGGTACCAGGGTTTTCCAATTTTCGGATAACCCCAAGGTGCTTTTTCCGTGGAATTCTTTGGAATGACATCATTTTCTATTGGTTATGCGTCATTAAGTATTTTGCTATACGCTATTCTCTATTTTCTTATTATCTTATACTCGTACGGGAAATAGAGGAAGGCGGCCGGAGGATCTTCAAGTAAATACTTCTGGAAATCAAAATAAATACTTTGTCTGGTATTGATATTCATAGCAGTTCTTCCATCTTCAAGATACTTATCAATACGAAGATCTTTGTATCTTGAAATATTGGCAGTCTGACCTGAATGCCAGATAGTATACTGGTCAGGATCCTGAGCCAGGTTAAACTCTCCCAAATACACCTGAAAATCAATTGGAATACTATCAACTTCTTCAACTTTGGTAAGTATTCCTATTTTATTCCATTCTTTGGCAACAGTATCTGCTGCTTTTTTATATTTTGTTAGTGTCTTTATAGTAATTTGTGCTTCCACTTTGCCGCTTTCTGTTGCATTGACTGATGCATTAAAGAGAAGTTTGGCATGATTAAAATCCTGTTTTGGATCTTCCAAATCTTTATTGGCATACCAGGTATTTTGCGGATAAGGGATATATGCCCGCTGTCCAAACTCAAAATCATCAGGCAACGCATAGGTGAGCGCCAAACGCATTTTGTTATCTGACAGGAGTCCATCTGTAGTGTTATAAAAAAGTGTTACTAAATGCGAGTAATTAATAGTTTGTTGTAGTTTTGCGTTTGAGAATTTATTGAAGGAATAATTACTATAATTTGGATTGGTAATGCCATGCGCTTCTGTAATTTCTCCTAAAAGAAATGCAGTCTTAAGCGCATCTTGAGTAGGATAAAATTGATACTGTATGATATCAAATTGGTTTTTCACTGATGCAATGCTGAGTGACTGCACAAAATCTCCATTTAACTTTACATTTTCAATCCTATAATCACCAACACCGATAAAGCCATCTTCAAATATAGGTTTGGCAAGTGTTACCAAAAACGGAGCGTATCCATTTTTTACATGGATTTTGAAAATCATTGTATATTTGTCAGGCCTTTCAATATCAACATCACTAAAATCATAGGAAATTAAGTCAGATGTCACATTTTTCCCATCACTGAAGTATTTATTGTGTTTTAGATAAAATACATAGGTTTTGCCATTGTCACGAATTGACCAGGATGAAGCAACTGCCGGTTTTACACTCCCGTCACTAGCAATAGAGGTTAATCCTTCTGAGATTCTGTTGACTATCTCAGGCGGTAAGGAATTTGCTTTATAAGCGCCAACCAATCCTACTATAACTTTTCTATGGATAACGATGAAACGCGAAAAATATTTTGACAAAGATAAGAGACAGAAAAAAAACACAAGGCCTGCAATAAAAGATAAAGCAATAATTTTGCCTGAACGTTTTAGATAGGCTTTGATAAGCCAGAATAATAATCTTCTTCTTATGACTATCATAACTTATTTATGAGGGAAGAGAAGAGCAATTGAAAGAATAGCAAGAAGTACAGCCAATACGATAGTTGCAATTATGAGGAATTTCTCAACACTTCTTTTACTTCTGTACATTTCTCCGCCTCCTCCAAAAACAGGAGATATTCCGCCTTCAGGTGCCTGCAGAAGAATTGCGCCGACCAAAAGTACTGCGATAATAATTTGTAAAATAGTCAAAACCATATCCCAATTATATATTTTTATATACAGTATATGCAAGCTTCTCTGAGTCATGATATAAAGGAAATTCCTGATTTACCAAATCCGCAGCAATTATCAAAGGTGGATTTTCAACAGGAACAAGAGACGTCGGGTCATGCTCTACATATGAGTAGTGATACTTGGAAGGGATTTTATATGAATAGTCATTGTTTATTATGACTTTATCAAATGGAAATGTTCCCAAATGTTTGGTTATTGCATTGATAAAATCTATTACGGTATATCCTTTTGTTTCAAATGGTTTATTGGCTACATTTACAATAAATACTTTTGGTTTTTGGCTTGCAATAAGTGCCTGAGATATTTCTTTAATAATAAGTACCGGCAAGATAGTTGAATATAAATCTCCTGGTCCAGCAATAATTACATCAGCCTCTTTAATAGCGCTCACTGCTTTAGGGTTTACTTTTGGATTGTCAGGTGAGATAAACACTTTTTCCAAAACTCTCTTGCCATTATACTTGCCAAGGTCGATTGCTTCTTCACCACTTATTTCTTTCCCCTCAACAGTAATTGCATTAAGTGATACAGCATCCAAAGTAGCAGGATAAATATTTCCTTGCACCTTAAATATTTGTTTCATAAGCGCTATTGCCTCTTCATAGTTACCAGTCATATCATATGCAGCAGCCATCATGAGATTGCCAAGTTTGTGTCCGGCAAGTTCTTTGTCATCTCCATACCTGTCACCTGGGAATCTGTAGGTGAGTAATTTGCTAACAAGCGGATTATCACCATTAATAAGTCCTGCCATACAAGACACAATATCTCCGGGCGGGAGAATATTATAAAGTCTCCTTAGTCTTCCTGCAGAACCTCCTTCGTCAGCCATGGAAACAATAACCGAGATATTCTCAGTATATTTTTTAAGGCCGCGGATAAGATTGACTGTCCCAATACCGCCGCCGAGACAGACCATTTTTTTATTTTCTAAAGTATTCATTCCATTAACCATGTGATAAAAGAGCTTATAAGTGAGAGAACAAAGGCAGAAATCACATAAGCAAAAAACAAACTGAAGGTAACTTTGGGTATGATAAATCCGGCAAGATTAAGACCTTTAAAGGTAAATGAGCTGATAGTAATATCTTTTACAAAAACCGTAAGTAAATACAATACTAAGATATTGGTAAAAGTAGAAAAAAGTCCAAGTGTCAAAAGATTAAGTGGAAAACTGATGAGGCTAAATACAGGTTTTAGGATAAAAAGAATTAATGTTAGGACAATACCGCCGACAAAAAGCGTTAAAAGTCCGTTTTCAATCTGCACTCCTTGTACAAGTTTAGGGAGCAAATACAAGGAAAAAGTATAAATACTGATATTGCGAAGTATCCATTTCATAGTATAATGTTTAAACCCGACGGGAATCTATTTGGCTATTAGTATTATACCTTTTTAGGCTCAATTAGACAAATCTGAAGAATAATTATTGATTATGTGAAGACTCTTCCATCATCTCTTGTATATCTTTTTTTGTTAATCCTTCATGAAACGGAAGCTCTGCTCCTACTTTGAAAAATGCATATGTTCGCATAAGTCTCGTTCTTACGTCTACATTCATATTTTTATTAATTATTCCATGACGAATATCCTCAAGCGTTAAATAAAGTTCAGTTGTACGGGTACGAAATGACTTTACTGTTTTTGGTGCCTCAAGAATACCACGCCGTGAGAAACCAGCAGGAAAATAAATAGAGTCATATCTATCTGGAAGATGAGAGTAAATAACACGAGCAGTATTGAATGCTTCTAATTGCTGACGAATTTTTTTTTCATCTTCTCCGAATAAACAGTTTGTAAGTTCATTAACAACCGGCTCGATATATCTCCTGGCTGTTTTACTCGCTAGCATATCTATTATTTTCAAACCACCCATTACATTTTGTAAGTAGTGAGTTGTGTTGTTATATAGGTAACCAGATATCTCATCTGGAGAAGTACTTAATCCATTAAAATATCCCACAATAAGAGAAGCAGTATGAGTTATCACCGTTTTTGGAGGTGTAGGTTGTTCTATCTGATTCATTCTTCCTGAAAAATATTCAGGCGTTATTCTTTCAGCAAACATAATAGTTATTTATATATATTTGCTTTTACTTTGTCAATCTCTTTATCAAACTTTAGAAAATGTTTTGAAAAGACTTGCGCTATAAGCATTTAGGGAGTATTATGGTATCTACCTAATTCCTATCCTGCTATGAATACAGTCATTTGTCCGCACTGTGGCAAAACAGTGGAAATAAGCCAGGCGCTTAAACATCAATTTGAAAAACAGCATCTTGCTGAAATAGAAGCAAAACACAAAAAAGAAATAGAAGAAATTGAAAAACTCGCATCAGACAAATCAGAGAAAAAAATACGAGACGCATTTGAGCTGCAAATAAAACAAACCAAAGAAGAAAATGAAGAAAAAGATAAGCGCATAAAAGAATTAATTGAACAAATTACAGAATTAACAAAAGAGCTACGAGCATCAAAACAACTGCAACAAGAAACAGAACTGCAAAAACAAAAAGAACTTATTCAAATAAGTGAAAAGATTCAAGAAGAGACATCTAAGAGAGAACGAGAAAAAGCTAATCTCGAAAAAGCAGAGCTGCAAAAAAAACTTGAAGATACTCAAAAAGCGTTGGAGGATGCTCAACGAAAAGCCACACAAAAATCACAACAGTTGCAAGGAGAAGTGTTGGAACTCGAATTTGAAGCAAAGCTTAGAGAATCTTTTCCAACTGATGACATAGTACCTGTACCAAAGGGAATAGAAGGCGCAGATATTTTGCAAAAAGTCAAAAACAAACTTGGACAGCTAGCAGGAATTATTATTTGGGAAACCAAACGGACAAAAGTATGGAATAGTCAGTGGTCTTCCAAACTCCGTGAAGATAAAAGACGAGCTGATGCAAGTATTGCAATTTTGATAAGTGATATGCTGCCTGAAGGAATAGAAACGTTTGGATATTACGAAAATATTTGGGTTGCAAGTTACCGCTATGCATTTTCACTTGCAAGTGTTTTGCGAATGAGTCTTTTTGAACTCGCGATTGCCAAATCAACAACTGCAAATAAAGATCAGCGTCTTGAAGCGCTTTTCTCTTATCTTACCAAAGATACATTTCGCAACAGATTTGAAGCGCAAGTGGAAAGTATTATAGAACTTCGCAATGATCTTGATGCAGAGCAAAGAGCAACTATCAGAATCTGGAAAAAACGTGAAATGCAGATTAAGCGTCTTATGAATAGTACCGCAACTATGTATGGAGAACTGCAAGGAATCTTAGGTTCGGCATTGCCTTCTATTCAAACTCTTGATTCAGGAATGCTCCTTGAACCCGCAACACAAAAAAATTTACTGGAAGAGTAATTTTCTAATAATGCTGCTCCTGTATTAGATAAAAGTGATATACTGCCGGTATGAGTGAACATCTAAAACCAAACAGAAAAACAAATTGACAGGACTTTGTCTGAACAAAATATCCTCTTGCCAATGGATACTGTAAGTGAACAAGTCTCTGAACGAATTATGGCACTTGATGCAATAAGTAATGTTTTAAAAGAAACAGGAGGTTTCGCAGGAAGATGTTTTAAAGTTTGCAGAAATATGAGGAGAAAACTATCCTCATAACCCGGATGCAATAGAAAAGCTGGAAAGAAACTATTTACAAAGAATAATGATGAGAATAAATAGATAAGTGTAGATGAATACTTACAGCACACAATTTTAAATAACTAAATTATGATCAAGCCTACTTTTGATGAAGAAAAAATTCTTTGGCAAAAGGGATTTAAATATATTGCAGGCATTGACGAAGTCGGACGCGGATGTTTCGCTGGCCCTGTGGTTGCAGCAGCAGTAATATTGTCTCCTGATTTCAATGCAACAGATGAAATAAATGATTCCAAACTTCTTTCTCCTAAAAAAAGAGAAGAACTTTCAGTAATCATTAGAAAACATGCAGTAAGTTTTGGTATTGCAGAAATTTCAGTCAGAGAAATCAACAAAAAAGGAATAGGGAAAGCAACTCAAATGGCGTTCCGAAAAGCACTCAGTATTCTGACTTTGCGACCCGATTTTGTTTTGATAGATGCATTTTATGTAGAACATCTGACTCGTAAATATCAAAAACCAATTATCAAAGGTGATCGAAAAAGTATTACCATTGCTGCAGCATCTATCATTGCAAAAGTATATCGTGACGAGCGTATGGAATTACTCCATAAAAGATATCCTGAATATAGTTTTGTAAAAAATAAAGGATATGGAACAAAAGACCATCAGGCAGCAATTAAAAAATACGGCTTATCAGAAATTCATAGAACTTCATTTAATCTCACAAAATTTATCTAAATACCCGTCTCTTTCATACGCAACTTTAACAATATTCACAAAATAACATAACATTTTCACACTAGTCTTAATGCAGGGTAAAACAAATCTAAAAGAAAGGAAGGTGAAAAAAATGCCTAAAAAAGCAAAAGAGCATAAAGAATATCAGGCAAAAAAGTCTTATAAAAAGAAAGGTGCAAAAGGTGGTAAGACAGCAGCAAAAGCCATGAAGCAAAAAAATCATAAAAGTGTCATGAAAAAAGGAAGCAAAGGCGGTGCCAGTACATTGGTAGGAGGAACTGCTGGTGCAATTATTGGTGCAACTATTGGTGGAATTGCCGGAGCTGCGCTTGCCAATGAGGATACTCGTAAAACTGTTGGAGAAAAAGTTTCAGAATTCGCACGTTCAGCATCAGATAATTTCCAGAAACTTAATGAAAAGGCAGGAGATATGCGTAAAACTACAGCTGAATCAGCCGGAAGAATTGCACATACTGCTCAATCTGTAAAAGATAGAATGGGTGGCAAATAAGCGAAGACAGAAACAAATTAATTCGGAAATACGGCTTACTATAAAAAGGTCGTTTATTTCCGAATTTTTTGTGCCCTGTTATAGTGTATCGGGTGAATATATTATTATAAGCTGCCTTTGGCGTTTGCCTGAATGTAAAGCGGAAGCAAAACAATTTTTAGATTAAAGAACCATTAAAAAGAATTAAGTCTATAGCATTTTACCTGAACTTATTACGGAGCTAAACTATCACTTATTATGTTTGTTAAGAAAACTTGACATTTAAATATTCCAGTGCTACATTACCTTTTGGCTTAAAAGGGTACTATAGCAGGATTTCGCTCTTTATAAATTTATATCAAATTTTACTGAAAAACCTTCCAATTATGGAATTAGTATTTTGGAGATATCACATCATATCTCTAAAGTGTTAATCCCATGAGCATGGCAAATGCGCCGTGCAGGGGCTAATATAAGTTCTTTAGGAGGGAACACATGGGTTTGTTGTCTATCGGGAGAGAGATTAAGGAGATCTTGAGTCAGCTCGAAACGGGAGCAGTTGAGGAAGCGAAAGAGAAGCTACGGAGTCTTCATGACTCCATAGTAGAAGAAGCTGTTGCAAATGCACGAGCTTCGTCTGCACGACCCATGCCTCCCAGGCATGATTTCCTTGATTCTAACCTGCCGGACTATGTGTCCGGATTTGGCGACCAACCCCTTGGTACTATATAGCGAGCGCCTTCCAGACAAATCATTCCCTTAAAGATGCGGGGAACAATTTGCCAGGCTGGCACATTTTTTCAAGGGCTCCCTGCCTGATCGCGGGGAGCCCATCACAATACATATATTCACGTTATTCTTCTTTTCACCTCTTGCAATTTCAAAAAATATTCTTTACTCTAAAACGAATGAGGAGAAAAACAGTACATCCCCGCAAAAGAACAGCTGTACGAAGAAATAAACTTATTGGTTCAATATCAACAGGCACAATATTTATTGCTTTTATTCTTATAATACTTATTCTCGCTGCAGTATTTTTAACTGGAGGCACAATTCTTCCTAGTCAACCTGATCAAAACGCAACTCCTGTAGTTATTACAAAACCTTCGTCATTTCCAACACGAAATGATTTACAACTTTATACATTTAAAGGAGTTACTGTTACTCCTACTCCTATTGTTCCTACGCAGCAACCCGCACTTTGTCAAAATAAAAGTGTGAATACTGAACCTGAAATTCTGGTCGGATATTCACCTGCCCAGGGTCAAACGGTTGGAGCTGGAGGACAGGTAAAGGTATGGGTAACTGACGAAAATCCACCTTGTGTAGGAACAGGAGAAGTTGCAAATCCTTCTACCGGTTTTATTACTACTAGTGGCAACCACACAGAAAAGTCTTCAGATGGTTATTTATGGGAACCAGCCTTATATATTTCTCCTAATCTTGCAGAAAATGGCGGTACACCATTTTTCCCTACACAAATTAAAGGAATATATAATAATGGTCCTAAATCCACTGGAGGTTCACTGGGTGAATCATTCTGCGATACCGGTAACAATGCACCTCTAAATGGACCTGTTATTGACCCGGCACCAGGACCAAAACTGGACAATACAGCTGAGTATATCTGGGATGTAAATTCTCTAAAATTAGCACCTGGCACATATAGTGCTGAGTTTGTTATTCACGACGGTGATAGAGATAGAGGTATTGGATGTACTACTATTACAATCCAATAAATTTCTATGAATTTTTCTAAAAATAAATATCTTATTCTGGCAGTTATAGCTGGAGTCATATTGATAGGTGGGGCATTGTTACTTATTCTAGGGCATAACAATCCTAAACAAAATAATCAAGGAATAGCAGGAACCAATCCTACAGGAACTTCGCAAAATTTACCACAATATCAATACAATGACAATACTTCCAATACTAAACCAAATACTCCTGCAAATGTAGTACAAACATTTTATACGTGGTATCTTTCTTATAACAATAACCCTCTGTCAAGTGGAGCATATAAAACAAATCCATACCTTACTGATGTATTTAAACAGCATATTACTAATATGTATTATCCTTCGCTTAATAATGATCCAGTTATCTGCAAGATACATAGAGCTACCGATGTTACTTATGAAGAAACCCTTAATACAGGCACTCATGCACAAGTTATTATTCGTGATAATGCCTTAAGTGGACAACCAATCCATAGAGTTGTTTTAGTAAACCAGAATGGACTTTGGCTTATTGACGATTTTAACTGCATTCCCTAAAGATTCTACTCCCGATAGTAGGGTTGACAATAAACTACCGATATATAACACTTACTATATGAGTGAAAACACACAAAATAGGAACCATGAAACACCATTTGTCCTTAATCCACGTTTTGTGTTCATAGCAATTTTTGTATTTCTTTGTTTTCTATTTGTTGTAATGATTGCATCATTTTATTATGAGTTCACAAATACAAGTTCTTCTGTTAATAAAGCAGTAAACAGTGTCGCCACGCCGACCTTATTTATGGCACAAAATAATTCTTTCTGCAATAATGACAGGAGTCAGTATTTTGTCAAACAGGCGACACTAACTCCTAACAAAGTATGTACTCTTACATTACAGTCTGATGATTCCATTTTATCTCTGGTCTCAATAAGTGCAAAACTTACCAATATCCAAACACTTGATATACATGAGACAAATGATACACAACTTCCTCAAGAGATAGGAAACTTAACATCGCTTTCTACTCTTTCAGTTATAGAAACAATGCATACTACTATTCCTAAAGAAATTGGTAAACTACAAAACTTACAAACTCTCTATATGACTGGTACTGATATTAAAACACTTCCTTCAACAATAGGAGACCTTCCTAATCTTACTAAATTTATACTATTAAGTAACCTTTCGTTAACTAATTTCCCAATAGGGGTTAAAAAACAGAATTCACTTACTGCACTTTCCGTAGCAAAATCTCCTTCTATTCATGTTCCAGATAACTTCCAAAATTTCCCCAATATAAATACTCTTTATCTTCAGGAAGTTAATCTCGATGAAATACCATCATCAATCTATACTCTTAAAAAACTTACATTTCTCAACTTCAATAATAACCATATCTCAACTATATCTGCCAAAATTAATAATCTTCCTACTCTAACTTCTCTTCAACTTGCTTACAATATGATTGTAACTATGCCAGCAATTGTTAAACTTACAAAATTGGTATCACTTGACTTATGTAATAATAAGCTAACAAAACTTCCGGAAGGAATTGAAAAACTGAAAAAGTTACAGTACCTTTGTCTTAAAGGAAATAGTATCCCGGCTAGTGATATCGCAAATCTAAAAAAAGTACTTCCGCAAACCCAAATTGTAGAGTAATACATTTATACTTCAACTTTTTACTTTACCTTAAAAACTTGCTGTAAGGATTATGTCAAGATTTTAGGCTCAAATTTTTATACACTGCAAACATAGATATGGGAAAAGAAGGTGGATTTTCAAATACAGGAGGAGGTTTCTCAGGAGGTTCAAAAGGAAGCGCAACTTCAGTAAGAGGTGGAGTCGGTGTAGCAGAAAGAGTTTCTCGCAATCCAGGAATTGGTGATACACGCCCTTTAGTACAAAAAGGATTTCAATCTTCAGAGTTATTTGGAATAGAAGGAGGAAGACATATCCCTCAACCAACACGAGCTGGAAGGACTGACAATATGATTGAAATTAAACCGCGTGTATCAGATAATTCTGCAACAAAACGTGTTGATACATCCAATCCGCTCAAATGGGAAGTACTTGCTTCTGCCTCTGGTCAAAAAACCCAAGAAGTTGAAAAATTCCAAGGAGCAAGAACTTTTTCTAAAAAAGAATTTAATAGACAATTTAAGCCTCTTGGTATCCCTGAAGTCTTACCAAAAGATACAGCTGAAACCAATGCAGCATCTGTGAGAAAACAGATGTATTCCAATCCGGAATGGCGAGCAATACGGCCACGCGCTTCACAGAAAGATAAGCTACCAGCAAATGTTGAACCAGCAGGCAGTGAATTTATTAATATAAAAGCGAATAAGCCAGCTAAATTAAAAGCTCCGACTGCAAAAGTTGCTTTTACTTCTCCTGACTGGCAAGTGATAAAACCAAAAGCACCAGCTGAACAAAATACTGCAGTACATACGTCTAGCGAACACCTTTATCCTTTACAAACAAAACTCATTTCACAGGAGATACAAAAAGTTTCTCAAGAAAAACCTACTACCAATCCAGCGATTAATTATAGAGAATTAAGAATTGCAAATGAACATCATACAAGAGAAGTACAGAAACTTGCTGAAGTACGGGCAGAACTGGCAAGAATTGGAGAAGAACAAACAAAAACAAATACTTTCATAAAAGACAGACCTGTGGTAGACGCTGTTACTCCAAGACCTGCTGAAGTAACATCACCTAAAGTAAAAGAATTGCCTCGTGTATCTCAGAAGTCAGAGAAAATACTAAATTTCCAGAAAGCACTTATCGCAAGAGAACAGAAAAAAGCAGGCTTAACTCAAACACATATAGAACCTGTAAAAGCTGCTTCACTTAAAGCAACTGTGAAAGAAATTACCAAACCTGAAGTACAATCTGCAAAAATTCTCCCATTTAAGAAAACGAGTGAAATACCTATGGTATCATCTAAAACAACACAGATAGAGCCTTTACGTACAACCAAAACTCAGACGGTAACTACTACCGAGAATAGTACACACACTTCTCCACAACTTGCAACGCAAGTAAAAACCGAAGTAAAACCACAAACTCAGACAAAAACTCTGTTGAAAGAACAGCTTGAAGAAAAAACAGAAAAAGAAACTAAAAAGAAAACACAAGAAGAAACAAAAGAGAAAGAAGCAGTGAAGGAAGGTAATGAAGAAGTCGAAGAACCACAATTTGTTCAGGATGTGGATACTGATAAAAAAAGGAGAGATACCACATTGGAAGTCGCGAAAACAATTTTTGAAAAAAAGGCAACAACAGGAGAAAAAATAACCGGAGCAGATATTGCACGTGAGCTTCCAGAGCCGGAACCAGAAGATTTTAAAAGTGAAATAATCCGTTACCTCACTTTATTCCGGGGAGATGGTTCATACCATAGAGTATTGCAAGCAATAGCAGGTATGGGCGAAGTAAATGATATTGGCCAGGTTGCAAAAAATACCGATACAATTATTGACAAAAATCCTGCAGTAAAAGTTACAACTAAACCTGTCACTCGTCCAGTTACCAAAGAAGAAGTAGAAAATGTATTGGATGATAAAGGCATACATGTGATAAGCAATCTTCAAACAGCAGCCTAAGATTAACTTACATAAGTAAAAGTGTTTTGTTCTGTTTGCAGATACTGAAAAACAGTAGTAGTATGCGCCTAATATGAGTCCAGAAAGAATACCAGTTTCTATAAACAAAACAAAATACTTAGAAGATGGAACAAAAGTAACAACAGTTGTCCAGCCTCCTGAAAAACAAAGAAAAAAAGCAGGAATCACTGCAAAGCACGAAGCTACTCATGCAGTTACCGCAGCAATAAATGGAAGAACTGTTAAAAAAGTAACTATTATACCTGGAGAAGGATATCTCGGACTTACAGAACTTGATAAAGCAGATCCAATAGCAGCTGCTGCGCCTCATGCAAATGGATTTGATGGAACAGGATATGACCTCTTTACAATACGCGCCTCTGGACATGATGTAGAATCAGTTTCATCTGCTGCAAGAAGTATTACTGTAAATAATTCTGAAGAAATACATGCAGTAGCCGTAGCTCTTGAAGAGAAAAAAACTTTAGATCATCATGAAGTTACTAAAGAAATATCACAAGCAAGAAAAAAACAAGATGTTACAAAAGTCGATATATTTATAAGAAATTCAGAAGGAGAAATACGTATAATTAAAAATGCAAAAGGGGAAAACGGAAAACTAAATGTAAAGAATGAGTGGCTTATTTTCTCAATTTCAAAAAGAAAAGATGAAGAACATATTGCCGCATAGTAATTTTTCCTCTTGTCCTTCTAATTAAATTTAGTACAATAATTGCAAGTATTTATAGCAGAAATGAAAATTGCAATTCTTGGTGGAAGCTTTAATCCTCCTCACCTTGGTCATCTTCTCATTGCATCACAAGTAAAAGAACATCTACAAATGGACCAGATTTGGCTTATGCCATCATATTTACATGCATTTCATAAAAAATTAATTTCTGCAAAACACCGTCTTGCAATGACCAGATTTCTGGAAAACGAGTATATAAGAGTTTCTGATTTTGAAATAAAACAAAAAAAGGTAAGCTACACGATTGATACACTAAATTCTCTTGCAAACAAATATCCCCAAGATACGTTTTATTGGATTACAGGAAGTGATCAATTGGAAAATTTTAAACGTTATAAAAACTGGAAAGAAATAATAGAAAACCATAGACTTATCATTTTCCCAAGAGAAACAGCTTTACCAACATTGAAAAATAAAGTAAAAAAATATTTACAATTAAAAAGAATTCCTTTATCAATTACCATAATAGACTCAGAAGATATTGCTTTAACCAATATTTCATCTACTTTGATACGACAAAAAATACGTTATAATAAATCAATCAGCTATCTTGTTCCAAAAAAAGTAGAAAGGTATATATATACACATTCATTGTATGGAGATTAATACAAAAAAAGAAACAAAAAAAATAATCCGCTTTATTCAAAGTATTTTGAAAAAACAAATGTTTCAAAATACCATCATAGGAATATCAGGAGGAATTGATTCTGCAACTTCTCTCCACTTGCTTGCAAGAGCTATTCCTGTAAAATATATCTTTGCAGCTCACTTGTATGTTACAGAAGACACAATTGCGGATGCCAAGTTACTTTGTGAAAAAATAAAAATTCCTAAGGAAAATTTTTATCTTATTTCTATAAAAGAACAGGTGGAGTTTTTAGCAGAATTACTTAAGATTGATAAAAAAATTGAAAATAAATTTAGAATAGGCAATATTGCAGCACGACTTCGGATGATTATTCTTTATGATCTTGCAAAAAAGCACCAGGCGCTTGTATGCGGGACAGAAAATAAATCAGAACATTTACTTGGATATTTTACCCGCTTTGGTGATCAGGCATCTGATTTTGAACCAATAGAGCACTTATACAAAACGCAAGTGTATGAACTGGCACAATATCTTAAAGTGCCTGAAAAAATACATAAGAAAAATCCAACTGCAGGACTTTGGGAAGGGCAAACGGATGAAAAAGAATTCGGTTTTAGTTATAAAGAAGCAGATAAAGTGTTGCATTTATATTTTGATAAGCATGTGACTATACAAGAAATTAAAAAGAAGGGCTTCTCGCACGCAAAAGAAATACTTCAATTCGCAAGAAAAAATTCATTCAAACACAAAACTCCTTACACACTTTAATTCTTGCAATTAGCTTACAGATTTAATGTAGTATTTTGAACAATTATGTCTACACTGGCTGCATTCTGGATGATAAAACGAGTTGCAGTTACCGTAGCTATTATACTTCTTATTGGAGCAGGAGTTTTGTTGGTTTTACAAAACGGGCAACAACTGACAATTGATGATCTCAAAAAACAAATAGCATCTGTTAAAGCAACACTAACTGAAACTACATTTATGACCAATGAAGCAGCGCAGAACAAAACCACTAAGCAATTTACAAAAGTACATGCCGAGGAATTAAAAGATCAACTTGTACAAGCACATCAATCACTTACTTCAAATGGCGTACCACCTAATCTCCAAAATGCTACTCAAAAACAATTATCTCTTATTGATACTGCGATTATTACGCTTCTTATACTTGATACTGATACAGCAAATACAAAAGGAACTGCGGATATCCATACACATTTACAAAGATTATTTGAACAGGAAACAAAATTAGAAAAAATGTTATGATGATATTAGATTTATTGCTAGGATTTCTAACTGCTGCTGGCGGAGTGGTTGATATCAGTAACATTGTATTCAATCCACAGGCTGGAGCACGATTTGGGTATGCCTTGCTTTGGCCAACAGTGGTTGGAGTACTATGTGCTGCAGTTTATTGTGAGATGTCAGGACGTGTAGCAGCAATCGCTCATAAATCAGCGTTTGATCTCATACGGGAAAGACTTGGATCCAATATCGGATTTTTAACTGTACTAGCATCTCTTATCTTAAATATCTTGACATGCGCTGCAGAAGCAGGAGGTGTTGCAATAATATTACAACTATTTTCCGGTTTAACATATCCTTTGATGCTTCTAGTCTCATTTATTGTATTACTAGTTGCAACCTGGTTCATGTCGTTTAAATTAATTGAATGGACATATGGATTCATAGGGCTTATTATCGGAATTTATGTACTCAATGCACTTGTTTTACATCCCAATTGGGCTTTGGTCGCAAAGGGATTTTTACCAATTCCTCCTCATTTTCCAAAACTCAATGATTATATTATCTATTGGTATTATGCAGTCGGACTTATAGCTGCAGCTATCATGCCGTATGAAATATATTTTTATTCATCAGGCGGGATAGAAGAACATTGGGAAAAAAAAGATTTACTCACAAATTATGTTACTTCCTATGTCGGATATGGAATAGGTGCTATCTATGCAACTGCAATAACAATCGTAAGTGCAATATTGTTTTTCCCTGCAGGATTCAATCCTCAAACAGTGGCAACTGCAATTTTAGGTCCTATCTATTCCTTTGGTAAAATCGGTATGATACTTGCGCTTCTTGGATTATTGGCTGCAATTGCCGGAACATCCGTTGAAACAGCATTATCCTCTGCATATACACTCGCGCAATATTTCGGCTGGCCATGGGGAAAATACCAAAAACCAGCCAGGACCCCGCGCTTTACTTTCTCCTGGATACTCATTTTTATTCTTGCGTTTGCTATTTTCGCAATGGGGATAAATCCATTTCAACTGACTCAAGTTGCAGTTATCGCATCAGTAATTGCGCTACCTTTCTCATATCTCCCGATTTTTCTAGTTGCCAATGACAAAGATTATATGGGAAAGTATGCCAATGGGAAAATTATGAAGATTCTTGGATGGGTTTTATATGGAGTAATTATTGTTGTAGCTATTGTCGCCGTACCGCTTCTTATTATCACTAATGGAGGTAACGGATGAAAAAGACAATAAATGTGATACCAGAACTTTTAAATTGCCAAATTATCGATAAAAATGGTGTACATTGTGGAAAAGTTGATGATATAGAATTTATTCAAAAATCTCACAACAGACTTGAAATAAAAGCACTGCTTGTTGGTCCAGATGCATGGTTTGGCGAGAAAAAGAGTCTTTTGAGATGGTTTCTTGACAAAATTTCACCCGGCACAAAAGTAGCCAAAATTCCCTGGAAAAACGTCAAGGATATTTTCCCACTTATACAACTTGATATCACAGCAGAAGAAGCAGGACTTAATACAATAGATAATATACTTGGAAAATGGTTACGCAAAATTCCAGGAGGAGACGGCGCATGATAACTCTCTCACAATTACTTTATAAAAAAATAGTCACAAAGTCTGGCAAAACTATTGATCATGTCCAAAATATAAAATTGAATGGAGAAATAAAAAAAAATTCTGTAGGAGTATTTAGGATTTCTTATATTCTTTATGGAAGGAAAGGATTTTTAGAACGATTTGGATTTAAAAAAATAAGTCGAAAGGATATATCCTGGGAAGATGTGATAAAAATAACTAAAAATGCAATTATAGTAAAAGACCGATAAACGTGTGTTGACAAAAAGGTTTGCTCTTTGAGATGCTTAGTACAGAATGGAACGCATTAAAAAACTTTTTCCTGTTACATGGAAAAACCTACTGATAACTCTAGCAGTATTTCCAATGTTTTATATTATCGCCTCAATCATGGGAGTAGATTTCTGGTATAGTGCTGGATACTCTGCACTATTTTTTCTTCTTGTAATACTTATACTTTCTTATATTGTAAGTAATACTCTCATTTCCTATATCAATGCGTATGATAAAAATTTTCTTATTATTTCAAAATACAAACTGATATTTCCAGGACTTATTATTCTTTATGCGCTTACACAATTTATATATTCTCTGTTCTGTTGCTCACAAACCTTTATATATTCACCAGTTAATTTTTTCTGGATAATTTTCAATCTACTAGTAGCCTTTACTCCTCTTGTTGCCTGGGGATATCTTCTTTCCTGTGGAGTAAAAGTAGTAATCCAACTTGCAAAAAAAAGGAAATAACTGATTTAGCTTTAAAAATTTGTTATAATCCTAATCAATAAATATTAGTAATGTAATATGGAAAGTCGGACACACCAGGAATCTTTCAAGCCGACCTGGCAGCATGAAAAATCTATGATGCTTGCGGGTTTAAAGGAAACTAAACATCCTCCACAACCTGCTTCAGAAGAAGAACAAAATATTTTAATGGTTGGTAAATTGCTTTATGATAAAACGCGAAGACTAGCAAATCCTTTTATGGAAGGCTTATATGAACAGGGAAAAAGAACCTATTTTGATAGTTTGCTAGGTGAAGCACTAAACATTGATTATACAATGTTAAAACAAAGACAAGGAGAACAACCTCAAAAAACTTTTGAGGAATATACGGAGGAATCTTCTTCAAGAATCATGCATAATCTTATTGAATTCTATGACCATCTTGAAAAACAAAAATATAGTGGTATTACTACTACAGAAACGCCGTCTCATGAACGCTGGAAAGCTCTAGCAGAATTAGATCCAAATTTTCTTCATATAATAACCGCTTATGATAGAAATATCAAAGATTTTGAAGAACTAGGAGCCATATCATCACCTTGGTTTATAGGCTTAAAGGGTATACAGGCTCATTTACATAACAGAATTACTGATCTTGATAAAAAATCACAGTCAGTTCCTGCCGCAAATACAGAAGAGAATAAAGCAGATAGAATAAATTACTCTACTCATTTAATAATGGAGTTTGTAGATAATATGGAATTTGCTCTTCCTACCATGGATAAAAAGGAGAATAAAGCAAAATTAGAAAAAGTACAGAATGAAGCGCTAAGTTATTTAGACGAACATGGGATAGAAAGAAAAATGCCAAAAATTGGAGATACATTCAATCCAAAATGGCAAATGGCAATTGATGGGAAAGGTGAAAAAATAGTAAAAGTATTAAAAGGTTACTATGGTGAAAAAACTTCTGGAAAAATTCTTCAAGCCGCACAAGTCGTAGTAGAATAAATATGAAACTGATTTTGATTTATGGAGTTCCAGGTACAGGAAAACATACAATAGCAAAAGAATTAGCCAGTCTTACTGGATTTACGCTTTTCCATAATCACATGATACTCAATTTACTTAGCGAGATTTTTGGGTATGAACATCCTACACGTCGAAGACTTGAGAAAGAATTTCGTTTGCGAATAATTGAGGAAGCTGTAAAGGCTAATATCAATATGATAGTAACTGGAATAATTATGCGTGATAATGAAGATTTTTATAAAAATATACTTACAACTGTTGAAAAAGCTAATTCACAATGTTTACTTGTACATCTTACTGTTTCTCAAGAAACGCTTCATGCTCGTATAGACAATGATTCAAGAAAAGCCATGAATAAAATTAGTTCTTCTGAAAAGTTAGATGAATGGTTTAAAAAATATCCAGAATCTTTGAATAAAATTTCTTATGACAATCAATTAACTGTTGATACCTCTAATATATCTCCTGAGGAAGCTGCAGAAGAAATTATAAAACATTTTCATATATAATTTTTCTTATCTTCTATTATTTTGTCATTTAATCAAGTATACTATACACAAATTACTGATGAGATATTCTAGGAAATTATTTTTTATTCTTCCTCTTTTCTTATTTTTCTTTTTTTCAAACCATGTCTTTGCTTATGATGATACTTCACTTCCAGTAATCACGCTTATCAATCCCATACGCGGTAATGAATTAGGACATGAACATGAAAATTTATTAACAGGTCTGAAAGCTCAATGGGAGACAACTCACTCTCTTCATATTCCTGCAACTTGGCTTTGGCAATATAGCGCACTAGAAAACAGCAATTTGATAGATTTTGCCAAATCACAAATGAAAGGCCAGGAATTTGGATTATTTTTGGAAATCGATAGAAATTTTACTCAAAAGTCTCATGTACAGTATAGAGGACGCGGCCCCTGGTATTTTTCAGATGGATTATTCCTTTTTTCTTATGACCTGCAGGAACGTAAGAAACTTATTGATACTGCTTTTGCTAAATTTAAACAAACGTTTGGCTACTATCCAAAAACAGTCGGAGCGTGGTGGATAAGCGCTGACTCACTTGTATATATGCAGAAAAAATATGGTATTACAGGTGCGATGCGAGCTGCTGATCAGTTTGATTTAGACGTATATACAATTTGGGGAACACCATGGAGCATCCCGTATCTTGCATCGAAGGAGAATGGCGGGATTCCTGCAAGTACATTTGATTCCAGTACAAAAGTTGTCATGATGCAATGGGCAGACAGGGATCCAACTGAAGGGTATGGGAATATATGGCAACATAGCACCTACAGTCTTCAGGATTTTGAACTCAAAGGCTATGATATCAACTATTTCGATTATTTGTCTCATGTATATTTGCAAAAACCTCTCTCTCAAATAATAATTGGCCTTGAAAATGGTGGGTCAGCCAAAGCCTATGGAGACAATACTCACTACAAACATGTACTGGATGAAGCAGCAAAGTTACAAAGTGAACATAAAGCAGTTATTGCAACAGCTCAGGACTATGCTCATATGTTTTTGCAAAACCATCAAGTATTTGCTCCAAATCATTATTTTTTGACAAAAGATTATAAAACCAATGACCAGTCATTCTGGTACAATTCTCCAAATTTTAGAATAGGAATACAAAAAAAAGGAGATAAGATATCGCTTGTTGATTATCGTAACTATCAGACAAAAACTCCAGAAGAATTTTCACTTCTTCCTAATTCCCAGGGCTTTCTTCATATTGATACACCTGCAATTATTGATTCTGCATATCTTCCTCAACAGAAAAAATTACTTTGGAAAAGCACTGATAGTATGAATATCAAAGAACATAATGGAGTAGTAATTCTTTCTAGTGGTACGCAAAAACTTGCTGATTTTACTGATTCTGATTTTAAGATATATGATAGTAGCAAAAACATACTATCTTTGACATCAAACAACAGCTTTTACATTGACACATTCTGGATTTTACTACTTCTTTATTCTTTGTATTTAGTATTTTTCTATTTCATCCGAAAAAATAAAAACATATTTCTGATTCATGCAGTTATTCTTTTACTTCCGCTTTTTATTGCGTATCCGTTTTTGAGTAATGGACAATTTAATACACTATCTTTTCTTTTTGATAAAAAAGAACTTTTTTTATCGTTTCTTCTTTCTCTTCCATATTTTTCTCCAGTTATGCGACTTATTCTTATTTTTCAGATTCTTCCTTTTCTTCTTCTTGTATGTTTCCATTATATTTTTATTGTTCGTTTGCAAAATAGAAGATTACAACCAATATACTTTGTATTTTGGACTATTCTGGTTTTGTTTTTTCTCCATGTACCTTATTTCCCAATTGATAGATCAACGTATAAATATATCCTTTTAGGATTAGCATTTATAGGAGTTTTATTAGTGGCAATTTCACTTCTCATTTTTTATAAAACAAAATCAAAAAAACTTATATTAGTATCATTAGGTTTTATTCCAGTCGTTCTTGCAATAATAATTGGAGTAATGTTTATCTCACGATCAAAACTTGTCTTAACTCCTTTTGAAATGAATGCTCTTGAATTAATAAATAAACAACACAAAGATGTTTTGTACCTTTTCCCAATAGACAAACCAGTCTATAAAGCTTTTCGGCCTGTTCTTTATGATAATTACCAGTTTGCTGGAGAGATAACTGCTACTCGTTGGCAAAAGATTATGAGAAATGCAAACAATACTATTTCTCTTACAAATTATCAAAATAAGTTACTGGTAATTCCAAGATACTTAGGTTCTGGATTTGGAGAAGGGGAGGCAAAACAATATAATCTTCAAAAAATATTTGATAATTCACAGATAGTGATATATGAAAGAAGATAATATCTTACAATACAAAAATAAAATGCCCATGAAATTCTCTGTGAAGTGAGCCGGAGAGGATTCGGACCTCCAACCAATACCTTAAGAGGGTACTGCTCTACCATTGAGCTACCGGCCCATACTTAATTCATATCGTTTTTAAATTTAGTTTCGTTTCCGAACTTTCTTTTTTTGGCTTCGCCCCATTGATACCTAAAGGTATCTTCGCTTTCAGTTCGAGCTACCGCCCATTCTCCAAAACTGAACCATGAACTAAAAACTCAGAATTATTTGCCATTTGCTGACTTCAGCCTCAATATTGTAACAAAAAGAGGAAAATAATGCATCTTGGAGTATTAGAAAGAGTATTAAGGTATATTTCTCTCCTTTAAGTATTTTATGCTTTGCTCTAAAGTATCAGCGTTGTTTTTATACTGTCTAGCTATATATTCTCTTGACATTCCATGCGTAATAAAACCTTGCTTTTTTGCAGCGCGAGCTGCTCGGGCAGGATGTTTACCCAAGTATTTATAGATCTCGATTACTTGTTCTATGCTTTCTTTCATAATTGAAAAGCTTAGTATATTATACTTCTTTAGTATAAAGGCTTCAACTAAACCATATTGATTATTTTTCACAAAATGTATAGCATAGTAAATAGATGGCTAAAGGCCGTATTGTGTGAAACATAAACGAAAAAGAAAATTTCTGCTTATCTATACTGTGACGCTTTTTTATTTGCTTACAGTACTTGGATTATCACTTCTTCAGTTAAGTACTGCTCAAAATCCTTTTAGCAAGGCAGTTTCTTCAACCCCAAATGATATAGTTGTAGCGCTTGAGGTAAAAATACCAGGGATAGGGAAGGATGGAAATCAATTTCCAATTCATAAAACCCGTTCTGTAACACTCAATTTAATTGATACTCAAAATCAGCCTGTTACACAGGGTACAGGCTTTCTTACTTTTGATGGAGATACCTTTTCTGGAACGATTCATCTTGGGGCAATCCCCACAGGAGTATACTATATTAAACTTGCTATGGATTTAGCACTTCAGAAATTAATTATCCCGCCTTTTCAGCCTTTATCTGATCAACAAATCAATCAAACACCAGTTGCGAAAGTAAATATTGGAGATTATACAGGAGATAATGCGCTAAATATTGATGATTATAACTTTTTTATGAAATGCTTCTATCAAGCAGCTGAATGTGTCAACCATGCAAAACTTGATTTAAATGATGATGGCAAAGTAGATCTTTATGACTATAATATTATTCTACAAAATTTTCTTTCAGAAGCCGGACAATAATACTTGCATCACCCATAATTGTATTTTATTATTAAAGTATCCACGCTCCTCTTTATAGTACCATAACTTTATTTGCTGAGCTTGTTATTTCTGCAATTATTTATTATACATTGTATCAAGGATACTTTCACAATAAATTTCCTACAAAATTGGCAGGTTTTGCCTTACTTTATGAAATTCTCTTTAATATCAGTTATATGGCTTCCCAGGTCCCGGAACATGTAATAGTAGCAAAAATTCAATCTCCATTTCTAGTAGGTTTGGCAATTGTACATGGCATACTATCTCTTCTTATGTTTATTGCTCTTGTTATTTTCTTTATTTTCGCCTGGAGAAGATATAGAAAGGGAATCAATTATTTCAAGCATCATAAAATTCTGACCATCCTTTTCCTTGTATTTTGGACTTTTTCTATAGTCTCAGGTATTTTATTGTACTTTGTACAATACGTTTTATAATCACTCTTCAAAACTTCCTTACCGCACAGGGACAGTAATTAATGGAGTAAAATTTAATCTTTTGTTTGCCTTGCTAAACATGCCTTTTGGCGAAAGCTATTATCTAATCTTTCAAACAGTATCATTGTTTCTTTAGTAGTTGCGATACTTTTCTCTGTTCGTTTGTCAAATGCTTCCTGCTCTTCTTCTAATCTTACAATTTCTTCTTGAATCCCAGAATAGTTCATCGCGTCCTCTGAAAGATGATCAACAATATTTGCAACAGAATTAGTAATCTCAGCAGCTTTTAATACAAAATATTTCTCCTTTACAGAATCTTTTAACTTCTCGTTTACCCATGGTAATAAGGCCCTTCCGAATCTTAAGAAACCTTTATTGGAACATATACACGGGTCACCTGTTTTTGGACAGATAGGAGGATTGAACAAATTGAATTCAATTCCATCAAAGGAACTTTTATTATAAGGTTTTTGTTCTCGTTCTGACATACTGTTAGGCTGTATTTTGTACGCCTGGAGGGATTTGAACCCCCGACCCCTTCGTCCGAAGCGAAGTGCTCTAAATCCGCTGAGCTACAGGCGCATATATAATTTGTGTTTAGTCAATTTACTTTCGTTTGTGAATGTTCCAATTTCTTAAGCTTCACTCCATATCACTGCTGACTATAAGCTTAATCTGTAATGCAGAACCATGAGCTAAGAACTCTGTACTAATATCTATCCGCAATTATCTACCTGTATTGTAACAAAATAGAGCGAAATCTGCACATTTACTTAGCTGATGATATCTTTATGAGACTAAAAAAGGTTTTCCAGTAACCAGGCAAGCCACTACAATAACTTGCATCTCCTTGTACATAATTTCTAAATAATTCAGGATTGTTTTGATTGCAAGAATTTTCTGTCACTTCTTGATATCACTCAAATGTCAAATTTTATAAAGCTTGTCTAGATATAAATTTTCTATTTATCTGGTATTTTCAGCTCTTTTTATCATTTTCGTGATACAATATTTTGGAATCTTTATAACATATGAATATTCGAGTAAGTAAAATACTAAGATATCTTATTGGTTGGCCACTAGGGCTCATTGCCTTCATATTTATACTCAAAATTATTGCCCCTCAATCTTCGCTTATTCTTTCAAATAGTTCTAAACTGAATGTTCCTCTTCTGCTTTACGGAATAGTTTGTTTTGTAGCGTATTATTTTCTACGTGCGCTTGTGTGGTGCCAAATCCTTGAAAAACACGGATACAAAATACCATTTAGAGAAATCTCATATCTTTGGTCAATGTCTGAAATGAAAAGATATGTACCAGGTAATCTTTGGTCAATTCTTGGAAGGGCTATTTCTTTTTCGGAAAAGGGTATCAGCAAAAAAGACATTACGCTATTCTATATAATTGAAGCGGAAATTCTTTGTATAGCTGCTGCAATTGTATCTCTCTTTTCTTTGCCATTCCTTATTAAAAACTTTTTTCCATTTATCCCAAGATTTACAGTACCCATTACTGCAATTGCTGTTTTAGGCCTGGTACTTGGATATATTTTTAATCAATATCTTTTTAGCAAATTGAAAGGAAAGTATATTGTAGTGCTTAAAAAAATTTTCCCTACAATTTCACCTTTCCACATTTTTACTCTTCTGTCTATCGCTACTACCGATTTATTTTTTTTTGGACTAGGTTATTATTTTACATTAACCTCTTTTACCATTTTACATCCTCAGCTTATTCTAGAATTTATCGGTTTTTTTGTCTTATCACTTATTATTGGCTATCTTTCTTTTTTAACTCCTGCTGGGTTTGGAGTACGAGAGGGAATACTCATAGCAGGACTTTCAAAATATACCTCACTTGCGAATGCCGGAATTCTTTCTCTTTTCTCAAGACTAATACTTATTATTTCAGAAGTTATTTTTATTACGCTCAATATCTTTCTTCATAAAATCCACAACAAATATCTTGATAAAGCTTTCACATGGATAACACTTCATAAACAAGAATCTATTCTTATAGTTTTCTTTGTACTATATATTGTATATTTCACTACACTTTCATTCTTGCGTTACGATAATTTTTATACTGGTAGATTTGATTTGGGAAATATGGCACAAACTGTCTGGAATACATGGAGAGGAAGAATTTTTGTGTTCACCAATCCAAATGGCACAGATATTATTTCACGTCTTGCGTTTCATGCCGATTTTCTTTTAGTTCTTCTTGCGCCATTTTATTATATCTGGTCAGATCCTAAAATACTTCTGCTTATACAAACGCTTGTGGTAGGAGCTGGAGTATTTTTTGTGTATTTTCTGGCAAAAGATATTACAAAAAATAAAAGTATTGCATTAGCATTTTCACTTTTATATATTCTTAATCCTAGTATTGAACGTGCAAATTTATATGATTTTCACCCAGTAACTCTAGCTATTACTTTTCTTCTTGCTGCGTATTATTTTGTGAGAAGAAAACAATATTGGTATTTTGCATTATTTATTGTACTTGCCGCATTGACCAAAGAACATGTATGGGTAATCGTATCATTATTTGGCTTATATTTATTAATAATACAAAGGCAAAAACTGGTAGGTACATTAGTATTTTTATTTTCTGCAGGAACGTTTTATTTTCTTGTCTGGTACGCAATTCCACATATATTAGGCTCGCAGCATTTTGCTTTATCTTACTATTCAGATTTTGGTGACACACCATCCTCAGTTATAAAATCTATGCTTCTTTCTCCCCGAAAAATTATTGATTTGGTAACACAGCATGAAAGGCTTAAATATCTTGAGCAATTATTTCTTCCGTTAGGATATCTCTCAATTTTATCTCCGCTGACTCTTCTATTTGCAAGTCCTGATCTTGCAATCAACTTGCTTAGTAACAACTCCCAACTTCATCAAATTTACTACCAGTATACTTCAACAATATCACCATTCCTTTTTATCGCAGCTATTTATTCAGTCAAAATAATTAAGAGATATTTCTCTAAAACACCAAACATAATTCTTATTATATATCTTGTAGGAGTATCTCTCTATGGAGCATTTGCATATGGACCACTCCCTGGGAGCAAAGAACCAAATCTTGATATGATAACTCGGCAAGTTGAAAACAAAGAGTATATAGATTCATATCTTACTCGCATTCCAAAAAGATATAGTGTTGCTGCCAGTAACAATGTCGGTTCACATCTCTCTCAAAGGCAAAGGATATATACTGTTCCATTGGGTATCAACAAAGCCGATGTAATAGTGTTTCTTCTCACTGACTCTGAAGTTCTCCCATCTCTTAAGGCAGAAAAACAAATGGTACAAAGACTTAAATCTGATCCCAATTATTATATTACTGTTGAACAGGATAAATTTATAGTGTTTCAGAAAAATGGATTAAAACAAATAACTCCCAAACCCAAAAGTAAACCGAAAATACAACTTCCGTTCCCTAAAGTTTCATTTTTGTAAAAAGGTAACTCTTTAAAATTTATCTAAGATGCGCTAGTATAAAAGAGAATGTCTCAAATTATAAAAGCCAACGGTGACAAAGAAGAATTTAGTGAAGAAAAGCTAATAGCTTCTATAAAACGTGCTGGTATCCCTCAAGAATTGCAGCAGAAAGTTTTGCTGCATGTCAAAGAAAAATTGCATGAAGATATGCAAAGCTCTGAAATTTATCATCATATTGTAGAATTCTTAGGACAATCACCAAAACCATACAGCAAAACCCGCTATAGTCTTAAAGAGTCAATTATGCTTCTTGGACCAACAGGATATCCTTTTGAAGATTTTATTGCCAGAATTCTTGAGAAACTCGGATATAACACACAAGTCAGACAAATAGTTTCAGGCAGATGTGTAAGTCATGAGATAGATGTTGTTGCGCAAAAAGATAATAAAACTTTTATGATAGAGGCAAAATATCAC
Source organism: uncultured Gammaproteobacteria bacterium (assembly GCA_964610465.1). GTDB lineage: Bacteria > Patescibacteriota > Microgenomatia > Levybacterales > UBA12049 > CAZSWA01. Next base: position 25,863 of record CAZSWA010000007.1, on the reverse strand, counting down.
AATGCACCAGGAATTCGATCAGATATTCATGTGGCGCTTTATACCAAAGCACGGTTTGATGATATAAAAGAAAGAAATCATTATGATGAACCGTGGCTTGTAACCAATACCAAAACAACTACAGAAGCCAATACTTATGCACTATGTAGCGGGATGAGGATGATAAGCTGGAGTTATCCAGATGGAGAAAGCCTTCGAGACTTAATTGAGAAAGCCAAACTTCATCCTATCACAATGCTTACCTCGCTCTCTCAAACCAACAAAACCAAACTTCTTGAAAATCATGTGGTACTTTGCCGGGATATTAAAGAAAACCATATGCTCATTGATACACTTCCATTATCTGATGAAGAAAAGAAACAAATTCTTGCAGAAATAGATTTTATTTGCAATACTGAAACTTCCTAGTTGTTTAATTATAGAACTAGAATCCATATGCTTGCATTGAGGCATTTCCCATATGGATACGCCTAAGCGCCATAATGTATCCATCACATTGATAACTTCCACCTAAGGTACTAAGAGCAGCAATATATCCATGTTCCTGAAGAACTTGTACGGCAAGTGGACTCATAGAACCGTATGGATAGGCAAAGATAGTTACTTTATGACCAAGATTTTGTTGAAGTTGAGAATCTGCAGTTCCTATTTCGTATTCTATTTTGTCTTTTGTTGCTGCTCCAAGTGATGCATGCGACCATGTATGATTGTAGGCAAATACTTTACCGCTTGAGACCATTTCTTTTAACTGATCCCATGTCATATATCCTGGAACACCCATAAGCCCGGTTGGTATCATAAGATTTGCGGTAATATTGTATTTCCTAAAAATAGGAAACGCATACGTATAAATATCACTATATCCATCATCAAAAGTAAGCACAATACTTTTTGCAGGTAATTGCTGATGATTGAGAAGCGCAGTAACAAGCTCATCAACTGAAATTGTCTGGTATCCTGCAGAAACAAGATAATTCATTTGTTTATCAAAAATTGTACTATCCACGGTAAGTGATTGATGCCCTTCAGCTGTTGCTTGAAACATTGGTTCAATATGATGCCAATAAGGCATTGGCGCGTTAAGACAAAACCCAGAAGGCACCGCAACTGCTACGGATTTTGCTTGAGTTATAGTTGGACTTGGTTGTTGAGTTAGAGTTGCGGTAGGTGTATCTGTAACAGAAGTCGTTTTTACCTTCTCAATTGTTTGAGTAAAAATATGATGAGCAGGAGAGGTCTTTTTGGATATTTTTGAATCTGCAAAGAATACTAAAGAACATAAGAAAAAAGAGAGAGAAAATAAAAAAAATAACTTTACAAAGTGTATTTTGTGTATAAAATCAAACTTTTTTTTCTCTGGGGCTATTATTTTTATAGGAGTGACCTGCGTCATGACATTTTTTTCTTCTGACTCGTATATCACTTTTGGGGTTACTTTTCTTTTTATCATGAATTTATTGTAATACTACATATATGAAATAACAATAGAACTCAGGCAAGATAAAGGTAATAAGGACTATTCCTTTACAATTAATCCTAAGTAATCTACAATATTTTGAATTTCATATGAAAAGGCATATTCCTGCAACTATGGCTTCCCAGCACCCGGATCACGCAAATAAACCCTATTGGCATGATAAAGAATTTATAAAAGTACAATATGAATATAAAGAATGCTTTCTTTCCTATTCTGACTTGGGAATAGAAGAATACAAATGGGATTGGGAAGGAAAACTGGTTGATGAATCAGTGATGGAAAGACTTCTGGGTGAGTATTATGAATATTTTAAAACAAACCAATTGGGAAAAGATAAATTCTTGACATTTAGACTTCCCAATCCCAAAGTTGAGAATGAGTTTAGACTTGGCCGGGCGTTTATCGGAATATTGAGTGCTGCAGCACTTGCAACAAAAGTCAAACTGCATAGCCCGCCGCTTTTTGAAGTCATACTCCCAATGACGGAATCTGCTGAAGAGATGATAGCAATACAAGAAGCATTTATGGAAATCAGTAGTTTGAAACATGGACTCTATAGATTACAAAATAATTCACTTAAAACTCTTGAGGTGATACCGCTTTTTGAACAAGTCTCAACTATTGCCAATTCTGATGCAATTATCAAAAAATATTTACGACTTTATAAAAAGAAGTTTCACAAAACTCCATCATACTTGCGCCCTTATGTCGCGCGCTCAGATCCTGCGCTTAATTCAGGAATTGTACCAACAGTTCTTGCAATAAAAGTCGCATTGTCTCGTTATCAAAGATTTTCAGAAGAGGAGGGTATAGAATTATATCCTATCATTGGTTCAGCATCCTTACCCTTTAGAGGCGGACTGACTCCTCGTACTGTGAATCAGTTCATTGAAGAATATAAAGGGATTCGAACAGCACTTATCCAAAGTGGTTTTCGTTATGATTATGCAAAAAAAGATATTATTGAAGCAATCAATATACTAAATACTACACTGAAAAAGAAAAAAGCTGAAAAAATAACACCAGTTGTTGAAAAAGAAATCATGCAAGTGGCATCTCTCGTTGAACCTTTTTATCAAACAACGATAGAGGATATTGCTCCAATGGTAAATACTATCGCTTCTTCACTCCCAAAACGCAGAGAAAGAGTTCAACATGTAGGCTTATTCGGGTATTCACGAGGAGTCGGAAAAGTTACACTACCAAGAGCTATTGGATTTACTGCAGCACTTTACTCAATTGGCATACCTCCGGAACTAATAGGAACAGGACGCGGGATTAAACGGACAGTTTTACTTGACAAGAATAAACTTGTAGAAAAATATTATACAAATTTCAAACATGATATGATACGAGCAGGGAAATACTTAAATCGCGATGTGTTATCAAAACTTGCGAAAAAATCTCCTGCATGGCAGGATGTTAAAGAAGATATAATGTATCTTGAACGTTATTTAGGAGTAGAACTTGGTCCCTCATCTCTTGATGAAAAAGAACATGCAGTTCTTACCAGCAGAATTTACGAAAATCTTGCAAGTTCTGTTTCCCCAGAACTCCTAACAAAAGCGGGAGTACTTAGAAAAAGTTTAGGGTAACTTATATTTCATTTATAGTATAATTACCTAAGCTATGAGAGATAATCCTATCGGCATATTTGATTCAGGAATTGGAGGACTGACAGTTGCCAAAGAAATACTTCGTTTTTTACCAAATGAAAGTATTGTGTATCTTGGTGATACAGCTAGAGTACCTTATGGCTCACGGGATGAAGAAACAATTACACAATATGCACTTGAACTTACTCAATATCTTCTTACCCAAAATGTCAAAATCCTTGTTGTCGCCTGTAATACTATTTCTGCAACATGTCTTTCTGAAATAAAAAAAGTATCTCCTTTCCCTGTAATAGATGTAATTGAACCAACTGTCGCATATGCAGTTACACAAACAAAATCAAACAGGGTGGGAATTATTGGAACAAAAACTACAATAAATAGTCATATATATCAGAAGAAAATAAAGAATAAAAATCCAAAAATTCAAGTCACTGCAAAAGCATGTCCACTGTTTGTACCCTTGGTTGAAGAAGGATTTTTACATCATCCTGCAACAAAAATACTTGCGAAAGATTATTTAAAAGGATTTTCACCATCAGGAATTGATACTTTACTACTTGGCTGTACTCATTATCCACTTTTAAAAAGTACTATTCAGGAAATAGTCGGGAAAGATGTTGTACTTATTGATTCAGCAAAACCTACTGCATTAGCACTTAATGAACTTTTACGTCAAAAAGGACTCGAAAGTAAGACAAGAAGACCAACACACAGATTTCTGGTAACCGGTGGAATAGAAAATGCATCAGCTATCAGGTCTATTTTTTTAAAAAACAAACTTCCAGGTAAACTTGAAAGAGTAAATCTTTTTATAAGAAATAAGGACTACAGTATTGTTCTATAATACCTCATGAGTAAATTAACAAAAAATGCTAAAGTAATTGGTACTTTTCTTCCATTTACTGCGCTTTTTACAAATCCCAAGGCTGATATTTTTAATAATGCAGAATTATTTTTATATTGGCTTTCTAAAACAAAACAAACAGCATGGCAGATGCTGCCATTACATGAAACACATCTTCTCCTAAATTCAAAAAAACTCCATGTACCTTCTCCCTACAAAGGATATGGTGTAGGACTCAATCCTGCATTTTTGCAAAACAAAGAAAATAACATATCTTTGGAAAAACAAAGTTTTTTTAATGAACATGTATTTTGGCTTGATGAATATGCGTTGTTTTGTTCTTTGCGGGATTTTTTTGGTACTGATAATTGGTCACGTTGGCCAGATAGAATAAGAATAAGACAACCTGAGGCAATGGAGAGTTTTGCTAAAAAATTATCATCAAAAATCGAAGAACAGAAATTACTTCAGTACAAATTGCATATGCGATATAAAAAACTTCATGACAAAGCAAAACAACTTGGAATTTCATTTATAGGAGATATGTCATTTTATCTCCCTTTTCAAAGTCCGCTTGTCTGGCAGTATCAAAATGTTTTTAGCTTAGATAATATGAGCAATATGATTTATGTCTCAGGAGTTCCACGTAGTTCACATGCACATTACGGCAGACAATTATGGGGACATCCATTGTATAAATGGAATGATACAAAAATACAAAAAGAAATTATATCTATTTGGAAATTAAGATTATTTTATCTTTCGAAATTTTACGATTTTGTTCGTATAGATCATGCCAAAGGTTTTTTTGAATATGGTGCACTTGATAAAGAAAATGAAACAAATGATGTATACAAAAAAGGCCCTGGTTTCTATTTTTTAAAAACTCTCTATGAATACAGTCAAAGTATCAGTCTACCTATTTTTTTAGAAGATAGCAGTGAAGATATGGCTGCTATCTTACAAGCTGAAAAAAAACTGGGACTGAAAGGAATCCGGATATTCCGTTATGGATATGATGAAAAACTTCATAAGGCATTTTCGTTTTATGCAGACATTGCTCAATATCCAGAAAATAGTGTTGCCTATACAACAACACATGATACTGAATCTCTGATAGGGTATCTGGAATTATTATCAGTTTTTCAGAAAAAACTTTTGGCAAAAAATGCACATATACAGTATCGTAATAAAGATACAGAATTTGCAACAGAAATACGAAACAGAATACTCAATTCGAAATCACAAATTGTAATAATTCCTATTCAGGATTGGCTACTTACAAAAGACAGAATAAACATACCAGGTACAGAAGCCGAGTCAGATGACAAAAATTGGAAATTTGTTTTGCCGGTTCCTATAGAAAAACTTCCTGTTTTTCATACATTTAGCCCCAACTTACTTCCTTAATTGATACTTGAAATTTTGAAGCTGCAAAATAGGTAAGATATGTATCGATTGCTTTATCGCTTTGTGAGAATTATGAATATATGTAAATTATTTCCTTACAAAAAGTACTGCGTTAGGGATAGTACGACCTGGACCTGCGAGATAACTTCCATTGTACCAAAGCGCAGTTGATCCTCCTTCATCAAGATTGATTGCATTTTCAACACCTAATGTATGCAAGACATGTGCTGAGTCATTCATAGTCGCATTATATATAGTACCTATGTACGCGGAATTTCCTTTGCCGGCAATAAAATTCCTTGTACCCTTTTGAGAATACTTGGCAACATCACTTCCCCCATATGCAATTTGGTTGCCAAATACTAAAAGCGGCTGCATAGCAATTACTGCATCTACTCCTGTATCTCGTCCCCATTCCTGAGATTTTTGTACGAAACGGGAAGTATTACCATTAAAAATGGCAGCAGGGACAACAGAATAGACATTGTTTGCGGAATTAAAATATACTTTATTTTTGTTCATAAGTAGTGTATCAAAAGAATTGACTTTACCTGCACAACTTGGATAATCTGATGGACAGAAATAGGAACCATTGATAGCAGCATACGCTCCGCTTCTTTGGGCATAGGTTGCAAGAGGTAGAGTTGGACAGTTATTTCCACAGTCCCCATCAGATGCAGTATCTACAATCACTTTTGTGGAATTTAAATCAGCTGCAATAATATCAATCACAAATGTACCCGTGTCTGTTTGTACTTGTTGACGGCTATACCCATTGCCAGGTAAAGAATTTGATTCAGCAGCACTTGATGGAGCAGAAGACTGAGGTGTATTTGCGGCAGCTAATGCATCGTTGATTTTTTGAATTTGACTTTGTAAATCAATAAGCTTAGCTTCTGCTGATGTGTACTGTAAATCTGATAAATCTTTAAGTGCCGATGCATACAAGGTATCAAGTGTATCTGTTTTTGCCTTTTGTGCTCTTAAATCAGTAATTTTTTCATAGTTTGTTGCTGCTTGAATATACACATCATGAATGTTTTTAATTTTTGCCTGTAAATCCTGATTAATTTTAAATTGATCCTGATTTTTAAGTGCGATAAAATCTTTTTGTGTCCTTGTATAATCTCTGGTTAAAGCGGAATACGACGCATCTTTTATGAGAATGTTATTTTTTAGATCAAGAGATTGTTTGAAGTAATATACGAGGGCCGGAATCAATACCAATGCAAACGCAATGGGCAGTATGAATTCATGATACTTATGAAATAATTTCTTGAACTTTTCTCTCATAAGGCAGTTTGAGAAAATTATAGCAAATACAAGAGAATTTAACCAGATTGAGAGGCTTTAAAAACTGTCTTGTCATTTATACAATACAATTCTATACTGAATCTAATGCTTAATTCTATTTTCTCTCTCCATTTTCATCCTTACTCACTGGTTATTCTTTTTACCTCTCTTATATCTTTTGGGCTTATTCTTTATGTAATGAGTAAACGGTATTCTGCCCCTATTATATTTTGGCTTATTTTTATTCTCCTCATTTGTTCTTTTGATCAAATCACTCAATTTTTTATCTTTAATTCATATCTTCAAATTGGATTTAAATTCTGGAATTTATGGAACCTTTTTGGAATAGTGATATGCCCGCCTATTTATCTCGCATTTATTATTGTGCTCACTGATGAAGATTGGCTTCTTCATAAGGTACTCTATTGGGTAGCTTCCTATATTCCACCTCTTATATTTCTTTTCCTTTGCTGGAATACGAACGTTATTGTAAATTTAGATATTAATAATTCACTTTATTCAATATGGGGCTATTTTGCACAAGCTACACCGATTGGATATTTTAGTTTATTTGTATATTATCTTCTATACTATTTTATCTCTTTTATCATCATGGCACGTTTGTATTCAACTACTTCAAATTTTAACAGGAAACAGAGCATCATTATTATCAATTTCGCAATTTGGATATCAATACTCGGGTGCGTTATCTGTTATGCTGTTTTCCCATACCTGTTTGGAATCACGACTCCACCGGCAGGCAACATTCTTTTTGTTATAAGTTCTTTGATTATCACTTATGCAATTACAAAATATGGAGGTACTGTGTTTAGCTCTGCATCTGTGATGAGCACTGTATTTGATGCGGTAAACGAAGCAGTAATTTGTATCAACAAATATAACTCAATTGAATTTATCAATAATGGCGGCCTTAAACTTCTTGGATACAGTAGAAAAGAAATACTCAACAAAAATATCATTAACATTTTTTTTAATATAAAGGATTTTGTTAATGTACAGGAAAAAGCAATTATACCACTGCATACTACTGACTATACGGAGATAGATAGTGTTTCTGTGATTAACTCAAAAGGGGAAAAATTACTCACGACCTTATCAGCAACAAAAATTACTGATGAAGATAACACTATCATAGGATATATCCTGATTTTTACGGATGTAACCAAATTAAGAGAATACTACTCAAAGTTAGAAGAAAAAATACATGAAGTACAGGATAAAAATAACTCTCTGGAGAAACTTGAAGATGAGCTTGAAAAAGATAAAAAAACTATTGAAACAAAAGTTCAAATACGTACTGAGGCGCTTAATGAAGAACGAGCAAGATTACTCTCATCAATTGATAATTTAAGCTTTGGCTTTATTATGACGGACAGAGTAAAGAATGTGCTTATCATTAATTCTTCTGTTCAGGCAATTTGGGGCAATGAGAGATTAATGCCTGAAAATACACTCTCTGAACTGCAGAAAAATATAAAAGATTTTGATATTTTGAAAGCGATAGACGAATGTATCCAAAAGAATGAAAAATATACTAAAAAAGATATGAAACTCAAAGATAAATATGTAAGTATTTATATTTCACCTATTCCTCTTTTAACCAAGAATAAAATTGATATCATTGGAGCAGTTATATTGCTTGAAGATGAAACAGAAGCCAAGATAATGGAAAGATCAAGAGAAGAATTTTTTGCAATTGCATCCCACGAGCTAAGAACTCCTCTTACGGCAATAAAAGGGTATATATCAATAATTCAGGAGTATTATACCAATGAAATTAAGAGTGAAGAATTAATAAAAATGCTTGAAGGCATAGGACATTCCAGTCAAAGACTTATTGAAATAGTAAATGAATTTTTGGATACATCAAAACTTGAACAAGGGAAAGTTGATATGATAAAAGAACGAATTGATATAAATGCACTCGTAATTGACGCAATTAACGAATGTACTCCGCTGTCAAATGAAAAAAATCTAAAAATTCATTTTACTCCATTTATACCTTCTCAAGTTGCTTTTGTCGATAAAGACAGGCTAAAACAAGTACTTATAAATCTAATCGGCAATGGTATAAAATATACGGATATGGGAAGTATATCAGTGAGTATAAAAAAAATTAATGATAATTTTGTAAAGATATTTATACAAGATACAGGAAAGGGTATTTCAGAAGAAAGTAAAAAGTTATTATTTAGAAAATTTCAGCAGGCAAGTGAAAACATTTATACACGGGAGGGGAACGGTACAGGACTTGGACTTTATATTTCACGACTAATCATGGACAGAATGGGAGGTTCGGTAGATTTGGTAAAAAGTGAAACAAATAAAGGGAGTGTTTTTTCAATAACAGTTCCTTTATTGTTAACTATAACTAATGAACACCCTCTAATCTCTTCTCAATACGCACAGTAATCATATATGAAAGTTATCTATTTAGTGCTACAATAAACCTTAGGAAATACCCTTTATGCAAAAAGTGCTGATTATCGAGGATGAACAGTTACTTTATGAAATGTATAAATTTGTCCTCGTTAGAAATAATTTTGAAGTAGTTATTGCGACCAATGGTGAAGATGGGATAGAAAAAGCCAAAACCCTGCGGCCTGACATAATTCTCCTTGATATTATGATGCCTAAAATGAATGGTATACAAACACTTGAAAAGATAAAGAAAATCAATGAACTAAAAGATATCCCTATCATTATGTTATCCAACATAAGCGATAAAATAGAAGAACAACGCTGTTTATCTCTTGGCGCAGTTGCATATGTGATAAAGAGTCAATATATGCCTCAGGAAATTTTAAAAATTGTTCAGAAATATCTTAATTTAGTAGAACAGAGCAAGAAATAAACTATTTCATAATTTTCAATCATAATAAGTCATTTTATTTGCAACTGATTACGATACCTTATAGAGTAATATAGTTTAAATTATTGATATATTGTGATAAATATCATATTATACTCTAATGTTTATAGCTCTTTACGGCCATTTAAGCTATTTTATTAAGGACTTTCATGAATTTTTAATTATTCTTGCCGTAAGTACTATTCTTTTTATTTTTGCCTTTCCTGCAATTTTTAGATCAAACCTTAAGAACCGTAATAAAATGCTGCTTCTTTCTCTCCTTTTCACTTTATTATCTATAGTGTATATCTATTCATTTTTTGAAGCATATTTCAGATATCGATTTGACCAGTCAGATAGTTTGGGATTTCTAAATGTAACAGAACACTGGTATCAAAGACATGTACTTTATAATAATTATCAATACCGCGACAAAAACTTCTCTATTAAAAAATCTTCAGGAACTGTAAGAATTGGAGTCATGGGAGATTCTGTTGCCTGGGGATATGGTATCAAAAACGTTGATAACAGGTTTTCAAATCTACTCGAGAAAAAGCTTAGAGACCACGGATATCATGTGGAGATATATAATTTTAGTACTCCCGGATATGATACATATCAGGAAACTGAGGAATATAATAACAAAGATTATAAATTCAATATTGATATACTGCTTTGGTCATATTTTCCAAATGATGCAGAACCACCTGCAAATAACGCCGGTAGCCGAATCCTTACGAATGCCAACGCACAAATTCCCGCAATCGTTAAATTTTTAAGTACACATTCTTTCTTTTTCGATTATATATACTGGCGTCTTTCTGCAAAATACGCTACTACTTTTACTCAACTTCGTAATGCAGATCTCGAACAATATGAAATCCCCTCTGTATTTGCATATCACAAAAAGCTAATAAGTAACTTTACCAGTCAACTTGAAAGCCAAAACAAAAAGATAGTAGTAATTATGTTCCCGTTTATCCAGTTTCTTGTCCCTTATGGGAATTCAGGAATTGATCAGAAAATGCATACTGTATTTACCCGGGATGGAGTTACGACAATTGTGGATATGTATCCTTATCTAAAAGGAAAGAATCCTTCAGATCTTGAGGTAAACAGATTTGATTCCCATCCCAATGAGTCAGTTCATAAACTTGCAGCTGAAAAATTATATGATGCAATCGTTCCACTTCTTGAAAAAACCAAAGATGGAACAATTATAAAACACTAATATGTCGTATCTAAAATATATCTGGAAAGTCTGGCTAAAAATAGGAAAGAAAATAGGACATTTTCAAGCGCTTATTCTATTTACTTTATTTTATTTTTTCGTTTTGTGGATGGTTGGAATATTTATTGCATTATTTTCAGACAGATTAAATATTAAACCAAAAAATCGTAAATCCAATTTTATTGCCTGGAATCATAATGTTCCAGATGTTAAAGAAGCGCAGAAACCGTATTAAATATGTATATCCTAGGGCTTTCCTGTTTTTATCACGAGTCAGCAGCTTGTCTTATAAAAGATGGCAAAATTATCGCAGCATCTGCTGAAGAACGGTTTTCAAGAGTAAAGCATGATAGCAGCTATCCAAAACTTGCAATAGAATTTTGTCTGGACAAAGCAGGTATCAAAACGAAAGACCTGGATTTTGCAGTTTTTTACGAAAAACCTTTCTGGAAATTTGAGCGTATACTACAATCAACTCTTTCAACCTATCCGTTCTCATCACAATTATTTGCAAAAGCCATGGTGAATTGGTTAACTGATAAATTGTGGGTTCGATCAACCTTGGCAAGCGAGCTTGGTATTGATAGTAAAAAAGTGCTATTTATCCCGCATCATATCTCTCATGCTGCTGCAAGTTTTTATCCATCAGGTTTTGATAAAGCTGCAATTATGACATTTGATGGAGTAGGAGAGTGGACAACTACCACTTTTGGGACAGGGGAAGGAAATAAAATTATAATCGATAAAGAAATCCGCTTCCCGCATAGTTTGGGTTTACTTTATTCTGTCTTTACGGCTTTTTTAGGTTTTGAGGTAAATGATGGAGAATATAAAGTGATGGGAATGGCTCCTTATGGCAAACCTATTTATGTTGATAAGGTAAGAAAGCTTGTGAATATATATAATGACGGTTCTTATAGCCTCAATATGGAATATTTTACTTTTCATAAATCTCCTGATAAAGCGTTTGGCCAAAAATTTGTAGAACTTTTTGGCAAACCCAGGCCTCAGGATTTACATTTCTTTACCAGAAGTTCAGGTTTCCCGAGTTATTTTGGTGAAAAACCAAAAAACTATCAAGAACTCTGTACGCTCAATCAAAAATACGCAGATATCGCTGCATCAATTCAGGCTTTTACCGAAGAACTTTTATTAAATTCAGCTAACCATTTGTATGAACAAACAAAACTTAAAAATCTCTGCGTTGGAGGAGGAGTTGGACTCAATAGTGTGGCTAACGGTATTCTTCTTCAGAAAAGTAAATTTAAACGGATATTTGTCCAGCCGGCAGCAGGAGATGATGGAGGGGCATTGGGCGCTGCATTGTATGTATATCATGGAATCTTGAATAAAAAACGCACGTACGTACAAAATGATTGTTATTTTGGCAAAGATTTTACAGATACAGAAATAGAAGCATTTCTGAAAAAAAACAAGATAAAATATTCCAAGATTGAAAAAGAAGACAAACTTATTGAGTTTTTGTCAAATGAATTAACCAATGATAAAGTTATCGGATTTTATCATGGGAGAGCAGAATGGGGACCACGAGCTTTGGGAAACCGTTCTATACTAGTGAGCCCGCGAAAAGAAGAAATGAAAGATATTGTCAATACAAAAATAAAATTTAGGGAACCATACAGACCATTTGCCCCTGTTACACTTGAGGAAAAAGTTGCTGACTATTTTGAAATGGGAAACAAAGACCATTCGTATCTTACCAAATATATGCTGGCAGTATTCACTGTTAAAAAATCTAAAAGAAATGTAATCCCGGCAGTTACCCATGTAGACGGTACCGGTAGAGTACAAATAATCTCAAAAGCACAAAATGCACGATATTATAATCTCATTAAAAATTTTGGTGAAAAGACTGGAGTCTATGTACTTATGAATACATCATTTAATCTAAAAGGCGAACCAATAGTCAATTCTCCTGAAAATGCATTTGCTACTTTTAGAAAATCAGGTATTGATATTTTGGCTCTGGAAAGATATATAATTAGAAAAGAAGATATATGAAATTAATAAGAAGATTATTTTTACGAAGTGAGGAAATGCAGGATTTATTTACATTCCTCTGGAAAGCGAAAATGTGGTTTATTATTCCATTTATTGTACTTCTTCTTATTTTTGGACTGATTCTTTTCTTTGCTCAATCAACAGGCATTGCTCCTTTTATCTACAGCCTCATATAAAATTTCAAATAATAAATACCAAAAGCCAAATAGATATGAAATAAGAATTGAAAAAATCTTAAAATTATTTTGGATTTTTGAGTTTATTTGAATATTGGAATTTGTGTTCTGGAATTTATTAATTTTGTTTATTTCTTCTGGATATATTTAATTGTTTTCTTTTGCATTGTCAATAATCATTTGTCGAAATTCTATATATGCTTGTTTCATAATATCTTTGGCATTCGGTACATTTATAAATAAGTATGTTTGTATTTGTTCTACTGAAGTTCCTTGTTGGTTAAATCTTGAATATTCGGGCAGTTTTTCAGTAGGGAGAAAATGCGCTAATTTGATAGATAGATATTCGTTGAGCTTGCCATATATACTCTGTATCATTTCCTCAGTGATTGCATCATCCTGTTCTGCCATGCCGGCTTTTCGTATTGTATTTTCAAGAAAACTACGGATTTCTGGCGGAATATCCTGATTTGTTGGTGCTGGAGGTGGTACATCCATATTTATTATAACAAAGAACTCACTGCTTTTACTGCACCTTTTACAATCAGATCGAAACCTATTTGCTTAAGTCTTCCATCTCTTTCATTAGATTTTAGTTCTCTACCGCTTAAAATATGTTCATTTGTCAATCCTTCAAATAGTATTACCTCAGGAGGCATTATAAATTTTGATAAAGGACAATCTTCAATTTGTACTATCAACTTTTCAGCGCGTTTCACGTATACAGAAAACGGTTCCACTTCTCTTTGCATATTGCTAAAACCATTTTGTATTTTTTCGTACAATGAGAGCTTTACTATTGAATCAGAAGCAACATTTTGACCCGACTTATTTTCTCCAGTTTTTACATGGGTTACAGACAAACACTCAGCAACAGATGTTTCTGTTTTCACATTTTCTTTCTTATCTTTATTAATATATGGTTCCTTAGAGATTGTCAATACTAATAGATAATTTATCTTATATTCTGTATATTTTAGTTAGCTATGCATATTCATCATTTCTCATTAGATATTTTAATTCTTCTTGAAATACCAATAACTTTAGTGTAATCTACATCAATAATGGTAAAAGGTAAACGAACTTCTATTCTCACAAATCTTTCGAGTCAACAAAATTTTTCTCTTTATTTACTTATTGTTATTCTCCTCATAGGGATATTTTTCCGCTTTTACAATACTCCCGGTCGTGATGCATTGGGCGGTGATTCAACTCGAGATGCTATGGTTGCTATGGAAGGAGCAAAATTACTGCAACTTCCTCTTACCGGACCTTTTTCTTCCCTCGGTCCTTTTACTTTTGGTCCATGGTATTATTATGCACTTATTATTTTTACGAGAATATTTTTTGTTCCCTATGCTCCATGGATTTTAGCAGGTCTTCTTTCTACATTCTTTATCTTAGTGATGTACAAAATAGGCGAGGAGCTGATTGGAAAATATTTTGGATTGCTTGTTGCGCTTTTTGTTACCTTTTCTCAGGCGCAAATATCAACAGCAACCGGACTTGGCAATCCCAATATGATTTCAATTTATGCTGGTTTATCTGTATTGTTATTTATCAGATTAATAAAAAAGGATATGTCACTCTGGTGGAGTTTTTTATTGGGAATTCTGCTAGGCATAGGTATCAATCATCACTATCAGATGCTCTCACTTCTGATACTTCCCATTCTTCTCTTAGTGTATAAACCACGAAATTATTTGTATTTTGTCTGCATCTCACTTGGTATTTTTGTAACATTTTTACCTTTTTTATTTTTTGATCTCAATAATCATTGGTACACGGTTCGTAATATGTTTTATTATTATACTGAAGGAAGAAAAGCAATTTATGTACCTAACCGCTGGCTGTTTTATTTAAGAGACTTCTGGCCGGGATTTTTGGCATACGCATTAAGTATCAGATATAAAATTGGCAAGACTGATATCTCTTATATAGTCTCAGCATTCATTCTTATCGGAATATTTGGAATTATGACCTGGCATGCATTTAAGAGAAGACTTACTGCTCCGCTTGCATTGCTTTTTGCTGCGTTTTGTTTTGACTTTGTATTACTTCGGTATTATTGGGGAGAAAGAGGATATGGATATATACAATTTCTCAATCCTTTTGTATTTTTACTTACTGCATATCTTATCTGGAATATTGCAAAAATCAAATACGGAAAATATATTGCAGCAGGAATTATCGTAATTCTTATTTTCTTTACTTTGCAAGATAGTTTAAATTATCTCCATACTCAACCATTTGAAATTGAAATAAATAGAGAAGTAGGTCTTGTAAAACAAAAATTTCCAAATCAAAAAGTGATTTTATATAATTGTAAAGATGACAACCATGATAGAGCACAAGCTGTCTCGCTTCTTCTTGCATATTCCGGAAGGCTTGATAATTCCGGTAAGAAAGTAGGGCTTATGGATGGAAGATGTGTTTTTCCAAGCAATAATTTGGTAAAAGGAGATAGTATTGACGCAACTACTGAAGCAATGCTTTTTAGTAAACTCTATCCACATGATACCTTTATTGCTGATTTATCTTTAGCAACGCCAACTGCGCTTTTCCAAGCACATTGGTATCCGGTTACGCCTCTTCGTGTATTCAACGAAACTACCAGGTGGTGGTTTAAAGAACAACCATAAAGTAATAAATATGCGAAAAGAAAACTCGGTGCTGGTTATCGGAGGAGGAGGAAGAGAAACTGCTCTTGTACATAAGTATTCTCAAAGTCCAGAGGTACATGCCGTATATGCAGCACCGGGCAATGATTCTATGCAGGATACCACAGAAAAACCCCTTCGTACTTTTCCAAACATAAAAACTACTGATATTTCAGATATCATAACAATATGTAGAGAAGAACGTATTACCCTTGTTGATATTGCGCAAGATAATGCAGTAGAAGCAGGATTAGCTGATAGATTATCAGAAGAAGGAATTGCATACATTGGTCCAAAACGTGAAGCTGGAAGACTGGAGTGGGACAAAGGCTATGCACGAGAATTTATGAGAGATAATGGTATTCCTCATCCCGCATTTAAGGTATGTCAGACACCTGAAGAAGGATATCAGTATGTTGCACAACATCCAGGCCCATTGGTCGTCAAAGCTAACGGGTTAGCAGAAGGCAAAGGAGTACTACTGACAAATAGTAGTGAAGAGACAATAAAAGCTATAGATGAAATGAAACAGTTTAAAGGAGCAGGCAATATATTTTTGCTTGAACAAATGCTCATAGGTGAAGAATTTTCGACTTTTGCAATTTCAGATGGGAATACCTATCAAATTATAGGCAGTGCTCAGGATCATAAAAGAGTAAATGATGGAGACCAAGGGAAAAATACCGGCGGTATGGGATGTAGCACTCCACCTGTTTTGCTCACAGAAGAAATTATGCAAACTGTACGAACTGATATTTTGGATAAAACATTTAAAGGAATGAAAAAAGCAAATACACCTTATACTGGAATATTATATCTTGGAGGGATGCATGTTGATAAAAGAGGAAAACCCAATGTCATTGAATATAATGCACGTTGGGGCGACCCGGAAGCACAAGTAATAGTAACTGGAATTATAAATGATTTATTTAAAGTAAGTTTGGCAGTTGCCACAAGAAACTTAAACTCAATTCAGATACAAACAGATGGCAAAGCACGAGTTGCAGTCGCCGGAACTTCCAGAGGATATCCTGATGATTATTCAGAAGTGAAAGGCAAAATCATATCGGGATTAGAAAATGCGCGAAATGTTGAAGGAGTTATGATATATGGAGCAGGGATAAAAAAAGTTAACGGGAGAAATTATGCCAATGGTGGGAGACTTTTTTATGTAGTTGGTGAAGGAAATACAGTGATTGATGCACGTAAGAAAGCATATGAAGCAATGGATAAGATTCGTATTGATGGAGGAACAAAGTTATTACATTTTAGGCGTGATATCGGATGGAGAGATGTAAACAGATTACAAACAAATATCAAATAGACGAACAAACTACTTGACAGCCGCTTTATTAGTTGTATAATCTAATAGTTAGACAGTCTAACAATTAGCTTATCTATATATGCATGACAGACTCAATGACGAAATTGCTGAATTGATATTTGCACTCTCCCGAAAACTCAAGGACGAAATGTCTTTTGATTCAGATACCGCACAGCTTACTATTTTACAGATACATGCACTCATTTTTATCCATAAGTTGGGAAGTATCACCATGACTGAGATTGCAAATCATTTTAAAATTTCACTGCCTACGGCTACTTCTTTATCCAATAAACTGGTTACAACAAAACTCATAACGCGTCAAAATGATAAAGAGGACCGAAGAATTGTCAAGCTTGTTCTGACTCAAAAAGGAGAAGAATTACTCAAAGAAGTTATGAAACAACGTAATCAAAAGATCACTCGTATGCTTTCTTATCTTTCACAGGAAGAAAAACTGCAGCTTTTATATATCATGAAAAATTTAGTAGCAAATATACAGAAATGAAAAACAAAATATCTTTAAAATCAATACTTTCTTTCCTTGGAATAGCGTTAGGTATAAGCCTTGTTCTTATCGTTACATCGCAACTTTTTCTAAGAGTAACTGCTTCTGAAAAAACACAGACGGTTGCTGTCAGAACTATTAATACAGTTATCCAGGCAGATGGAGCAATAACTGCTCAAAATCAGGCAAATCTGCATTTTCAAACCGCTGGAAATCTTGTCTATCTTCCTTTCAAAGAGGGAGATAGTGTAAAACAAGGACAAATTATTGCAAGTCTTGATACGACAACTCTTCAGAAACAACTGACCCAAGCGCTTAACACCTATCAGTCAACTCGAGATGCATTTGATCAGACACAGACAAATAGTACAAACAACATCTTGCAAGGACAGCAAAAAGTAATTGCCAATGCAGCCGGTGTTTCAGCAGACAATTCTTCAAGTATCATTAATGATGCGGCAAAACGAATCCTTGATGAAAATCAACAAAGTCTCAATAATTCTGTACTTAATGTAGAGATTGCTCAACAGGCTTTGCAACTCGCAACCCTTACCTCGCCGATTGATGGAATAGTAACACATATGGATGTGACAACTTCCGGAGTAAATGTCACTACCACTACGTCTTTTGTCGTTACTGACCCATCATCTCTTGTATTTCGCGCAAACGTTTTAGAGAACGATATAGATTATGTAGCAACAGGAAGTACTGCAACAATAAAATTTGGCAATAACCAAAACGCAATTACTGGCACCGTAATTAAAATATATCCTGATAAAATTGTTCTTCCCACAGGTGGCAATGCCTATCAAGTCGATATCCAAAGTACTGTCTTACCTAGTACTGCCAAACTTGGACAAGAAGGAACTGCAATGATTCAAAGCAACATACAAAACGCAGTAAAACTTGTTCCCACATGGATGGTATTCAGTCATGGTTCTATCTGGGTAATAACCAATGGCAAACCTGTACTTCGCAACATTACTGTGGGCAAAACTCATGGAGGCATGACCGAAGTACTTACAGGACTTGAAGAAAATGATGAGTTAATAACTAACCCTGAATATATTGTGTCGCAAAGATATCAAGTGTTTTAAACCAGAAGTCATTTTCAAACCTCTTTGTCATCCTCTATGCAATCGGGATTGGATTCCCGCTTAAGGCGGGAATGACAGGTTTTGAAAATAGCTTCTAAAACATTATGAAAAACAGATTAGGATTTCTAAAAAACAAAAAGATTTTACGCATTATTGCATCAGTAGCGCTTATTATACTTCTGGTTGGAGGATTCTGGTTTTGGCAAACTCGACGGGATAGAATATATATTGATGATTCATTAATCAATGCAACGATTATCCCAATCAGTGCACCTTTATCCGGAATACTTACAGAAGTAGATGCGCAGGAAGGAAAATTAATAAAAAGAGGTGATACTATCGCAGTAGTTGGTGGACAGGCAATCCGTTCGCAAACAGATGGACTTATCGTGACAGCAAATGATGCAATTGGAGGCACAATTACTCCAGAAATAGTACTTGCACAGCTTATTGATCCATCCCAAATGCGGGTTGTGGGTACAATTGATGAAACAAAAGGTCTTGATAAAATTCACATAGGGCAGCCTGCTTCATTTACGGTTGATGCGTATCCTGGACAAACATTTTGGGGATATGTCGATGAAATCAGTCAAACTGCCAAACAAACCCAGGCAGCATTTTCTATATCCAGCGAGCGTCCTGTGCAACAATTTCAAGTCTATGTACGTTTTGATGCTTCTAAATATCCGCAACTTAAAAATGGCATGAGCGCCAAACTTATTATTTATACCAATACTCCCCAATAGTATGGCAAAAAACAAAGAATCCCAGGTTCCACAAAAAAAACGTTTTGAAACACAACAATGGCTGATTCTTGGGACCGTCATGATTGCATCATTTCTGGGACGGCTTGATGGAACAATTGTTAATTTGGCTCTTCCCAAAATTATTCAGGACTTTGGTATTACTGTTTCTCAAGCAAGCTGGATTTCAACTGCATACATTATTGCCAATGCAATTTTTGTTCCGATTTTTGGGAAAATGGGAGATATGATTGGCAGAAAACCGCTCTATCTTTTTGGGATTATCGGATTTACGCTGACTTCTATGCTTGCTGGACTTTCATTTAATCTCCCATCAATTGTGTTTTTCAGAATTCTTCAGGCAATAACAGTTTCTATTGATTATCCAATCGCATTATCAATTATCGCGTATACCTTTGAAGAAAAAGGCCAACGGGCATTGGCAATGGGACTCTGGTCAGGAGTTTTTGCTGCTGCCTCAGTATTTGGTCCATTGATAGGCGGTCCCTTAATTGATGCATTTTCATGGCGTTCAGTATTTTATATCAATGTGCCACTTGGTATTTTGGGTGCCTGGATGGCAATGACCTTTATTAAAGAAAACGCTCATGAAATAAGAGGTTTTCAAAATTTTGATATTGCAGGATCATTGCTTCTTGGTACTGCGCTTGGAACAATGGTTTTGGTTCTTGATCAAGGACAAAGATGGGGATGGGGAAGTGAAAAAAGTATTATTTCTTATGCAGTGATTGCTATTTCCTTTGTTGCATTCCTTTTTATTGAACTGCGGGAAAAAGAGCCAATTGTAGATTTGAAATTTTTCAAAATACCGGCATTTTCAGCTGCACTAATTACTTCTTTTATTTCTTTCATGGGACTTATTGGCGGAATATTTCTTGTTCCTTTGTTTGCTCAAACATATCTTGGATATTCAGTAACCAAGGCTGGCTATCTTTTTATTCCAATGGCACTCAGTATCTTAGCCGGTGCGCCTCTTGGAGCCCGTCTCTCTGCAAAATTTCCAGCGCGTTTTGTGATAGCAAGCGGAATGTGTCTCTCCGCATTTATCGTCTATTTTTCGATGAGTAGTATTGATATCAAATGGGGTTTTTGGGATATTGCCTGGAAACTTATGGTTTTTGCTTTTGGACTTGGAATGGGGTTATCACCTCTTACTCAGGCAGCAACATCTACTGTGCCATTGCAAGAAGTAGGAATCGCATCATCCATTCTTGCGCTTGTTCGCAATATTTCTGGAGCATTTGGCGTGGCAATTTTTGCAACAATTCTTTCAAATTCAGTAACTAAAAATCTTTTATCCCTTCAAAAGTATTCATTGATACATACCCTAAATCCAGCTCTGATACAGGAAGCAATAACGCTTATGACAGTAAAAGCAAATGTTCTAGCCTACGCAACTGTATTTCATGTTTCAGGAATTCTTATTGGGTTTGGCGCACTTGCTGCGTTTTTTGTACATGATACAAGAAATATTGCTCATCACGGGAAAAGGGAACACATGATGGTTGAAATATAGACTTTTGATTAATTACCTTGCCTGATTACTACAGGCAATGAACTTTGTATTTGAGAAGTAGAACTTGTATGAGCATTGGCATATATATTTAGCCACCAAATCATACCAATAAAAAGGAACAGCGCAAGAATAAAAAAAAGGATGATATTTCTAGTAAAATATTTGGCTTTATGAGGTTCCATTGTGCCTTGAGAAACTGACACATCACTTTTATTTACAGGACGTGCGTTTTCTCTAGTTATTGAGAATTTATCCACATGTGTATCTTGAAAATGCTGTGTAGCATAAGGATTCTCTTTTTTATCAGAAACCGTATTCTGCACGGCTTGAATACCCATCCTATCTATATTGTCTATCTCTGCAAGACGCTGAGCAATAAATGTTGACGCAAACGATTGATGCTCAGGAATAGGATTTGGAGTTGGTAATTCTTGTGATGTTTCGATTGGCACTTCCTCTGATACAGTTTGTACAGAAACTTGTGGTACAACATCTTTTCTAGGATTTTCTAAAGTGTGTTCTGGATTTTGTATCTTACGATTTTCTTTACATTTTGCAATTACTTCAGGAATATCAATTGTAAGTGGATGAACTTTGGGCAACGGATATTTTTGCAGTAGCTCAGTAATTGGTTTACTTCCCAGTTGTCTGCGTATGGGAGACGTGAGATGAAAACGGTTTAGGATAGTACGTACTGTCTGATAAGAAAGAATTGGCCCACCAATTGCAGTTTTTGGCATCATATCAATCATTTGCTGAGTTGACCATTCAGGATGCTGACAGGCAATTGTCAAAAGTTGTTGTACTTCAGGATAGAGTAAAAGAGTTTCGACAGAAATAGTTGCAAAATCTATCTGCAAAAGAGAAGGATGGTCTATACGTTTAAAGAAAGCAATAACTTGCTCAATGGTAAGTGTATTATTATTGTCTGAGTTTTGAGAAAGATGTGTAACTAATTGTTCAATTTTCCAAGTAGGATTATCATCAGCAAGAACAAGGAGTTGTTGCACTTGAGGTAAAGAAAGCAAAAAATCTTTATCAATAGTATTGTAATCTACAGAATTTTGCATACCTCTTCACTATTATAACAAATAGATAATTTCTTCAAAAATTATTTTCTCAAACTGGAGAGAGATGCTAATCGATTTACATAATTTGTCATTGTCTCCAACAACCTTTCATCCTTTGATTGAATGGCAATCTCTTGATTGCCCCACATAACACCTTTTCCCGAAAAATTATGAGTACCAACGATAGTCTGCCGCTCTGGTAAATTTTTATCAACAAGGAGAATCTTTACATGCAGCCAATCAGGATACTCAAGGAGAGGAATCGTATATCCTTTTTGCCAAAATGAAAGCTGATTGATTCTATCAAAAAGCCATGCACTTCGTTCAGTTATTTTGTTTGGGTCCGAAACAATAGTATCCACCGCAACTCCTCTTTTTTTTGCAGACTGCAATGCGTCAACAATTGCCCCATCAGGAGTAAATTGACTGCTTAAAGTAATTGACTCTCTGGAAGAATCAATCATATCAATTGCCCTGGTAAGAATAATTGAACTGCCTGGTTTTCCAGCATCTACAAGCAGTGAAGTTTGTGAGTGTACTTCAACTGCGTAATCATGTACTGGTTTATTGCCTTCACCTGATAAAAACACATCGGCAAGCGGTTCAACAAGAGTGCTGTCTGTTATTTCAAGCATAAAATCAGGACGCTTAAAATCTTTGTCGGAAAGATTTATCCCGCCAAAAAACGCTTTATTATCAAGAATTGCCAATTTGATATGATTTCTTCCTCTCCCAGGCATAATTTTCTCAAAAATATCATGGGGTGTATTGGTAACAGTCAATCCTACCTCTGCATCTGTAAGTTGATTAAGGATTGTTTGTTTGGCTTCTCTTCTAAATCTTCTATATTGTTGTTCTCTTTGAAAAACACTTGGAATCAAATCAATTTTTCCATCCGTAACCATTTTATAAAAATAATCAACATGGAGTCTTGTATCTATCCCTGCCTGAGCTGCGTTTTTCAATAATTGACTTACGGCACCAAACGTATGATCGGCTTCAAAATTCATAGTTTGTAACCATACACGCTGTTTTGCTTTAGGAATAAAGTTATGCAAGGTATCTAAGTATTCCAATGGTGGCAATAGAGTAAAGTTCTGGTCAGGATTTTTATTGCGCTCACCAGATGGTATATCTTGAGAGGAGTATCTGAACTTTTCCATAACGGAATATTATAGCAGTAAAATTATGATTTGATTGACAGGGAAAGAAAACGTGTACATTGTTGAACCAATTGTGTATCGGTAGAATACATTGCAATTTCTTCTATCCCAAGTAACACAGACCCATAAATAAGATTATGAGAACCAAATAGTACATGAGCATTATCAACTACCAGCAGCTTTGCGTGAACCCTTCGCGGCAAATGAATAAGCACAATAGAAGGGTTTTTTTTAATTCTCATGAGAAATTGGAGATAAGAAAGTCTCATAGGATAATTAACAAAATTTCTATTATGTTCATATGAAGTAATAATTCGTATCTCTACCTGTTTTGATTTCTCCATAAAAAGTTTGAGAAGTTCCCCGTCAGGCAAAACCTGGGAGATAAAAGTAATAGATTTCTGAGCATTTGCAGCTAAAGAAGTTGCTTTGTCATATATAATAGATTTCCCAATAATTCCTGTATCTACCAGCATTTCATATTGATTATTGAAACGAATGGAATAATCTTTTTTGCTTTTATTTTCATTAATTTTGAAAAATTGCTTGGTAAATGCTGCAACTATTTGTTTCTCTGAAAATTTAACCATAAAGTCAACATTTTCAAACGCCTCGTCAAATAGATTGACTCCGCCTATCCAACCTACTGCATCATCAACAACGTATATTTTTATATGATTCCTTTTCAAATAGGGGAATAGAATACTGGGAAGCATCGGATTATTCTCAAAAACAATTTTTACATTGGCGCTTTGCAATTTCTTAAGGATATTATTTGTAGCTTCTCTCAAATTTTTCTGGTACACCTGCTTCTTTTTATTTAGAGTTGGCAATACCGGTAATTCTCCATGAATAAATCTTTGTGATACCCAATCAATATGAAGCCTTACATCAATACCTTCCTTTGCTTTTGCGATTAGTAACGGTGTAAGAGTGTCTAGAATTTTGCCAGCCTCAAAATTCATTGACTGAAGATATATACACTTTTGTGCTTTTTTAATTGACAGACAGAAATCATCTAGAAATTGCTGAGGAGGTTGTAAAGTTGGCATCTCTGCCATTATACCATTGAGCAAGTTATTGCTTTCTTTCATTTTTTGTTACCTTTTATTAAGTTATATCATTTCTAAATAGGTTTATCAAATTATATTAAAGAAGAAAAATTTGCAAAACTACGCATTTTCAAATTCAATATACAATACCAAATTTACTTACCCCATATCAAACTCTGTATAATCACTCTAGATGAATGACCTTCAACAGGAAACAGAGTTTTTTCATTTTATAGCCAGTGCTGTCCACAATTTCGTTTCCAATAAAGATAAAGATTTGTCAATTGCACAATATAAAAGAGAGGGAGATTTCTCTACACAAGTAGATGTTGGGGTTGAGAATCTTATTGTCGAAGAAATTCAAAAACGATTTCCAGAGGATACTATTCTTGCAGAAGAAAAACATCATGCTACGCTAATTCAAAAAGGTCGAATATGGATTATCGACCCGATATGTGGTACGAACAATCTTGCAAGAGGGATAAAGAATTTTTGTACCAATATCGCACTTGCAGATAACAATCAACTTATTGCATCGTGTGTAATAGACCATAGCCAGAGTGATTATTTTTGGTCTATTGGCGATAACAAAGTATATGTAAACGACAAACTTATTACCCCAAATCAAAAAAAATTTGATGTAGTAATTGAAGTTGATTTAGGATCAGTTATATCTGCTGCTGTTGATAAATCTCAAAGTGAAAAGTATAACAGATTTGTAAAGAGCCTTATTACTCACAACAATTATTATCTTATTTCCTTAAATAGTTCACTCAGTTTTGCGTATACTGCTATTGGGAAAGTCGATGGGTTTTTAAGTATCTATAACCATCCCTGGGATATATCAGCTTCCAGTTTTCTTATTCAACAATCAGGGGGAGTTATTTCAGATCTCTCTGGCAAACCATGGACATTGTCATCAGTTGGCGCAATTGCAGCAAGAAACGAAGACCTTCATCAAAAACTTCTCCAAGCTTTTCTTAATAGCTAACATATTGTTAAATGCTATAATCCAACAATGAAAGAAGTAAAATTTATTCCTAAAGTTGCTCCTCACTTTAGCTCACGTGTTCAAAGAAATCTTCATCAATTCCAGGAAAGGCAACAGGAAAGTGAAATTGGTTTTGATATGAAGAACTGGCATGCAATTGAAGGGAATTATGAATTTTATAGTTTACATACTAACATATTTGCAACTCATAGAGAAGATACAACGCTTAAAGGAATGGAGAACTTAGTTGGTATAGAATTGTATTTTAAGGATCTTATAAACGATTTTCTTATTGATAAGAGCGCAAAACCTGTCGTTGCAGTTGATTTAGGAGGTATGAATAGCTTGAGTTGGTGTCGTTTGGGTAGACATTTTCAGGAAGAAATTCAACAAGGAAAAGTTATTTTAGTCAGTACAAGCTTAGACTTTGATATTGATAAAGATGGCCGATATAAATACTCATATCATACAGATGATCAATTTATTAGAGAAAACAAGCAGTTTGTGAATTATATTCAATCAGATATGTCAACTTTAAAACATCAAAAAATACAGACGCCCAATGAGGAAATATTCTTGTCGCAAAATGTAGATATAATGTTTGAAGAAATGTCAGTAAGTCAACATTCTCCTATCCCTGAATCAGATATATCTTACGTTCCAGATCTTCTTTCACCAAGAGGAATATATTTTACAAAAGCAAGAAATATGGTATCAGAATATTATTGAAATACCATGGGCTAACGCCCATGGATTACTGGAGTTCAAGCTTCGCTT
>CAZSWA010000006.1:0-71808 GCA_964610465.1 uncultured Gammaproteobacteria bacterium | reverse complement strand
AATCGACTACAGCCCCGGGTTTACACCCGGGGAAATACGTCTGTAAATATTATAAGCCAATGTAATTAGCTGGTTGGAGAGGTATTTTGTAAAGAGGTAATTCTGACCTTTCCATTACTATTTTCTGCCACCATAGTTATGGCGTTTTGAAGTGCGAGAGCGAATCCTAACTCATACTTTCCTTTTTCTGTCGTTTTTTTTGATTCTTTTATTTTCTGCTGCATATGATTAAAAAAAGAATGTTTCATCAATAAACCAAAGCATAAATAAACTGGTAACGGTAAATAAGATAATTTCCATGAATTAATAGTAAAACTAAACTATAAGAGAAAACCCAAGAAATTGTAAGAGATAGGACAGAAATGCTATCATGAGCAGATGGTACTTCCACATGAATTTTATGAAAAAGATACGGTACAGGTAGCAAAAGACTTACTCGGATGTTATCTCATCCATACTTTCAATGGGGAAAAAGCAGGTGGCAAAATTGTAGAAACTGAAGCGTATTTAGGTGACTTAGATCCTGCTTCTCACTCCTATAAGGGAATAAATAAGAGAAACGCAACAATGTTTGGTCCTCCAGGACATGCATATATCTACTTAATTTACGGCATACACTATTGTTTTAATATTGTGACAAGACCAGAAGGAATTGGAGAAGCAGTATTAGTACGTGCATTGGAACCAACCATTGGTATTCCATTTATGATAAAACAAAGGCACACAGAAAATAGTATGCTTTTATGCAATGGACCAGCCAAACTTACACAAGCTCTAAGGATTACTAAAGATCTAAACGGAAGTGATTTGGTAAAAGGACCGCTGACTATACTATCTCAAGATACATATGAGAAAAAAAATCAAAATAGACCAATTGAGATAATTTCTTCAGCTCGTATCGGTATCTCTCAAGGGAAAGAATACCCTTTTAGATTGTATATAAAAGGCAGCCAATTTATATCACGCTTATAACATTAATCTTATTTAGTATGTTTATGGACAATAGCAAGCAAATCCGCTATATCGAAGGGTTTTTGTAAGAAACCTTCTGCGCCAACTTCTTTTGCAATTTTTTCAGTATCGTTATTGGCTGACAACATAATTATTGGTATATGTTTTGTGTCCTTGTCTATTTTCATTTCTTTTGCAATCTTTCCCCCATCATACCCGGAAAGCCAAATATCAAGAAGCATTAAATCAGGTGGAGTTTCTTTTATCGCTTTCTTTATGCCATGGTCTGTATCAGTTGCAATAATTTTGTAACCTTCGTTTTCCAAAATAATCCGTAGTACTTCTAATATGGCTTCATCATCTTCAGCGATGAGTATTCTTTTACTCATGTGTGTCTGCTATATATTATATATAATCTATATATTAAATAAAGATTAAAAAAATAAAAGGACCTTTCAGAGGTCCTTTTATTGTAGTCTAAATGAAAAAGATTATTCAATATGCAATTTTTCTTCACCACGTACTTCATCAGTGACATGTAAGGTTTTTATTGTTTCAGCTCCATTATCTTCTAAGATAGCGCGTGCTTTTCTCCCGCTACCTATTGTAGCAGGAACAGCAACCAATATTGCTCCTTCTTTTACTCGATTTGCATATTGTTCTGCATCTTCTCTAGGAATACCAAGATTTACAAGCCCTCCAACTAAACCACCAGCTAAAGCTCCAGTTGCCGCTCCTGAAACAGTGGTTGCAGCTGCTCCTGTCAATCCAAGTGCCGCAGCCAATGGTCCACCAATCAATAACGCACCAATACCTGGAACTGCGAGTGCACCGATTCCAATGAGTAATCCTGCAATACCACCAATAATACCTCCAGTAACTGCACCTGATGCAGCGCCACCTGCCACATCTGTCCCCGTATTATCATGCAAAGTAACTGCATCTTCTCTGTTGCGCATTACAATTGAGATATCTTTTGCATTATATCCTGCACTTTTGAGTTCTTCTATTGCATCCTCTGCATTTGTTTCATTTTCAAATACACCAAAAATCATATTTGCCATACTTATTCACCCCCTTCGTCATTTCATTCCTCAGGGGATCTCCGTTCTGCATTGCAGAACTCCGACCTCCTTTTAAATCTCTTGATTTAAAAGGATCCTAATCTCCGCAGAGATTAGGACCACTATCCTTGATTTTTAAAAACTAAAATAGGCGATACCGTAAGTTAAAAGTTTATGCTTTAAGAATAAGAGGAAGACGAGAAATTCGTAAGGGTTCAGCAAGAATTGCTTCTTACCGTTAAGTAAGGATATTTTTACATATTTCTCACACACTATTGCTATTATTATGTCTCTGCTTATAATTATAAGCCTTCTGCCTGCTGTTTATAGATATATGAAATTCATAGAGATTCTTAAAAAATATTTTCTTGTTCAAGATACAGATTCCGTACAGTTAGTGAGTGTATGTGCCTGGTGTCCAAAAGATATATATCCAACCCTTATGTCTAATCAGGAATATACTCATGGATTGTGCAAAAAACATTATCGACAACTTCACATCCGGAAAAGACATCTTGTATCTCAATTTATATACCGGACAACACTATTAAGCATCAATCAATATTATCTGAAAAAAAGAGAACATCCCTATAAAGATATTATTGAACACTCAAAGAAATTTATAACAACAATCAAAATGCAGTTCGAACTTCTCAATCGTATCAATTCTTCAGAATAAATTGTTATTGGGATAATTTTGAATAGACTACTGTTCTCTCTGAATAGTTGTGATTCCCCGCATCCCATGTTCCAGTACAGGTAATGAGATTAAGCATTGGGGTATCTGAACTTCCAAATACTTGCTGTAGAGGAACTTGATTGTAGGGATATTTTACTGTTTGGTCTACTACAAATGTATACTGCTGGCCATTACTGTCAGTCACAATAATTTTATCGCCTTGTTGTAATGATGAAACAGACCAGAATACAGCTGGTGCTCCTGTAGAAGTATCAAGATGTCCATCAATCACAGCACTTCCATTTTGCCCAGGCTTGTAGCCCAAATTATACCATGCAACATCATAATTATTGCTTGGCACATCCATTCTTCCTTGACTATCCATGCCAACTGACTGTACTGCAGCATGAAGGTTAATCCTGGGGATATCAAGCGTTTGAGGTATGCCAGGAGTTGGTACAGATGTTTGCTGTCTTTGTGTATTGTTCGTACTCAAAGGTAAAACCTGTTGTACTTTACGTGGCAGTGCAGATGACTTTATACTTTGTGAAAGTTGAATTCCTATAAATCCCCCACTGACTATTGCGATTAAGAGAATAATTATAACAATTATTTTTTTCATATTTAATGCAACAAGATGCTTCACGCTATGCGTAAAGGCACCTTGTTATACCATATATTTATAGTGTAATTTAAAGGCCTCTGCCTGTTGCCGGCGCACCACTTGGTACCGTTGATGACGGTGATGGTGTAACGCTGGTTGTGGGTGATACACTACTTGTTGGACTTGGAGATGGTGTTGATGTTGACGTTTGTCCAAATGCAACTGCTCCGGCTGCAAATAATGACAGAGCAAATACAATTCCTGCAACTACTGCTGTTCTAATCATCCATGTCACCTCCCTTCCAATCAAGAGATTGGAAGGGATGCTGGACTTCGCAAAGTCCAGCCCCCTTTCCTTGATTGACTACTAATCTAAAATAGTAAAATTCTCTCAATAAAAATAACTTCATAGTAAATACTGAGTAATATCTAAACCATCGTACAATTGATTATTGTAAATACAATAAAAATACTGTAAGAATTGCATAAAAATTCTTTGATATAATTATCTAAATGAAAACAGTAACAATCTCAACCCAGAAGAAGAAACAAATCCTTGATATTACTCATACGATTGAAAACGAAATCGAAAATCAAGAAAATGGTATCTGTATACTCTTTGTAAAACATACTACAGCTGCTCTGACTACTGCTGATTTAGATCCGGGAACAGACCTCGATATGCTTGATGCGTTTGAGGCAATGATGCCAAAGCTTCATTATCGTCATCCGCACAACCCGTCCCATGTAACCTATCATATTCTTTCATCTCTTATCGGCGCATCACTTACTATTCCTGTACAAGATGGAAAACTCGTCCTTGGCACCTGGCAAAGAATAGTACTTGTAGAACTCGATGGCCCAAGAAGAAGAGAAATAAGCTATACCTTCATTTTCGAAGAGTAAGTTATAATTAGAACTGAAAAAATTTATAAATAATGATATCTCGAATGAACAGCTAAAATAGAATCGTTTTGAATTTGTTTGCCCTCAGGATAAGATTGAGGAAGCAAAGGATATTTTGAAAAATTATGGAAAAGTAAGATTTAGTTCCCAAATACTTGATGTAAGTGAACTGCACAATAAGTTTCATGGAAGAGATAGACAAGAATTATCAGGGAGAGTAATCAGAGGGGTATTTGCATCAGAGGTAACACGTGAGAACAGAACTAATATTGTGAGAGATTTATCAAAAGCAGAAATTGCAGGAAATAGTCAAGAACAAATGGTTTACTTTTCCACAAAGCCTGTTAGAGAATCAAAACCTGTTAGAGAATAACAGTTATATATTTTTAATTCCTATTTGTAGTTATTAAATACTTATTGCTTTTATCAATAAGCTAGTCTAAACTTAAGCTGTAAAATGGCAGTCACACTTGTTATTGGCTCTCAATGGGGAGACGAAGGCAAAGGGAAAATAATTGATTTCATCTCAACATCTTCAGATGTGACTCTCAGATTTCATGGAGGCAACAACGCAGGACATACAGTTGTCAATGAGTATGGCAAATTCCCCATGCATCTTATTCCATCAGGTATATTTGCTCCCAAAATAAAAGCATATATTTGCAATGGCGTTATTTTGGATCTTGAAGTACTTATCTCAGAGATAGAGATACTTACAAAAGCTGGAATTGACCTTAAAGACAGACTTTTTATTTCTCCACGCTGTCATATCATTATGCCCTACCACAAAATACTGGACAAACTCTATGAGGAAGCCAAAGGCAAAGCCAAAACAGGAACAACCGGCCGCGGAATTGGACCAACCTATGCTGATAAGGTAAGTTATAACGGCATACGACTTTTTGATCTTCTGGATAAAAAGCACTTCTCAGAAAAGCTTTCAACGCAACTCGCGATAAAAAATAAGATTATAAGTGCACTAAGTAACAAAGAAAATTTATTTCCTTTTCGCAAACATTCATCAGTCAAAAATAAAATTATTGCCACCTTTGCTGAGCAACAATTCAACCAAAAAGAAATTGAAGATATATTTTTTGGCTTCCGCAAAAAACTACTTCCCTACATCAAAGAACCATATCCCTTTATTCAAAAAGCGCTTTCTCAAAATAAATCTATTCTGATTGAAGGCGCACATGCATTATTTCTGGACAATGATTGGGGCACGTATCCCTATGTCACTGCATCAAATGTAGTACCAGGCGGACTCAATGCAGGAGCCGGTATTCCTCCCAAATACATTGATGATGTGATAGGTGTCGTGAAAGCCTATACGACACGGGTTGGTGCAGGACCTTTCCCGACTGAATTATTTGATGATACAGGAGAAAGCCTTCGTAAAATTGGAGCAGAGTATGGAACTACTACCGGAAGACCACGAAGATGCGGCTGGTTTGATGCAGAGCTTGTGAGATTTGCCGGACAAATATGTGGATTTACAGGAATTGCCATTACCAAAATTGATGTACTTGATACTTTTAAAGAAATTAAAATTTGTACAGGCTACCTCTATAAAGGCAAGAAAGTATCATATTATGAAGTCAATGAACTACTCCTTGCAGAAATACAACCCGTATATAAAACACTCAAAGGCTGGCAGCAATCACTAAAAGGGATAAAAAAATATGCTGATTTACCTCCTCTTGCAAAAAAATATATTGAAGAGGTAGAAAAACAAACAAATTTAAAGGTTACATATATTTCTACAGGGCCGCAGAGAAATGCGATAATTGTTAGGTAAGATAATAAGTAAAAATCTCTTCCAGAACAAGATTCCTGTCATCCCCCATTGTCATTCCCGCCCGCTCCCTGAGCCCAAGAAGATCTTCAGCATCGCCGTCGGCCTGAGCGCATGGGCTCTTCACGATGTAGCCATTCAGGACATCGGCCACTTCGGCGATTTCCGCGATTGGGGTGGGACATCTGCTCGTATATCCAAAGGTGTGGAACGCCAGCCTCGAGCAGGCACAGCGACGCATAGACACTTGGCTGGATGAGGAAGCGATCCTCCCGTCTCGCGACGATGCGCACGGCGCAACAACTCAACATAGAGCCGTACGTCGTCACCTTTTGGCGCCTCTCTCAGCATGTCCGCTTTCCGAAACATCCCCGTACCTGGCTGGCGCATGGAAGGGAATAACTGTCCTCGTCGCCCGTGTGTCAAGTACCCATTTTTTCCGACAATGCTCTGAGAGCATTTGCGTAAACGGCGGGTGGCATTTCTAATGCGGTATAAATTCTTTGAGTATTGTAATAGTGGATATGCAGATAAATTTCTTCAATTAATTCTCCAATAGTGTCAAAGCGATTTATATCTCCAATTTCATCTTTAAAGCGTCCAAAGAAACTTTCTTGATAGCCGTTTTGCCAGGAACTTGCTTTGTCAGAGGCTGAAATTTGAGTTCCTAAGTTTTTCAAAAAGGAAGTTACCTCCTCTGCCATAAATTCTGTGCCTTGATCAGAATGAAAAATTGAAGGAGCTTCTTTTGTTTGAATGAGGACTTCTTTTACAGCGGTTAATACTAAATACCTATCATGTTTTTTGCCAACATGCGCTCCAATAATCCTTCTGTTTACAATCTCTTCAATGGTTACTAAATACCAGAATCTTCCTTGAAATTTTAGAAAACTTACGTCTGAAACCCATAAATCATATGGAAACAGTTCCTTCTCCTGTGGTTTTATGCAGCCATCCATAAATTATTCTATCAGATAGTCCATACTGCTTTACAAGAGCCGCGACTCTTTCTCCCGCTTTTACTTTCGCAAGAATTTCATCTCTTATCTCTTTTGGTGTTACTTTTACAAACCCCATATATCTTTATTCTCTCAAATTATCTCAGAATATTGTCTTAGTATATGGGGTACCGGTCAAACTTAGTGGAGAATAAATTTCGTTCCTGTAGGTTATGTCGCACAATAGTTTTTATGAGAAGTGACTCTTCAGCTTGAATTTCTTGGAATTTGCTACCGAAAAAAAGGCGTACAGATATCGAGAATGCTTGCTGCATAATCTTTCAATGATTTTCTATGGTTTAATAGGTGGTAAATGATTCTATGTAATAGGTGCATTAGGATTTTCTTTATTCTCAAAAAAAGCATTTATTTCTGCAAGAATTTGTTGTGGAGTCAGTTGAGCCTTTAAGAAATATCCATTTGCGCCTAGTCTAAATGCCTCTTTTATAATACTTTCTTGACCCAAGTTAGTAATGAGGAAAATAGGGATATTCTTTATTGGAGAATCAAATGCTTTACATGTTTTTAGTACATCAATCCCCGTGACTTTTGGCATCATGATATCAAGCAATACTAGATCATAAGGCTGGGCTTTCAGCTTATTCAATGTAATTTCGCCATCTTCAGCAACATCAACCTCATAGCCACCATTTACAAAAATTCTTTTATAGATATCTCTAATAAAAAAATCATCTTCTGCTAATAAAATTTTTTTCATCTTATATTGTTTTATCAACCTCTTTTGTTGTTATTGTATTTAAATCTCTATTAATAATACCTGGTGTGTGCTGACCAGTCAAGGTAGTTTTCCCTTTTTGTTCTTGATATTCTGCTATTTCTTCGGGTTTTGCAAGAGGTAAAACAAAGGTAAATGTTGTGCCTTTCCCTTCTTCACTTTCTACCCAAATTTTTCCTCTATGCATATCAATTATTGAGCGTGAGATAAAGAGCCCAAGCCCTGTGCCTTTACTTCCTTGTTCTAATTTCCCTGCTACACGGAAGAATTTGGTAAACAATTTTGGAATCGCATCTTTTGGAATTCCGCGTCCGTTATCAGCTACTGCCACTTGTAAATAATCTCCTCGTATATCAACGGTTACTATTATCTTACCCTTCTCAGGAGTATAATTAAGTGCATTAGAAACAAGATTTGCTATTACCTGACTAATACGGAATTTATCAGCCATGACTATAGGAAGTTTATCATTAGGAATATTGAGCTCAAGTGTTTGGCTTTTTGTTTTGGCTAGTTCTTTTAATCCTTCGACTATACTTTTTATAATTTCTGCTAAATCCAGTGGAGCTTTTACAATATTGAATTGATTTCGTTCAATCTTTGAAACATTGAGTAAATTATCAATAAGACTGGCTAAGTTTTCACTGTTAATAATTAATCGTTTTACATAATCTCTCTCTTCATCAGTGAGTTTCGTGCTTACCTCCAGCAAAAGAGAGGCGTATCCTCTGATAGCAGTAAGAGGTGTACGCAATTCATGTGCAGCCATTGAGACGAAGTCTATTTTCATTTCTTCAAGTTCTGCATCTTTTGTGGTATCACGAAAAGTCATTATCCATCCAGAATGTGTTTTATCATCAAACAAAAGAGGAGAGATGGTAACAGAGATAGATATTTTTTTCCCGTTTAGATTCATAAAATTTAACCCTTTTTCAAGTAATTTTTTCTCAAATTCTTGAGAAGTGATATCTGACGTAGAGAGTTGTATCCTTTTGTCGTTCATATATAAATACAACACCTCATCTATTTTTCGTGATATAACTGCTTTTGCAGCTAAGCCTGTTATTTTTTCGGCCGCGTTATTAAAAAGAAGTATAGTAAAATTCTGGTCAAGTGCTATTACTCCATCTGTTAATGATTGAAGCAGGATTTCCATTTCCCGCTTTTCTTTTTTTAGAGAATTTTCCCATTGCAGCAAGTTATATGTCATTAAATTAAATGATTCGGCTAATGATTCAATCTCGTCCCCTGTCTTGATATTAATTGGTTTATCAAGCATTCCTTTTTCAAGTAATGTAGTAGCTTTTTCTAGTGTTCTTATCGATCGAGTTAAATTTTCACTAATAAAAAGAGCAATCAAGAGGAGTAGTAAACTTGAAGATATGAGAGTAAAAATAAATAGGTTTCTGGTAAAATCCAGAAAACCATATACTTCAGATATAGGTTGTTCAAAAACAACTACCCAGTTTATTCCCGAAATTTTTACTGCTTTTGCAGCTACGATAGTATTTTTTTCATCTTTATAAACCTCAGCCGCCCTTGGTAATTCTTTGCCTTGCAAAGCTGCTGTGATAACTTTTCTTTTAGATAGATTAGGTCTTTGCGACAGGAATTGTTGTGATGGATGCGCAATAAGTCTCCCTTTTTCGTCTACTACATATACATACCCGTTGTCTCCGACTTTTATATCGGCAAGAGTAAGCCTTAAATTTTCCAGGCTAATCTGCATTTTAATAACAGCCGAAACAGTATTATTGAGAAAAATGGGAGTAAATATATCTATATGAGGACCTAATTCCTTATCGAGATAATATACTTTTGAAATAGTTGTTTTGCCTGAAGCTGCTGACTTAAATTCTTCAGTAAATAATTCATAGTTAAGCTGATCTTGTGACATCTGCCCATGCTCATCAAATTTATATAGTTCACGTCCTGCAGGAGTAAGATAGGAAATTTTCTTGATGTGATCATTATTCTTTATAGTATATTCATTAATATAGACAAAATTTGAGCTACTTGAGGCGCTTGGGGTAGAAATATTCTCTTTATATGTATGTGCAAGGCCGAAGTTAATAGAACTTAAATTCTTAAAAAATGCCTGTATTGTATTAGCACCTTTATTTGCCTCGTTTAATTGTGAGTTACTGATTTGTGAATAAATATAATCCCGTGTGATACTAAAGGAAAATGTCTGGATTAACGAGGATAACGTAAGAAGCAATGCAAAACCGATAAGTAACTTTGTACGTATTGAGAATTTCATTCATTTATTGTGTCTCCTAATTGAGCCATTTCTGTTTTAAGTCTGTGAGTACGCCGTTTACCTGTAAAATATTTAACGCATCGTTTACTTTTTTTAGAAGATCTTTATTTTCTTTTCTCATAACTACTCCATAATATTCATTGGTGAAAGGATCACTCGTAATTTTTAAATTATCGTATTCACTGATAAATCCTTTTGCAAATGTAAGATCAGATATCATCGCATCTACTTGCCCATTGGCTAAAGCTTTTGTCGCATCAACAAAATCACTGAAACTTACTACAAGATTAGGATTTGTAAGTGTTAATGCTTCTTTTTCATCCGTTGTCCCTTTTTGAACAGATAGCTTCTTACCCATAAGTTCTGCTGTAGTTTTATACGGATGATCTTTCCTTGAAACGATAACCTGTCCTGCATTTATATATGAATCTGAAAATGCATATTTTTGTTTTCTTTCGTCAGTAATAGTAACTGAAGATATAATCATGTCAATTTTCTTATCCAAAAGTGCCTGAAATATATTATCCCAGGGAATGTTTTTAAACTCAGCTTTTACCCCCATTTCATTGGCTAAACGATATCCTAAATCAATATCATATCCTATTAACCCTCCTTGTTTATTCACCGATTCCATAGGCGGAGCTGTTGCGTCAGTACCAACAATTACAGTTTTGGAAATAGATGATGTACTACTTGCCGATGGTTTTGCAGCGTTGAGTTTTTGCAGTTCGTTTTGGAAAAATACCATTGCTAGAATAAGACCGCTAAGAAAAGCACAAATGAGAAAAATAATAACAAATGCGGTAGAGTAATTACTTTTGTGCTGTGAGGAAACAGGTGGAGGGGGTGTTGAAGCTACCGGTTGTGCTGGAGTCGAAGCTAGTGGAACAGTATTGTTGGGTAAAGTGTTATTTGGCTGAACTCGTGGTTCTTGGTTTGGAATAGCGCTTTTATCATTTGTATCCATGGCAGGAAAATACTACTATATTCATCTAATAATATTAGCGGAAACTTGTCAATACGTATTCTAATAGAATGGATTGTAAGAGTAGCAATAATTATTCAGATATAGCATTGGTTTTTCTGGCTTGTTCTGTTTGCTTTATTTCCTCATGTATTCTTTTTTGTATTTCCTTACCAATATTTTGGGTATCTGGACTTTGATTTTGGTAATTTGGAAAAGGCTGCTGAGATGGAATTACCCCATTTGGAAATGCAATTCTTGGAGCTACAGTACAAAAAGTATTGATAGGCTGTGTACCTTTTATAAAATACTCTGTCTGACCGTATGATATTCTGTTTCCATCTCGTATTACAGTTCCATTGCCACAAACATTTGCTTGTACAATATCTGATGGCGGAGAAAAATTTTCAACTATCGTATTTGCTAAATAATTTTCCATCATATCTTTCCAAATTGGCGCAGCCCCAAGGGAACCTGCAACACTATCCATCACGCTATTATCATTGTTGCCAACCCATACTCCAACGACAAGACTTGGAGTATAGCCGATAGTTAATGCATCTTTATAATCCTCTGCCGTACCCGTTTTAACCGCAGCAGGCCGTGAAATAGTTAACAAATTTCCAAATTCTTCAGCCCGTGCGTTGTTATCAGAAAGAATTAATGAGATAAGAAATGCAACAGCCGGACTTAGCACTTGCTGAGGTTTTGGTTTGTAGTAATACACTTTTGTATTGTATTTATTATAAATATCAAGTATTGTTACTGGTTGATTATGTATTCCATTGTTGGCAAAAACAGCATAAGCATCAGTAAGCTCAACAAGAGGAACTTCACCTGTGCCAAGAACAAGAGACAAACCGTAGTTTGATGGATCACCAAGTGATGTGACACCAAGTCTCTTTGCCATTGCAAGAGCGTTAGGTAAACCTACTTTTGTCATTACTTCAACTGCTGGAACATTGAGAGAATTTGATAATGCCCGTCGTACTGTTACACTTCCTCTAAATTTTCTATCATAATCAAGAGGAGCATATCCTCCGGGAAATACCGTTGGCACATCATGAAGTAGTGTCGCAGGGGTAATGAGATGTTCTTCAAAAGCTGCCGAGTACACGATAGGTTTAAAGGAAGAACCAACAGAACGAGGGGTAGTAGCCAGATTCATTTTGCCAAATTTATTATCATACCAGTTGGTACTCCCAACAAGCGCAAGTATTTCTCCGGTTTTTGGATCAATTGCAACCGCTGCGCCGTTTGATACATTATCGAGAGCGAGATTTGTGACTTGTTTTTTGACCGCTTGTTCTGCAACTTTTTGTTTCTCAAGATCTAGTGTAGTTCGTACTCGAAATCCTGAGCGGGAAATATATTCCTCACCATATTTTTTTATAAGCTCGTCCCGAACCATGAGCGCAAAATGCGGAGCATAGGAATTGATATCTTGATTAGAATTATTAAAAGTAAGCTGTTCTTTTTCTGCCTGCAATTCTTGATATTTGTTAATGTAGTTTTGCTCATACATTTTTTCAAGAACTATCCTTTGCCTCACTTTTGCTTGTAAAATACTTCCAGTAAAAGGAGACAAAGTTGAAGGTGATGGGAGAATTGCAGCCAAAAAACTTGTTTGTGCAAGAGTGAGGTCTTTTGCATGCTTGCCAAAATAAGTGAGTGCGGCATTATCAACTCCAAATGCTCCTTCTCCAAGATATACGGAATTCAAATACATTTCCAGAATCTCTTGTTTGCTATACCGTCTTTCAATTTCTTGTGCAAGTACCAGTTCTTGATATTTTCGCAAAAAATTTTTATTGGAATTTAACAGGGCATTTTTTACTAATTGCTGAGTAATTGTAGAGCCGCCATAACTTACATCCTGATGAAGCAAATCATATAATGAAGCACGAATAATTGATACGAATGAGAATCCTGAGTGATGATAAAAATCTTTATCTTCTGAGGCAATAACCGCTTCCTGCACAAACGCCGGTATTTGAGAAAGGGAAACAGAACTTGTATATTTTGCTTGATAAAACGTAAAAAATGGTTTGTTATTTCTATCAGTTAAAATAATCCCTGTATTATTCCTGTTCATGATTGCATCTTTACTTTTTAAATCATTGGCAAAATAGACATAGGTAAACACAGGAATAAATAACACAAAACCGAGTATTGCTATTGAAGAAATTAATAGTTCAGTTTTGTATGGATAGATAAGAGCAGTTAGGTGTTTCATTTTTGTGAAAAGTATACCTATACAATACTGTTTACTTTGTAAAGGAATTGAAAAAAATTTGTAAGATTTATCTTGAGAATACAAGATAATAGAAGATATCACATGAGGAAAATGTAAAAAAAGCAAAAAAACTATCTCACTCGTACTGGCGCGTAGGCTGGTTTTCTTCCAAATATACTAATCAATCTTCTTATAAACTCCTTCATCAATCTTCACCACCTTTCAAATCTTTTGATTATTTACAAAGTTTTAATTCCAATACTGCCAACTGTTATATTTTTCTTTTAGTTGACTCTCTGTTATATTTATGGGATCAAGGTTTAACGTCTTTTGGTATCCCAAATCCAAAAGTTCAGATGCCCATAGATCCCTTTGTAAAATTCCGGGAGCACCTAGTACTACTGCAAGTATTCTTTTTCCTCCCCTGTTAGACAATGCAATTGTGGTATATCCGGCAGCTCTGGTATTGCCTATCTTTACTCCTTTTGTATCTGGATATACATCCAACAACCCGTTCCAATTGTTTAAATCCATTTGAGGGTGGTTTTCATTGGCTGCAAAATGCTGGAAATCTTTTTGGACAATCTCTGAAATTAAAGGATAATTGGTAAATGCATAATTTGTAAGTATTGCCAAATCCTCTACGCTACTATAATTATCGCCCCAATCAAGTCCTTGCGGGTTGGTAAAGTTAGAGTTTTTGAGTCCTAAAAATTGTGCTTTTTCATTCATTGCCCGTACAAAAATATCAGAGTTATATTTTTGATTAATTCCATCTTTTATCTCCTCTGCTGCATCATTGGCAGATGTCATAAGTGCACCATGCAATAATTCATAAAGTGTTAATTTTTCACCAGGAGTAAGTCCAAGTTTTGTGGGAGGCATATTTGCAGCAGTCGGAGTAACGGTAAAAACCTCATCAGGTGATGTGAGATCAAGTGCCACAACAGCAGTCATAAGCTTAGTGAGAGAGGCAATAGAAATTTTTTTACTGATATCTTTCTGTGCAAGAACATTCCCTGAATCAAAATCTATCACTGCATATGAATTGGCTGAATCGTAATCTGAAGCAGCGTATGTGCTTTGGATAAGTGATGATTGTCCATGCAATTTATATTGAGTAGGTTTCCCATCAAGTTTTTGACGAATTGTCATAAAAATATCTGTTTTTTTAGTAATTGGTGAAATTAATTTTTGTAACCTAAGCGGAGATTGAATACCCAAATGTTGCAATACTACCATGATAAACATGGCAGTGCAGGTACCGATAAAAATACGTATTTGAAAAGGTGAAAATGAGATATTCTCTTCAATTATTTGTAAGATCTTTTCAATTTGTTCCATAGTTTGCTCCTCTGCTATCAGCTAATTTCTCTCCGAATTTTTGTCGTAATAATGCCCATAGTTCCTTTTTACCATCATCAAATCCAAGAGCCCAAATTCCTATTCCAGCAAGATTTTTATTTTTTGCGAAGTCATATTTCATCCCCAGTGATTTGGTATCTTCTACAAATATCATTCTCCAGGTATCGTTATACGTATCATGATAGGCTTTGTATCCTACATCCCCTACAGCATCCCAACCAGTGGTATACGCGTCAACACCATCCATGGTTGGCTGGATATCATCTTGTGCGATAGAATATGTCTGTGTCATTGGCTGACCTTTCCATGTCCAATAGGGAAGCGTTTGGCTATTTACTTGAGGTTGATAAACCAGATAGTTATATCCATAATACGGGACTCCAAGAATGAGTTTTTCAGATGGCATTACTTTAAGAAAATCATTTACCGCAGTTGATACATCATATGGATATTTTCCTTGATTGTATCCATATAATGGGGCAGTAGGCATCGCATTGTCAGCACCAACTCCTGCAAAATCATAAGCCATCATAAAAATTCCGTCCGTATGTTTTGCAAGACTTGCAATATTGTAGAGTTTTGGATCGCGTACTGAAAGAGCATATACAGATACTGTTACTTTTGAGTTTGGTACTTGCTGATGCAGCTTATCAGTTAAGTTACTCACAAAATTGGTAAACTCTGTACGATATCCGTCTCCTGGATCGCCTACATATTCAAAATCCACGTTTACTCCATCGATACCGCGATTTTTTACTTCAGTTACTATTTGGGAAATCGCGTTAGCTTGTGCATCAGGATTATCAAGAAGAGACGCAATAGAATAATTATCCATTTGGGTAACAGTCAAGACAACTCTAGTATTTGTTGCATGAGCTTTTTTGAAGATATCACTTGCCTTATCACTTATAAATGTAAGATACCCTTGATCATCTCTTTGCAAATTACCATATGCATCAACTGGTACGCCAAAGTAAGAAAAAGTGGTCAATGTACTAAAATCAACATTATCAAGTTTATTAATTGTCCAATAGGGTGCAAATCCAAATACTTCATATCCTTTTTTACTTTGGGTAAGTGGTTTAAGATTAGTCTTTTTCCAGTCGAGAACCATTGGTGAAACAAATTTACTTTTGTTTGTATGGGTCATTGGGACATAAAAAAGAAGAAGTGTGAGAAGCGTAAATGCACAAATGAGAAATGCCCAAATGTATTCAAGAGAGACTAGTAGGCTTTTTTTCTTATATGCACTTGTGGAAGTACCGTTTTGTTGTAAGAATCGTAT
This sequence comes from uncultured Gammaproteobacteria bacterium, assembly GCA_964610465.1. Classification (GTDB taxonomy): domain Bacteria; phylum Patescibacteriota; class Microgenomatia; order Levybacterales; family UBA12049; genus CAZSWA01. The sequence continues at coordinate 55,962 of CAZSWA010000006.1, read as the reverse complement.
AAATTGTTTTTGTCTATAACCGGGCAGTTTCAAATCCATAAGTTATTTATTTAGGAATAACTGATTTTGATTGTTAAAGATAATATGTTAAGAATAAAACCGAAGGACTTGGGGCGAATTATACCAAAATATTTTATTTTGTCAAGTTTTTTGTAAAAATGCAACTATTAGAGCGTAAGAAATATGTAAAAACATAGTACATTTTCTTTCTATTATCAGTGCTTTCTGTAAAACAGAAGAGCTAGTATGATAATTTGGTAATAAATCTCTTACTTTCTGTAATAAGATTGCAAGAAATGTATCATTTCTCTTGTAAGTCTCTATTTATTTGTTATAATTTCGAGTAATGGTAAATACTACATTGGTAGTGGAAGATGATAAGGGATTGCAGAAGTATTTGAAGGAGTTGTTGCTGGATAATGGGTATGCTGTGCATACAGTAGGAGATGGTATTCAAGCTTTAGAATACTTTAAAAAAGGAGACCCGGATGTGGTGGTTCTTGATTTAGGTCTTCCTAACATGAGTGGTGAAGCAGTGTGTCAGGAAATCAGAAAAAAACATAAAGACCTGCCTATCATCATTCTTACTGCCAAAGACTCCATCAATGATATTGTTCAAGGCTTAAACCTTGGTGCTGATGATTACATGACCAAACCTTTTGTTGCTGATGAATTCTTAGCTCGTATTAAAGCAAGGCTAAGAAAACAAGGAGATACCAATGCAACGCTCAAAGTTGATGATTTAGAGTTAGATAATAAAACCTTAGAGGTTAAACGCTCTGGAAAACTTATTCAACTTACTCCCCAGGAGTTTAAACTTCTTCAGTACTTAATGAGTAACAAAGGAAGAATATTAACACGAGAAATGATCTTAAGTAGAATCTGGCTGTACTCCTCAGAAGTAGAAACCAGAGTAGTTGATGTCTACATGGGCTACCTCAGAAAAAAAATTGACAATGGCTATCCCAAAAAACTCCTTCACTCTGTACGTGGATTCGGCTACGTCATCAAAGAGAGTAAAAGTAATTATTGAGCGTAGGTTTGTCCATTAAATATAGGTTGTTGAGGAAGTGAAAATTGTGGTAATTTCGGCGTAGAAGAGAAAATTGTTTTTTCCTGTTGTTCTTGAGCTGTATCTTTAAGTGCAACTGATTCAGTTCGATGCTCCCTTGAAAGGGATATAAAATTGCCATTTAAGTATACAGGCACACTTCCTTCTTCACCTTGCGCAAATTCCAGTGCAGTTGCAGTAATTTTATTTGTATTTTGATTTACTTCAATCCCTACTTTATTTCCATTATAATATTCAGTACTTCGAATAACTGAGATTTTACTAGCATCAGGAAGTCTTGGTATCATATGAATACCGTCTTTATTTATTGTAACACCTCCATAGCCTTCATCTAAAGCTTTTTCTGCTGCATTTATATTTCCACTATGTAACCCGTCTTGTGTGTTATGAGTATTCTTGTGTGATACATCCATAGCAATAGTCTCTTTGTATGTTTCAAATACAGTATTTGGATCTTCACCAGCCAAAAGATCTGCTATCACATTTTCATTTGGAGAGAGAGATGAACCATGACACGTATGTTCTCTATAGTACTTCTGATTGGTCTTAAAAATAAGAGCCATTATCTCATTATCTGATTTTCCAGGATTATTCAATCGTAATTCCTTAAGTTGTTCAGGTGAAAGAAGATTGAGAAAATCATAATAAAGTTCCCGTAATACAAGTGTTGCATCAGGTTGTTTAATAACATCAGTGTCTCTCACATGTATCCCTTTTTTTAGAAGAAAACTATCCATTCCAACAACACCTTTATACTCTGGCGAGTTTAAATCAATATGTTGTTTTTCTTCATACCCATCAAATGCACTAAGTATCATTGTCTTTGTATTAAGAGGAATATGAATTTTTTGTCTCATATCTTCCCATTTATCTAGTTCTTCTTGTGTAAGATGTAATTCTTTTATTTGTTCATCTGTGACAATTCCTTCTTGCAATAACCAAAGCGCTTTATCAATAGTATATTTACTATATGTCTGGGTTAAACCATTATTATCCACATGAGGATGGTATTCATTAGTACCCATAACTCCACGATATACTCCATCTTCAGAACCACGAAGTGAATAGAATCTTGCTGATTCCAAAATAAATGGAGCAAATTTCCTGAGTTTTTCTTTATCTCCTGTCATATGATAGAGCTCCACTATCTGCCGTACAAATGCAGCATTAATATGAATTTCTTCTTCTAGTGCTTCTACTTCAACTTTTTCTCCTTTAGCATTTATTATCCATTTTGGACCGCCTTCTGGGTCTTCTCCGTCCTCTGGTGGAGAGTATGCTTCCCAGGGCAAATGGATTCCTTCATCAATGTTTGAGTGATAAAGCGTTTCTGCTTTTGCCCGTTCTTCATCTGTTGTTGCTGTTCTCATTCGAAAATCATATAGGGTTCTCTTGGCTTTTTTTCTTGCTGCTTCCATTAATTTCATTCGGAAGTTTAAGTGTGTTTCTAAAAGTTCAGGTTTTTTATGGGCTCGATATCTATCATCATGAAATGAGCGCCTACCATACCCTTTTCTCGGCTTAGGATTAAACTTTGCTCCAGTGCTGCCTTCATCATAACCTTCTCGTTCATCTTGTAAGGAATGTGAACGGTTAAAATGATGCGCAAATACAACTTCAGGGTCACCTTCTACTTCAAGTTCAGAATCTTCCCAAATTGTATCCCAGGCTTTTATATGAGCTTTTTTAAGCTCATCATAATTTTTTACCTCTTTAATTTCAGCTATTGCAGCTTCTCCTGGTGTACATCCAAATTTATCTCCATACTTTTGGTCAACACTCGTATGCAGACTGATAATTTCTTCAAATACCAACGGTTGACCTGCTTTTGCTTCAGCTACAGTAATATCCTGGTGTATGCTTCTATTTTCATGCAGTATTTTTCTTTGTATATCATCACTATTGGTATCTATTTTATGTGCGATTGCAATATCTTTGGGTTTTGATACTTCAGTATGTGATCTTGCTTTTGCACTATAATGGGTTATCTTAGCATCTACTTCTTCTGTCTGTGCTTCTTCAACAAAATCTATACCACCATTATCTGCGTTCCCTTCAATACCCATTTTCACTGTCAGCGAACCATTATAATTTGGCTTAAGTGTTATTTTTCTTGCAATGATATTTGGGTCTGTTTGACTCACAAATAATTCAATTTCTACATCAGTTTTTCTTTCCTGACCTTTATCATGCTCATGCCATGTATACGAAGTGGTAAGAGTTGCATGACGTAAGTCATATTCTCTCTTTATGTCAGATAAATCAGAAGTACGTGGATTTAAATGCTCACCGTTATTGATATGGAGTCCAAAACCTGCGATATTAAACGCAGCAGCAACAGGACTTGAATCAGAAGATTCTGACTCCGAGTTACGCATGTAAAAACCTTTTTGATATACCATATGTATTGAACCATCTATACCTTTTTGTTCAATCGTAAAATTTCCGTTTCCTAATGCCAGGAGTCTTTCTCTTCGTTCTTCTTCTATTGAATCTTCCGGAGTATATCCTTCCACTACAAACATCCACTCTTTTCCTGTTGGAGATTTTACTTCACGGGATTCTTTTGGAGCTTGATAGAGTTGCTGCAACTCTGTAAATCCTATCCTACCAGAAACTTCTCCATGAGGATCTCCTATTTTAGGAGTGTCAAAGGGAATTTTTTGGTTATGGATAGAACCATTATCAGGTCTTCTATCACCTTCTATTATCATACTACAAGATGTAATTTACCTTACTAATACTATTATTATCGCAATTGTAGAAACACCTTGACCATTATGCTTGACAACTATGACTAAAACCTGACAAAGTTTCCTACTAAGTTGAGGTTAATTATAATGTTATAGGGTTAGAAGATCAAGGGCGACAGCTGCTGACCAGGCTTGTTGCCTGCATCCTTCACGGCCTGCAGAGTTACGAAATGGCAGATAGTTTCCATTTTCTCCTTTCACATAAAGTTCTATTGGTGTACCAAAGTACTGAATAGGTTTAAGGGTTGCTTCTTTGAGATGCTCTGCTTCTTTCAAATAATTCCAGTTTGTAAGTCCTTCATGTACCATACCATTGAGCTTTGGCCAGAAACTGCCATTATGGTATGAATTTTGCCCTGAAATATAGGTTGCAGCCTTTGTACTCATTGTACGGATACCCGCTTCTGAGTCAAACAAATCATCCATAAAGGAACGCTTCACCAAATCAGGAATAAATGTATCATCAAGAATTGACTCGGACTTACCATTATTATAGTATGTCGCCCAAAGCAGAAGGAGTGAATTCCCTGTCACTGTGCGTAATTGATTTTTGCTCCCGTCAAGTGCTTGAGCCGGGAAAAGCAGTTCTTCATCCTCATAAAGAAATATTTCATTAAATCGTTTTTTCATGAGCTCTGCCTGAGTTGCCAGTTTGTGAGCGAAATTTTCAGTTTTGGCATAATTTCTGGAAGTATCAGCATAAAAATCAGACCAGAGTTTAAGAGCAAGCCACGCATATCCTTGTGCTTCAACCGGTGCGATTGGATAATCAGGAAATCTTCCATCAGCTTGAGTAATTGATTCATGAGAGTCAGTCCAGGATTGTACTACCAATCCTCCATGTTTTCTCTCTTTATGAAGTTCATACTCAATAAGTCCATCTTTATCTTTATCTCCGTAAGTAATAATCCAGTTAAGTCCAGACTCAACTGCTGGTAACACTTGTAGCAAAAAGGTATCATCTTTAGTTATATTCCAATATCTATAAAGTGCAATAAGTCCAAGAGGTGTAGAATCTATGGAGTCATAATTACGCAAAATTTTATCCGGATAGAGATACCATGGTTTGACAGGTCGATTGACCAATCTTTCGTATTTTTCTTTCCTGTATTCATGGATAAATTTACCAGGTTCTTCTCCACTTTCAATATTGGTTTCTTTTCCTTGAAGCTGAACAAGAGTTAAAAGTGAACGTCTGCAGATATCAAGAAGTAATTGCGTCTCAATAAAAGGTGCTGAATTGGTGTTGGAAAGTGATTTCATTATCTTAAGGATAGTGACAAAACTATCTCTTCCAAAGATACATCCATATATTTCTTCTTTCCCGGAGGCATTTATTCCTTCTTCTGTTGCAAGCTCTAGGATAGATTGATAAATCATGTTTCGTAAAGAGTAAGTATCCATATGATTTAAATATTAGAATATTGTAAGAGAATCTACAACTATTGGTAAGAGAAGTCAAGCGCGGCAGCAAAACTCTTACATTTTATATAGGGTTATTTCGCATTTCTTATTTTCCCCTTTGAGAATCTGGACAAATATTGTTATAATTTGGGCACTTATGGTACATACAATACTTGTAGTGGAAGATGATAAGGGATTGCAGAAGTATTTGAAGGAGTTGTTGCTGGATAATGGGTATGCTGTGCATACAGTAGGAGATGGTATTCAAGCTTTAGAATACTTTAAAAAAGGAGACCCGGATGTGGTGGTTCTTGATTTAGGTCTTCCTAACATGAGTGGTGAAGCAGTGTGTCAGGAAATCAGAAAAAAACATAAAGACCTGCCTATCATCATTCTTACTGCCAAAGACTCCATCAATGATATTGTTCAAGGCTTAAACCTTGGTGCTGATGATTACATGACCAAACCTTTTGTTGCTGATGAATTCTTAGCTCGTATTAAAGCAAGGCTAAGAAAACAAGGAGATACCAATGCAACGCTCAAAGTTGATGATTTAGAGTTAGATAATAAAACCTTAGAGGTTAAACGCTCTGGAAAACTTATTCAACTTACTCCCCAGGAGTTTAAACTTCTTCAGTACTTAATGAGTAACAAAGGAAGAATATTAACACGAGAAATGATCTTAAGTAGAATCTGGCTGTACTCCTCAGAAGTAGAAACCAGAGTAGTTGATGTCTACATGGGCTACCTCAGAAAAAAAATTGACAATGGCTATCCCAAAAAACTCCTTCACTCTGTACGTGGATTCGGCTACGTCATCAAAGAATAAGAAACTTTGCTTAAGGCATTGTCCCATATGTTGTGTTCACATACTGTTGCCACTGCTGAAATAAAGGCGTATAAGAATTGTTCCCAACAACATTCTCATACCACTCAATACTTCTTGCGCCATAGTTTTGAGCTGTTTGTATATCTCCTTGAACTGTAGAACTACTATTTACGCCTGTTTTAGTTTGAAACTGGATGTAAGTCCCAGGATAATTTTTATTGATATAAGCAGCAATAGTATTAATTTGTGCATAGGTAAAACCTGGTGACAAAGTTTGAGACCCAATTCCTAATCCATTTGCCGCGGCCCAATAAGCTTGAGAAACCTGTAAAGGTAATCCGTTGGCAGGATCAGTTGTACCTTGTACATTAATAGGATAAATAACTTTTGTCCAGGGAAATGCTGCTTTGAAAGTGGCCATACGTGCTCTTTGCCAATCTCTCCAGCTAGCTGGAGTATATCCATATGCTATAAGTTGTGACCAATCAGGATTACTTGTTAAAGAAAAAATAGGGAATCCTTCTCCTGCTACTCCTAACCCAACACGAATATATGCTAAATTAGCTTTATAAGGACTCTGGGTAAAATGACTGCCAATTGCTTTTACAAATGTTTCCAAATCGGTGATAAAGGTTTGATCAAAGTAATTTGGAATTATAGTTCCTTTTAAGGTATCGCAAAAATGAGGAATGCGCTGTATCTCCCATTGTGGCATGTATTGTGTACCTGTACAGGTACCCGTATCTGCAATATAACGAACGACAAGAGTAAATTCCTTTCCCGCTTGTACCCATGTTGTTATTTCCTGGTCAATTGGTCCAAAGTTATATACTCCCTGTTGTGGTTCTACATCAACCCAATTCATATTTATATCTATCCCATTTATTCCTAGATTGTTTAAAGCAGCTTGACTATACTGACCATAAGCACCTGAAGCAGGAAAATCGATATTAGCCGGGTAATAATTTCTGTTGACAGGAGTAGGGCTTGGAGTTGTTGATGATGAAATTATGATAATACTTCCTCCTGATGGAGTAGAAGTAGGAGTTGGAGTCGGCTGATTTGATACGATGACTATACTAGGAGTAGATAACACAATAGTATCAAACATATTATTGGCGGCATCAGAAGAAGGAACAGCAGTAGTATTTGCAAGACAAGTATATCCGGTTCTGCCTTGAGACGCTATCCAGGCAATCACTGGAACTTGATTTGGTTGACATTGAGCAATAATTGCAGCAGCTTTTGATTCTGCGTTTGTCCAGATAATTGCATCAACTCCTGTTGAAATATAACAAATATTACCTTCATTGTTGCCAGCGTTACATGATTTGCTTCCTGTAGATTGTATTGGAGCAGCTATCTCAGCATTTGCCTTAAGAATAGTTGACTGCCAGTTTGGTGTAGACATAGGATATGAAGAATTTCCTTTTGTCATAAATCTTGTGATAGCGCTTCCAAGTTCATTTACTTCACTGATTCTTCCTGCATCACGGGATTTTGCAAAATTTTCTAATGGATTCATAAAAAATATTACAGATATCAAAATAACAGATAACACTGCTATTACTATAAGAAGTTCTATAAGTGTAAATCCTGAATTCCTTTTCATGAAGCTATTTATCATGCTAATGCATTGTTGAGTTTAAATCAATAGATTAATGAGTATATTGAATTGACGGAAGTTCTATTGTAATTGTTGTCCCTTTATTTTCTTCTGAAATAATGCTCAATTTCCCTTTATGATACTCAATAATATGTTTTGCAAGTAACAACCCGACTCCCATTCCTTCTTTATATTGTTCTATATTATGTTTATAGAATCCTTCAAAAATTTTGGGAATATCTTTTTTGGGAATACCTTTTCCTTTATCTTTAATATGGATAAAAATTGTACGATCCTTTAATTCAATAGCTACTACTATTTTTGAATGAGGAGGAGAAAATTTTACTGCGTTATTGAGAAGCGCATTCAAAATATCAAGCAATTTCTCATAGTCTCCAATGACCAATACAGTATTTTTCTGTTTTACTAAGTTTTTAAATTGGACATCTCTTTCAGAATAATTGGCGTGTATCAATTTTATTGCTTTTTCTAGTAGCTCTAAAATATTTACTTCTTTAAGAACAAAGTGTAATTGACCTTGTTTTATTCTATTCACATCTAAAAGTTCTTTAATTAAGGTTGTCAGTCTTATATTTTCTTTATACAATTCTTCTACCCAACGGGATTCAGAAGTACCTTTATTTGCAAGTTTCGCATAGAGAAGCTGAATATATCCGTTAATAGAAGTTAAAGGAGTTCTTAGCTCATGAGAGGCAAGAGATATAAATCTATCTCTAATTTCTATGGCGTTTTTTGCTGAATCAAGATGGTGTGCTTTGGTAATTGCGAGACTGGCAATTGATCCAAAAAGTTTTAATATATGTAACTCATTATCCGAAAAATGTTCCTGCTTTGAAGAATTAAAACAAAGCACACCAATTGATTTATTTACATAGGACAATGGGATCATAATTACTGACTGCATCGCTTTTCGACCTAAGGCAGGCCGTATTTTTAGTATGTCTTTCTCATGAAGAATAACAATTTTCCTTGTCTGAAAGGTTTTTTGTACAAATCCATTACGTCTTAATTTAAATTTATTGAGAAATGGTAATGAACTATATGCTAAAGAAAAGGTATCGTTATTGTCTAGATAAATTGATCCGAATTCTGCATTTACCAGTTCTTTTCCTTCCACAACAATTGATTTGTATAACTCTTTTGTATCTGTAGATGCTAATAATTTTAAAGTACAGTTATATATCTTTTCTATGACATTATCCATATTGTGTTCATTATCTTATCAGAAAATCCTATGGATGCAATATGTATATTTATACCTTCTTATACTTTTCTTACAGCTTTTTTATTTTATTATGATGTCGTGTCTGTAAGATGCATTACACAAGATTAGAGAAAACAGTATGTTGATACTTAATTCGGTATCTAAGATTAATTTATTTTTTCAAAAATATAAACTCCTCAAATATAAAAAACGCAGTATGATTCTCCATGCTAACGATAATTCCTCAAGCGTATTTTTTATCAAAAGCGGATATGTACGAGTATATAGACTTTCAGAACAAGGAGAAGAACTTACTTTAACAATACTTAAACCTGATGATTTTTTTCCGCTTACGTATGGAATGAATAATATTACCAATCCATATTATCTTGAAGCGATAACTCCGCTTGAACTCTGGAGCGCCCCACAAGAACAATTTCTGCATTTTATAAAAGATAATCCTGATGTATATGAAGATCTCACATCGCGTCTTCTAGTACGGTTTGATGGATTTCTTTCAAGAATGGAATATCTCGTATGCAGTAATGCCTACATAAAAGTCGCAGCAACATTACTTATCTGTGCAAAACGTTTTGGTGAAGAACAGGGAGATAGTATTATTTTCAAAGTCCCGCTTACACATAAAGATATTGCAACCCTTGTTGGAATTACAAGAGAAACTACATCACTTGAGATGAAAAAGTTAGAAAAAGCCGGTTTTGTGGCACGGGAAGGGAAATTCTTATTGTTAAGAAATATTAAAAAACTGGAAGAAGAAATTCTATTTATTTCTCAAGAACACTCAACACTTGATTATTCCTTATAGGTGATTGAATAATTTATTCTTTCTTCTCCTCAATTTTTCCCTCATCAACTATTTCAGATTCCATTACATTACTTGCTTTCTCTCGTACTCTCTCTTTAATCGCTTTCTTCTCATCTTTGAGTTCTTTTAAATTTTCATCACTCCAATCGCTCAGATTCTTTTTTAATTGATGATATCGTTTTGTTGCTTTTTTTCTTATTTCTTCATCTGATAAAAGAACTGCTACTGCACCCGCAGCTCCTAGCACAATACCTACAAAACCTGCTGTTACTGGATTTACTCCATTCCTATCTCGATAATTATGTTCCATCTTTTATCACCTCGCTTTCCTTGATTATTTTTTAAACTAAAATTCCTTTACCCCAAATGGGTATGGATAGATGTGCTCATGCTTGCTTGCATCCATCCATACCCTGTTCTATTTTTATACTCTTCTTATAGCTCTGCCTATAAAGAGTAATATCAGTGAACCAGCAACTGCTATCAAGAAGGATGTTAAATTAAATCCTGTTACCGTAATACCAAATATTAAATTGGCAAGAAAACCTCCAACAAGAGCTCCAACAACTCCCAGCAATATTGCACCGAGTAATCCTCCGCGCGCTGGTTGTGGATCAATTGCATTTGCTATTATTCCAACTATTAAACCAAAAAAAATCCATGACAAAATGTTCATAATAAGCGTGTCTCACCTCGCTTCCCTCTATTTTTTCTAAAATTTAAATAGCAAGTGATATCGCAATATCGTAGACTTTCGATGCCTTTGCCAGGAGTTTCTTTTTTATAAACAAACATATTTGAGATATTCATGATACTAGAGTTAGCTTACTGTTTATGAATGAGAGAATAACCAAAATAACGTAAGGATTGAGAAAGAACTGTACTATCAGTTGCAAATTCTAAAAAAATATCCCTGAAGGACAGGGATATTTTTCTGTTGCTTTACGTAAGACTTGCTTTTATCTACTTTTCTGTCTTGCGCGTCCACCTTTACGACCTGCTTCACGTGCTTCATCGCTTGTCCATTCATGGGCTGTACCTTTTGAATGAGCTGCTCTTCCGCCTTTACTTGCAATTTGTCGTTGTTTATCAGGATCCATTGAGGCAAATCCTCTGCCATTTCCTTTTTGTGCCATATTATTATCACCCCCTTTTAACTAATCTAGTTTAGTCTCATCCTAAGACTTATCAATAAGAGAATAACCAAAAAACGGTAAGGATTAAGAAAGAAACATTGAGGATATTATTTTTTAATTAATGATGAGATATCAATGTATTTGTTCCAGCTTTTTTTAGTTTTTTTATATGCTTTATATTCTCCGGTTTTTACCAGATGTGCTTTTTGTGGATTTTCAAGTTTGTCTATAAACAGTTCTCCATTGAGATGTCCTATCTCATGCTGCAGTAGTATTGCGGGCTATCCTTGAAGCATAAGGATTAATTCATTTCCAGATCTATCAAGTGCTTTTATTTTTATTTTTTTATATCGTTTTACATATCCCCAGACGTTAGGTAGGTTAACACATCCTTCACTTTTTTCAATGAGTGTTTTTGAATGCCACAAGATTTCAGGATTTATAAGTACATATAAATCATTGTAGGTTTTCTTACCAATTGCCAAATCAACAATTGCTATCCTTTTGGGAATACCTACTTGATTGACAGATAAACCAACTGTCATTGGTTTTTTTGTAATTCTTTCTTTTCCTTTATTACTGCTGCCATATACGAAATTAAGCAATTCATCTATAAGATTTTGCATGTTTTTTGTACGTAATTCTTTTTTTGAAACTGGACTGCATTTTGTACGGAGGATAGTATCAGTTGGTTTTACTACTCTAAGATTCATATCGCTATATTTCAACAAGGACACTTATTGGGAGATGATCAGAAGCTCTTGAACTTTCTATCGCAAAATTGACTACACGAATGTCATTACTTACAAAAATATTATCAATTCTATATTCAAGTCCTTTCACTATAAATCCTTTATAATCAGTTGGGTAGACACTCCATGTTGCCTGTTTTTCTGTACTCGTATCTGCATTGGGAATAACTTCTTGTATTCTTTTCATTTCTTCATTTTCCAACATACTATTAAAATCTCCCATTAAAATAGTATTTTGTGACTTGATAGGTGGAATTAATTTTTCTACTTGTTTTGTTCGAAGCTCAAACGGCTTAAGTTCATGAGAGTATGCAAGATGTGTATTAAGAATAGTAAGTGTTCTATTATTAATAGTAATCTCAGCTTTTATTGCATTACGGGGTTCGGTTGTAGAATCACTTTTGTAATCGCTCAATCCGCTTAATTCTATACACATGGTATTTTGTATTTCGTACTTGCTAAGTATTGCATTCCCTATATCATATATAGGCATATGTCTATCTGTAGTAAAAGCCTTACAATATACATAATTATATCCAAGTGATTTGGCAATAATTTGTGCTAAGTTCTCCCGACTTGTTAGACTTTCATCTTCTATTATTTCCTGAAGCCCGATAATATCAGCATTACTACTTTTTAAGAAATCAATAACTCCATCAAGATATTTGCCACGCCATATGTTCCATGTAATAACTTTTATTTGCATATATTAAAATCCAAATTCCGAAAACGCAATCTTGTTTTTATAATTATATATTGCTTGTTTTACATGAGGAATAACATTCTGTGGGAGATTATTTAATGGAACCCATTGCATATTATCACATTTATCTTTTTCAGTAATTCTTGGTATGCCTTTCCATTTATCCGCACTAACAAAAAAATCTATATATTCTAAATCTTCACCTATGGATTTTCGATGCATTACATGAATGATATGTAAATCTGTGGGCTTAACTGTAATTCCAGCTTCTTCATTCGCTTCACGAACCATACTTTCCAATACTGTTTCATTACCATCCAGATGTCCAGCTATTAGACTATATTCCCCATCACTCCAGCCAGTGTTATATCTCCTTATAATCAAGATCTTGTTATCTTTTATAAGTAATAGATAAGCGGCAGCTCTTAGTGTAAAACGTTCAGCTTGCATAGTTGCATTAATTTATTTTACCCGATAATATATAATTATACTTCATGAAACAATTAATATTCTTGCTTTTTATTATAGTCGCTATTGCCTTCTTTTATTACTATAAAAATACCAATCAAATCAACAAGCAAGTACTCCCCGCTCAAATTGGTCTACGTACCAAAATCTCAGGTTGTCAAGTCAATAATAGTTTGCCTGATAGTGCCTGTACTCCGGGTGCTACTGATATGCAAGTTACTCAGTACAACATTCATCAAACTATTTGCGTTGCAGGATATAGTTCCAGTATCAGAAATGTTCCAAGTGAAGAGAAAAAGGGAGTATATCAAGAATATGGCATCTACTCACATCATACAGGTGAATATGAAATTGATCATCTTATCAGTCTTGAACTTGGAGGATCAAACGATATCGCCAACCTCTGGCCGGAAGCTGCAGAACCCCGTCCCGGATTTCATGAAAAAGATATGGTTGAAAATTATTTACATGAACAGGTTTGCAATGGTGCGATAAGCTTATCAAATGCGCAAAAAGAAATAGCAACGAATTGGTTACAAGTTTACAATAATGTACCAAATATTCAGGATTACGAGTATAATGCTCTTCGCTCCCACAGCCAGAAAAAATAAATTGAGGTTTTAGATTATTATTTCTTTTTTAGGTCTCCACTATTAAAACGGTTTCTTCCTTTATAATGCCAGTTATGAGGATTTGCAGATTGTAATTCACTCCATATGTGTTTTGCCGTTTCGGTATAGAGTTTATTTTCTGCTATAAATTTTCTATTTTCCTTCCACCCATCAACTATACGATTTCCTTTTGATTCAAGTTCTTTTATTTCAAAATCAACATCTAAATTATCTGCATCTTTGACAATTTTTGCTTCAATTGACTCTTTTTTTTCATACTCCTCCCAAAGTTGTAAAAACTCTTCCTTAAGAGCTGTATTTTCCAGCATATCATGAATTCCTACATCTTCCATTCTCGTTACATATTGTCGTGAAATATAGTCAGCATCTCCAGTCCTACTTTCTGCGATATCATGAAGTAATGCCATTTTCATTATTTTGTCTGTATTTTTTACTTTCTCATATTTCGCAATATATAATGAAATCCAAACTACACGCAAATGATGTTCTGCAAGATTTTCTACATCAAGATTTAAAAAACGCTTCCATGTACGTTGAATAAACCGCAAACTACCAATTTCAAAGAGAAATTCTATATCGCGTTTATATATTTTTTTATAAGTGTTCATAAGCTATGATTAGAATAATTTAAAAATCAAATAGATTAATGGTGTTTATTGGATATCTACAACTGCTACATCTTTGACTCTTCCAAATCCGCATCCGCCAGGATCTTGCACGATACTTCCATCGAGTGCTTGGGCTTTCTCATTTATAGCATGGTAATGTGGACTATCACAATCAGGACCATAACCAATATATAATGCACCCAGTGGAATTTTTTTGCCATTTACAATGATTCCTTTTATCGATGTTTTTCCTGTTGCAGCTCCCGCCACTTGTTTTTCTGCAGGTTTTGTTTGATGAATATTGGTAATTATCATAAACCCAACAATTGCAACTGCAATTATGGTAACAACACCAAATGCTCCTTTTGCTCCAGTAATAAGTCTACCAAAACGCCTTACTTGCTCTTGAGGAGAACGATAAGAGGAATTATTTTCTAATTCATTTTGCACTCGTTTTATTTCACCCTGCAAATCTTTGAGTGATTGGAACAAAAATAAGAATTTCTTTTTGCGTTTCTTTTCTTCTTCAGTTTGTTCGGGTAAATGTTCAGCTGTTAGTTCAATTATTTCTCCCTGTGAGATTTTTTCATATTCTGAAAACGCATGTGAAACCTTTTCAAGTGTAGTATCAAGACGAGGATTGATATCTTTAATAAGAGTTCTTATTTCATCAAGTTTAGCATGTGTGAAAGAAGAATCAGTCAATAAATTGTATGCAGCAAGCATGCGCTTTTGGACATCTGTTTGATACATGCTCTTTATTGTACAGTTTCTTTTGGCAAGAAACAAGATACTATAGGTATTTATGTTCTCCTGTTTTTCATCCAATCATGCGCAAATACTTCCGCATCTCCACTTGTTACTGCCTCAAGAATTTTTTTTGCAACATATTTCGGACTGTCTCCTTTTGGTAATTCAAAATTATCATCTTCTTCATCGCTCCATGTAGTTTGTGAATCTTTGATGGTATTTTTTTCAAAGTCAGTTTCTGTGATATATGGATATACCACACTTACTTTGATGGTATCTTTTTTTAGTTCTTCACGAGCTGTTAAACTAATTCCAACCAACGCTCTTTTGAGAGATGAATATGGACTCATCTTAGGAAGATACATAAGTGCAGTACCGGAACTGATATTAACAATTGCTCCTCCTTTTTGTTTTCTCATAATTGGAATTACTTCTTGCATAGCAATAAGAGCACCTGCTACGTTTAAATCAAAAAGATAATGAAATGTTTTGTTATTAATTTTCTCAACTAAGGCATCATACCCTTGACCTGCATTGTTTATTAGAATATCTATTCTGCCAAAATGTTTATACACTTTGGCAACCATTGCTTTTACTTCATCTTCTTTTGACATATCATCTGTCACTACCAAAGACCCTGGGAAATTTTTTGCAAGCTCTTCAAGTTTGTCGTTACTTCGCGCAACCAACGCAACCTTTGCACCTTTTTTTGCAAAAAGTTCTGCTGTTGCTTTCCCTATGCCAGATGACGCACCCGTCACAATCACAACTTTATCTTTTATTTCCATAGCACAAACATTATACATTTTTTTTGAAAAAAAATCTTACTTTTACTATACTATTCAAATGACAAAAGCTGAAATACAAGGTACAAGAGAATTCTTTTCATTTTGGGAACAAAGAAAAGATGATGAGCTATGACAGCTTCCCGGTTTATCAGAATATAATAAAGTCAAAAGGATTACAGTTTCGGATAGAAGAACTACCTGGACGAGAATATCAACCTTCCTATTTAAAATTGTAAAAAGTAGTAAGATAGAGATAATAATCTTTTTAGAATGAACTTAACTAACGTAACTATTACAACTAAGAGATTAGAGTTAGTACCAGTATCTGAAATATATGCTAACAAAATATTTCATGAGTTTACACCTGAAGTAACAACCTACATGTTTCCCAAACCACCAAGAGATATCAATGATACATTACAATTTATTAAAACTGCACAAGAAAAATTGCTAAAAGGAGAAGACCTTACTGTCACTATTCTCAAAATTAATACTGAGGAATTTTTGGGAGGTGGAGGAGCACATAAAGTTAATACAGATACGCCTGAGCTTGGCATTTGGATTAAAAAATCTGCTCATGGTCATAAATATGGCAGAGAAGCAGTAACTGCAATCAAAGAATGGTTAGATAATAATATTCATTACAAGTATATAAAATACCCTGTTGATAAAAGGAATATTGCAAGTAGAAAAATAGCAGAATGGTTAGGAGGAATCGCAAAGACAGAATATAAAAAGCAAAATATGTCAGATAACATTTTAGATATAGTTGAATATCATATTTATAGAGATAAATAACTATTTATCTCTTACTAACAAGTTTTTCTCTAATTATCTTGAGTACTTTGTGCATTTCAACAGCACTTTCTATTGAAGTGTCTGGAATTTTCCACTGTTTTCTTGCAAGAATAAATGGAAACATTTGTTCTCCTCCAATTCCACCATGTCCTCCTGATTGTACTTCAAAATTAATTTGCGTATTCTTATCATATTTCCCAAACAAGATAATATCTCCTGCTCTCTCAAAAGAATTTAAAAACTGTAATTGCTTTGCAAGAATTTCTGGATTATCAAATTTTTGCAAAAATTGTTTTGTCTCTTTTGTAAGTTTTTTTGTGATGTAAAACTTTTTATTTTTGGTAAGAAACACTATACCTTTTTCATTTTTCATCATTACTCCTTCTATTTCTTTTATAGTAAGAATATTACTCAGGAGTTTTGGGAAATATTTCTGAATCTCCTTATATTTTAAACGCCAGGAAATATCAGTAAAATAAAGATGTGCTAATCCTCCAGAATAGGTGATAAAAATATGTCCATCGAATCTATCATTATTTTTGTGGGTTGTTCCGGTTTTGTCTGTAATAATATAATTTGGCAAAAACTCACCGATAATTTCATGTACTTGTTTTCCATTTTTTGTTTTGAAATTTACCGTTGGTATTTGTCCGTGATCTGAAAGCACTATGACTTCATACTCTCTTTGTGTAAATCTAGGTTTAAGTCCAAAAAAAAGTAGCAGTTTGTTCGGCAAATATCCTTCAGCTGTTCTTCTTTTTGTTAGGTATTGAATTGTCTTATCAACTTGAAAAAGTGTTTTTTCTGTAAATGGATCTTCAGGTCCAAATGCATGTGATACTTCATCATATGCATAAAACGCTGCGTAAATAACAGGATAATTATTTTTCATTGCAAGCATAGTTGCATAACGGGTTAAGTGATGTAAAAAAAACTCGTTCATAAGATTCCCGGCAAGATATTTAAGCGGAATTTTTCTGCCTTGAAAAGTTGCAAAAATCACTTCTATGAATAACTTCAACAACACCAAGCTACAATTGTAAAGCCAATCGATAATATGAAACGGATTTCGTATCCAATGAAACAAAAGTGCTCTTCTCATTGTTTTCGAACTTCCATCAGCGATACGGCGTCTATATGCAAGTGCAAATGTTTCTTTTGCTTTCCCGGGGAAGCATGTCCCAATGCATGCTCCATATCCTGCAAGAGATTTTGTATGAGAAAAATATTTATGTGCCACATTACCAAAACTTGACTGCAATCCAAAATGAACATTTAGTCCTGATTGCTTATCCCACCAGTTAAAAGATGGAATTTCCTGATTGTCGCCATAAATAATTCCCGCTTGTACAAATGGAGTGGTTGATGGAATACCACATCGATAGGAAAGCATTTCATATTCCTCATTTTGTAGTAATTTTTTTGTGAATGGCATATAGTTTTTTTCCAATGCTCTTTCTAATGCTTTAAAGCTTAACCCATCGATATGGAGAATAAGTAATCCTTTTTCTTTTTTCATACTTTTTGTCATTCCCGTGAAAACGGAACCTGGATTCCGCAACCGTAAGATATTCGACAAGTGCGGAACAACAGCGGGCAGTACTATGGCAGATTTATATTGGCAAATACAGGAATATGATCAGAGCCAGGTATATCAAGACTCCATGATGTATAAGAAAGATTCTGAGGTTTTATAAAAATCGCGTCAAGTTTTTGTCTCATCCGAAGTTTGGGGTGAAAAAAAGTCCATATAATATCAGATGTAATATCTTTAAATCCATAAAGCGCAGTATCATCAGCAAGCGATTGCCAGGTTGGTCTTTTATAAAATTTAAAGGTATTAAAATCTCCTGCGATAAAAGTCATATCAACTTCTTCCCGTATTTTTTCATCCAGAAAAACCGTTGCGAGTTGTGCGCGTTTATGAGCGAAACCAAACACATCAAGATGACTTACATATATACGAATTGTTTTCTTACTAAATTTTCCTTCAATAACAAGACTATTACGCTGCTGTTTCGGAACAAACAAGAAAAACGTTTTTTCAAGTCGTGAGATATTGCCTTGATATACTTTCGGGAGAAAAAAACTTTCTTTTTTTGTAACCATAATTCTTTTGGTATTCCAGATAAGTGCATTGGCTTGTGGAATTTTTTTAAACAAATGTGCATTCACTTGAAAATAGTCATACTCCTTGCCAAGTATCTGAGCAATTGTCAAAGCATCGTCAATGCCGTTATGTATTGAAGTTTCTTGCAATGCAAGTAAATCTATGTTTTGAAAATCTTTTGACTTTTTAATTATTTTGAGAATAAGGGGAAGTTCGTGTCCGAAATGGATATTCCATGTACAAATTCTTAACTGATTTTTCATGAAAAAAACAAATTGATTATAGCATGGAGAAGGAAAAGAATTACAAACAGGAATTATGAAAATATTTTTATATAAAGCATTACTTCCAAAATACCATCTTCAAACCAATTAATATAAGCACGATACCAAATAGCTTAGCTAACAAAACATTGGGAATTCTGGTTGCAAATTGCGCACCAAGCCATCCTCCGACAATAAAACCCAACGTAATAAGTGCAACAACTCGAAAGTCTACATACCCTTGTTTGTAGTAGGTCCATGCAGCCAGTATTCCAATTGGCAAAACAAGCAGTGCAAGCGTTGTGCCTTGTGCAATTTTCTGAGTAAATCCAAAAAAGAAAATAAGAGATGGAACAATCAGTACTCCTCCTCCTATGCCTATAAGACCGCTTAATATTCCAGCCAATACTCCAAGTACAATAAGTCCCAATAAAAATAGCATTAATTTAGTATAACAGAAATGAATTATCTATGGAAGGTTTTAGAGTGGTACTGCTTGACCTCTTGGAACACAGACTTTATGAGGAGTCTGATTGGCGATAAGCGGTCCTGTTACCATGCATCGTGCACCATTATGACAATCAGCATCAGAAGTACAAGATGATTGACTATTTTCAATTGTAGGTGTTGGAGTATATAAAACACTTTGTTGCATTGCTTGGATATCTATTGTTTGTTGATACTGTCTGTCCAAAAAGAAGGCAATAATTGGCATACTGATAAACAGAATAAACGCAAGTGTCTTGAAAAGTCGAGTAACAGTAGTTAATTCTTTTGGCAGTTTCATTGATATACATCAAGCCTAATAAAAATATAAAATAAAGTCAATTTATATTTTCCATAATTTTTCTTTTTGTACTCTTTTCCATTTTTTGATTTCACTTTCCCTTCTTCTAGCATCACGAAGAGTAGAAAATTTTTCTGAATATTTTAATATCACAGGTCTTCGTATCTTTGTATAACGGGCACCGCGTTTTAAGGCATTGTGTTCATGAAATCTTTTCTCTAAATTATTGGTACATCCTATGTAATATGTTTTATCAGAACATTCAAGAATATAGACAAAAAATGTCATAACTAAATTTGAATTTTTGAGAAAAAGTATGCTCCAAGAGAAAGCAGGATAATCGTCAAGACCGCCAAAATTGTAATATCCAAAGTGAGACTAAATTGTGACACAGCACTAAGTGTTCCCCGCAACCCGTCAACTCCATAGGTGAGAGGATCAATATCTGAAATAATTTTAAGAAATTGAGGAGCAACGGTTAACGGAAATAACGAACCGGAAAGAAAAAACAAAGGCATTACAAGAAAGTTCATAATGAGTTGAAACCCTTGAAAATCTTCAAGCATAGAAGCAATTGCTGTTCCAAGCGCAGTGAATAAAAGTGAAATAATAAACATCATAATAATTGCCAGTGGCAGATAATAAATATAGGGCCGAAAGCCGATAAGTAAAGTTAACACAAAAACAATAATTCCTTGTAGTGTTGCAATGGTGGCCCCCCCCAGAGTTCTGCCTATCATTATTTCAAGTCTTGATACTGGAGCAACAAGAGTCTCTTTGAGAAATCCAAATTGTCTATCCCATATGAGTTCTATTCCTGAAAAAATTGCAGTAAACAAAATTCCCTGGGCAATAATGCCAGGAGCCAAAAAGTTAATATAGTTTCCTCCACCTGCACGCTGAAATATTGGACCAAATCCAAATCCCAAAGCAACCAAAAACAATGCCGGCTGTCCCAATGAACCAATAATTCGAGAACGGGAACGTATGTATCGTTTGAGTTGTCTAAGCCATAATATATAAATTGCTTGCATAATTATCTTCTTCCTCTAAACATTTGTCTGCTCATACGCATATGTTCTGCTGCGCTTGCTCCTTCTTCCCGTATTGCGCGTCCTGTCATGGCAAGAAATGCATCTTCCAAAGAGGTCGTTTTTGTTTGTTTTTTTAACATATCTGCTGTACCTTGAGCAATTATTTGTCCATTATCAATAATGGCAATTCTTTGTGCGACCCGTTCTGCTTCTTCCATATAATGCGTAGTAAAAAAAACGGTTATTCCTTCTTTTTTGTTTAAATCTTCAATATATGACCACATTTGATTTCGTGTTTGCGGATCAAGACCAATAGTTGGTTCATCAAGAAAGAAGATTTTGGGATGATGCAGGAGTCCTCTGGCAATTTCCAGTCTTCGGCGCATACCTCCTGAAAAAGTTTTAACCAAATGGTCTTTTCTATCCCATAAATCAACTATAATAAGTAGTTCTTGAATTCTTTTTTTTCGTAAATCTTTAGGTACTTTATATAAAACTCCATGAAATTCCATATTTTCATATGCTGTAAGCTCTTCATCAAGACTTGGATCCTGAAACACAATGCCAAATGATTTCCTTACTTCATCTTGTTCTTGCACAGGGTTGTAGCCATTGATTATCATTTCTCCTGATGTGGGAAGAAGAAGTGTTGTCAGCATTTTTATTGTGGTCGACTTCCCCGCTCCATTTGGGCCTAAAAAAGCAAATATCTCTCCCTTTTTTACATTAAATGAAATAGAATTCACCGCAGTAAAGTCTTTGAATTTTTTAGTGAGATTGGTTATTTGAAGAATATTCTCTGTTGCGACAGTGTTCTTCATACTATATTAGTATAACGCAAATAAAGATAAACAAAAAGAAAGTGCATGGGTTATAAGAAGCTAAGGTTTAAAAACCTCTATTTGCTTTATGACGAGGTTTTGTATGAGTGAAATCCCGGGAAACGCTACCAAGACGATGTGCTCGTTTTCCTAATATTTCTAATTCGTCCATTTCTTTTATAAGCTTTTCTGGATCAACAATAGTTTTTTTCTTAGGTTTCTCCGTTGGTCGATAACGTTCTACTGCCATAAATATACTTATACCAAAAATTACAATTGTTGAAAAGTAGTTGTTATTTTATAGCTGTTCTCGCTTTTTCAGCCTGATTTTAGTACAATTAAGCGGTAAATAGTGCGGAGTCGTGTAAGGGGACGGTGATTGAAAATCAAGCCATATAGCGGCTACAACGAACTCCGAAGGAGAAAAAACTCAAGGAAAAGTTTTTGACAATTTAAAAAAGTTAACATTGCGGAGTCGTCTAATGGTAGGACAACGGAATCTGGATCCGTTTATTGGGGTTCGAGTCCCTGCTCCGCAGCAATTACAAGGAAATACATTTAAATACTCATAAAATAGATTCTAATGTCGCAGCCAATCTCCGTTTTTTTAATCTGTGTTTGATCTATTAGAGCGCCTTAATTTACTCAGCAATATTATTTACAACGAAGAAATTCAAATGTGTTCAACAATATTAACTGGCATAATATAGTATCCCATCTTACACAATTCTCACATTGTTTTTCGTATAATCAAACTTGTTTTCGATAATCAATGGTATTTTATCGTATATTTGTTATGCAAAAATTAAATGATAAAAGCAAGTCTCAAGATAAAATCCTGCAGCCAAAGTTTTTAAAGATTAAGCAATTTCTTCTTGATAATGCTGAGGAAATAGAAGATAAAGCAACACATTATCATAAAATGTATTTAACTAGTAAAGGTCTTCGTAATGACTATTTAAAAAAGTTTAAAGGACAACATATAAAAGTTGTTCAAAAGGTTGCTAACTCACTAGAATCAAAAGATATACAGAAGGCTTCGCAAGAAATAAGAAAGTTTGGAAAGCAAATAGCAGAAGAAGCGCTCAAGAAGGGACTAACTATAGAAGAGTTAGTTAATGGATCGATCTATCTTAAACAAGCAATATGGAAAAAACTAGAAGAAACAGGGCTGGTAAAAAAATTAACAGCAGATGAAATCTATGAGCTTTCACAAAAACTTAGCATATTTATTGATACTATTGGTTCTCAAGTTGCTTTTACCTTCCATGGATATTTTTTAAAAGCCCAGGAAGAACAGTTTAGACTAGCAGCAATTGTTGAATCATCTGACGTTGCAATTGTTAGCAAAAATCTAGACGGTATTGTCATGACTTGGAATAAAGGTGCAGAAAAAATCTTTGGATATAAAGCACACGAGATAATTGGTAAATCTATTCGAACTATTATACCGCTTGAACTTCAATATCAAGAAGATGAAATCCTTACCACTCTTAGACAAGGAAAGCGTATAGATCACTTTCAAACAGTTCGAACGGCAAAGGATGGAAGGAGAATTGATATATCACTTACCGTTTCACCCATTAAAGATAAAGATGGGCACGTTATTGGAGCTTCTAAAATAGCAAGAGATATTACCCAAGAAAAACATTTGGAACGTCAAAAAGATGAGTTTTTAGGTATTGCAAGTCATGAATTAAAAACGCCAGTAACTAGTATCAAATCATTCGCGCAGTTGTTAAAACATCGATTCACCAAAGAAGGGAATCAAAACGCAGCAGAACTGATTGGTAAGCTTGATGCACAGGTAGATAAATTAACTAACCTTATTGGTGATTTGCTTGATATCACCAAGATCGAATCAGGCAAAATGCAGTTTAATAGTGCGCAATTCTCATTTGATGAATTAGTGGATGAGGTAGTTGAGGAATTGCAACGAACAACAGATAAGCATGTACTGATAAAAAAAGGCAAAACAGGCAAAACTATTTATGCAGATCATGAACGTATTAGTCAGGTACTTAATAACCTCATCTCCAATGCAATAAAATATTCTCCCTATGCAAAAGAAATACATATATGGTCATCAGTAGAAAAAGAAAGCATAAAACTTTGTGTTCAAGACTTTGGAGTAGGCATACCAAAAGATAAGCAAGATAAAGTATTTGAGCGTTTTTTTCGAGCAAGTGGACCAGGAAAAGAGACGTATCCTGGACTTGGTCTTGGATTATATATTTCAAGCGAAATTGTTAAACGTTTGAGTGGAAAAATATGGGTAGAAAGTATAGAAGGAAAAGGCTCAACCTTCTGCTTCACATTACCATTAAAAAAAGCTGGTAAGAAAAAGAAAGGTAGCCTATCACAACAAGCTGAGGAAGAAATCAAACATGAATAACTCTTTCAGAGTTTTCATAAATTTGTTTTACAATTTCACTAGTAAATTGACATGAAAGGATAGTATATGGCAAAAAAAATATTAATCGCTGATGATGATCCAGCTATTGTAGAATCGACAACCCTTATTTTAGAAGAGTTTGGATATGAAGTGGATTCAACCCTTGATGGACAGACAATTTATAAGATGGAGAAAGAGTATCCTGATATACTTCTACTTGATATCTGGATGTCAGGAGAAGATGGACGAGAAATTTGTAAGTATTTAAAAAAGAATCCTTTTACTAAGCATATTCCTATTATTATGGTTTCAGCAAGCCGTGATATACAAACTTCAGCCAAAGAAGCGGGCGCGGATGATTTTTTAGCAAAACCATTTGATATGAAAGATTTATTAGATAAAATTAAACAGTATATTGGTACTGCTGAGTAATATAAAAACTTCCTACCTTGTCAGAGGAGATGGCATAAGTCCTGCAGAAATTATTAAAACAATAAAATTGCGTAGTTAAGTTTTAAATTGGCAAGGTTCCTATTATACACGCAGAAGAATTACTTTCAAACTTTTCATACTACTCTCTTCTCCTTGCATCATTGAATCTAATTATTTGATATGATTGAATTAGTTCAGTACTATGAATCATATTCTGTCTTTTATTAAAGCAAGAAAGATTTTTTTTATACCTTTATTTGCAATTATTCTTTTCTTTGTAGCAAGAACTATCCTTTTACAAAAACCAAATACAGAATTAACATATATGGTAAAACAGGAAGACCTTGTAGATACAGTGCAAGTAAGCGGAACATATACTACTGCTTCACAAATTCAAGTAACCTCTCCCACGAATGGTACGATTAGTGAGTTGTATGTTGAAAATGGTCAGGAAGTAAAAAAAGGAGATCCACTTTTTCATGTTCAAAGCAGTGCAACACAAGATCAGCAAAATGCAGCATATGCGAATTATCTCTTGGCAAAAACAACTATTAATGCTGACACGGCAAAATTAAATACATTACAAAGTCTTATGTTTCAAGCAAACCAAACATTTGTAAAAGATAAAGGAATACAAAATCCAAGCGATTCAGACAAAGCAGACCCAAAATATATCGAAGAGAATGCAGATTGGCTTGCCGCAGAAGCAAACTATAAAAATCAACAAGGCATAATTGCCCAAGATCAAGCTACACTTGCTAACGCTTATCTCCTCTATAGTGAAACCCAAAGCACGACAGTTATTGCACCAGCTAATGGAACAATTGTAAACCTGCTTGTAAATACGGGAAACCAGGTAACTGCACCATTACCAACTACTGCACAAACGTCATCATTAACTACACAAGTGCAACCGGTTTTACTGATTGCAAATTTAGGTAATCCATATATAACCGCTGATATTTCTGAAGATTATGCCGCACGAGTAAACGTAGGACAAAAAGCAGAAATTGTTTTTGACGCCATGAAAGATAAAACATTTCAAGGAGTTGTTACTAATATCGCAACAGTTGGAACAGCAAATCAAGGAATTGTAACCTACTCAGCTCGAATCAAAGCAAATGATTTGCCAGATGTAATTAAACCTAATATGACCGCTCTTATTACCATTGAAACATTACGACGCGATAATGTCATTGATGTACCAAATAGCGCGGTTATTATGAAAAATGGTATGAACTATGTTGAACAGGCAAAATCACATACGTTACTTCCAATCTCAATTGGGATAAAAGGTGTTACAAAAACAGAAGTAACGAATGGGTTACCGTCAGGAACACTTATTGTTACCAATCCAGATTGAGTAAATACTATGATATGGAAAGACAATTCTTTTTATGTTGGGTTTTTCCTGGCAGTAAGAGATATAAAACGGAGTAATCCCTGGACTGTTGCGCTTATTATTTTAGTAATCAGCCTCACATTTTTTAACATGCTTTTTCTGGGTGGGATTTTGATTGGTTTTGCAAAATCAGCTATCGGCACGTACCCACAATACTATTCAGGTGATATTTTTATCATTCCCGCGACAAATAAAAACACTATCGAAGATACCTCAAGTATTGTAACTATTGCAAAAAGTTTACCTACAGTTAAGGCAGTATCGGTACGAGAAACTACAGCTGGAATTTTAGAATATAATTATCAGAATAAACTTCGTGTAACAGATCTTTCAGAATCCGCATCAGGAACTGTAGCAGGAATTGATCCTCTTGCAGAAGAGAAAATGAGTCAATTATCAAATGCGATGGTTGCTGGGACATATCTTTCTCCTTCAGATGCTAATGAAGTAATAATTGGTTCAAACTTAATTAAAAAATATGCAACAGTAAGAGGAGCAGCGCTTGCTGTTGGATCAAAAATTTTGGAGACTGCTGATGTCGGTTCACGAGTAAGATTAACAATTAATGGTATACAAAAAGAAGTAACGATAAAAGGGGTATTTACCACAAACAGTGTCTTTGTTGATTCGAGGATTTATATAACTGAACCTTCGTTTAGAGAAATGACCAAAAATAATAATCTAAATGCTAACGAGATTGCGATACGATTACTTCCACATGCATCGGCTGATGAAGCAAAAAATTATGTGATAAAAAATTTACCACCAAATGAGGGTGTTATTGTTGAGACATCAACTGAAGCGTTACCAAGCAGTATTTATACTATTATTCAGGCTCTAGGAAAACTTGGAAATCTAGTAGGTGCAATTGCGCTTATGGTAAGTGCAGTAACTATTTTTATCGTTATTTATGTGAACGCGATTACCAGACGGAAGTTTATTGGAATTTTAAAAGGCATAGGAATATCAGCCCGGGCAATAGAACTCTCTTACATTTTTCAATCTCTTTTTTATGCAATTTCCGGAATTACCATTTCAACTATTTTTATTTTAGGACTTTTGAAACCATATTTTGATATTCATCCTATTAACTTTGCCAGTATTAACGCAACACTCGCAATTGGTATGGGTGATGTCATCCCAAATGGAATAGCTCTTATTATAACTGCGTTCATATCAGGATTTATTCCCGCCTGGCTTGTAACAAAACAAAATACGCTCGATGCAATTTTAGGAAGATAATATGATTACTGTTAAGAATTTAGTAAGAAAATTTCATATGGGAGACACAGAACTCATTGCGTTAAAAAACTTAACTTTTGAAGTACCAACCGGGCAATTTCTCGCAATAACAGGGAAATCAGGAGCAGGAAAAAGTACGTTGCTCTACAACATAAGTCTTCTTGATAAACCTACTGAAGGTAGTATCATAATTGATGGACAGGACGTAGACACACTTGATGATAAGAAGTGTGTTATCTATCGACGGGATAATTTTGGTTTTATTTTCCAGGAATATGCGCTTTTATCCACACTTACTGCTAGAGAAAATGTAATGCTGCCACTTTTAATGCAGGGAATTGAAACTGCGAAAGCAAAAGAGCTGGCAAAGCATGCACTCGAGCGTGTAGAACTTGGAGACAAACTGGACAATTTACCAAGTCAATTATCTGGCGGCCAACAACAAAGAGTAAGTATTGCCAGAGCAATTACCCATAACCCAAAGATACTTTTTGCTGATGAACCCACTGCAAATCTTGATACTCAATCTTCAAAAACGATTTTAGATATATTTTTGAGATTGAATAAAACGGAAAATTTAACAATCGTTATGGTGACTCATGAAGAGGATTATGCAAAGCTTGCAGATAGAGGCATTACTCTTTCAGATGGGGACATTATTAAAGATAGAATACAAAGAAAAATATGATACAATATAAGAAGATATATTTATGAGACAGATTACCCCGCATTTATGGTTTGATAAAGAAGCAAAAGAAGCTTGTGAGTTTTATACCTCTTTATTGCCGGATTCAAAAGTAACCAGTGTAACAACCATTCACAATACTCCTTCAGGTGACACTGATATCGTTTCATTCGTACTTGCTGGCCAACCATTTATGGCTATTAGTGCCGGTCCTTTGTTTACGTTTAATCCATCTATTTCATTCCATGTAAAATTTAAAACGAAGGAAGAAGTCGATGCGATATGGAAAAAACTTTCTGAAGGTGGAAAGGTTTTGATGCCGCTTGACAGTTATCCATTTAGTGAGCGATATGGCTGGATACAAGATAAATATGGTCTTTCCTGGCAAGTGATTTATGCAGGAAAGAATGAATTTAAACAGGCAATAACTCCTGTGCTTATGTTTGTTGGGAATGTATGTGGAAAAACTGAAGAAGCGGTCAATTTCTATACATCAGTATTCTCCGCCCGTCCAGGGCGAGATCTCGCCTCCGGCGGAAATAACTCAAAAACGTTCTTTCTTCAAAAGTACGGCAAAGGAGAAGAACCGGATAAAGAAGGTACTGTAAAATATGCTGCTTTCATGCTTGAAGGTATGGAGTTTGGAGCAATGGATAGCGCAAAAGAACACAAATTCTCTTTCAATGAAGCAATCTCTTTTATTGTCCCCTGTAAAACACAGGAAGAAATAGATTATTATTGGGAAAAGCTTTCTGCAGTTCCTGAATCGGAACAATGTGGTTGGTTAAAGGACAAATTTGGTGTTTCCTGGCAGGTTGTACCTACTGCCATGGGTGAGATGATGGAAAAAGGAACTCCGGAACAAATTGCGAGAGTAACCCAGGCATTTTTACCTATGAAAAAATTTGATATCGCTGCATTAAAAACAGCCTACGAAGGAAAATAACTGCATAGGAATAATTGTGACCGAAATAAGGTTAAATATCCTCTTTTAGCTTCAAATGATATAATTGGAAGATGCAAAATTTGACAAGCGAACTTTCTCACCTTATTACCCCTCAGCTTTTTCTCAATCAAAAAGAATATAAAGACTTTTTTCAATTAGTTAAAAGTGGTAAGCTCACAAAAAATGAAAATTCAGAATATCATTGCTGCGTTTTCTTTATCCCCTTTAATCCAAAAACAAAAGAAATTTTTATTGTTCATCATAAAAAAGCAAAACAATGGGTAGTTCCTGGCGGACATATTGAAAAGGGAGAATTATTGAAAGATGCTGTAAAAAGGGAAGCAAAAGAAGAGTTAGGAATTGATGTGAAAGAAATTGATGAACCATTTTTATTTTCTGTTATGTATATTCATAATGACGGACAACCTTGCAAAGCTCATTATGATAGTTGGTATTTGTTACAAACAACAAAAGTACATGTGGACTTAACAGAATTCAATGAGACAAAATGGGTTACCAAAAAGGAAGCAAAAAAAAACATAAGGCACAAAACATATTTAAAAGCGCTGGAAATAATTTCTGAACTGACGTAAAAAAAGAAGTTCAAGCAATTTGTTGACAGGCTAAGTTATTGAACCGGGAAAAAGAAGGCAATAGTAGCGCTTGCGAGAAAAACTGGTCTCATTGTGTATACAGTTCTTAAAGAAAACAGATCATATGAGAAACGATCAAAACAAGCCTTGTCCCGCTATTATACCTGAGAGATAGTAATATGCTCTCGTTCGTTTTGACTGGGAAGACCTGAAGATTCTGATTGGCGTTGAATCAGAAATCATGTGGATGAAGACACGAATAGATGCCTAACGATTAGGTTTACACATCTTTAAAAGATGGTACAATGTCGTGGAAGAAACATTTTCATAGATGTTATAATAAGTAAATGATAATTACAAAAACAACTCCTTTTACAAAAAAAGAGATTACAAAACTTGCAGAGAAATATTATATATATATCAAAACAGTTATCGATATGAAAAATAGAATTTGTTCCGCAGGGTGTGATTTACATGCTGATTCTGAAAAGATTCTTCTGCAGGAAGGCTCAAAACAGGAAGATATATGGGGTGGCGGCATTAATCTGGAAACGAAAGAAATAGACTTTAACTCATTTATCAATATTCGTCCACAACAAAAGAATACGAGTATTGAAATACAAGATACCAAATTAAGATATACATATGAAAAACTCACTAAGTTTTTTTTCCAGAATGTATATGAACAATAATGCACTATTACAAACGATAGCACTTGATTTAAAACGTGTTGCTATTGGGTATCATTCAGGGTCAATACAAATGGCAGATAGATTCTTGCAGGAAGTAATAAAAAGAGAAAAACAATTGGATTTCTTATCATTATCCCAGACAATGAAAAAATTAGTAAAAAAAGTAGAAAAATTGTCAGAAGAAAAAGATTTCAAAAAACGTGCTGAAGACGCGCTTCTCTATAGCACATTGTTCCTTAGTTTTTCAAAATAATTCATTGGATAGGCAAATATGAAAAATCCCGCAGGGTTATCTGCGGGATTATTGTTGAGGTTTCCCTCTTTTCCAAAGATGGAATGGAATTTTGTCACAGCATTGTGACTCCTTCCCATCCCGGAAATATTGCAATTCTATGTTGCGGTATCAACTTCGAATGTCGTTATTACCACCTTTCTAGACTCTCTAGTTGGAGCACATTCAAGAAAGACTTCTGTTGCCTCTTTGAGGTTACGAACTGCTTCCTCGATGGTAAGTCCTTGACTCACAGTCCCAAGCTGAGGACAATCAGCTACATAGACATCACCTTCTAGACATAGCACTGCGAGATAACTACGCACTGTCTCTCTCCTTCATGCTGTCGGTTTTTTTCAACTAAACAACGCACTACATGTACTAGTTCAGTACGAGCTGCAACAAGGAACGGTCCTTGTTAGGAACCACATCCATGGTCAACCCTTCCTTAAGGAAAAGCTGCTTCAACTCAAGCAGTACCTCTCTGCACAGAGGGCTGTCTTCGTCGAAGAAAAAATTCGCATGCTTGAGAAAGATGACTGGGATGTCAAACATCTGCACGCCTTGATGACGTTGTTCATCGATATGTGCCTTTAAATTGCGCACCGCATCGTTGAACAAATTGACTCTCACCGTGTCGTTGGAATCTGGCACCTGCTTCTCCTTTGTGTTATCTGTTGTTAAAACTAAACAATGCACTACGAGAACGCACTACCGCAACATGTTAAAGTACAGAGAAATACTATCAAGCTATAGGATAAATGTCAAGGAGACTATCTTTTCAAGAATTGTGGTAAACTTACTCTCCAGGAGATACCTTCTCGTAAATCTTGTATATTTCTCCCAAACCATACTTGTTCTTCATCAGCATGTGAATAGAATCCTGATGCTCCTGCTGGATCATGTGAATTTTCACGTTCTCCACCTAAATAGATAACATGCTCCGGTTTTCTTGCCCATTCATTATATTCTGTCCGTAACATTCTCTTATCCTCTCCAGTTCGTTTTCTCATTCGTTCTGTGATAACAGAACCAGAATAAAAGTCTAATTCATTATCAAATAATATATCTATTTCTCTATCCATTGGAAATGTCTCGTAACATGGAGTATAGATGGTTTGACCATTAGAAGTATTTTTTATACCATGTCCAACATAAATGCCACTACCACTTAATAATTGAGAAGGATCTTCTGGTAACTCTTTAGGAGAAACAGAAAATCCAATATGACTTAATCGGAAACTAAATGGAATTTCTTTTTTTCTGCTTTTCGATATATCAGGATCACCGTAAGAAAATTCCAGTATGGTTTTTGTATCAGGAATAATATCTGCAAAACGAGCAGAGTAAAATACTACTTTATTGTTTGTACCAGCATGAACATGGCGATTTAGAAAAATAGTTGCAGTTGCATCATCTAGTTCAAGCCTTCCTTCTTCTGGTTTTTCTCCTCCAATAATCAGCATTGAAGGCGCAATAGAACAATATATAAGTTCCCAACGCTTAATATAGTCAGAACCTATCATTCGTAGAAGATCTTCATTCAAGGGGATTCCACCGGAGGTTTCTTTGAATATCGCACTAACTCCTTCCTTTGCTAGAGCAATCCTAGCTGCTTCTCCATCTGCAACTCTATCCAGTTTTAATAAGCTATCAAACCCGATTCTGCTTTTATTAGGAGCCACTTCTCCTGTTCTCAATGAAAAAGGTAATTCCTTAGACATGATGATAGTTATAGGACATTTTTATTTTTTAATCAAATGCTTGTGCACAAAAAAGATTCTTCGCTACCTCAGTCCCTAAAGGATAATGCTAAATGATAGGGAAAGAGTCCTTCACCTTTGGCTCAGTATGACTATGTATAGACTATTTGAGGTCTTTGACCATCTCTGTATACTTCTCTACCTGTTCTTTGGAATCTGTAATCGGTCCCTGGATAATAAGATTAAGATTCTTCATATCCCAATACGTTTGCATCACTTTAACCAAGTCTTTGGGAGTAATATCTTTGATAAGTTCAATATACTCCTCAGGCAAACGGATTTTATCCCGCCACAAAAGTTCTCCTTTTATCCAGCTGCTGATTGATGAGGGATTGTCAAATGCCATAAGCCAGTTGTTGGAAAGATAATTTTTGGTAACTTCTACTTCTTCACTTATTGGGCCGTTTTTCATGTACTCTGAAAGTGTCTGTACAATAAGCGTCAATACTTCATCCAGGTGTTCAGATGCGACTTCAGAACTCACATATCCATAGCCTGTTCCCGGAAATGCTGCATCTCCTGTTGACACTCCATACACCAATCCTTTCTGGTAACGAAGTAATTTAAACAATCTGCTGCTTCGAAGATTGCCAAGAATAATAAAAGCAATATTTTGTTTGATGCGAGTTAATAAATCCGTATCTAAGGGAAGTGACGGAAAAGTCAAATCAAGATAATTTACTTTAAGCTCTTTATCTGTTCGAAGTGCAACTTTATAGGTTGATAAATCTTTGCTGTTTGAAAGCTCTGGATATCCTTGAAATTGTTGTGAGCTTTTAACGCCTCCAAAATACTTGGTAAGTATTGTTTGTAGTTCTTCATCTTTGAAACTGCCGATAATTGAAATATAGGTGTTTTCTGGAAGGAAATGAGTGGTCCAATACTGAACCAAATCTTCTCGTGTGAGTTTTTGGACTGTCTCCATTGTTCCGCCGACTCGAAGTTTAAGAGGACTTTCTTTAGTGTAGCGGACATTTTTGAAAAATTGATTTATTTTAAATGTTTTAGCATCTTCATCCTGTTTAATTTCATTAATAACCGCATGGCGTTCTTTTTCCAATGCTTCCTCAGGAAAAAGCGGTTTGAAGAATACTTCACTTGCTATCTGCACTGCGTCTTCGAGATGAGAAATAGGGACAAAAATAGAAAAGGCGACAGTAAGAAATGACGTGGTAGCACGATAACTGCCTGCAATACTTTCAACAAAGGATGATAATTCTTCAGCATTTTTGTAGGATGGAATACCTTGTACCAGCATATGTTCCATAAAATGTGCAATGCCGCTTTTTTCTTTTGGTTCTCCAAGGGAGCCGCCTTTGACATTTATACCAAGATGAAATGACCGAAGCCCTGGTATATTGTACGTTACGACTGATATTCCATTGTCGAGTTTAAGAGTTTGTAGCATATTATTGTACTTGAAATAATTGTAAAATATGAGGAACAAAGATAAGAATTCCTACAATCACTGAACCTACTGCAGTGACGAGGACCATTCCAGACGAAACATCTTTGGCAATCTTTGCTTCTTCACGATGTTCTTTTGTAATAAGATCAACCATTTTTTCAATTGCAGTGTTTATCATTTCAGTTGTAATGACAAGAAGTATCATAACACCTAAAATTCCCATTTCAAATGGATTGACATGGAAATAAATGCTTGCAAGGATGACTAAATAGGCGACTACGAAATGAATGCGTAAGTTTTGATCACTTTTGAGCGCATACCATATACCAGTGAGTGCATAGCCAAATGACTTCTTTAATTTCTTAAAATTCAGCATATCAAAAAAATAATCTGTAAGCGAGATATATACCTAATGTTAGCAAACTTCCTAAGATTCCTCCAGTAAGAACTTCTGTTGCACTATGTCTTCCGGTTTTTATCCTTGCCCAAGCAAGGAGTGGCATAACCACAAGAGATATTACAATCATTTGATGGTATAAAATCATAAGAGCAAAAAGAAGCGATGCGATAGTTGCCATATGCACACTGGCTTTAACAAATTGGTTCACTACTGACATCACGAGGATACCAACAAGAATTCCAAGAGTGGTAATAAGTAAAATGTTTGGTCCATGTAAAAAGTGCAAAGTAGTAATATAGAGCACTGCGACAAAGGTACAAAATACGTAAAGTGTAGGACGCTGTTCTTTGATAGACACATCAATGTTGCTGAAAACTCCCCGCTCTATTCCCAAAAGTACAAACGCGACCAATGCGAGAAGAAACACCCATGAAAAAACTGCCCAGTGAAATGCGTAAACAAAGTCTCCTGATGTAGTAAACACAAGAACATAAGGAACAGGTATAAGTACCACTAATGGATTGAGAAGAACTGAGATTATGTGGGCAATCTGTAAACTTCTCATTGTGTGATATGCTTTTTAAGCATTGCCAGTGTTTTTTCTTTTCCAAAAAGGGTAAGGGTTTCAGGAAGCGGTAAACCTTTATCACGTCCTGTGAGAATTTTGTAGAGCATATTGCCTTTGGCACTTGTTGTTTTGAATGTCGCACGCATAGCAGCAAGAATAGTGTCCTTGTTCCAATCAGAAATTTTGGTGAACTCTTTATTTAATACGTGAGCCACTTTCTTCTCTTCATCTGACAAAGGAGTATCAGATGGAAGAACGATATCTTTAAATTCTTTAAGCCTCTTTATACGAGTTTTGGCAAGCTCTACCAGAGAGAGAAGATATGATTTGTTATGATGGAAAAATTTCTGCATGTCTTCATCAGCGTTATAAAATGTTTTGAGCCTTTCCAGTAATTGTTCTGTAGGCATATTTTGAATATAATACCCATTCATCCAGTCAAGTTTTTCACGATTAAATGCCACCAAATCTGTTTTATGGATTTTGTGGACATCAAAATCTTTTACAAATTCTTCAAAGGAATAAATTTCTTTCTCTGTTCCAGGATTCCAGCCCAAAAACATGAGAAAATTTATCATAGCTTCTGGCAAATATCCTGCATCCAAAAATTCTCTTGCAGAAACAGGACCAAATCGTTTGGAAAGTTTTTTCGTACTGCCCAGTTCTTTGAGATTGGGAAGATGGATATAAGTCGGCAATTCCCACCCAAATGCATCATACAATATGATATGTTTTGGTGTTGAAGGCAACCAATCATTACCACGAAGAATGTGAGTTATTTCCATGAGATGATCATCTATCACTACTGCCAGATGATATGTAGGAAATCCATCAGACTTGAGAAGAATTTGATCATCAATCTCATTACTGTTGACGCTGATTTTGCCAAATACCACATCGTCAAAAGTGATTATCTTGTCTGGAACTACGTTGAGTCGTATAACATATGGCTTCTCTTCTTTGAGATTTTTTTCTATCTCTTCTTGTGTCAGACGTAAACAAAATTTATCGTATTTGGGAGAAGTAATTCCTCGCTTTTTTTGTTCTTCACGCATTTGTTCCAAGCGTTCCGTAGTACAAAAGCAATAATATGCAGCTTTTTTATCAACAAGTTCTAATGCATACTTTTTATAAATCGGTAATCTCTCTGATTGGATATATGGACCATACGATCCGCCAACCCGGGGACCTTCATCCCATGTAAATCCATAATCCTTAATCACATCCAGAATTCTATCCATTGCACCTTCCACATATCGGCCTCTATCCGTGTCTTCAATTCGTATAATAAATTTGCCCTTATGTTTCTTCGCAAAGGCTATATCATACAAAATTGTCCGTATGTGTCCAATATGATATTCTCCTGTTGGACTTGGCGCCATTCGTGTTCGTACCATGGTTGCATTGTACTTCAAATTTCCCTTATACTCAAGATATGACCCTCCACCAGACACAAATATATTTAATAAAAGGTAGTATTGGCGGCGCTATTGGGATAACTGCGCTTATTTTACTTTTTATATTGTATAAGGTCACTCTTACTATCATTGATGCACTCAACCCTCCAAGAACTGACCCTCCAAATGTTCTTTACGGGAAAATCCCGGCAATTACATTTCCTGCCAATGCTACTACTTCACCACTTACTTATACGCTTGATACGTTGTCTGGAAAACCCCCTGACTTAGTAGATAGAGTTAATATCTATCCAATTATTCATCCTGAAGCAAATTTTCTAAACCTTGATAAAACGAAAAGTAAAATGTCTGCACTTGGAATAACTGATTCACAAGGACATTTGGTACCAGAAACTTCTCTGGGCAATGCAAATTATGAATGGGATGAACCGCAAGGCATGAATAGACAGGTAATTATGAACATTGTAACATTTAATTTTGTTATGAATTCCAGATTTTTAACATATCCATCTGTTATCTCAGCGCTTCATCTTGATAATGAGGATAATGCTGTAAAAATAAGTAAAGCTTTGCTTGATTCTATGGAATTATTCCCTGACGATATTGATTTGAGCAAAACAACAAACCCATCAAGAGATATTAATTATCTCACCTATCCTCAACTATTTGCAATACAAAACGGGACACTCGTACAAACTACCAGCTTATCCTCTGCCAATATCATACGCGTTGATATGTATCAGAGCAATTTAACTTATCCGCTTGATACAGGAAAACATACGCTAAGCAGTCCTGACTCACAAAAGATAAAAATGGACATTCCAATTCTCTATCCTCATCCACCTTACTCAACGATAAATTTTCTCGTCGGCTCAGGAGATAATGATACCACTGTGGTACAAGCACATTATACACACCAAAAAATAGATAGAGCTGCCAAAGACGCAACCTACCCTATCAAAACAGCTCAGCAAGCATTTGAAGAACTGAAGAGCGGAAAAGGATATGTTGCATCTTTCTATGGTTCATCAAACAATGTACATATAACCAATATTTTCTTAGCATACTATCTTGGGAATACTCTGCAGGATTATGTCATGCCAGTTATTGTATTTGAAGGAGATAACGGATTTTTTGCGTATGTATCAGCAATTCAGGATGCATGGATAAAATAGCGTCTAGCGTTTAGTACTTAGCTTATAGTTATTAACTTCTTTTCCTAAATGCTATGGATATAAGGGAGTTAGATAGCCGATAGTATTATTTACAGCAGATAAAATTGAGAGCGTATCAAGAAATCTATCTTCACTTTTCATAACAATAATGATAAACCTATGACCTCTGGTAACTTCAGAAGTCACCAACACTTCACCTGCTCCTTCTGTAGTACCCGTTTTTATACCATCAATCCCGTTTGTTCCCAAAAGTTTATTAAGATTATAAAGTATAAATTGTCTCCTATTGTCAATAGTTGAGATACTTGTTTGTCTGGTTGAAGTAACCTTGGCAAATAATGGATTTCGTTCAGCAAAGGACGCAAGCTGAGCAAGGTCTGTAACTGTGGTATAGTTACCATCATCATCAAGACCTGCTGGATCTGCATAATGCGTATTGAGAAGATGAAGACTAAACGCCTTTGCATTCATTTCATTCACAAATGCTTCCAATCCTCCCGGATAATTATCTGCAATTGCTATCGCAGCGTCATTTGCAGAAGGCAGAAGCATCGCATAGAGTAAGTCCTTAAACCGAAATGTCTCCCCAACTTGAAGTCCTATAAGAGATCCCTCAATAGTTGCGGTTTTGACAGTTAGAAGTGAGTCTGTTTTATAATAATCAAGTGCGACAAGTGCAGTCATAATTTTGGTTGTTGATGCCATAGAAAACCGGATAGCAGGATTTTTTTCAAACAGTACTACATGGGTTGCATCATCCATGACAATTGCAGCTTTTGCACTAATAGGTGGGTTGATTATTCCGCTTGTCATAGGATAAGGGTTTACCTTGGTTGACACATCAACCGGAAAAAGTTTGTTTCTATATAACTGATACTCTGTGTTTGCATTCAGAATACTTATGATGATAAAAATAGTCAAAAGTATAAGTGGAACAAGCGCAAGCTGAATATCCTCTTCAAGAAGTTTAAGATATGAAATAAGTTCTTTACTTATTTTTAGTAGCAGTTTTATCAGTAACTGAAAATCTTTCATCAACACGCTCCATATCCCGTGGGAAAAGAGATGCCTCACGTACATTCTGCAATTCCAGTAATTTCATTGTAAGTCTTTCCAGCCCAAATGAAAACCCGCCTTCTGGCGGCATGCCATACTTAAATGCCATAAGATACATGCCAAAAGTCTGTGGGTTTACTCCTTTTTTCTTCATCATCTCAACCAATTCGTTGTAGTCATGAATACGTTGGCTGCCGCTTAAGATTTCAAGCCCTCGAAAGAGTAAATCATAACTTAAACTGTATTCTGGGTCTTTGGGGTCAGGCATAGTATAAAATGCGCGTTTTTTTGTTGGGAAATGGGTAATTGTGACAAAATCTGATTTATGCTCTTCCTTGGCCCAGGCGCATATTTCTTTCTCATCTTCGGGATTTAAATCTTTCTCTCTTGATAAGTCACGACCTGTACGCTTTGTAACAATTACTTGTGCTTCTCTTAACGTGAGTCTTGGCACTTTGTGAGGAACGAGTGGCTTCTCAACACCAAATTCTTTAAGAACATTTTCATACTGTTCAGAAACATTTTTTATCATGGTCGTTCCTACCAACTCTAAAACATCCAAAAGTTCTTCAAACTTACTGATAAATCCAATTTCAATATCCATTTGAGTTGCTTCTGATAAATGCCGTGTAGTAACTGATGGTTCAGCACGATACGCTTTGGCAATGGTAAATACTCTCTCAAACACTGCTACCATAATTTGCTTGTAAAGCTGCGGGCTTTGCGTCATAAATGCTTCATGCTCATAATAATCTAGTTTAAATACTTCAGCTCCGCCTTCTGTAGCCCCAGCAGCAATGGTTGGGACAAAAATTTCAACACACTCAAGAGATTTTGCGACTTTTCTAAATTCTTCAGCAAGTGCTGCCTGGATGAGAAATATCTTTCGGACTTTTTCATGTTTTAAGGTAAGGGATCGGTAATCAAGAAGGGTTGGTAATTCAAGATTAAGCGCTTCTCCACCCATGTCAAAAGGCAGAGTTTCGGCGCTACTTATAATAGTAGCCTCAATTGCCTCAAGCTCTACAGTACCGCTTACGATTTTGGGGTTTATAAGCCGTTCAGGTCTGGGATTGACTTTACCTTTTATCGAAACAATAAACTCAGGCCGGAGCTTTATGGCTGTTTCATAGGCTTGTTGTGAGACTTTTGGATTAAATACAATTTGCAGAAGCCCGCTTCTATCCCTCAAATCAATAAATATGAGCTTTCCATGGTCACGTCGTGCCTGAACCCACCCCTCAACGAGAATTTCCTTCCCCGCTTCTGAGGCTGTATCTTTGGCTAGTGTTCGTTTCATACTATTCATTTTAGCCTTTTTTTTACGCTTTTAGCTTGCGCTTACTCTGCATATGATACATGGATTTCTTGTGCTTGACAAGATGGTGATTGCGTTTTATACTATCTTTTGGCATATGAAAAATTTTTGGTGTCAATACGTTGGAATTATGCATCTCCTTCCCTTTAAGGGCGAGGGAGATTGGTAATGGCGTAAAGGCGCAAAAGGAACAAAGACCAATCTCCCAAGAAATGGGAGATTTTTTTTGAGGAAAAAATATGGAAAGAGAAAAAATAGATTATATAGAACAACCAATGAGTGAAGGATTCGTTAGAATAGAAGGTAAATTTGACGATCTTCTGTCTGATCCTAAAACAGCTGAACCAATACTTAGAAGAGCTCAGTCAGAATTTAATAGAGTATATAAAGAAGTTTGTCCTCAACTAAGTGACAGACGACCATTAATGACAGAATTAGACCGCAAAGTTAATAAAACGAGAGATGATCTTGCAATACCTGAACGGGCTGGCTTGGCAAAAATATATGCAAAAAACCTTATATTTACAGCTGCACAATTACACGCATCTCGTCACAAACCATACGGAGAAAAGAGATAAAATAATATGGCGTTAGAAAGTTTAGCACCAATTCAAGAAACTAGACAACAAACTCCTTTAGAAAGGAGTAATGATATTGGTGAACAGGTTGTATTTAGAGGCACTGTTGTTCCTGAAAAGAAACAACGACCAGAAATAGTGCTGCCCAACGGTCTTATAGGCACTGCAGGTATGCTCTTAGACACAGTAGGAGAACAAGCATTACAAGGAGCAAGAGATGCCTATACAAAAGTCTATTCAAAATGTAATATAGGTGGAAACAATCTCCAAGAGTTAATTGCCACATTAGATGCAAGAATTACAAATATAAAGGAAGGGCTTGCGAAAACAAATGGTGTACGTTCTGCTGCGAAAAGGGATGGCATAGATTTGCTTAAAACTGCTTCTCATGTGTATAATCACTTTTATCCCAAAGAAGCTGTAAACGAATCCTAAAAATATCTTAGTCTTCTTGCAGAGTTTGTATATCCTTCACCTTCAGTTGTAACTTTGTATTTCCATTCCAGCTATTTTCATCTATTGTGTATGCAATATCAATTTTGTCTCCTATCTTAAGTTTTGTTCCAAGCTCTCCCATGCCAAAACATACTGCTTCAAATACTGCATTTTCTTGACTTACACTAAGACGCAGATGCTGTTGCTCTTTACCCATAAGTCTCATGTCCTCAATAGTTACCTTTTTACTTGCAAAAACAGGTTCTGGATTATTCATGCCAAAAGGAGCCAGAATCTGAAGACTGTTATAAAACGTATTGGTAATAGAAACAAGCGGAATTTCACAATCAATCCGCAAGTTCCGTATAAAATGTCCGTCATTTAGTAAATTTTCTGCCATTTGCTCAAGCGTTTGCTGCAATAATTCAATTTTCTCAGTCTCTACAGTAAATCCTGCTGCCATTGGATGACCACCGACATTGACAAAAAAGTCAGATGCACCCCGCAAAAATTCAATAATATTAAACCCATGAATTGAACGGGCAGAGGCTTTGCTGACTTTTTCTTTTTTGGAAATAATAATAGTCGGACGGTAAAATTCCTCAACTAAACGTCCTGCGATAAGCCCTATCACTCCTTCTTGATATGATTCATGAGATACAACCAGTATTTTTTTGATAGTCGTTTGATTTGTTTTCACATATAGCTTGGCATGTTCGGCTGATTCTTTCATGAGCATTTGTCTTTCTTTATTGATAATCTCAAGTTTGGCTGCAAGCTCTTCTGCTCTTTCCCGATTTCTGGTACACAAAAGTCTTAAACTATCCATTGCTGTTTCAATTCTTCCTGCTGCATTAAGACGCGGTCCAATGATATATCCTATTTCATATACTCCGAACTTACTTCTAAGACCGGCAAGCTTGTAGAGTTCAAGAAGACCAAATCTTCTTGTTGTATTTAGTTTCTCTATGCCAAATTTCACAATTGCCCGATTTGCACCAACCAATGGAACCAAATCAGCAACTGTCCCCAACGCAGCTAATTCCAAATGGTTATCCTCTTCTTTACTCCTTGATTCTTGATTCTTAATTCTTAATTCTTGCGCAACCGCATATGCAATTCCTGCTCCACACAATTTAGTAGTATGCACAATCGCATGAGCGTTTGGCAATTTCTCACCAATAGTGTGATGATCAGTGATAATTACATCTATCCCGTGACTATTGGCAAAATCCACTGCTTCATTGGCAACAATTCCGTTATCCACAGTAATAATGAGTTTTGTGTTGGTAATTTGTGATTCAAGATTGGTAATTCCAATGACAGAAAGCCCATATCCTTCTTCAAATCTGTTCGGGATATATGGAATAGCAGTTGCACTCATAGAATTAAGTGTTTCCCAAAGAATTGCAGTTGCAGTAATTCCATCAACATCATAGTCACCAAAGATTACAATTTGCTCTTTCTCTTTCATCGCCTTTT
Source organism: uncultured Gammaproteobacteria bacterium (assembly GCA_964610465.1). GTDB lineage: Bacteria > Patescibacteriota > Microgenomatia > Levybacterales > UBA12049 > CAZSWA01. The sequence continues at coordinate 14,338 of CAZSWA010000006.1, read as the reverse complement.
TAATTCTCGTCAACGCTTTTTTCAGTTGTTTTTTATCTATCCCAACCTTCTCTGCTGTAATTTCATCAAGACTTGGATGTAGAAATTCATCAATTTCTTTTTGACTTGTTAGTCTCCTATTTTTAAGTAGAATTTCTATATTTTTTTCTATTCTTAATTCTTGCCGCTTTTGGCGAGCCTCGCCCTTGGCAGGATTCTTAATTCTTGATTCTTCTAAGATTTCCCACTTTTTCATATGATTTTATCTGATATACTATAGCAGACCCCACTGCATGGGACAAGGTATGGTCGAAGGTATTCCAGCACATGTACTAAAAGTAAATAGAATATTTCATGAAGCTGGATTTCAAATTTATCTGGTTGGTGGATGTGTGAGAGATTTGATTCTTGGCAGACCAACAAGCGACTGGGATTTTACCACCAATGCTACACCCGAACAAATTCTCAAACTTTTTCCTGGCGGTTTTTATGATAATCAGTTTGGTACGGTAGGTTTACCAACCGAAGCGTTAGAGAATTTTGGCGTGCCAGACTCACAAGAAAAAAGTGAAGTACTTGAAATTACTACATATAGAACTGAAAAAGAATATAAAGATAGACGCCATCCCGCAGGGGTTGAGTGGGGCAAAACAGTTGAGGAAGATTTGTCCCGTCGTGATTTTACTATCAACGCAATTGCGCTTGAGGTGCGTACTGAAGACAATCGACTACACACTCACCTTATCGACCCTTACTATGGACAGGAAGATATAAGAAATAAAGTGTTACGTGCAGTCGGCGATCCAAATCTTAGATTTAAAGAAGATGCGCTTCGTCTCATGCGTGCGATTCGCCTAGCAACACAGCTTGGATTTACCATTGACGAGAGGACATTTCAAGCAATTGTACAAGATGCGCGGCTTCTTTCTGAGATATCCAAAGAAAGAATCCACGATGAGTTACTCAAAATCCTGACAAGCAACTATCCGTATGAAGGTATCATGCTTCTTAAAAATACAGGACTTTTAAACTATATTATCCCGGAACTTCTTGAAGGTATTGACGTATCTCAGGAGCGTCCTGGCAGACATCACAAAACAGATGTCTTCACTCACAATATTCTTTCTCTTAAATTTACTCCAGCATCTGACCCGGTTGTCCGTTTGGCAGCACTTATCCATGACATCGGCAAGCCAAAAGTTGCAGCAACAGATGAGCATGGGTATGTTATTTTCCACAATCACGAGATAGAAGGCGCAAAGATTGCTGCAGAGATAGCAGATAGATTACGGTTTTCCAGAAAAGACAAACAGAAAATCGTGACGCTTGTCAGATGGCATATGTTTACAGTTGATGAGCACATCACTGATGCTGCGGTCAGAAGGTTTATAAGGCGCGTTGGGGTTGAAAATGTGAAGGATATGATGGAACTTCGCATTGGAGACAGACTTGGTGGAGGTACTCAAACTGCAGAAAGCTGGAGACTTAAATTATTTAAAAAACGGCTTGAAGAACAACTTGCTCCTGAACCTTTTTCTATCAAAAATCTGGTAGTTGATGGCAATGATGTTATGAAAGAGCTTGATATTAAACCCGGACCAATCATCGGCCGGATTTTACAAAAACTTTTTGAAGAAGTGGATGAAGATTTGGAGAAAAATAATCGAGACTATTTGCTCAAAAGAATAAAAGAACTCCAACCGGAATTAGAAAAAATAAAAAGGTAAATATTGAACACTTAGCCTTTATAGGCTATAATTGCTCATAGTATGACAGAAAGAAATCCACGCAGCTATGACCAAGTTGCTAAAAAGCGTGCACAGAGACCGCCTACTCCTCCAGGTGCTACTGGTAATATACCTGAAGGTTATATAGCACGTTCTGCTAATGATTGGATTGAAGATATGTCCAAAGGTGAAGAAGATAGATATGATAAGGAGTTTGCTAACCTAGAAAAACATGCAAAAGGTAATAATCCTGAGTGGGATATTACTAGAATTTTTGACGCGGAGTATGATATGCGGTCTAAGGGTATAAGAAAGCCTATTACATCTGAAGGTGAAGGAAGACAATTTCATACCAAAGGCTATGATGGAGGCAGACCATTCACAGGACAACAGACACTACATCAAGAACAAACAAAACAAGATAAGAAGTAATTTAGTTGACATTTCAGTCCAATTAGTAATAATGTTTTATCTCCAGTGAACCAATAACTGTGAACTCCCATTCGAAAATGCTATAATACTCATATGTTAAAGCAACAACTTCGTGACGAGCTCAAACAATCCATGCTTGCCAAAGATACGACCAGAACTTCTGTGCTTCGCATGCTTTTATCAGCTATCAATTATTATGAAATCCAAAAAGCCGGAGCAAATTATGAAGCCAATGACGAGGATGTCATGACAGTAATCCAAAGAGAAGTCAAACAGCACAGAGATTCTATTGAACAATTTACCACTGGTGGAAGAAAAGACTTAGCTGAGAAAGAAGAAAAAGAACTTGCAATTCTTCAGAAATATATGCCTGAGCAAATGGGAGAAGAGGAAATAAAAAAGCTAGTCGCAGATGCTATCACGCAAACAGGTGCTTCCTCACCTCAAGATATGGGCAAAGTTATGGGTGCTCTTATGCCTAAAGTTAAAGGTAAAGCAGACGGAAGCCTGGTAAGCAAGATTGTGAAAGAGGAGCTAAGTAAGTCATAATTCCTTCTCCTAAAAGGAGAGAGACTTCGTGAAAAATTAACTTATTGCCAATTCTTTCTTCACAATCTCTATTACCTCATTTGTTCCGGGAAGTGATGCTAAATCTTTTATTTTCTCAATCTCAATCCACTCAATTTTCTTTACATGATGATCTAATGGAACAGCATGCTGTTTGATAAATTCACAAAGAAATACAAAACAAAGAGTTTGCTGTGTTCCCCATTCATAGTTCCAATAGCTTGTCTGGACAAATGGCAAAAGTTCCTTCACTTTTACCTCAACCCCTGTTTCTTCCAAAAATTCTCTTGCGAGTGATTCTTCTATTGTTTCGCTAAAATCAACTTTGCCTCCAGGAAATTCCCATTTGAGATGCGCATCCGGTTGCTCCTCTTCATTACGCAAAACCATTAAAACTTTATTGTCTTTTATTACCACACCTGCAATAACTGTAATCTGTTTATTCATCTTGGATTTTTTCATATTCCACGATATCAATTGTCCTAACTATTAAACTTTAATTAGTTTGAGAAGAGTATGGATTATGCTTTGCTAGTTCTTCAACACCTTTCCTATAAAGAGCACTCTGTATAAATTTTGATACCTGCATAGGAGCTATATTGAAGGACCTTGCAACGACATCTATATTTTCCTGCATGAGAAATACTCTTTCAAGACATACTCTTTCATTTTTTGTAAGATATGTCGCGGTTTCTATCCATTCTGTTATACGAGTAGCGAGTCTACCCAGTGTATCAGTTCCTGCTTTTTGTTCTCTCAATCTATCTTCCAGCATAGCATTTTTTGTTTTTAAGCTTTCATTCTCTTTCCTTAGACTCTTGTTTTCATCCCTATGCTTTCGAAGTTCTTCTACTACTTCAGCTTGTATTATTTTTGCAGATGCCCTCGTCCGTTTTTTATGAGGTTTCTCTCTAAATTCATCTACTGACGCATCCCATCCTCCCAATTCATCTTTTTGAGAATCTCTCTCAGGAAATACCTGATGGGTAATCACAATGTTATTGGCAACTTCATAAATTTCTGACTCGCTCATACCAGGTTGTATATGTTTTTGTACATCTCTTACCAGTTGAGCAGTTTCTTCTGCATAGAGTCTTTTTTCAACAACTACTTTAAGAACTGCTCTTTGAGTCTCAAAATTCTTTTCTCCAGGAAACTGTTCAACTACTGTCTGTAAGCGAGCAGGTGTAATTCTTCCGTTTCTATCTTTTCCACCTCCAGAGGTTCGTACTTGCTTTACAAGATCAGGATCAGCATTTGATACAACACGTAAAATTTGATACGTTCCAGCGATACTTTTTCCCCATTTTTGTGTTTTCCCCTGCACCCATTCTTTCAGGTCTTCAATTTCTTCCGGATTTAATTCAATGCCTCGAGTTTTTACACTATCATTTACAGCGATACCAAACGCTTGAGCTACATTTAAACCTTTTTCTTTCCATGGTGTTTGGTCAAATGATCGTGAAATCCATTGAGCAATACGAGGATATTGAACAGAACGTACAGAACTTGCAGCGAGTATTCTCAAATCAAACATCTCTTCATCAGAACAATTATATACAACAGTAGCATTTATGTTTTCATCCCCATTTAATTTTTTCCCTTCAGTCCTATGGAACCCATCTATTACATCATATACAACTTCATTATCTTCCATTCTTGCTCTCACGACTATCGGAGATATTTGTCCTCTTTTCTGCTTCATAGAGTTTCCTAAATCTTTTGCGTGAGATTCATCAACTAACGCATGTTCTGTTTTTACATGAGCAAGAGGTATCGTTTCCAAACGTTCTGTTTCTATTTTTGCACGGATGAGTTCTTGAGGGGACCTTGAAGAATAATTTGATTGTTCTCTTATTTCAGCTGCCATTTTTTATATACTACTGAGATAAAGAGATTATAATGTAGTAGTTGTATAAATACAATATTTAATTTTACAAGTATTTAGAAGCCTAACTTTTCTTTTACCAGAATAACTGTTATTCTTCCCGGGCGTTCTCTGTTGAATATAAGTAATTTATCAACACTGCTTTCGGGCATACCGTAGACTTCTCTTACCCTTTGAGACTCAAGCGGTAATACATGCTCATAAATTCTTTTTATTCCCTCATCAATATTTTTTACTATTTTTTGTGTACTTACTATCCAAATTACATGGTCTGCCCCATACACATATCCTGGTAATTGGCTTCCTGAACGTGACGCGATAAGTACGTGTCCATCAGTAGTTACCGCATGTACACTACCCACTGCATATTCCGGAGCGCTTCCCAGTATTTGCATTTTTCTCCCTTGCGTATTTCTATCCAATTTAGTAAGCGCGTTTTTTACTGAATCATATTCACCTGATTCTTGAATTTTTTGGGCAAGCCCGATTTTTTCAAGAGTTTTGGAAGTCATAGTAAAAACCTGTGAACCAATGGGCAGTAATTCTAATGCTTTTTGTTTGGCTTCTTCAGCATTGTCTACGACAATAGTATGGAATCCATTTTGTTCTAACGCATCTACTGTTTGTTGTAAAGTTTTTCCATCAGCAAGTGTGGTCCATTTATCTTGTAAAGTTTTTAATGGAACAACTGTTGTTTTGTTCATAACAATATATTAGCAGTTCAACTTCATTTTGTAAAGTACTTACATTTTATGAAGTATATGATATAATAATTCACAAGAATAATTAATTGCGAGCAAATTATAAGCAGTAAATAAATTTATGAAAAAAGTAAATCAGGAACATACGAACTGCAATGTTGCCAAAACACTTAAGATTATCGGCAGCAAATGGACAATGCTTCTCCTTCACAATCTTTGTGAAGGCAAGAAACGTTTTGGTGAACTACAAAGATCACTTCCAGGTATTAGTCCCAAGACTCTGTCAGAACGACTTTCTGAACTTGAGAAAGAAGGTATTATTACCAAAAAAGTGTTTGCGGAAGTTCCCTTGCATGTAGAATACAGTCTTACCAAAAAAGGGGAATCACTTAGAAAAGTATTTGATAGTATGGCCGCCTGGGCCGAGCAAACAAAAGTGTAATACACATCATGATACAAAAAGTAGTAATTTTACGAGGAACATCATGTAGCGGGAAAACAACGATAGCTGAAGTTTTAAGAGACTATGACACAAAAGTTGCATGGATTTCTATCGATAACTTCAAGCGTATTTTTTCTAATTTTCAAGACTCTGCGCTGGATGATGTGAATAAATCTGCTCTTGTAGCCCTAAAAGACATACTTGATCGGAAATTTTCAGTAATTGTTGATGGTATTTTTAAAAAACCTGAGCATATTCATGCTTTTATTACAGCAGCACAAGAGAAAAATATTCCTGTCATTGTATATCAGTTAGACTGTCCACTTAAGACATTAAAACTTAGAGATAAAACGAGAAAAGGAGTGAAAGAAGGATGGTTCCCACCGCTGGGAGATGAGTTAATTGAAGGGTTATATAGAAAGGTAATAGAAAATCCGATAGAAGGAACCATTCATTTGGATACAGAAAAGATGTCGATTGAAGAATGTCTAAAAATAGTTAAAAAGAATTTTGAAGAATAAAATATTGCTAACCTCTATATTGTTTACGCTACGCCTGCGGTGATATAGATATTTCTCTTCTTAAAATCTCTCACTATAGTCAACTTAAAAAGAGTACCTCCTGGTTTGCGCGACATATATTTGTGCAAATCATCAATGCTGGTTACTTTCTGACCATTTAATGCAACAATAAAATCTCCTATTTGCAGAAGTCCACGGGACGGACTTTTTGGCTCCACATGAATTATCTCAACACAGGTGTCATTGGTTAATTTAAAATAGCGCTGCAGTTGCCTCTCAAGCGGCCGCCCTCTTCCCAAAATACCAAGATACGCTCTTTGTACTTTGCCTTTTGAGAGAAGTTCACTAACTACCCAGGAAACTGTATTGGAAGGAATTGCCAAACCAATTCCCTGTGCCATTGGAATCATTGCAGTATTGATTCCAATAATTTGTCCATTGCTATTAACCAATGGTCCACCACTATTACCAGGATTTAATAATGCATCAGTCTGGATAACATTTTCAATAAGCCTTCCTGCGTCGCTTCGAAGTGACCTTCCAAGTGCTGAGACAACACCTGTTGAGACAGTGCTCTGGAAACCAAGAGGATTGCCTATCGCAATTGCCAGCTGTCCAACTTTAATGCGGTCTGAATTGCCAAACTCTGCAAAGGGTAAATCATTGGTTGGCAAACGCAAAAGCGCCGTATCAGTTGCCGCATCTTTTCCTATGATTTGTGCTTTGTAGTTCTTACCGTTTGTCAAAGATACTTCAATTTTTTTGGCTCCATCGATGACATGATGATTGGTTATCATAAATCCATCAGGCGTTATGATAACTCCCGAACCCAATCCTTGTTGCTCCTGAAGATATGGATTGCCATTGGTGCGTATAACATCAACTTTGACAACTGCCGGACCTACTTTTTCAACAACGTTGATAACTGCATGAGAATATGCGTCAAGGATTTCTTTATCATCTATTGATTCTTTGTGTGTGGTAAACGCATCCATAATTTTAGCAAAGAGGCTTTATCTTTGCCAGATTAGCACTTTGAGAAAAATTTGTAAAGTAGTTACCAAAAAGAAAGTAATATAAACCAGAGCAAAAAGGATTAGTTATTGAAAATCAATAAGTTACGATTATAATAAGAATAATTATTGTAATGACAGTTGTAAAGGAAAGGACTCAAGACTTAGTTTTATTTCAGGAAACCAAACCGCCTGCCTATTCCCGCCGGGAATTCTTTGGAAAAGCAGCACGTCTCGGAGGAGCTATTGCCGCAGCAGGCGTTGTGTATGAAATAAATAAAATACGCGGTAGTACAGGGCATCAAGAATCTCATTCTCATTCAAGCTTTGATGATTTAAGAACGCAAATCGCAGATAAAGAAGGTACTGACCTTCATAAAGTAAGGACTGCTAAGTCAAGAAAAATACAGCTAAATCCTTCTCTTCAATATAAAATAGTCCGTATTGGAGACAGTATTATGCAAGGCGTATGTCAAGATGATACTGCAGTAGATGAACAAGGGAAAAGACATAGAGTTGATGACATCGGTATCATAACTACTTTCATTTACAATGCTCAAAATAAAGGACTAAAACTACAAGAAGCAGATATAAAAGGAACATATCAAGGAGGTAAAACATCAGCTAAAGTTCTCGATCTCGTAAAAAATGCACATGATGACCTTATAAAAGTCGAAAACCCTGTTTATTTAGTATCTGTCGGAGCCAATGACCTTTTTAAACTGGCAGATGGAGTAGACTCTGACTTTCTCTTTCATATTGAAGAAAGAGCACCAAAAAAAATCACTGATACTATTACACAATATAAAGCCAATCTGGAAAATATGATAGATGAACTCCCAAATCACGAAGGACGAGTCATCCTTACATTACTTCCTAATATCATGACTTTGCAAAGTACTCAAGATTATATCCAAAAAAAAGAAAGCCTTGCTCTCTATATTCCTGGTAAAGATAAAGAAATTAAAGATTCTATCTTATATGCACTGGTAGAATTGGATTTGGCAATGATAAAAACTGCAAATGCCAATAATTTAGCATTTGTAAATTTGTTTGATTACAAAATAGATTCTTCCTTAGTGTGTAGTGATGGGCTTCATCCCAATCATGATGGATATAGTGATATTGGAGAAAAGATGAGCGAGTTAATCTAAACTTATTTCCTCAAAGAATACGCTAGGGTTTTTGAAGAAGTTGCTGCTGCTTTTTTGGCTTTTCTTTTCTCATCAAGTTCATGCCATACCACAAGAAGCGGTGCTGCATTAAAGATAGATGAATACGTGCCTGATGTAATACCGATAAGTAACGCTATAACAAACCATCTTGTACTTTCTCCTCCAAAAAGCAGTAATGCGAAAAGGACAAGAAGTGCCGTAAGAGAAGTATTTAAAGAACGAACCATTGTCTGAAGAATAGAATCATTGACAATTTGCTGAAAGGAAACTCCTCCTATTTTTAAGAGATTTTCCCGAATTCTATCAAAGACGACAATAGTATCATGAACTGAGAAACCCATGACAGTTAGAAGTGCAGTAAGGAATAAACTATCAACTTCTACTCCAAAGAAATGTCCAAAGATTGAAAAAAGTCCAACAAGTACCAGCACATCATGAAGAAGTGCAATAATAGCAGTAATTCCAAACCTCCAGCTTGAAGTTGGTTTTGGTACTTTTCTAAATGCGTATGCGATATACAACACAATCAAAAGCGATGCAACTAGAAGTGCCTTAAGTGCATTGGCTGTTACTTCCTGTCCAATAGTTGGACCTACTGTTTCAAACTCCTCCATTTTGAAACTTCCAACTGATTTTTGAAAACGATTTATTACCTGTGCGTTTTGTTTTTCATTGATTGAACTCGTTCGGAAAATTACAGTTGTACCTGACTTTTGAACTGTTGGCACATCAATTTTCTCCTGTTTGTATGCATTGGTTATGATACCTACCGTTTTATCATCCACTGGTTTTTGAAACATGTAAGTGATACGGGAACCGCCCGTAAAATCAATAGACAACCTAAGTCCCCACACCATAACAGAAATAAGTCCTGGAATGATTACCAGAAGTGAAATTAAAAAATACCAGTTTTTCTTGCCAATAATGTTTAACATACTCTAATTATTCGAATTATTTCTATAAAATACTCTCAAGAATGTTCTTGTTACCACAATTGCTGAAAACATTGAAACCAATACACCAAGTGCCAAAGTAAATGCAAATCCTCTCACAATACCAGTACCAAAATAGTAAAGGATAGAACTTGTGATAAGACTTGAAATATTTGAATCCCGAATGGAAGGCCATGCTCTTGAAAATCCCAAATCAATTGCCATTCCTTGCTGTCTACCTTTGCGTAATTCTTCTTTCATACGTTCAAATATCAGGATATTTGCATCAACTGCAATACCAATTGACAAAATAAACCCTGCTATACCAGCCAAAGTAAGTGTTACCGGAATAAGTCTAAAGAGTGAAAGCACTAATAACGTGTATATCGCAAGTGCAAAACTGGCAACTACTCCAAGCCTGCCATAGAGTACTATCATAAAGACTACGATAATAAAAAAGCCCAACGTTCCGGCAAGTAAACTTTTGGCAAGAGAGGACTGTCCAAGCGTTGCGCCAATTGCTTGCTGCTGAAGCACTGAAAGAGAAACTGGTAATGCACCTGCATTGAGTTGAATTTGCAATGTCTGTGCTTGTTCAGTAGTAAAATCTCCTGTGATAACTGCATTTCCTCCATAGATTGCCTGACTTACTCGTGGCGCTTCAACTATTTGATTATCTAAAACAATTGCCAGTATCTTTCCTATATTTCTTTGCGTAATATCTGCAAATTTTTTCGCTCCATCACTTGTGAAAATAAGTTGTACCTCAGGCTTACCGCTACTTTGATCAAAAACTACTGATGCATCCTGCAAATCGCTCCCTGTTAAATTTGTTTGCTTAGGATTTGACCCAAGAAACTGTACCGCACCAATTGGTAAAGAAGCACTTGATGATGCATTAAGAGCCGCGGATGTACTTGCTCCTTCTTCCCAAAATGTAAGTTTAGCTGTTTTTCCAATCAATTGAATTGCCTGACTGGTATCTGTTACTCCTGGAATTTCAACAATGATGCGATAATCATTATTTGCTTTTGAGGTTTGTACGATCGGCTCTGAAACTCCAAAGAAGTTAACTCTTCTCTCAATTACTGCCTTTGCAGAATCAAGCGCGCTATCTCTTTTTGATGCAGAAATCCCATCCATATTGGCTTTAAGCGTTATACTTGTTCCGCCTTCAAGGTCAAGACCTTTTTTAAATGCCAAGTTTCTTTGAAAATGAAAAGGACCAACAGTGAAGTTAGAACTGACTCCAGGAAATCGTGTATGAATTGAGATTTTTCTATTGATAAGAGGCAATTTTTGTGTATCAAGAGAGATAGTATACGGTTGCGAAAGATTAATAAGAAGAGCAAAAATTGTCAGAAGAATTATAAAAAATAAAAGAACACGGGACTGAGTTATCATGAAACCATTGCCTCCTCATTACCAACAATCATCACTCGTGTACCTGCAAGAATCCCACTAATAAACGGGTCATTACGTTGTTTTCTAAATTTAAACTCATCCTCAGACATAGCAGTATAATTAATTTCTGTCCCAAGACGCGCTTCTTCATTTCTTACCAGAATTGCAAGCTCAGGAAGTACAATTGTTCCCACAACAATTAAATCCACTGCATCTGGAGATTTTTTTTGTCTTCTTGCAAAACTGCCTGAAAACATTGCGTATTTTATTTTTCCAAGTTTAGCACGGTTTCTGAGGATATCGTCCCCAAGTCCAATTGTTTTTGCACCAAGTTCCAAAAGATCAAAGTAATATGGATAGTTTTTATTTAATGAATAATACACTCTATTGGCACGTTGTTCTCTGACAAAAATGCCTTTCTTTTCAAGAAACTGGAGTTCTCGCCTCACCGCATTAATTTCTTCTTCGGTTCTTCTTACACATTCCCGTACATGAAACATTTCATACGGATGGGCAAGAAAGACATTAAGAAGTTTTACTCTCGTTTTGGAAGTGATCAAATCTGCAAACATAATTTTTATGAAAACACGAGATTAATTATAGCAAATTCTTGTATTCATGCAACGAAGATAAATAATTGAGGACTATTTCACATCTATTACACCGTTAAGTGGTTGAATCTCAAACCAGATTTTTCCTCTATCAAATTTTACTTCAGAGCCATTGACTGTTAAAAGAGTTCGTGAAGTGCGTCCGTCTTTTTGCCAGGTTCCCTTCATTTCTTTTCCATCCATAAAGATAAGTGCTTTCCCTGTTCCTTTTGTACCATAGAGTGTATGTAAGTTGTTTTCATATCCATCATTTGCTTGGCTCATCCTCATAAAAAGGATTACGAGATTTTTGGTACTGAGTTGTTTGTTGGTATTTCTATCAACATGCGCTTTACCCCCGTTATTGCGAAGATATACATTGTTTGTTTTATCATAGGTCCAGTCAACAGCATAGTCTGACGCATAACTTGCATTTCCTGCAAAATCAAGATGAATGGACTGATTCTCTGGTCTTTCAGAGACTACAGCATCATCTTTAAATGAATAAGGAACAAAATTTTCATTCCATGACTTTCCTTTTTTATCTACATTAGTTAATCCACGTTGTACACCTACTGCCCAAAGCTTACTGGTAGTTGAATACATTGTATGCTCTGTTGCCACATCATGACCGAGTCTGTTTTCATCTCTCCAGTAAGTCGGGAAGCCAATTGAAAATTGATTGAGATCATTGTACAGTGACCACCCATAATCATCTATTTGTCCCAATGCATCTGCCGGTCCGGGAGTATTTGCTCCTCCCACATGAGCATATAAAGGATAATCACCATATTCAGATATGAAATCAAGGAAATACGTACGTGCAGAACGAACAGGTCCTACAATACCTGCATCCTGACAATAATATACATTGAGAGTTCTTGTGATACCACCTTCCGCAACTGCTTCATAAGTAACATCTGCAAAAGAAATTCCTGACTGCGGCCTTGCATCAAGATGATTTTCAATCATCACACCAAGTGGTCTATGTTTTTCCCACCAGTCTTTTTGTTGAGTAGTATACAATACGCCATTAAGAGGACATGCTTCAGTTTTTGATCCGTTATCATCAAATGTAATTGCTTGATAATCGTTCCCTGTTTTTTTATTGTCAACAGGAGATACTACTTGATTTGATGAAGGTGAAGTCCGGGCAAAAAATGTATAGGAAATACCTGCTGAGAGCAGGTATACAACAAGAGTTGATATAATAACCAAAACTTTTCTATTCATTTAGCTATTTCCTGAATTCTTTGCTATTTCCAATGCTTTCTTTTCATCATGCGACAGTTCATGATCCATGCCTTTTCCTTGAATTACTTTTTTGGCATACCATCGCGTTCCAGAACGCGAATAAAGGCCTGTTATTACAACTCCGGTATCATTCGCATCAATAAGACTCAATATAAAGCTTTGATCTCCTCCTGTATCTTTAAATGGATTAAATCTTAGTAGTCCTATTCTCTGGATATGAAAAAGACTGTTCTTTTCTATTGTAGCACATCTTTTTTCTAATTTATCAATATCCTTTTTCGCTATATCGATTTCTTTTAGTAAGATATCAAGTGAGGCTTGTAAAGTTTTTTGGCCTGTTCCTTTGGTCAAACTATTATAGTGAAGAAGTAAATTTCTGAAAAAAATGGTAATGATAGTCAACCATATGAGGATAAAAAAAAGTGCAGCTAACACTAGACCAAATACCATATACGCATATTAGCCTCTTGACAGGCTCCATGTCAATAGTGTAATCTAGCTTCATTCATGGCTAAAAAGAGAAAAACTCTTAAAGACAAACAAAGGGCTGACATACGTCGGCAAAGGCCTCAAAATACAAGTTCAATTTCATTATCCGATATCGCATCAAACGGTTTAAATTCTTCATCGGTTCCGGTTAGAGATGAAAAGAAAAGTATGTATACATTTAAGGCTACTCCAACACCAACTATTTCTACTCTCAACTATCAATTTCTCAAATCAGATTTAGTAAAAACTGCTATTGTTACTTCATCTATTGTGATAGTCCAATTGATTCTCTATTATTTTATTCATAAGGTTTAATTTTAACATTTGAAAAAATATTTAGAAGAGTTTTGAAGCTTCAAAAAAATAAAATGTGAAAGGGGGTGAAAATCAAAATGGCACAAATGTATTGTGTAAAATGCAGACAAAAAAGAGAAGTTGCAAATCCTGAAAAGGTTACCATGAAAAATGGCAAACCAGCACTCAAAGGAAAATGCCCAGTCTGTAGTACAGGAATGTACAAGATAGGATCAGCCTAACTTTTAGTCTTTCTCCTTGAAGATTTAAGAAACTTCAAGGAACAAAATGGAAAACCCCGATTCAGTCGGGGTTTTTCTTGGAAAAACTCATACTCTGCATATAACGATTGACAATGATTCGTGTTTCTGAAATGCTAATTATATGTTTGGAGATATTGGTGCAATCATTTTAACAAATAATCCTTTATATCCTGCTATCACTTTTCAAATATCGCTTTCAAATACAATTAACTTATATGTAGTTAATCAAATACTTACCAGTTTTTCTTATACAAAATAATTGATTCCGTTTTTACTCACAACACGGGTCTTTGTAGCCGCAGTTTTTGCAGATAGCATCTCTACTTCCTGGCATATCACCCATTGGTTTTTTGCATATAGGACAAAGTTGAGTGCGTAACACTCCTACCATGGGACCTTTTTGGTACAGATTTTTTTCTTCAGTTTTATTGGAGGTATTTTTCATTTTGATTTTTATTATAAACAATCTATCAAAAAATAAAAATATATTAGCTCTTGCACTCTCAAGTAAAAAATAAGAATATAGAAAGTATGAGGATAAAGTATATTCTATTTATTTCTTTAGCACTCTTTATTGGATTAGTTGTAACGCTCTACTCTCTCCAAGTACGACAGGATAACAGACAGAGAGCAGCCAGTAATACGCCCATCCAGCATATTATTATCA
>CAZSWA010000005.1:0-72544 GCA_964610465.1 uncultured Gammaproteobacteria bacterium | reverse complement strand
GTTACATATCTCGATTCTAATCGATTCTGTACCAAGTCGGTATGATTACCCAAAAACTTGCTATTGACATGACATGAAAATTATTGTTATAAAAATATATAGCTTATAATTTTGTGAAGAAACCTCAAAAAGATAATATAAACTTTAAATATCTGTCAAGTTTTTTTATTGTTGCGTTTTTTTCTCTCACGATACTTTTCTTAATGCGTACTTTTCATGGAAATAAACCTCTTTCCTTAAGAGCAGCAGCAAGCTCGAATCCCCAGACTCCTATTCAAGTAAATGGACAGTTTGATTCAGCTTCAACAGATCCTTTGAACTTTAATCAAGCAATTCTTACTAATCCTGACGGAAATTATGCTATGATGAAAGTTATTTGGGCGAGAGTAAACCCTTCTCCTGGAGTTTATGATTTTTCAATGTATCGTTATGAACTTGATAAATTGATGACTAGTGCAAATCATCCTATATTTTGGTCAATTGTTACAGAAGATATTGCAGACAATGGACAAAGCACGGGCTGTACTTCAGATACTTCCTGGGGAGTACAAGAAATCCCTGATTATGAAGTACAAAAATTAGCAAGTCAGTCTGCACTTTTTTGCGATACAGACGATGGCTCTGCAGTACCAGCCTATTGGTCTGGTACTTGGCAACAAGATTGGAAAACGAATTTTGTCGACCAGGTTGCATCTTGGATAGCAACACTTCCACAGAATTATCAAGATAGATTATTGTATGACAGATGCGCTATTGGTTTTGGCGGAGAATCATTCCCTCTTCGTCACGGTCCACAAAATACTCGATGGAATTACTTCAATACAACTTTTGGGTTCACTTGGGATAAGTATATTACTAACTGGCAGCATTATGCCTTACCGACTTGTCAAAATGATTTTAGCCAGTTTGGGAAAGGGACACATCATGGTGCCACTCAGACAGTTTTTGGGATTAATAGCTTCTGGGGAGCAAAAAATAGTGGGGTTGACCCGGTAACAGGAGTAAGTGGTGAGAGCTGGCAGCAAACAGCAAGTTTCTGGGCACTTGAGAAAGGGTTTGGCTTTGGAACGCAGAGTTTATCAGGAGGAGTGTGTGATTTTGCTCAGACCTGTTCCAGTATCCAATATGCTTATGCGCATGCAGGTCAACAAGCAACTGATGGAACTTCCTGGCCAACAGACTATTTCATTCAATGGCAGACACAATCCGGTCTAACTACTTCCGATTTACCGGCCACTATTCAATTAGCTTATTGTTACCGTACATCAGCAATTGAATGGTATGCGAATGTACTTAATAATAGTGCGAATTGGCCATCCTTAGATACACTCTATAACTATACAAATGGTATCCAAACTCCACCCCCTGGATATTGTACTAATGGTATTCCGACTCCAACACCATTCTTCACTCCTACACCTATCCCAACAAATACTCCAACTTTCACTCCTACACCTATCCCAACAAATACTCCAACTAGTACACCAATGCCGACAAATACGCCAACACCTACTCCGATTCCTCCTGACACAACACCACCAATAGTAGCTATTACCAATCCTACAAATAATAGTATTGTGACAAAAGGTACAAAAATAGTAATAAAAGTCTCTGCAACTGATGATGTCAATGTTACACAAGTACAAATACTGGTAAATGGAACTCTCTTATGTACTGACATACTATCACCATATAATTGTGGATGGAATGTCCCTAATAAATCCAGTATTACTTATACGATTACTGCAAGAGCATTTGATCCAACAGGCAATACAGCATCTAAAAGTATTACGGTAAAATCTTCAAGATAAAAACAATAGCTATTCTTTACTAATTCTTTCAGGATCATTGTCCAAGGGATGGGTAGTGACACTTTTTCCATTTCTTGCCGCTTCCGCACCAGCAAGGGTCATTGCGGCCGAGTTTTTTTTCTGAAGAATGCTGTTGTTGTAATTGTCTTGCCTTTTGTGCTGCATCTTCTCCTATTTCACTCGCCGGTGCATTTGTTATCGCATGAATATCTATATGAGTAGGTTGAGGTTGTGGAGCTGGAGCATCAGATGGTTGTACTTGGAACTTAAAGATTCTATGAACTATTTCATCATCTATTCCCCACATCAGTTGTTCAAACATACGGAATCCTTCATTTTTGTATTCAACTAACGGATCTTTTTGTGCGTATCCTCGAAGACCAATACCTTGTCGCAAATTATCCATCGCATCCAGATGATTCATCCACAAATTATCAATCACAGAAAGCATCACAAACCGTTCAATTTGCCGCATAAGCGTTTCGCCCACTTGTTTTTCCTTTTGTTCATATACATCATTTGTCAGTTTATTGAGAAAGTCGATTTTTTGTTCTGATGTATGCAGTTGTTCAAGCTGCGTTACGAGCTGTTTTTGTGATATCTCATCAAAAGGAATTATCGTGATAAAATCTGAAATAATTTTTTCATTCACTGATGCATGCCCATCATATGCATTGGCAGGAGAAATAGTAACAAGGGTCGTAATTGCATCTGACAATCTCTTTTTTACTTCAAGCTTTATTGCTTCACCTGATTCTGCTGCTGTTTCTAATACTTTTCTTCTCAATTTATAGACAATTTCTCTTTGTTTATTAAGTACATCATCATATTCAACAAGATGTTTACGGGAATCAAAATAAAATCCTTCTACTTTTACCTGAGCGTTCTCTATTGCTCGAGACACTAATGGATGCTCAAGAGGAACATCTTCCGGCATATTAAAACGTGTCATAATACCGGCGATTCTATCTCCTCCAAAAAGTCTCATGATCTCATCATCCAAGGCGACAAAAAAACGTGAAGTTCCTGGATCTCCCTGACGTCCTGCACGACCTCTAAGCTGATTATCAATGCGGCGTGATTCATGGCGCTCTGTACCGATAACATACAATCCCCCAAGCTTTAGTACTTCCTCATGCTCTTTCTCCCATGCTTTCCATTCCGGCGTATTCTGCTTTGCAGAACCATTATCTTGTTTTGGCGTATCTCCGCCTAAAATAATATCAACACCCCGGCCTGCCATGTTGGTTGCAACCGTTACTGCGCCTTTTTTACCGGCTTGGGCAATAATTTGTGCTTCCCGTGGATGATTCTTGGCGTTTAATACTTCATGTTTTATCCCTTTTCTTTTGAGAAGCTCTGAAATAATTTCATTTTTTTCAATTGATGTAGTTCCGACAAGTACCGGTTGTCCGCGTCTGTGCGTTTTTTCAATCTCTACTGCTACTGCTGAATATTTGGCTCGGGTTGTTTTGTAGACTGCATCAGCATTATCGATACGGGTTACTTGACGGTGCGTTGGGATAACTACGACATCAAGTTTGTAGATTTTTTTAAACTCCTCTGCCTCTGTCACTGCAGTTCCAGTCATGCCCGCAAGTTTCTCGTACATTCGGAAATAATTCTGAAGAGACACAGTTGCCAGAGTTTTTGATTCTCTTTGAATGGAGACTCGTTCTTTTGCCTCTATTGCCTGATGAATTCCTTCTGAAAGTCTGCGACCTTCCATAAGACGACCCGTGAATTCATCAACAAGGATTACTTGATTGTCTCTCACAATATAATCTTTCTCGCGATGGAAAAGGGCACGAGCTTTGAGCGCTGCTTCCAAATGATAGACAGTATCAAAATCTTTCTCATAAATATCCGCAATACCATAGAGTTTTTCAATCTTGCCTATGCCATGATCAGTCAAATGGGCTGTTCGTAATTTCTCATCAATTTTATAATCAGTATCTGGGACAAGCTTTTCAACTACTTTAGCATATTCATAATAGCGTTGAGATGGCGCTTCGTCGGGTGCTGAAATAATATGAGGAGTTCTTGCTTCATCAATAAGTACTGAATCAACTTCATCAACAATTGCATAATAATAGTCACGCTGTCGAAGATTGTGGATATCTTGTTCCATGTTGTCCCGCAAGTAATCAAAACCAAATTCTGAATTGATGCCATAGACAATATCTGCCTTATATGCTTCCTGACGGCTTATTTGTCTAAGATGAAGGAGTCGATAATCAATCGCCTGGGTGTCAGTATATTCCGGGTCAAAGAGGTAGGACGTTTCATTGATAATTGATGCAACTGATACTCCTAGAAAATGAAGAATTGGTCCCATCCATCCTGCGTCACGTCGTGCCAGATAATCATTGACTGTGACAAGATGTACTCCTTTTCCAGTCAGGCTATGCAAATAGAGTGCTGGGATTGCGGAAAGTGTTTTTCCTTCTCCTGTTTTTTGTTCTGCGATTTTCCCTTCAGCCAAGGTAATTGCTGCCATAAGCTGCACATCAAAATGCCGAAGACTAATTGTGCGTCTTGCTGCTTCCCGGACTAATGCAAAGGCTTCAGGCAATACCATATCAAGTGATTGTCCATTTGCGATTCTGTCTTTAAACTCTTCTGTTTTTTTAGGAAAATCAGTAGGCTTTAATTTTTTATACTGTTCCTCAAGATTATTTATTCTCTCAATAATTGGTTTAAATCGGGTAATTTCTCGTGAGTTGGTATCAAAAAATTTGGCTAAAATATTCATATGAGTCTTTCTATCTTACCATAAATTAGCTTCAAAAGGAATATTTACCAGTTGCGTGTTTTAAATATTTTGGTATAAAATATTATTTATGAGTTATGGCAAAGGAACAATATAAATATTCGGGGCTTGATTTTTCTGCTACAGCATATAAAAATCTCCAGAAACTTCGCACGAACACGTATTTCGGAAAAAAAGATTATTACAATTTGAGACAGGATAATCAATTACCGCTGGCGAATCCTGAAAGACAACGAAGAAAACTGGGAAAAGCATGGAAAGGTTCACCTCAAACTTAAAAGAAAAAGATTTAATTAAAATCTTAGCCTCTTCTATTTGTAATAATTTCTATCATGTGGCTCAGGAGGCATACCTAATAATTCATTTACTTTGACAAATTCAAACCCTTTTGCTTTCAGCTCTGAAATTATTTCCGGTAATGCATCTGCTGTTTTTGGTGCTGTTGGTGCTCCGTTCATATGAAGAACAATAATGGACCCATTTTGAGTATTATCAACAACATTTCTGATAATTTGACTGGTATTTGTATTAAATCCATCTGCTCCAACTACATCCCAATGCACTACGATATCATTGGCTTGATTGACCAGTTTTACGTCATCTGGAGTATAACATCCTCCTGGAAATCGAAAAAGTCTATTATCAATTCCAGCATGTTCTCTAAGAAGTTTTTCAGTTGCACCGATTTCTTCAATTGCTAGAGTTGATGGAATCTGTTTTAAGCCATAACAAAATCCGTGATATGAACTATCAGTATATGAATGACTCCCCAACTCAAATAATGGATTTTCAGAAAACTCTTTCGTTTCATTAGGATACAACTCAATCCACATGCCTGTTAAGAAAAGTGTTGCTTTGGTATGAGTCTTATTGAGAATATCAATAATGCGTTTATCATATGAGCTTTTTACTTGTCCTGAAAGATATGCAGCCTTCATCCCGTCTGTCATCTCTGCATCAAATGTAATTGCAATTTGTTTTTTGTTCCTTGGGCCATGAAAAATGACATCTGCGCTTTCACTTCCCACTGTTCTATCGTCATAAGGGCTTCCCTTCTCAACATATAAATCTTCTTTCGGATTAGGAAGAACAACAGTGTTTGTTATCTTTGGTGAAGACAAAAGTTTAATATTGCTTTTGAGAAAAAAGATAACGGCAACGTAGGTAATGATTGATGAAACAAAAATTATTCCCAATGTATAGATAAAATGACTAGTTAAGTCTTTTAAAAAGATATGAAAATCCTTATCGGCTATTTCTTCAAAATGGATCACTTTTTCTCTCCTTTCTCTTGAACCTGGCTTGGTGGAGTATTTTTATTCGTATTATTTGACTTTTTATTGTCATCATGTGTGGTAGAATCTTGGTTGGTATTTTGTTGAGGAGAGACGGAAGGAATTACTGTTTTTTCTTGTGCTCCTGAGCTATTATTAGTAACAGATATAGAAGTTGCATTTATTATTGGTACTGTTTGAGTTTGAGTTTCTTTTGATAAAGATTGTGTGGGACTAATCGATTGAGTATTCTGTAACTGGCCAAAAACTGTTACTTGAGAACCAGCTTTAATACCATCAAGTGTAACTCCTGTATCGCTTGATTTAATAATAGTATTGTTATTGATTTTTATATCTTCCTTATATCCATTGTTATTTTCAATTTCTATTTTATTAGTACTTTTATCAATTTGTACTACCTTTCCTTGATGCTCATCTGGTAATTCTTTTGGGATGTTTTTTAAAATCATAAGCGGAAATAGTTTTGCATCATCTGTTTTTTGTCCAATGACTGCTATTCGTAGTCCTATATATAATTCTCGGTCTTCATTACTTCGTGGCTTAGTAAAATCACGTGTAGTAGTTTCTGTTGAAACTACCATCTCCTTACTTGTACCATCATCAAATTGTAATGTAACAGTATTTGCGTTTATATCTTTAATTGTACCTATAACTGGTTTTTGTTGTAAAGGATTTGCAAGAGATGAAGTATTTGTTACAGGTATGATGTCTTTTTTATCCTTTGAGTAAAAGGTATATATTTCATCGATATATTTCTCTTTATTGGAAAGACTAATATGAGAAAGCATGTTTGCAAATACTGAGAAGTGGAGATCAGCTACCTGTTTTAGATTCAATGCTTGTAAGTCACTTACTTTCCCTTTCTGTACAAGTAATGCTGCTTGGCGAAGGCTTTCTTCTGAATCGTTAAGGAGTATATCTAAGTTCTGTATATTATTTTCCTGCAAATTTCTTTTTATTTCTGATAATCGATTTCTGGAAAAATCTAAATATACCTTCATTTTTTCGCTATCTGTTTTTGCATTGTGTAATTGCATAGATTCAAAATTCCGTTTTAACCAGTAAATCGGTGAATTAGGGGTAATGAGCGCACTCCTTATGGTATTTGCTTTTTGATTACTCGTACTTACATCTTCCTGTGTGATACCTAAATCTGCAGCAGTTATGTCGGGAAATGTTTGAGTTTGAGGAACTTGCGTCATATTCTGAAGAAGAGGAATGACAAGACGTTGGCCAGGAGTAAGATTAAGTGGGTCGGTAATATAATTACGCTTTGCAATATCATCCCATCTATCTCCGGTATTGTAAAATTTGTTTGAGATATCCCACAAACTATCACCAGGTTGAATTGTATAAATACTATTGTGAGTGACAACAGTACTTGCCGCTAAAACTTTTTTATATGTATCATCAAGAATATACTGATAAGAGATACTTTTTGTATTCCTTTGTGGTGTCTGAAATGAGACATCTTTTCCAACTGCATCGGCATTCTGATAGTATGCAACTTTTGCTAGCTTCGCTATAATTGAGGGATCATTACTATTAGAAAAAATAACAAGTATAAATGGATCCTGAGGTTTATATACTAATCCCCCATCATGATAAATAGGTGCCCAATCTCCGGTTTTATGTGCGATAGCTACTTGAAAAGGAAGAAGAGCGGGAATCATACTATTAATCTTTTGTTGCTTAAAAATTCCTAAAATCTCATCAGCATCAGGGACTTCGTGACTATATAAGATATGAAAAAAAGAAGCTAAGTCTTTTGCCGTTGTTGTATTGGATTGCCGTCCGGGTACTGTAAGATCTAGCTGGAACTGCGAATCATCCAGATTGAGTTTTTCTCCAACTACAGTTTCTGTTATTCCTAAATTACGAAGAGTTGCATTAATATTTCTTCTATCTAAAATATCTAGCAAGGTATTATAAGCAGTATTATCACTTTGGATGATCATTGCTTCAACAAGCTGTTTGATAGTAACTTGCATACCTTCACGCAAACGAGGAAATTCATCGGTTTCAAGTTCAGTAGGGACAACATTTTCTGCTTTTATCGTTATTATATTGTTGAAATCAATCATTCCTACTCGTTTTTGGCGAAATGCTTCAAGAACGACGTAAGATTTTATCGTACTTGCAGGAATCCAAGAACGTGTTGGATCAAATGCAATTGTTGTAGCATGGTTTAAATCCTGAAAATATAAACTTATATGCTCTATTACTCCTAAAAGTACTGCTTCAACAGTTAAATATTTCTTGAGTCTGTCTTCATTTATTTGTATATCATTCAAATTCGTTAGATTTAATTTTGTAAATGTTGGGATTGGAGTAATAGTAATAGGAATGTTAGTATTCTCATTACTCGCGAAGGAAAAATATTTTTGCGTTACACTTTTTGTATAAGGAATAAAAACTGTAATAAATAGCACGAAAACAAAGAACGTGGAAGCTAAGAAAACGTTTTTCCCTGACATAAATTAATCATGAGATAAAGGGGGAAAAATTGCAAGTCAGCAAATCTGAAATATTTGTGGAAAATCAGCTCTTTGGTTTTATTACTTTTTTGCCAATGTATTTTTGCAGCACTTTGGGAATTTCAACTGATCCATCTTTTTGTTGATAGTTTTCCAAAATTGCGATAATAGTTCGTCCTATGGCAAATGCAGTGCCATTTAATATATAGACAAATTCTGTTTGTCCTTCTTTCTTATAACGAATTTTTAATCTTCTTGATTGGAAATCAGTAACTGTTGAGACAGACGTCACTTCTCTGTATTTGTTCTGTCCAGGCATCCAGGCTTCAATATCGTACTTGCGGGCTGCCGGAAAACCCAAATCACCGGTACACATTTTAATAACCTGATATGGAATATCAAGTGCTTTAAATAATTTTTCTTCAAGAGATAACAAAAATTCATGTTCACTATCATCTTTTCCCTTCTCAACAAAGGAAACCATCTCGACTTTATCGAATTGATGGACTCTTAAAATTCCTTTGGTATCCTTGCCATATGAACCTGCTTCACGTCTAAACGCAGTTGAAAATCCGACAAAACGAAGCGGCATTTTGGAAGCATCTACTACTTCATCTTTCAACATCGGAACTAATGCATGTTCTGCAGTACCAATAAGATAAAATCCTTCATCTTTCTCACCGCTGTTGACCCAGAAATAATCTTCACTTCCCCCAGCTTGCCAATACCCAAGCCCTTCTGTAATTTCTTTTTTAATAAGTACTGGCGGCACTATCGGAGTAAATCCTTCCTTGAGTAATGTATGCAGTGCAAATTCAACAAGAGCAAACTCCAAAAGCACTCCTTCATTTTTAAGATATGCAAAACGGCTTCCCGATACTTTTGTCGCTCTTTCAACATCAATAATGTCTAAGGCTTGTCCAAGTGTTAAATGATCTTTGGGATTAAAATCAAATTTGGTTGGAGTTTTGTAGGTTCGTATGACATCATTTTCTGATTCATCTTTGCCTACTTTTACATCCGGCTTTGGGAAATTGGGAATATTAAGAAGAAGTAAGTTTCTTCGTGCGGTAATCTCTTGAAGTTCCTGCTCTGCTTCGTCCAGTTGTGTTTTTATTTCTTTCCCTTTTTCAATATCTCGTTCTTTTGCTGCTGCGTTTCTATCTTCTCGGAGTTTTTGTATTGTTTGCTGAAGTTCCTGATACTTCCGGTCTACCTCTAAGACTTGTTGAATATCGATATCCACACCTTTAATTTTTGCAGCATGTTCTATTATTTTTGGGTTCTCTCTTAGGGCTTTTATATCAATCATAGATTAGTCTTGAGGAGATTATATCGCTTTTAACTTAGGTGGTCAATTTAGCTCTTTTTAGAAGTTGTTTTAGCTTTCTTGCTGGTTTTCTTTTCAGTTGTTTTATGCTCAGATGTCTTGTTCTCACGCTTCTCAACGCCGGCACCTGCAACAAGTCTTGAAAGAGATGATTTCATTCTTGCTGCTTTGTTTTTATGAATTACATTCTCTTTTACTGCTTTATCAAGACCACTAAATGCCTTACTCAAAGCATCAGCTGAAGGATTTGCCTTTGCACTCTTTACGAGCTCTTTAAAGGTCTCCTTTACTTTTGCATTACGAGCCAATCTTGCTTTGTCTTGTTGTAGTTTCTTTTTTGCGTGTTTTAGTACTGGCATTCTGTTATTTTAGCATGATATACTTAAAAAAACAATATTACTGAACTTCCCATGCCTACTGACTTCTTAAAAAAAAGCCTTGATTTGATTACGAAGCGGCAAACGAATATCCTTTCAGCTGCTTTCGTCATCATGGCGACTGTTATCCTTTCCCAACTGCTTGGCCTGGTTCGTCAAAGATTACTTGTTGGAATTTTTGGTGCGTCAAATACGCTTGGTATTTACTTTTATGCATTCAGGCTTCCTGATGCCATATTTCAACTGACTATCGCGGCTGCCTTATCTTCTGCCTTTATTCCTGTATTCTCAGAATATCTTGCCAAAGGAAAAGAAGAAGAAGCACATAAAATGGCATCAACGTTGCTTTTTGTAGGTCTTGTCATATTTATGGCACTCTCGCTTATCCTTTGTATTTTTGCCCAGTTCTTCCTTCAGATATTCAATCTCGGCGCTAACTTTTCACACCATGATATGAACATGATGGTGAACCTTATGCGCATTATTATCATTGGCCAAATGCTTTTTATTGTAGGAACTTTCTTTACCGCACTTCTTCAATCATATAATCACTTTTTTATACCAGGGATCGCTTTAGCACTTTATAATCCAGGCATTATTTTAGGGGTACTTCTTTTTTCATCAATGCTTGGAATATATTCTGCAGCAATTGGAACTATCCTTGGTGCATTAATTTTTGTAATTATTCAAATTCCGCTTGCAACAAAAGTAGGATTCCGTTTGAAATTTTCTATGGATAGTATAAGCTCTCCTGGTGTGAAAAAAATCGGAAAACTGATGTGGCCAAGAACGCTTTCTATAATAGTATTCCAGTTTGGAACTATTGCCATCGCTTCATTTATTTCTTTTCTTCCATCACCTGGACGTATGAATGTGTTATTTGATTTTGCCCAAACTTTGGCATTTGCTCCTGTTGCGTTATTTGGACAAACGATAGCTCAAGCGGCATTTCCAGTACTTGCCCGTGAGAAAGACAAACCTCAGGAATTCAAAACTACTTTTATCAATAGCTTCAATCAAATGTTGTATCTTGTCTTACCAATATCTGTCTTGATATTAGTTTTACGTATTCCTCTAGTTCGTCTTGTGTTTGGAGCGGAAAAATTTGACTGGGCTGCAACAGTAGTAACCGGCAGGACATTAGCGTTTTTCAGTGTATCTATCTTTGCGCAGGCGCTTATAGCGTTACTTCTTCGCGCATTCTATGCGCTCCATGATACGAAACTTCCTTTTATCGTTGGCATAATCTCAACGATACTCATGCTTATTTTAGCATATATTTTTATACTCCTCTCTCATATGGGAATTGAAAGCCTTGCGATTGCTTACTCTCTTGCGAGCATGATACAGCTTTTAGTACTCGTTATTTTACTTGGCAAAAAAATTGGAGGATTTGATAAACTTGCTCTTCTTTCATCCTGGGGGAAATTTTTTGTTTCATCCTTCTTTACTGCCTTTGCTCTTTATATTCCTCTTAAACTTTTGGATAAATTAGTATTTGATACAACCCGCACCATCAATCTTATTTTCCTGACCGGCATTTCAAGCTTTGCCGGACTTATACTTTATCTTTTCCTCACTTGGCTTTTCAACGTAAAAGAAGCCCAAACCTATATTCTGGTTCTTCGCAAACTAGGAAACTGGAGAGAAATTCTATCCAAGAGTGGAGAAATTATCGACGGCAACAGAATCAATCCATAACAATTCACATTGTCTTTAATGGTTACTTACTCTTGAATACTGCATAAGTAGGTTTTCCAGGTAGCTCTTCTCTAAATCCTGCTGCTATTTTTGAGTCAGGTAAATTTATCCAAGGGTCCATCCATTTATTTTTATATCTTGCCAAAAAGTGACCAAATGGGTATTGAGGAGATGTATCAATAAATATAATTGTAAAGTCTTTGTTAATAATTTGGGTATCACTCTCTTCAAGTTTTTTCCATGAATACTGTAAACCTTGACTATTTAAAATACTCACTAACTCAGGACAATAGAAGTTAGCTTCTTCCTTTACCCGTCTTTCATCGTCTTTGAAAAGTTTTAGTGCTTCTTGATATGGAATTCCAAGCACAAATGCTGTAGAAGCAACTGCGCATCCTAATCCATCTTCTTGCCTGACAGGTTCTCTCAATTCCTGACGTATCTTTTCCATAATTATGAATTGTCTAATATGTTTCGTAACTTATTCAGTTTTCTGTTTGAATGGTTTCCACAAAAAAAACCGCCTCTCAGCGAATATTATAAACTTAGAGCTTTTAACTAAGAACTTAGAACTAATTTTAGTATCCCATATCTCCCATGCCGCCCATACCACCTGGCATGCCACCTGGAAGTGAATCTTTCTTTTCTGGAATATCAGTTACTAATGCTTCTGTTGTCAGAATCATTGTTCCGACAGATGCCGCATTAAGAAGCGCAAGACGGGTAACCTTGGCTGGGTCAATTACACCCATGGTAAGCATATTACCAAATTTGTTCGCAAGCACATCATATCCCCAATTTGAATCGGTAGCTTCTTGAATCTTATTAAGAGTATCGGTAATATTCACACCTGCATTGGATAAAAGTCCGATAAGAGGTGCTTGTAATGCTGTGTAAAGAATCATTGCTCCTGGAGTTGTGGCAAGCTTTTTCTTTGTATCTGAATGGTTGAGTAATACATCACGTGCTCTAAAAAGTGCAATTCCGCCTCCTGGTACTACTCCTTCTTCAAGAGCTGCTTTGGTTGCTGCAACCGCATCAATTACCCGTTCCTTTTTCTCTTTCATTTCTATCTCAGTTGCTGCACCGACATTGATGACTGCTACTCCACCGGTAAGTTTGGCAAGTCTTTCTTGAAGTTTTTCTTTATCAAAATCTGATGTTGTTTCTTCGATTGCCCGTCTGATTTGAGCAACCCGTGCTTTGATGTCTTTTGCATTGCCTTTCCCTCCGATAATTCTGGTAGTTTCTTTATCTGCCCACACTTTATCTGCTCTTCCGCAATCGTCTAACTGCACACTTTCAAGAGTACGTCCTGTTTCTTCTGAAATTACTGTTCCACCGGTAAGAGTAGCGATATCTGCAAGCATTTCTTTGCGTCTATCACCAAATCCAGGAGCTTTGATGGCAAGAGAATTAAATGTTCCTTTGAGTTTGTTGACAACAAGGGCTGCTAATGCTTCACCTTCAATTTCGTCTGCAACAATAACGAGGTTTTTTGATACTTTTATAAGATTCTCAAGAAATGGCAATAATTCCTGAAGTGAAGAAATCTTTTTGTCAGTAATAAGAATATAGGGATTATCAATTTCAGCTTCCATTCTATCAGTATTGGTTACAAAGTATGCAGAAGCATACCCTTTGTCAAATTCCATTCCTTCTTTGTAGTCAATTGAGAGTTCAACTCCCCGGCCTTCTTCTACTGTGACTACACCATCTTTGCCGACTTTTTGTAATGCTTCTGCAATAAGCTGACCTATTTCTTCATTTTGCGCTGAGATAGTTGCTACTTTTTTCACATCATCACCTTTTACATCCTGCTTCATGGTATTTAAGGATTTGAGAACTTTGTCTACTCCTTCTTCAATCTCCTGTCGAAGAAGCATTGGATTATAGCCTTCATTTACTCTTTGGAATCCTTGATTTACAATCTCCCGTGCGATAACGGTAGCAGTAGTAGTTCCATCTCCTGCAACATCATTGGTTTTAGAAGCTGCTTCTTTGACCATTTGGGCACCCATATTTTCGAATGGATTGGGGAGTTCTATTTCTTTAGCAACAGTTACGCCATCATGAACTACATTTGGAGCACCCCATTTTTTATCAAGTGCGACATTTCGTCCTTTTGGTCCAAGAGTAGTAACCACTGCGTTTGCCAGTTGATTAACTCCATTTATCAATTGTTGTCGTGCATCTGCACCGTATTTTATTTGTTTTGCCATAGGTTTATTCCTTTACTATTGCCAAAATATCTGTTTGTTTGACAAGTTTCCATTCTTCACCCTCAACTTTGACTTCGTTGCCGCCCCATTTTGTATACATGACTTTCTGTCCAACCTTTACCACCATTGGAATTAATTTTCCATTCTCATCTCGTGCGCCTTCACCAACAGCCATGATTTCACCTATTTGAGGTTTTTCTTTTGCACTATCGGGAAGAATAATCCCGCTTGCCGTTCTTTCTTCTGCTTTCACAGGTTTAATCAATACATTATCGAAAAGTGGTTCTATGGTAAGTTTTTCTATTTTGGTTGTTGTTTTCGCTGCCATAGCAATATATTTATTGTTAAGTAATCACTTACATGTTTCTTCTGCTAATTTATACAACAAGTATGTTAGTCTTGTCAATAACCTATAGTTAAACTCTTCTTTTATTCTAAATTGGCAAAATTTTTATCTCCTTTACTCTATCTTACATCTATCATTTTGTGTCTAAGAAGGGTGAACATCTGCAATAAGGCTTGACACATCTATTTTTCTTCTATACGATAAAAAAGAGTACCAAATTATATGAGTATTAAAAGATTATTTTTGTTTGGATTTATCCTGGTGCTTCTGGTAGGTATACCTATCACTCTTTATTTTCTGCAGCAACAGCAAGAGATACGAAGCCGAGCCCAAAAATCAACGACAATTTCAATTACCCCTGACTCTAGTCAAACAAATCCATTGCAACATAAGGTATCAGATGTTATTCCTCTGGATATTATGATAAATCCAGGACAAAATTTAGTTTCATTTGTAAAATTGGAAATTAATTATAATTCTGATAAATTTGCAACTGCAAGTGCCAATGGCTTTGTAGCCAATACCGCTGTCTTTCCGACAGTTTCTGGACCATTTTATTCTCAAGGAAAAATTGATTTAACGCTTTCTGTTGGCTCAGACCCAACAAAGGCTATTCAACAAATAGCCAAAGCAGGAACATTAACGCTTATAGCTCTTGCAGCAACTCCTGCAGATACTCCTTCACAAGTAACTTTCGGCCCGAGTCCAAATACTGAAGTGCTCTCTATTGGTTCATCTGATACGTTCAGTGAGAATGTACTTTCAACTGCAAATCCTGCGTATATCTTAATTACAGATAATTTCTCAACGCCAACTCCATCAGGAGGCGTACCGACTCCTACCAGTACACCAATTCCAATTCCTACACAAAATTTTCCAACTTCAACTCCTGTACCAACTGGTGGCGGGGGTACCGGCACGCCTCCTGTTTGTAGTAATCTTGCAATCAATCCTTCTACTTCAGGACCTGCACCTTTCTCAATTACCACAACTGCAAATGGAACAAGTACGACAGGTGTTATTAATAAAGTGACATTTAACTTCGGTGACGGTCAAACAGTAGATGTAACTGATTCAGGCGGAGTTGGATCCAACTCAGTAAATGCACAAGCTGCTCATACCTATCAAAATGGAGGTACCTATCAAGTATCTGCTGTGCTAACAGATAACGCGGGCAATCTTAGTAATTCTACGTCATGTAAACAAACAGTAACAGTCACTTCAACTAACACACCAACTCCCGCATCAGGAGGTCCACAACCTACTATTATTGCAGGAGGTAACAATAATGGAAGCAACACTGGCAGTAGTTCAGGAAATATTAATCCCTCCCCAACTTTAGCACCGACTGGTTCATCTGACGTAGCACTGGGAGCTGGAACACTTGCAGCAATTCTTATCTTGGGCGGAGGATTACTCTTCTTTATCTTCTAAAATAAGCGTAAAGCGAAAAACTACAGTTTAAAATTTAAAACAAAAAGTTTGAATTTAATGAAATTTGCTTTAAATTTTTTAGTTGTTTTTTGCACATTGTATTTTATGTTTTGCACTCTTTAATGCTTTCACAGAAGAAATAGATTATTACTTAGAATCACTAATCAAAGAAAACAGTGCCTCTTGCGGTAATGATACTTTTGCAGTTGATTGCATTTTGGCTTTGCCTTTTTTCTGTTTTTCAAGTAGCTTATCTTTCCGTGTTCTATCTCCTCCGCTCATTTTGGCTAATACGTCTTTTCGAAATGGCGGAATTTCTTCTCTAGCAACAATAGTATTATTCACCAATGCTTGAATAATCTGACGTACCTGTTGCCGCGGCAATACTTCTTTTAATTTGGTCGCTTTTATACGGGCAATATATGCTGCTTCATCCCTATACACAAGTTCAGATAATACATCAATTGGATTGTCATTGATACGAATTTCAAGAGAAACCAGATCTGCTTCTTTATAGTCCGTAAGTTCATAATCAATACTGGCAAATCCGGCTGATATGGATTTTAGTTCTGCAGCGAGTCCTCTAATAAACATTGTGTAAGGAATTTCATATGAAAGTACTGCATAGGTATCATGATAAGCCATATCAATAAGCATTCCTTTTCTTTTTTGACAAACTGTCATAATACCTCCTACATACTCCTTTGGGGTATAAATATGCAACATCATATATGGTTCAAATATTCTCTCACCGTCTTTCCTCTCATAGAGTACTTGTGGCATAGTCAAAAGTAAATCCAATCCAAACTCCTGTTTGAGCCGTTCTTTTATAATCTCAGCATGTAGCAATCCCAAGAATCCGACCCGAAAGCCGCTTCCCAGATACGCAGAATACTCATCTGTGTAAGCAAGCGAGGTATCATTGAGCGTAAGTTTCCCAAGAGATTCTTTAAGACTCACATAATCATCTGCTGACTTTGGGTACATACCAAAAAAAACCATTGGCTTAGGAGTCGTGTAGCCTGGCAGAGGTTGTGTAGGATGATTTTGCAGCATAAGTGTATCTCCTACTCTTGTTTGCCGAATATCTTTTATACCTGCTACTATATATCCTATTTCCCCTGTTGCAAGCCTATCTGACTTTTTCAAAAAAGGAGTAAAAAAACCTACTTCTGTAACATCTGCTCCAATGTTATTTTGATAAAATTCAATCTTATCTCCCGTTTTTACCTCTCCGTCAATTACCCGTATATAGGCAATAACTCCTCTATACTCATCATAAACAGCATCAAAAATAAGTGCGCGCAACGGCGCATCACTTGAGCCTTTGGGAGCTGGAATTTTATGGATAATAGTTTGTAATAATTTTTCAGCATTTTCACCTGTTTTGGCAGAGATAAGAAGAATTTCTTCCTCTTCAAATCCAAACACATCATGCAACTCTTTTATCACAGCCTGAGTTTGAGCATTTGGTAAATCAATTTTATTGATAACTGGTATCATCACAAGGTTTTCTTTTTTGGCGGCAAAG
The DNA here is from genome assembly GCA_964610465.1 of uncultured Gammaproteobacteria bacterium. GTDB lineage: Bacteria > Patescibacteriota > Microgenomatia > Levybacterales > UBA12049 > CAZSWA01. The sequence continues at coordinate 55,247 of CAZSWA010000005.1, read as the reverse complement.
TAATGTGCGACAGTTTGCGCCTGAATTCCTTGCGTTGCATCTACCAATAACACAACTCCTTCGCATGCTGCCAGAGTCCGTGATACTTCATAAGAAAAATCAACATGACCTGGCGTATCGATAAGATTAAGCGTATAGGTCTGACCATCAAAAATATAATTCATGCGTACCGGTGCGAGCTTTATGGTAATTCCCCGTTTTCTACTGATAATATTTTGATCAAGAAATTGCTCCTGTAATTTATCTTTTGGAATTGTATTGGTAATCTCCAGGAACCTGTCAGACAAAGTTGATTTGCCATGATCGATATGGGCAATAATTGCAAAATTTCGTATTAATTCAAGCCTATTCATGCTCCTTATTGTACCAGAAAGTCAAAAGAAGTACGAATTTAGGACTTAGTAAAACTGTTGGCAAAATCTTTCTTTATGCTAAAATACTATGTAATGAATAAATCGTATATTCTGCTTTTTGTGCTTTTGGCATTGGTTTCTGTAGGTATTTACTTTTCTACTCAAGGAAATTCACTGCGCGCATCTCTCTCACAACCCTATGAAATACCGACTCTAGGTGCTGATAAAATGAAACTGCAGCAGGCATTTCCCCAAAAACAAGGACAAGAAACAAATAGACAGGCACTTCCGCCAACTCCAACTGGTATTGCACCAACATTTGGAGTTGAAGATGGTATTAAAGCTTCTTATTCAGCAACGATTAAAACAAGCAAAGGAGATATAGTCTTAACGCTTGACGGGAAAGACGCTCCCAATACAGTGAAGAATTTTATTATCAAAGCCAAAAGCGGATTCTATAACAACCTTACTTTCCATCGCGTTGAAGATTGGGTAATCCAGGGTGGCGACCCATTAGGTAACGGCACAGGCGGCGGCCTTATGCCAACAGAGATTAACAATGTGCCGTTTATCACTGGTTCGTTGGGTGTAGCTCGTGGAAGCGATATCAAAGTTTCCAATGACTCACAGTTTTTTATCACTAAACAAGACGCATCCTGGCTTAATCAGCAATATACCAATTTTGGCCAGGTCACAAGCGGTATGGATGTGGTAAATAAGATTCAAATCGGAGATAAAATTCTAGGCATTACGGTAGAATAACTAGTCAAAATTCAAAAAATTCTATTTTGACAATTTTTCAGCCTGAGAACAAAACTCCTTGCCCTTCCGAAACTTTAGCGAAGGAGGGTTGAAAATCATCGGCAACATGATACAATAAAAATCCTATGAAACTATTCTATGCTGCACTTATTGCTATTGTAATAATTGTATGTGCCGCTCTCTATTATTCTTTCCAACCTGCCAAAAGTCCTTCTCAAAATAGTGCTTTGGATAAACTTTCAAAACTTTCCATTGTTCCATCAGGCATTTCTCTTAAAATAAGTCCATCTTCGACATCTGCTGCTTTTACACCTACCCCTTCTTCTGCTACAATAGCTCATGTGAATGCAACAACTGCAACTATCAAAACCGCAAAAGGAGATATCATACTTGAACTCTATCCAAAAGATGCTCCTAACACTGTCAAAAATTTTGTGAATAAAGCCAAAAGCGGATTCTATAACAACCTTACTTTCCATCGCGTTGAAGATTGGGTAATCCAGGGCGGTGACCCGCTTGGCAATGGCACAGGCGGTGGTAGTATGCCTGTCGAATTTAATAGCAAACCATTTGTAGTCGGTTCTCTTGGTGTTGCCAGTAGAGGAGACGGCAAAACACAAAATGATGCGCAATTTTTCATTACCAAAACCGATGCCTCCTGGCTGAATAAACAATATACCAATTTTGGAATAGTAAAATCAGGAATGGATGTAGTAAATAAAATCCAAATCGGCGACACAATCCTCGGAATAACTATTCAGTAATATTCTCCACGTTGTTGCTTTAACCCTCTTCTTTGTCATCTCAGTAAAGAATCAAGGGGTTAAATAAAATTCTAAATTACAAATCCCAAAATCCAAATAAATTTCAAGATTCCAAATTTCAAACAAATAATTTTGTATTTGTTTTTTGTAATTTGGTATTTGGCATTTATGATTTAGAATGTAAACAAATTTTTCCCATGGAAAAAGCACGTTGGGGGTTTTGATGAAATGATGTTTGCCCAATGGCTCTTTCCATTTTAACCCTCGCAATAAATGAGGGTGAATGAGTCAAATGGGCGAATCCTTTCGCCCTTACCGTGCTTTATGCACATTCCTTTGTGCGGTTGTTGGTGTTACCTCAAGCTCTTTTGTCGAGCTTTTTGTGGCTTTTGTTTGCTTTTCCGATTGCTATGTGCAAAAGGAAACATGTCCTCCGGTGAATCCATGAGTATCTCCTCCTCTTTTTGAAGACGACGCTCTTCCTTAGCTGCTTCTTCAGCAGCTTCAAGGCAATCTTCTTCTGCCATTTTGAGGAAGAGGAACTCCTCGCTGTTGTCTATAACGTCCACTACTTCAGTATGGTATGCTTGTTGGCATGCCTGGCATCTTGTAAGATGCCGAGCATAAGCCTTATAGAGGTCTTCCGTGACCCCCCAAACATTATCCATACCATAGATGTACTCCGCCATAGGTCGGTGCACTCCTTCTGCCTCTTCGTGAGAGAGTTGAGGACATGCAATCCAACCTATGCTAAAATCGCTCACACTCAATGGGTGTTCACACCAGGGATTTTCCCTGACGTGCTGGCGCCTTAGGTTATACATCGTCCAATCACGGCTCTCCTTGCTTCCTGAGAAAGCTATACCATGGCCATGGTAGCCACAGTATGTACAAATTTCCCAGAGGTAATCTGGTTCTGTGTGCCCGTCTTGAAAACGACGGCGACGGCCTACTCCAAGATAGGATAACCCTATCTCTTCTTCGACTCGATCTGAAACTACCTTGAGAGCAGCTTCAATACGCGCTACAGAACTGTCAGAGCCAAACGTACCGGCCAACATTTTCCCCTCCTTTAAGGGTACTTCACACCGCACATTGTCAACGTACAGTATAAAACATATCATAAACTGGACAATTTGTCAATACTATAGGGTCATAGATGAGATACTATATATAATGAGGTTTACCACCTGAAGTGTGCGAAGGTCGAAGATCTTTGCAAATCTACCATCTAAAATGTGCAAAGGCGCGATTGGCTTCTGCCTGTTTGAGGGTAATATCACGTTTTCTGATTGCTTCTCCCATATTGTTATTGGCATCAAGAATCTCTGCTGCGAGTTTTTCTGAGAAGGTATGGAAATCCTTGTTTGATCGTTTGCGTGCTGCCTCAAGCATCCATCGAAGTGCCAAGGCAATACGTCTTTCGTATCGAACTTCAACAGGAACCTGATAATTGGCTCCGCCGACACGTCGTGCTCTTACTTCTACTTTTGGACCGACATTTTGAATCGCTTTTTCAAAGGCTTTAAGAGGATCTTGACCTTTATCTGTTAAGAGTTGGAATGCTTTGTAGACTTGTTCTTGTGCAACTGTCTTTTTGCCGCTTTCCATAACATAGTTGATAAGCTTGGCCACGAGAAGATTGTTGTACATTACATCTCCTTCAATTTTTCTTTTTGCTACTTTTGCGTGTCTCATATGTTACTTATGCAGCTGGAGCAGCTTTAGCTCCTGCGCCTCCCCCTTTTTGTAATTTGGTACCATAGGTACTTCGTGAAGTTTTGCGTCCTTCAACTCCGAGCAAATCAAATTTGCCACGTACCAAATGATATTTCACTCCTGGTAAATCTTTGACCCTTCCTCCGCGAACAAGGACTATACCGTGTTCTGAAAGCGAATGTCCAACTCCTTGAATGTAGGCCGTAACTTCCATTTTGTTGGAAAGCTTGACTCTTGCGACTTTGCGAAGTGCTGAATTTGGTTTCTTAGGAGTCATGGTTTTGACAAGCGTTACCACACCACGTTTTTGTGGAGCACTAAGGTCCTTGTATTCTCTATCTTTTGCATTGAAGAGCCTTCGTAAAGCCATCGAACGTGACTTCTTGGTTCTTCTTTTTCTGCCTCTTTTTGCTAACTGTGATAATGTTGGCATAATTCTCGTATTATATCATATTTTGCCTCATTCGATACTTAAAACTAGAGAAAAAAGAGGCAAACTATGAGCATGTATTATACTATCTCACTGGCACTGGCAGGCTCAGACGGTGTGTCACTACTTTGTTCAGACTCAGGTTGAAGCTCAGGTAAAAGATTTTTACTTTCAACCGGGATAAGTCTTCCAATAATAACATTTTCCTTAAGTCCAACCAATTTATCTTCGCGTCCTTCAAGTGCTGCTTCGGTCAAAACTTTGGTTGTTTCCTGGAATGAAGCTGCTGAAAGCCAGCTATCTGAGAATAATGCAGCTTTGGTAATACCCAATACTACTTGTCTTCCGGTTGCTGGTTCTCCACCTTCTGAGAGAACTTCTGCATTCATTTCCTCAAAGCGTGCTTTACTGACAAAATCTCCAGGAATAAGTGACGTATCACCAACACTCTCAACAATTACTTTATCAGACATTTTGCGGATAATTACTTCAAAATGTTTGTCATTAATTGCAATTCCCTGGGACTCATATACTTTTTGAATTTCAGTAACCAGATATCTTTGTACCATAGTAAGACCGCCAATTTTTAGAACTTCCTTTGGATCAAGATATCCTTCAGCAAGTGGAGTACCGGCTGTTATTTCGTCACCGTCTGCTACTGAAAGTGTTGCAGAAAGAGGTACAAAATATTCTTGCACTTCAATTGGTTTAATACGCGCGTTTCGTACCTGAATTCTGTATCCTTCATCCGTTTTTTCAATCTTTACTTTTCCGGTAATCTCAGATACAGGAGCCAGATTCTTGGGAGTTCTCATTTCAAAGAGTTCCTCAACACGTGGAAGACCTTGTGTCACATCAGACATAACAACTCCTCCGAAATGTCGAACACGCATAGTAAGCTGTGTACCTGGCTCTCCAATACTTTGGGCTGCAACTACTCCAACTGGAACACCCAAATCTACTTTCTTCTTGATTGAAAAATCCCATCCATAACATGCTACACAAATACCGTACGTCAGTTTACACGTAAGAGGAGAACGTACGACTACTTCCTGGACATCACTTGCAGATATAAACGCTGCAGTTTCTTCATTAATTTCTTCTCCTGCTTTTAATACAATCTTCTTGGTTTTTGAAGAAACCGCATTGGCTGCCAAAACTCTTCCTATTAATCTATCCGCAAAGGCTGATGTTCTATCTTTTTCAGTGTATGGAATAGTAACTCCTTCAGTTGTGCCGCAATCCTCTTCTCTGACAATCACATCATGGGTAACATCAACGAGTCTTCGAGTGAGATATCCTGCGTTTGCGGTCTTAAGTGCTGAATCAGTAAGTCCTTTTCTGGAACCTCTGGCTGATGCTACATACTCAAAGATTGAGAGACCTTCACGGAAATTGGATTTAATTGGAAGCTCAACAATCTTTCCAAGAGGGTCAATAATAAGTCCTCTCATTGCAGAAAGCTGTTTGAGCTGTTCAATACCTGCACGAGATCCTCCGGAATCAATACTGATTTTTATTGGATTGGAAGGCTTGAGTGTCTTCCACGTAAGACTGGAAATTGCATCGGTAACTTTAAGCCAGACTTCATTTGAAAGTCTTTTCTTCTCTTCAAGAGTGATAAGTCCTTGCTGGTATTCATCATCAATTCCTGCTACTTTTTGCTCTGCATCTTCTATCATTTTGTCTTTTTCAGGAATAATTTCATTATCAAATACTGATACACTGACTCCTGAGATAGTTGCGCCATAGAATCCAAGATTTTTCACTTTATCAATAAGTTCTGCTACCTCATGTGAAGAGTAGGTTTTCATTGCTCGCGTGATAATTTTCTTGATTCCTGCTGCGTTAATACTTTCATTGATAAAACCAAAATCCTCAGGAAGAAGTTCGTTAAAGCGAAGTCTTCCGATATTGGTCTCAATAAGTTTGCCAGTGCCGTTTTGTCCGATACGTACTTTGATTGGTTCCCGAAGACCTACTTTTCCTAAATCAAATGCCAAAAGTGCGTTGTTCATATTGCTAAAGTACTTTTGTTCCTCTTCACTTTTTCTCAAAGATTCATCAAGAGTAGTCAAGTAATAAATTCCAAGTGCCATTTCCTTGTTTGGCAGAGTAATTGGACTTCCATCAGCTGGCTTTAAGAGATTGTTGCGTGGCATCATGAGTTCTGCTGCTTCTTCCTGCGCTTTTGTTGAAAGTGGAATATGGACGGCCATTTGATCTCCATCAAAGTCTGCGTTGTATCCGTTACAGACACAAGGATGAAGTTGAATTGCTGCACCTTCAATAAGCACTGGATAGAATGCCTGTATACCAAGTTTGTGAAGAGTGGGTGCACGATTTAAGAGTACCGGATGGTTCTTTGTGATTTCTTCAAGAATATCAAATACTTCCGGTGGTCTTTTCTCAATATAGCGCTTGGCTGATTTGATATTGGTCGCAAGTCCTCTAACAATTACTTCACGAAGAACAAATGGTTTAAACATTTCAAGCGCCATTTCCTTTGGCAATCCACACTGGGAAAGCTTAAGTTCTGGTCCAACTACGATAACTGAACGGCCTGAATAATCAACTCTTTTACCCAAAAGATTTTGTCTAAATCGTCCTTGTTTCCCTCGAAGCATGTCAGAAAGTGAGCGAAGTGGTGACGCAGTTGCAGTTCCTCCTCTTTGGGTTGAATCAATAAGGGCATCAACTGATTCTTGTAACATTCTTTTCTCATTGCGAAGAATGATTTCAGGCGCACCAAGTGCTAAAAGATGTTTCAGACGGTTATTTCTATTGATAACTCTTCTATATAAATCATTTAAATCAGATGTTGCAAATCTTCCGCCTGAGAGTTGTACCATTGGTCGAAGATCTGGCGGGATAACCGGAAGTACAGAAAGAATCATTGCGGATGGCGTCACTCCGGCTTTTCTCATGTTTTCAATAAGTCTGAGTCTTTTGACAATTCTTAGATATCTTTGTCCTGATGCTTTCTCAGATTCGCTTCTCAAGTTCGCAATAAGAGTTGATAAATCAAGATTATTGATTACTTCATAGAGTGCTTCAGAACCGGTTTTGATGGTAAAGAAGACTGGAATATCATATTCAAGAAGTTTGAAGTATTCATCTTCTGAAAGCACACTTCCAACGCGCAAGCCTTTGAGAAGCTTGGTAAAGGTATCAGCAATTTCATCTATCTTCTTTGATTCGGTTTCAAGAGATTCTTGAAGTTGAGTGTGTTTTTGACGTTTGGCGAGTTCAATTTCCTGTAAGATAAGTTGTTTTTGTTCGGCACTTGTTTTGCTTGCTTTTATATCTTTTGCTTTTTCATCAGCTTCTTTGGTAACTTTTTCTTCATCATCCTTTCCACGTTTTTGGAGCGCTTCTTTTCTCTTTTCAATATTTTGAGAAAATATATCAAGCGCCTCTCTTTTTTTGTCTTCATCAATTTTGGTAATTAGATATGATGCATAATAAATGATTGATTCCAAGCTCTTTTGCTGAATATCCAAAAGAAGTGACATTGCAGATGATGCTCCTTTGAAGAACCACACATGAGCAACCGGAGATGCAATCGTAATATGTCCCAGCCTTTCGCGTCTCACTCTGGAAAGAGTAACTTCAACTCCACATTTGTCGCAGATAATACCTCTGTATCGTATTCTCTTGTATTTTCCGCAGTAACATTCCCAATCTTTGGTTGGACCAAAAATTCTTTCATCAAATAATCCATCTTTCTCAGGTCTAAGGGTTCTATAGTTAATAGTTTCAGGTTTGGTCACTTCACCATAAGACCATGAAAGGATATCCTCTTTCTTTGCCAAAAGAAGTTTGAGTGACTTAAAGTCGGAAATATTAAGATCTTTTGTTAAGCTGTTTTTACTGTTTCTTGAATTCATTATGCTGCTACCTCCCCTGGTTCTGTTTCTGTTGTTTCAGAATCTACTGTCTCTGGTTCAGATGTACCTTCTGTTGCACCATCAGGAACATTTCCGCCTTCTAAACTTTCCTGCAATTGCTGTGCCTCTTGACGTACTCCTTCTGCTTCAGCCTGTGCTTCTGCCTTCTCTTCGATTTCCTCATTATACACCGTTGCTCCCATTGGAACGACATTAAGACCTAATGATTGTAATTCTTTGATAAGTACTTTAAATGATTCAGGAACTTTTGGTGTTGGGATATCGGTTCCTTTGACAATTGCTTCAAATGCTTTGGCACGTCCGACTACATCATCTGATTTGATAGTAAGCATTTCTTGCAAGATATATCGTGCTCTATGTGCTTCAAGTGCCCATACTTCCATCTCTCCAAGTCTCTGTCCTCCCATTTGCGCTTTTCCTCCAAGTGGCTGCTGAGTAACCAAAGAGTATGGACCAGTTGAACGTGCATGGGTTTTATCTTCAACCATGTGAATAAGTTTCATCATGTATTCAATTCCGACAACAACTGGATTTTCATATGCTCTTCCTGTTCTTCCATCAAAAAGTTGGGCTTTCCCATTGACTGGAAGTCCTGCCTGGGTGAGGAGAGAAACAATCTTCTCTTCATCTATTTTTTCAAATACCGGTACACCGATTTTTGTATTCAATTTTTGTGCAGCCCATCCAAGATGTGCTTCAAGAAGTTGTCCTAAATTCATACGAGCAAGTACTGAAATTGGTGAAATAACAATATCAACTGGAGTTCCATCAGTCAGGTATGGCATATCAGCAACTGGGAGAATACGAGAAATAATACCTTTGTTGCCATGTCGTCCTGCAAGTTTATCTCCTACGACTACATGACGGAATTGGGCAACTTCTACAAGAATTTTTCGAATAGTTCCAGGCTCGAGTTCATCGCCTTCTTTTCTATCAAGAATTTGTACACTAATTACCGTTCCACGCTCACCATGTGGCATGCGAAGACTAGTATCCCGTACTTCACGGGCTTGTTCCCCAAAGATTGCGCGAAGTAATCTTTCTTCTGCAGTAAGTTCTGTTTCACCTTTTGGCGCAATCTTACCAACTAATATATCTCCAGGACCGACTTCACTTCCGACAACTACAATTCCTTCCTCATCCAAGTTGGCTAAATCTTCCTCTGAAATGTTTGGAATATCTCGAGTTGTTTCCTCAGGTCCAAGTTTGGTTTCAACCACTGCTGCTTCATATTTTTCAATATGAATTGATGATAACGCGTCCTGTTTGACAAGCTTGTCTGAAATAACGATAGCATCTTCATAGCCTAACCCGTCAAGAGATGCATACGCGATAAGAAGATTTTGTCCAAGTGCGAGTTCTCCATTTTGACTGGAAGGACCATCAATAAGCGCATCACCTTTTTTGACAATTTGTCCTTCATTCACAAGTGGTCTTTGGGTATAACAGGTTGCTTGAGAAGTTCTACTGAATGTTTCAAGAGAGAAAGTCGCTTTTTCTCCTTTTTGTCCTTCGAGAATTATTTTATCTGAATCAACAAAGGTTACTTTTCCATCAAATGGTGCTTTTACTACTCTTCCCATTACTTCAGAAATTGTGGTTTCCATTCCAGTCCCTACAACTGGACTTGAAGGTTTCACGAGTGGTACTGCCTGACATTGCATATGAGTTCCCATGAGTGCGCGGTTTGCTTCATCATGAGCAATAAAAGGAATAAGAGACGCAGAAGTTCCAACTACTTGTCGTGGAACAACATCAATATAATTAATCATTTGTCTATCAACTTCCATAAAATCACCATGGTAGCGTGCTGGTACTCTCTCATCGAGAATTTCGTTATCGTCACCTACAGTAATACCTGCATGAGTAATATAATTACTTCTTTCATCAGCTGCATCAAGATAAACAATTTCATCAGTAACAAATACTTTCTCTTTATTTCCGACTTTTCTTTTTTCTACTTTTCTATATGGTGCTTCAAGAAATCCGTAATCGTTAACTCGTGAATAAAGTGACATGTAGGTTACAAGTCCTATGTTTGGACCTTCTGGGCTTCTGATTGGGTCAATTCTCCCATATTGTGAGCTGTTGATATCACGAATTGAGAAGGCTGCTCTCTCTCTTGAAATACCACCGGTTCCCATGACAGTTAAGCGGTTTAAATTATCAATTTCTGAGAGCGGATTGGTTTGATCAAGAATAGTTGAAAGTTGTGAAGTTCTAAAGAATTCATTAATTGCTGCCATGATAGGACGTGCATTAATAAGATTTGAAACAGATACGGTACCATCTGCCTGCAGAAGACTCATTCTTTCTTTAATACTTCTCTCAATTCTCAATACTCCGACTCTAAAGGCATTGATAGTAACGAGTTCTCCAACACTTCTCACACGTCTGTTGGCAAGACTATCAATATCATCGACATCACCACGGCCTTGCTCAAGCATAATAAGATAGGAAATTGTTGCAAAAATATCATCAATGGTTAAAACTCTCTCTTCTGAGGAATTAAATCCAGGAACTGATTTGAGTCTCTTGTTAATCTTGTATCTTCCCACAACTCCCAAATCATATCTTCTGTTGTTAAAGAAAAGATTGGTGAAGTATTCTCTTACTTTATCCAAGACAATTGGTTCTCCAGGATGCATTTTTTTAAATATCTCAACAATTGCTTCTGTCTCACTCCCTGTCTCATCTTTTTGAAGGGTATTTTCAATAAATGATTCTGCTCTATCTCCTGCTTCGACTTCCTGGAATTTTGCTTTGATTGCATCATTATCGGAAAGTCCTAATGCGCGTAAAAATGTAGTAACTAAGAATTTTCTTCTTCTGTCAATTTTGACAGTAATAGTTCCGTATCTTGTAGTTGAAAATTCAAGCCATGAACCATGAATTGGACGAATTTCTGTAGAATAAAGTGTTTTGCCTGTGATTGGATCTTGATTTCCGGTGAAGAAAACCCCAGGAGAACGAACAAGCTGATTTACTACAGCTCTTTCAATACCATTGACAATAAATGTCCCTCTATCTGTCATTTGAGGAATATCGCCTAAAAATACTTCTGTGGTTTCTGTGTGTCCGGTTTTTTTATTGGTGAGGGAAACTTTGACGGTAAGAGGCGCATCGTAGGTGAGACCTTTTGCAAGTGCGGTCTTTGGAGTAATGGAAGGCTTGCCGATTTTGTGTTCATGAAAACTAAGGCTCCAATTTTTGCCCGTAAAATCATCAACAGGTGAAATTTCTTGCAGTACTTCTCTTATACCATGATTTTCAAACCATGTATATGATTGTCTTTGTACTTCCAACAAATCAAGAGGTGGTAATACTGAATACGTCTTTCCCCAGTTTTGTCTAACTATACTCGTCTTGTTGTTTTTTACTTCTGATTGCCTAGGCATCGTTGAACTCTCTTGGGCAGGCACGACTCTAATTACAGCAATAAAAGATACACAGGGCTTTACCCTTGTATCTAAAAAGTAAGAGCGTATAGTATGTATACTATACTCGTTTTAATTTGTCAAGCCCCCATTTCTTTTTTATCTCTATATATAATAGTACATGTACGCTTACGCTCATGTTATAATACGTGTGTGACGGCAAAGGATATCATTGACAAATATATTGCTTTTTTTGAAGAAAAAGGACATAAAAGAATTCCAAGTGCTCCTCTTGTTCCACCGGAAAATGACCGCACAACACTTTTTATAACAGCGGGGATGCAACCTCTTGTTCCTTATTTATTAGGTAAACCACATCCTTTAGGAAAAAAACTAGTAGATGTACAAAAATGCCTAAGAACAGATGATATTGCTGAGGTTGGCGATGCAACTCACCATACCTTTTATGAAATGCTTGGGAATTGGTCATTGGGTGATTATTGGAAAGAAGATGCTATAACCTGGTCTTTTGAGTTTTTAACAAAAGAACTCAACATCCCATTAGAAAAATTAGCAGTTACTGTCTTTGCAGGAGATAAAGACGTTCCAAAGGATGAGGACTCTTTTCAAATTTGGAGAAAAGTTGGAATGCCAAAAGATAGAATTTTCTTAGGAACTAAAAAAGACAACTGGTGGGGACCTGTAGGCAAAACAGGTCCATGTGGACCTGATACTGAAATGTTTATCTGGACAGGAAAAAACAAACCGCATGGAGAACCAAACAAAAATCCAAACTGGGTTGAGATATGGAATGATGTTTTTATGGAATTTAATAAAAAAGAAGATGGGACATATGAGCATCTCAAGCAAAGAAATGTTGATACAGGAATGGGGCTTGAAAGAATTACTACAGTTCTTGAAGGTAAACAAAATAATTATCAAACAGACTTATTTCTCCCATTATATGAGGAATTAAAGAAATCAATCAATCAGGAAATTAACGAAACGAGAGAAAGAAGAATCAGGGTTTTTCTCGATCATTCAAGAGCTTCAATTTTTCTTATTAATGATGGGATTCTCCCTGGAAAAAATGAACGGGAATCAGTCCTGAGACGATTAATTAGAACAGCCAATGATCAACTTACCATTCTTCTTTCTGATAAAAAGCACACTAATACATTCAATTGGTGGAGAAAAGCATTTGAGCATTTTAAACAAGTATATTCAGGAAGATATGAATTTACAAACAATATAGTAGATGTCATAGAAAATGAATTAAAATTATATGGAGAAACAATAGCTAAGGGAACACCCCGAGTTGAAAAATTATTAGAAGCAGAAGATAAATATCCAATATATATCCAATCACAATTGGATAAGTTTAGAATAGATATACCTCTTGAATCTTTTCTTACTCTTCATAGTTTAAGTTCTCTTGCTACGGTTGCAGCTGGTACTATAGCCTTTGAGGAAAAATCTTCACAAGGATTTCCGTTTGATCAAAGTTTTAATCTGGCTCAACAAAAATTAGGTAGCGAATTTAAAGAAGAGCAAGCGCGAAAAACAATCCAGCTATGGCAGCAGGAACATCAGAAAGTTTCAAGAGCAAGCATTGAGAAAAAATTCAGAGGTGGTTTGGCAGATCATGAGAAGAAAACTATCATGGGACATACCGCAACTCACCTCCTCCATCAAGCGCTTCGTGATATTTTGGGCAATAAAGTTCATCAGACTGGAAGTAATATCACAACAGAAAGAGTACGTTTTGATTTTAATTATGACAAAAAACTCACTGATGAGGAAATAAAAAAAGTGGAAGATATCATCAATAAGAAAATAAAAGAGAATCTCCTAGTCTATTACAAATTACTTCCAAAGGAAGAAGCGTACAAACTGGGAGCTATTGGTTTATTTGAAGAAAGCTATGGTGATAAAGTGAAAATTTACTTTATTGGCGGTTCGGCAGGCTCACTACAAGATGGTTCGGAAAATGAGCCACAGAAAGCATATTCAATTGAATTTTGCGGCGGACCGCATGTAAATTTTACAGGTGAGCTAAAATCAGTTAAAATAGAAAGACAGGAGAACCTCGGCAAAAATCAACGAAGAATTTATATGACGGTCGAGGGATAACAACAATAGTATGAAACTGCCTATACCTTCATTTGGAAATAATAAGGACAAATCAGACTATTACCTCACGCTCTTACTCAATGATGAGAAAGTAAGTGCTGTTATTCTTGAAGAAACAGAAGGTAAAATAAAAGTCTTAAGTAAGCAAACCGAAAAGTTCAGCAAGTCAATTGAAGAAATTGAACTTGAAGACTTAATTGAAACTATTGATAAGACGATAAGTCATGCAGAAGAGATACTTCCTCCTCATATCGAAACTCACAAAACGGTTTTTGGCGTCAAAGAAAATTGGGTTGAAGAAAAAAAGATAAAAAAAGAGTATCTTGCAAAACTGAAAAAGGTCTGTAATAGTCTTGATTTGTCTCCCATGGGGTTTATTGTGATAAGTGAGGCAATTGCCAACCTCATGCAAGAAGAAGAAGGAGCACCTATTTCAGCAGTTCTCGTTGAGATAGGAAATACCAATACAACTCTTACTCTTGTAAGAGGCGGAAAAAATCTTGAAACAATAAGCGGACCTATAGAGGAATCAGTTACCCAGACAGTAGATACGCAGCTTAAACATTTCACTATTGATGTCCTCCCTTCCCGCATTATTCTTTTTCACACCCAAAATTCAGAAGATATCGCTCAACAATTTATTTCCTTTCAGTGGAGTAAAAGTCTTCCCTTCCTTCATATGCCTCAGATAACCGTACTTCCTGTTGACTTTGATGCAAAAGCAGTTGTCGCGGGTGCTGCAAATCAAATGGGGCTTGAAATGCTGCCTTCCATGTCTGATGCTCCGTCTGAAACAATCAAAAATTACGACCAGAAAGTAGCAACCAGACCGGAAACACCTCTAGGGTCTGATACCTCACAACCGGTGAAAATAAAAGATGCGCCGGTTCTATCAAGTACAACTCCAGTAGATACTCTTCCTAAAAATATCGCTTCGGATAATTTTGGTTTTGTAATGGATAAAGATATTGAAGAAGTCTATGAAGAAAATCCAGAAAGAAAAGATGCTATTGATGAAGATACCATTGATACAGAACCTCATTTTACTATCCACTCATCCTCTGAACAAAAAGAAGAAACTGATGAGGATGAAGAAGATACTAATACATTGCATATGCAACCCAAACAATTTGATGAAACTGTTCAATCAACTAATAGAACACGAATTGGTAGTGGGGATTATAAAAGCAAAACAGCAAACTTTGCATTTTTATCTAATCTTTTGTCACTCAAGGACAAAATTTCTCTCCCTCGCCTTCCTTCTCTCCCTTTCGGCAAAAATAGTGTCATATTACCAATCGCAGGAATTGTTATCCTTGTTCTCTTAATTATAGGCGCTTACTATCTGTATAGTTCAAAATTACAAGCGAGTGTCATTGTTTCAATAAAGCCAAAAATAGTTGAGCAAACTGATTCAGTGATTTTCAATACTGATGGTACCAATGATTTTGGCAATAACATCATCGCTGCTCAATCCGTTTCAGATACATTAAGTGGATCAGATTCAACCAATGCAACAGGCAAAACGGAAGTTGGAACACCTGCGAAGGGAACTGTCACAATATATAACAGTGATGTATCTTCTAATGCTCAATTAAGTGCAGGAACCCAAATTAAATCATCAAATGGTTTGTTATTTACTTTAGATAAAGACATAAATGTTGCTTCAGCCTCTGGCGATATCTTTTCAGGAACCAAACCTGGAACTGCACAAGTTACAGTGACAGCCAAAGATATTGGAACAGATTACAATCTGCCTTCTGCAACAAAATTTACTGTGGCAAGCAGCAGTTCACTTGCTGGGAAAAATGACAGTGCCTTTTCAGGAGGAACCAAGAAGACAGTAACGGTGGTAGCCAAAGCTGATATTGATAAATTAAAAACTGATGTGATTAATAGCCTACAGGATAAAGCGCAAAGCGATATTTCTTCAAAAGCGCAAAGCGGGCAAACTGTACTTCCTATTATTATAAACAGTTCGCTTGGCAAAACAAATGTTGATAAAAATATAGGCGATCAGGCAACTACTGTCAAACTTACCGCTGATGTAACCTTTCAGGGAATCGCATACAAAAATGATGATGTCCTAACTTTTGCACAACAATTCTTAAGAAAACATTATGCATCAGACACATCCTTCTCAGATAAAAGTATTAAAAGTTCATTTACTAATATGAAACAAAAAAATGAGAAAGAGATTGCCGCATCCATTGCCGTACAAGCTGGTATTTTGCCCAATATCAACCAACAAGATATTATTAATAAACTTGCAGGAAAATCATATAAAGATGCACTTACTCTCCTTTCAGCACTTCCCCAAATTGAAAGCAGTGATATCAAATTATCCCCTTATATTCCTTTTATTCCAAAGTCTCTTCCTCATAGTAGTTCACATATAACGCTTTCCATAAAATCTGATGAGTAAATATATCTACACAAAAAGAGATACACTTTTTACAAAAAAAGTACTCCATTTTTTAGGACTTGGTCTTATCATAACGGGTTTGGTGTTGGGACTTTATTTGTTTTTTCCTCTTATCTCATGGCAACTCTACTTACAGCCCGCGTTTGCATCAGAGGAAATTGTTGCACCAATTCCAAGAACTACCATTTTGACTCCCAATATTATAAAAAGTCTTTTTGAAGCAACTGAAAATTCTCTACGCGGAATTGATTATAACAACGCGAAAAACTGGTTTCCTACCGCAAAAAATGGATATGAGGATGGTTCTGTTGATTCACAGGTTTCATCATATACAATCTCAATACCAAAATTGAATATTGAAAATGCAGAAGTCACAACAGTTGATAATAATTTAAAAGACCATCTGGTAAATTATGCAGGTACGGCAATTCCACCCAATAAAGGCAATGCAGTAATTTTTGGACATTCCACTCTTCCTCAATGGTTTAATCCCAAAGACTATACTGCGATTTTTGCAACTGCTCATACATTAAAAATAGATGATATTATCATGGCTCATGTCGCAGATGTTACCTATAGCTATAGAATATTTTCTATAACTATTGTTGATGCCACAGACACTTCTCCACTCATTCAAGACTTTACTGATAGCTATCTCACTCTTGTTACTTGCACACCTCCTGGAACTACATGGAAAAGGTTGATTATTAAAGCAAAACTTGAGAAAATGTAAAAAGGAGAATATATGCCAGATTTTGATGAACGAGTCCACAGAGGACAAATCATGTCAATTGCAGTAAAAATTTGGCCTTACATTTCTAAAGCTATTACTACTTCTTTCTATTTTCTTATTAATCTTATTAAGGTTTCAGTAAAATCTGCACTGGATCAGATAAAAGGCTTGTAATCTATGACAGAGGACGAATTAGCCCTTGAAGCAATACGCAAGAAATTAGTTGGCCAACAACTTACCTATAAGGAAATTTTTGCGGTAATGGATGAGATTGCCCACAAAAAATTTAGTCCTGTTCTCACAACTTATTTTGCCGCATCAGGTTACTCAAAAGGGTTTAGTAACGAAGAAATCTACTATCTTACAAAAGCCATGATTGACACCGGTGATACATTATCATTCAAAGGTATTGTTGCTGATAAACATTCAATTGGCGGAGTACCTGGCACAAGAACTTCTATGATTGTCATTCCAATTGTCGCATCAGCCGGATTTACCATTCCCAAAAGTTCCTCGCGCGCAATCACTACTCCGGGCGGGACAGCAGATGATATGGAAGTCTTGTGCCCTGTTACTTTCTCAAAAGAAGAAATTTATCGTATTGTTGAGAAAACCAATGGGTGTATTGTGTGGGGCGGAAGTGTTGATATCGCACCAGCTGATGATATTCTTATTGAAGTTGAAAAACCTTTGTCTTTTGAAAGCTTTGATAAAATACTTGTGTCTATTATGGCGAAGAAAATTGCCTTTAGCTCAAATCATATTGTTATTGACTTGCCTTACGGTGATAATGTAAAGGTTCATAATCTTCCTGATGCGCAAGCATTGAAAAAGAGATTTGAGTATCTGGCAGAAAGATTTCATGTAAAACTGAGAGTTCTCGTCCATAAAGTTGATGAACCTGCAGGTCGTGGTATTGGCCCTGTTCTTGAAGCTCGTGAAGCACTTCGGGTACTTGAACAACACAAAGACAAACCCTATGATTTAGAGAAAAAAGCATTAGGTCTTGCCAGTATACTTCTTGAGTTATGTCTCCATGATTCTCCCAAAACACTCAAAGAGAGAATCATAAAAGAATTTGAAACTCCTTATAAATGGGCAGAGTATATTCTTACTAGCGGACACGCTTATAAAAAAATGATGGAGATAATACAAGTACAAGGTGGAAATTCCAGTATAAAAAGTGATGACCTTAAACCAGGAAAACATACCTATCAGGTACTTGCAAAGAAAAAAGGAATAGTAAAAAAAGTTGATAGCAAAAATGCTTCCAGTATTGCAAAAATTCTGGGTGCACCAAAAGTGAAAAAAGCCGGGATATATTTATACAAAAAAATCGGCGAGGAAGTAAAAATTGGAGAAACCCTCTATACATTATATGCAGAAAGTGAATATAATCTCAAGGAAGCAGTAGACTCTATCCCAAACTTTCCACTTGTATTATTATATGAATAAAATCATAACGGTCATTATAGTTATTGGTATTGCAATTGTTGGTATCTATTTATGGTGGGCAAATGGATTGAAACCGGCAAATTCTTTAGATACTACGCAGAAAATATTTACTGTGCAAAAAGGTGAAGGAGTCAGAGAAATTGCCAATGGACTAAAACAGGAAGGCTTGATAAAAGACCCGATAATATTTTATCTCCTGGTTAAAGAGCTAAACCTTGGCAATAAAATTCAAGTAGGTGATTTTAAATTTTCTCCTTCCATGTCTCCCAAAGATATTGCCCAAGGGTTGACTCAAGGGATGATTGATATCTGGGTTACTATTCCAGAAGGCAAAAGAGCTGATGAGATTGCAGATATTTTAAAAGAAAAACTTTCCTCCTATCAGGAGAGTTGGAGAGCACAACTTGAGACACAGGAAGGATATCTTTTCCCTGATAGCTATCTTTTCCCAAGAGAAGCTGATATTAACTTGATAATCTCAACACTGAAAAATAATTTTGATAAAAAATATGCATCTATTCCCAATGGGAGAAATAGCAATTTATCACAACAGCAAATTGTGACAATTGCATCTCTTGTCGAGCGGGAAGCAAAATTTGCAGAAGATAGGCCACTTGTTGCATCTGTTATTTTAAATAGAATCAATCTTGGTATGGCACTTGATATTGATGCAACAGTGCAATATGCGTTGGGTTTTCAACCTGAAGAAAAAACCTGGTGGAAAAAGGATTTAACAGCGGATGATTTAAAAATTAGCTCTCCCTTTAATACCTATGCCAATCCCGGTCTTCCGCCAACACCAATTTCAAATCCTGGTCTTGATGCATTAAAAGCAGTTGTTGATGCACCGGCTACTGCCTATCTGTATTATCTCTCCGACAAATCAGGCCACAATCATTATGCAAAAACATTTGAAGAACACGCTGCCAATATCAAAAAATACGGATTGTAGATTATTTATTTGAAGGATTAAATATTTCTCCCCTAGGCGCAATTACTCTTTCACCTCTATATACTTTATCAGTTAATGCAAACGCGCTATTTATAATTGCTGCTTCAGTGCTTGGGGTAAACAAAGTACTTGAGTCTGCAGAAAATACTATCGATTGTGACAATTTGTCAACACTAAGTGTTGTCATTTTTAAAGGAGATTCATCAACGTCCGCTTCGATAGTGTAGTCAAGGACACGAAGTCCTGGATATATTTTTGCGCTAGTACCAAGTTTTAGTCTCCTACCTAAGTATATATCTCTCTCATCACCTGTTTGCACATTATATAAATGTATTGCTTGAAGGGATGCTCCCTGATTTCTTTTCCTCACTATATCTAACCCAGCTCTTCTTGTAGGGTAATAGATATTTCTGAAAAAGGATTCCGTTGAGAACGTTGCATCTTCGTTTTCTGAAACAATTGTTAAATCTGTTCCTTTTTTATTTTGTTCTCCTCGAATATAAGAAGTATTTTCTATCGTCATTCGTCTAAGAGGTTGTCTTTCTCCATTAATACCAATTTGCTCTAAGATTATCCCTTCCTCATTTGCATCCACGACTTTAGTTGTTTCCCATATTTTCCACGTCTTTTCATCTATTTGTTCTACATTTCGTGAGTCGTACCCATATCTACTATGCCATGATGATACTTGCTCTGCAATGTTTATCTGTTGAGGTGTATGAATTCTAAGTGCGTAAAAGGTTTGCGGAGAAAGTTTTAGTTCAGTTTCTTGTCTTACTTGTGATTCTCTTGAAAATTGAAGACGTTGTTCTTCTTGATAAGGAATGATCATTTATAGCAAATAATATTTTTGAAATCAACAAATTCTTCAATTCCTGAAATAGTTACACAAGAGGAGGTCTTGTTAGAAAATTTTAGCTTTTCTTTGGGATTCCTCTGAAGAAGCGGGGAAGTTTTTTAACTCTATGTACTCCTCCATTTGTTTTATTTTCACTTTCAGTCTCTCTTTTCTCTTCATGGGCTTCGTGAACACTGTGTCTCTCCTCAGCTTGTGTTAGTGTCTCAGAAAGTTCTTCTTTTTCCTGATGAGCTTCTTCAGATGCAAGGTAACGAATTTCTTTCTGTTCTTCAGGTTGTATATAATCATCACCATCAACATCTGTATCTTCTTCTTCCAGTTCTGATTCTTCTTTGAGCAAATCCTCAAGATTTGACACTTTACTCAGTCCCTCTTCAGTAAGTGTCCGTAAAATCTCCCTTCCTTTCTTGGTACTAAAAAGAAGCGCAATCACTACGCCTACTACTACTCCCAATACAAAACCATTTCCTAGATTGTTTCCCTCATGATGTGTGTTATCCATAGCAGTTACTCCTTGTGGTGATGATGCCCCTCATGTGAATCTTCTTCTTTGCCAAGAAGACTTTTGATAATTTTTGCCACTGCAATAAATGAAGTTGCCTTAAACCCAAGCGCAATGGATGAGAATGCTGAAAGCGGACCTTGAATACTTTGAGTTATTGTATCAGCATTATCCAAAAGTTTATTTGCCTTCATTACCGTTCTTCTAATTTCCATAAGGATAAAAAATACCTGTACTCCCAGAAGTACCAGCATTATGGCAAGTACTACTATCACAAAAAGTAACACAAGCTGAACTGAGTCCATATATATACCATATCGCAAGAAACTTAACTATGTCAAGAAAGAGAAGGGTAAGAACGTTTTATTGTACCTGAAGTATTTTTTGCACTACTGCTTCTTTGCCAAATCTACTCTTTGCTGTAACAGTGATAGTCACTTTTCCCGGAAATACATTAAAACGTTTGGTAAATTCTCCTTTCGTGTTTACCGGTACTGAATAGGTATTAATAAAAACTATTGCATTAGAGTCTGTAGTTCCTGAAACAGTTACTACTTTTGAGGTAATTTTTGTGTCTTGAGGCGAAGTAAGTGAAAGAGGCGGTGCGATAAAAACATACCTATACTGGAAAAGTAAATAAAATGCTATTGCGATAAGTACAATACCAGCAATGATAAATGATTGTTGTACCCGTATTCCCTTGAGCGGATATTCTTTCACTCTTGCCAAACTTTCAGGAAGAACTCTGTAGATTTTTTCTTCGTCAAATTCACGTTTAAAAAGTGCCCCTATTTCTTTTTTGGGTACACCAAGATACTGTGCATAGTTTTTGACAAATCCTTGCGCATAGGCAGCAGAGGGAAGCTTATTATATTCTCCTTTTTCTATTGCAGCAAGAAATTTTTCCTGAATACGGGTTGCTTCTGATACTTCTTCAAGAGAAAGTTTTCTATGGATGCGTTCATCACGCAATTTTTGTCCTACTGTAATCATAGTGTAAAAATCTTAAACAGCAGCTTTAACTTTATTGGTTCTGTTGATGTAAATTTGCGATATATTCTTCAGCGTTTCTCACCAATACATCTCTTGGCTTTGCTCCTTCAGCAGGCCCGACAATTCCTAATTCCTCCAATTGATCAAGAATTCGTGCTGCTCGCGCATATCCAACTGACATTTTTCGCTGTAAAAATGATGCAGAGGCAGTATTGAATTGACAGACCGTTCGTATTGCTTCCTCAAGCTGTTCATCACGTCCATCAGCGCCTGTTGATGAAGTACTGCCTGCTCCGCCTTTTTTGAGAGGGAGCGGTTGACTTGTCACTTCTTCTGTATATTCAACAGGATAATTTTTGGATTTAAGATAATCAACTAACTTTTTGACTTCTTTTTCAATATATGCACCTTGAATACGAGTGGGTTTGGCTTGATCGGGAGGGATATAAAGCATATCTCCCCGTCCTAATAATTTTTCAGCTCCTGGTGAATCAATAATAACACGTGAGTCAATCATAGATGAAACGCTAAACGCAATACGGCAGGGAATATTGGCTTTGATAAGTCCTGTAATTACATTCACAGATGGTCTCTGTGTTGCAATAACCAGATGAATTCCTGTTGCACGAGCCATTTGGGCAAGCCGTGCGATAGCGTCTTCGACCTCAACCGGCGCAAACATCATAAGATCAGCAAGTTCGTCAATAAATATGACAATATACGGAAGTGCTTGAAATCCTGATAATTCATTGTATGCGTCAATATTTCTGACTCCGCGTTCTGCAAATAATTTATACCGCTTATCCATTTCATGCATTGCCCATTTTAATGCTGAAAGAATTTTTTCAGGTTCTACAATGACAGGTGTTAAAAGATGGGGAATCCCATTATATCCTGTAAATTCAACCCGTTTTGGATCAATTAAAATAAGCCTTACCTCTTGAGGAGAAGCTCTAAATAATAATGAAGAGATAAATGCATTGATAAGCACTGATTTTCCGGAACCCGTAGTTCCCGCAACCAGTACATGTGGCATCTTGGCAATATCTGCGACCACTGGGTTTCCAGATACATCAAGACCTAAAGAAACCGTAAGTTTTGATTTGCTTTTTTGCATAACAGTTGAGGCAAGCATCACCCGAAGCGGTACAAGTTCCAAAGAGCGATTTGGGATTTCAATACCGATTAGATTGCGTCCTGGGATAGGTGCTTCAATACGGATTTGTCCTGTGGGCGCCTCTGTTGCAAGCGCTAAATCATTGGCAAGAGAGGTGATTTTGGATACTTTGGTACCTAATGCAATTTCGAGTGCATACTGAGTAACTGCAGGGCCAAGATTGACTTCTGCAACACGCGCATCAATACCAAAACTCTGAAGCGTTTTCTCAATCGTTGATGCAATTTTATTAATATCTCCTCTTTCTGCTTTTTTTCCTGCATCATCTGAAAGAAGTGAAAGAGGCGGATATTCCCAGATTCCTCCTGCAGTTCCTGATAAGACGTTACTCACGAGTTTTTCAGGAAGAAGCTCTACTTCTTTTTTATTAATGTTAGGTAAAGGCACTGTTGCACGTGCTGTTTTTACAGCAGCCATTGCTGGAGCGAATTCTTCTTTTTGCCCTCCGCCTTTTATGGTAATTGGTTTGCTTCTATCAAGCATTGCTTTTTCTTTCTTCCCGTTTCCGCCTACAAATACTTTTCTTGGAAATAATTTAGGAATCGTCTTGCCAATAGACATAAATACTTGGAAAATATCATCCATTGAAGTATCAAAAAATACAATTGTTCCAACCAAAAGTCCGCCGATAAAGATAAGATCAGCACCTGTTCTGGTCAAAATTTCAGTAAACACTTGTGAGACTCTATCTCCTACTGCTCCTGTCCGCATAAGTCCAAGAAGTGAAGCAAAAAAAAGTGTATAGCCAATTGGCACATTGAGTCTTGAGATATACATTTTAAGATGCAAGAAAAGAAAACCAAAAAAGATAAGGACAAAAGGAGCAAAAAAAGCTAAGAAACCAAAACTGTCAGTCAGTTTTGTATGAAGTCTCATTGCTGAATCACCTGTATTGAAAAAGGAAACAAGGAGGATAATACCTGCGATGATAAAACCAATACCAAATATCGTATAGACAGTTTTCTTCTTAAGCTTAAACTTACCTTTTCTTCTGGAACTCCTCTTTTTAAAACCCATAATCCTATTATAGAGTGATAAAAATAATAACACAAATTGCCGAATTTGACAAAATTTCCAGAGTATTGTAAAAGTTCACACTTCTGACATAATTTTGTCATCTCGAGCATCAGCGAGAGATCTCGAAAATCCCGTTTAGATGAAACTATTTATATGCAAGGTTTCTAAAATATTCATCATCCATTTTCCCGTTACTTCTTTGTTTATAGAGTTCTTTTATTTTTTCAATTTTTGCTTTTAATACCGGATCTTCTTCTGCTAATCGTTCTGCTTCCTTCGGATTTGTCATCAAGAGTTCTGCAACAGTAGCTCTATCTTCCCATTCATTTTCTTTTCCGTATGCATTTGCAAACCCTGACGAACGCTCAGTTTGTTGTGTTGTGCTGTTGGGGTCGTGCCATACGCTATAACCGCGTCTTAAATAATCAGATTTCCCTCCAGGATTTAATCTACTCCACTCTTCATCAATTTCTTCAAAACTATGTTCTAAATTTTTATCACTCATATGGAAGAGCTCATGATGAACTGAAGATCTAAAATGATCTGAATCAGCTGAATCTGACTCTTCTAAGGCTAAATATAGTTGCCTTTTTTCTCCTTCTCGCCAATCTGCAAAACCACCTACAGGTTCTGCTGCACTTTTTTCAGTCGTCATAGAAACTTTACTTCCAATTCTTATTCTTCCTAAATGACAATTATCAATATACTCACGAGGGTATTCTGCTATTTCTTCTTTTAATGCTCTTAAAGCCTTTGCTGCTTCTGAAATATCAACTTCTTTAAATGTTGGAGCAACATCTCCTTGAGTAGCGCTTCCAATATTTACAATAATTCCATAGTTATCGAATAGATAGCGAAGATTTTCTTTGATTGTTTTTCTATCAACTGCAGCTCTGCGTTCTGCTGGAAGTATTTTTTTGGCAATATGTCTTATATGTCGTTTTATTGTTCTCCTTACTTCACCTGTTTGTTCTTGAGGTTCCTGATTACTTAATTTTTCTTTTCGATGTACCTCTGCGATAAGCGCTTTTGCCCTAAATTCTCCTCCAACTAATTGTGTTACTTCTCCTATATGGTTTCTTAAAATTGAAAGCACGTAACTTGAACCGTTTGAACTAATTTTATAAAATTCTAATAAAGATTTTACCCATGCTTCCATATTCCCTTGATGCTCATCGTATATTTTCTTAAATAGAAAGGACTCTTCTTGCTTTTTTTCTGGCATATTATTCAATAATATTTTTAACGTATCAATATATGAAGCTGCATTCGCACGTTCTGCTTCAGGAAATTCTTCCAACACTGACGATTCCTCAACATTCTGTATTACAGGTGCTGCTTCTGGAGGAATTGGATTTTGCATTTGTGTGGCTTCAGGTTGATGTTGCTGTGCTGTTTGTGGTTCTGGCTGAGGAGTTGGTTTTCCATGTTTCCATAAAAATGCAAGCAACTCTTTTTCATACGAATTAAGTATATTAATTCGTGGCCCTTTTTTTCCATTTTCCTCTACTTCTTTATTCACACTATTTAAAGACTCACGTATTTCTTCTTCATTTCTCGTGGTAAAATCAGTTACGTGTTTTATAATTTCTGCAGAATTGCTCCCAAATACATTTGCCAACCATTTTATCCCTTCAATATTTCGCATTAAAGCTTCACGATTTAGTGTGCCATTTTCTGTATACGCATTCTTTATATCATTAATAAATTTATCTATTTGAGAGTTTTTATTTTCTCCGGTGAAATAGTTCTTATAAAAATTTTCCGCTTGTTCATCAGTAAAACTTTGAACATCTATTCCAAGCTTTAGATATAGGTCAGCTTGTTCTTTTCCTGCATTCGTAAAAAAATCTTTTTTAGCATCTATCGATTTTTTAAAACTCTCTATCCAATTTGTCTTTTGATCTTCAAATTTGGTAATACCTTTCCTTTGCCAATGCTCTAGCCGCTCGTTATCTGAAGCTTTTTGCAAAACTGTATACGTGCCTTCTGGATGTAAAGAATCTTCTGATAAAAGAGGTAAATCAGTCTTGTCAGGATTTATGGCTTCTCCACCGATAAGAAGCCGTGCATGGAACCCATTGAAATCTTTTGTATCAGTTTCTGTTTCATGTGATTTTTGTCTATCTGCTGTAGCGACCGCAAAACCTGCATCCTGGTTTTCCATACTTACTTAACTATATCAAATTTTGTCTTAGACCTCTATGATAACGGGGATGACGAGTGGACGGCGATGATAGCGTTTGTAGAGGAACCGCTCTGTGGTATCACCAACCAGTTTTCTCATATGCGGCCAATTAGATACTCTTCCCTTGTAGTTTGCAAAACTTTTCTCCATCTCTTTCATAAGAGATGACGAGAGTTTATCATCCTGCAATACAAACCCGCGCATAATAAATTCCGGTTTGCTGGCAAGTCTTCCGTTTGACGCATTAATTTCTGCCATTACAATGACGATTCCTTCCTTACCAAGCTTTTCTCTATCTCTTATGACGAAATTTTCAAGTTCCTCTCCTGACATTTCATCTACATATACATTTTTAATATCAATTAAATTTCCAAGTTTCATGGAATTTTTTCCAAATACCACTTCCTGGCCGTTTTCAATAAGGAATAAGTCACTCCTTTTATATCCCATTTTTTGGGTCAGGTCCCGATAGTTGACCATCTGCCGATACGTGCCTGATATTGGAACCATAAAACGAGGTTTGGTAAGGGCAATAAGAAGCATATGATCACCTGATGAGCCATGCCCTGAGACATGAAAGATTTCGTGTGAATTAGCAGATGAGACAACACGTGCTCCCCTTTTGGAAATAGTATCAACGAGCGCATTAATTGCTACTTCATTGCCTGGTATTGGATCAGATGAAAAAACTACTACATCCTGTGGAGTAAGTTTTATTTCCTTATGTTCACCTTCTGCAATGCGCGACATTGCGGAATTTTCCTGCCCTTGACTTCCTGCAACCAGAAGAAGAAGTTGATTATCTTTATATTTATATAATTCATCAATTGCTACCTCTGTTCCTTTATTCAGGGCGAGGTACCCCATCTTTTGTCCAATAAGTTTGACTTTCACAAGCGAGCGTCCTACAAAACATACTTTTCTGTTAAGTCTTTGTGCAACTTGTATGGCTTGATTAAGACGTGAGACATTGGATGAATAGGTAGTAATGATAAATTTGCCTTTGCATTCACGCATTTCCCGCTCAAAATTTTGTTCAAGCATTTCCTCAGATGGTGTAAATCCTGATCTTTCACTTCCCAAACAGTCAGACATAAGACAAAGCACTTGTTCTTCTGAAGCTTTGAGTATTTTTGAGAATTCCGTTCTTTTCCCGTCAGCAGGAGTCAAATCAAATTTGAAGTCACTTCCATGAAACAAATTCCCAACAGGAGTTTTAATGACAATATTGGCACTATCCGGAACTGAATGGGTTACTCTAAGAAAAGACGTAGTAAAATCACCAATTTTTATATCTCCGCTATCAAATGGCACTGTTTGAACGGATGGAGCTAGACTAAACTCTATTAGTTTTTCATTGGCAAGTGCTGCAGTCAGCGGACTGGCATAAATTGGAAAGGACGGCAATTGCGGCAAGATAAAAGGCAAACCGCCAATATGATCTTCATGTCCATGAGTCAAAACCATTCCAACGATTTTTTTAGTGGTATTTAATAAATAAGAAATATCAGGAAGCAATAAATCAACCCCAAGCATTGTTTCATCAGGAAACCCTAGCCCACAATCTACTATCAGTATTTGATCTTTGTAAATATACAGATACATATTGCGAGTTACATCTTCAATTCCACCAAGAGGGATAAATGAAACAGTATCTTCTTTTTGGGGAACAGTAGTTATTTCATCAACCATATTTTATGTTGTACAGTATACTGATATCGTTGAACTTTCACAAGTAGAAAAAAGGCGCCAGTTACCAACTCGGGAGAAATTCTTTCACATTCTCAGGAGTTATCCGTATATTTTGTGCACTTCCTTCAACAATAAGCCGTGCTGCTTTTCTACATACTCCATTTATAGTACGTTCTAAGCTTCTGATTCCTGAATCAAATCCAAGAGGTCTGATGACATTGGGCCAGACATTTTCATCAACTTGCAGTTGTTGTGGAGTAAGCCCAACTTCTCTACGAATCCTCTCAAAAAGATATTTCTCCCCAATCACCAGTTTTTCTTCATCAGTGTAGGAAGGCATTTGTAAAATATCAAGTCTATCAAGAACAGCAGTTGAAATATTAGTAGTATTATTCCCTGTTGCGACAAATAAAACTTGAGAAAGATTAAATGGATAATCAATATAATGATCAGTAAATGCTGTATTTTGTCCAGGGTCAAGCACTTCAAGAAGTACTCCCATAATATCTGCACGTGCAGATTCAGTAACCCTATCCAGTTCATCAAGAAGAATCACGGGATTATTGGTTTTGGCATGCACCAATTTTTTGATAATTGAGCCAGGTTCTGCATCCGCAAAGGCTCGCGATTGGCCTCTTAAAGCACGTGAGTCTGCCATACCTCCAAACGGAATTCTCTCAAAGTTTCTCCCCAATGCTTCTGCAATTGATTTTGCCAAGGTCGTTTTTCCTGTTCCTGCAAGTCCGATGATACAAAGAATAGGCGCATGCTGCAAATTCTCTTTGGTATTGTTTTTGGTATTAAGAATAATGGTTGCAAGATATTCAAGAATTCTGCTTTTTATACCTTCCAATCCAAAATGATTTTTATCAAGGATTTCCTTTGCTTTTTGTAAATCAAGAATATCTTTGCTGCTTTTATCCCAGGGAAGTCCAACAATCCAGTTTATATAGGAAGATGTGCTCTCATATTCCAATATGTACGTAGTACTCATAAAGCCGGAGCTTGAGCGGATAAGTGCAAGACGCGAAATTCTATCATTTAAAGTTTGCTTTAGATCATCTGGCAACTCAGCATTTTCCACAAGTTCTCCAAGATGTCTTACCTGATCATATGATTCACCGTGATCACCTGCATTTTGAGATGAAGAATCTCCAGAAGACGACTGCGTTTTCCCATTAATATCCATAATAATATATTACATGATTTTATAAAAAGACAAAAGAGAGATGGAGTTTATATTTGTTTTTTGTAATTTCGAATTTATTTAGAGCCTGGTATTTGGGGTTTACGATTTTATTTCCTTATTTCTTGATTCTTCGAAGATCCCTCGCAGAGGCCTGTGGGATGCTTCTTAATTTTAAACTATCTAAAGCGTTTGCGGCCGGAATTACGGTTATTAGTACGGCTACCACTTCGTTCTCTCTGGAATTGACGTGATAAAGGATGCATGCCGGTTCCACTTCCAGGTCGTGGACGGCGTTCTCCTCTGTCTCCTCTATCTTCATGCACATCTCTACGCTTTTGTTCTGCGTCTTCTCCAAAAAGCATAGAGAGATTGATTCTTCCTTGATCATCAATTTCACTCACTCTTACTTTGACCCTTTGACCGATTGATACTACTTCTTCAGGACTTTTGATAAATCCGCGTCCCATTTTAGAAACATGTACCATTCCTTCTCTTCCTGGCAAATACTCAACAAATGCACCAAAAGGAAGAATTCTTTTTACTTCTCCTTCAAATACTTCTCCAGGTGTAACCTCCCTTGTCATGCCTTTAATCCAGTCTGATGCTTTCTTGACTTCTTCTTCCGAGAGACCAGTAACAGTAACTGTACCATCATCTTCTATATCAACTGTAGCACCTGTCTGGGCAATAATATTTCTGACATTTCGTCCTCCGGGGCCTATTACTTCTCCGATTTTATCAAGAGGAATCTTGATAAGTTCAATCTTTGGCGCATATTCAGATACAGCTTCACGTGATTGAGGAATTACAGAAAGCATTTTTTCCAAAATAATCATACGTGCTTCCCGTGCGCGTTTGAAGGTTTCTTTTACTTGCTCAAGTGTAAGACCTGGAATTTTTACATCAAGTTGAATTGCGGTAACTCCTTTTTCAGTTCCTGCGACTTTAAAGTCCATATCTCCTGAAAAATCTTCAAGTCCAATGATATCTGTAAGAAGTACATATTTCTCTTCATTGGACATCATGCCAATTGAGATACCGGCAACTGGACTTTCAATTGGTACTCCGGCATCCATTAATGCAAGGGTTGAACCACATGTTGATGCCATTGACGTACTTCCGTTTGATGAAAGAATTTCTGAAACTACCCGGATAGTATAGGGAAATTTTTCTTTGCTTGGAATTACCGGAAGCAGTGCACGTTCTGCGAGTGCTCCATGACCTATTTCCCGTCTACTTGGAGTCCCCATTCTTCCTGTTTCTCCAACTGAATATGGCGGCATTGAATAATGATGAATATAGCGTTTGGTTTCTTCTCCTTCTGCTGATTCAATAATCTGCTCAAGACGGGGAGAACCAAGTGTTGCAACAGTTAAAGCTTGTGTTAATCCTCTCTGAAAAAGTGCTGAACCGTGAGTTCTAGGAAGTACGGAAACTCGTGCTCCCAATGGACGAATCTCATCAATTTTTCTTCCATCAATTCTTTTGCTTTTTTCAACAACATCTTTTCTGATTTGCTTAAACATGATGTACTCAATTGCAGCGGCAATAACTTTCTTGTCAATCTCAAGTGATGGATTGGCAAGTTTTTCCTGCTCAAAAATTCTATCAATAAGTTCGTCTGTCTCCTCATGTCCAGTTTCTCTATTGGCGCGTGCTTTCGCTAATTCAAGAATCTCTTCTTTGTATGTTTTTTCAAGACGTGCGACTGTTTCTGAAAGTTGTACATTTGGAGTAACAGCAGTTTTTTTCTGTCCGATTTTTTTGGTTAAGTCTTCGATAAACTCAATTACTTTTTCAGTTTCTGCGTGAGCTCTTTTTATGGCTTCTTCCACTTGTTCTTCTGGAACTTGCAAACCCCCTGCCTCTATCATATGTGTTTTATTTTTTGTTTGGGATACTACCAAATCAAGCTCTGAAAATTCGAGTTCTGATACTGTTGGATTGAGAAGATACTCTGTATTTCCTTCTTCATCTTTGACAAGTCCTATTCGTATTGCACCAATTGGCCCTTTCCAAGGAATTCGTGAAATACTAAGCGCTGCAGATACTGCGATAAGGGACAAAATATCCGGTTCATTTTCTCCATCAACTGAAAGTACAGTTATAACTACCTGTACATCCTTTTTGAACTCTTTTGGAAAAAGTGGACGAATTGATCTGTCAATTAAACGTCCAGTAAGAATTGCTTCATCAGATGGTCGTCCTTCACGCTTAACCCATCTGCTTCCTTTGATGCGTCCACCTGCATAGAGTCTTTCGACGTATTCAACTGAAAGAGGGAAATAATCAACATCTTTTCTCTCAAGTCCTTCAACTACCGTTACCAATACCATAGTATCACCAAGTCTGGCAAGTACTGAAGATGTTGCTTGAGTTGCTAAATCACCTGTTTCAAGTGTTAAAGTTTTTCCTGCAAAATCGAGTGTTACTGAGGTTTTTTCCATTTAATTAATCCGAAAGTCCAATTTTTTTTAAGATGGAACGGACTCTAGTTTCATCAACTTTTTTAAGAAAGTTTATCAAGCGTCGTCTTTTGGCAATCATTGAAAGAAGACCTCGTCTGCTGTGTACATCATGATCGTGCTCTTTTAAGTGCCCTGCAAGTCGCTCAATTCTTTTTGACAAAAGAGCAATTTGCACTTCAGGACTTCCTGTATCGCCGTCTGTGGTTTGATATTCTTTTATAATTTCCTGCTTTTGTGTAGTTGATAATGGCATAAACTGTATTATATCATGCGAAAAGGAGATTCACAAGAGTACTCTACTGTGATTAGACATTGGATGAGCCTTTAAAGACTTTAGGAGTCAGCCAGTCAGATGGCGGATTTTCCTCATCTTGTTGATTTTCTTCTGGTTCTTCAGGTGCAGGTCGA
Organism: uncultured Gammaproteobacteria bacterium; assembly: GCA_964610465.1. Taxonomy (GTDB): domain Bacteria; phylum Patescibacteriota; class Microgenomatia; order Levybacterales; family UBA12049; genus CAZSWA01. The sequence continues at coordinate 23,740 of CAZSWA010000005.1, read as the reverse complement.
TTAGATTGAGCTTGCTGTTGAGGTTGAGACTGATGCTGTTGTCTGGTATCATCAAACCTTCTCTGTTGATTTTGCCTCTGAGAAAGTTGAGGACGTTGTCTTTGTTCTCTTTGTTCAAGATGTTCACGAGCGCCTGGCCTTTGTGCGCCTTTTCTCATGAGAAATGCTGACATCTCAAATGCAACCATACTTGTATTTGGGCTTTGAAAATTATCAGTTGCCTGTATAATACCGCTTAAGAGATTTTGTGCAGTATCCTTATCAATTCGAAGACCTAAAGAAAGGATAAAATCGGTAATCTGTTCACTCACAGATGAGAATTTGGGAGATACGAGTACTACGTCTCCAAACCCTTGATTATTTTGTTTATTGTCGATATTGATAACAGTTGTATCGCGGAATTTTTCTTCATCGTATAATCCTTCAAGATCAGAAAGGCTTGGGGTACCAACGATAAAAAGCAAATCAATTAATCCTCCACCGCGGATATATTTAATATCCCGTTCGTCAAATGAAAGTCCATGCTCGCCAGCTTTTACAATAATATTGAGATAGCCATTTTCAACAGTGTAGGAAACCTTCTCTATCTCTCCCTCCTGATAAGGAAAAGAAACAGTGAGATCTCCCCCATCTCCTGAGAGTTTATTTTGGACTTTGTCAATTCCGACAAGAGAGGAAATCTCAACAAGTGGGTCTGTTGGACATGCAATACTTACTCTTTTATTTGCTTCTCTGAAGGCCAAAAAGAGAGATAGCGCTCCCGCCATCTCGTCCAGTGAAGGGTTTTTCCCAACCGCAATTGAGAGATTCTCACCCTTTGCAATGATATCTTTTATCCGTTGAACTGTATTGTTATCCATAGCTACTGAATTCATCAACTATGGGGTATTATAACATCCCCTACTTGTATGTCAAGATAAGGAGACAAAAGTATGCCTGCTTCGTGTCCTTTTTCGACTTTTGAAGTAGGATTTTTCCCAACTCTAAGGGATGAGATTGAGCTTTCTCCGATGAGAATCTCACCTCTTAGAATCCTTACCCTATCTCCACGCGCGATACGCCCGTCTGAAACTGATATGCCAAATACATTGGTCTTCTCAAAGGGAAATTTGGCCAAAACTTTGGCTTTGCCAAAGACTTGCTCCATCTCAGCAAGTTTCTTACCTTCTAAGGCATCCTGTACCTCATCAAGTAACTCATAGATGATTTGATAATTGCGGAAAAGGACTTTCTCAGTAATTGCGAGCTTCTGGACTTCCGGCCGGATTTTAGTATTGAAACTCAGCACTATTGAGCCAGTGGATTTCGCAAGCAGAATATCTGCTTCTGTAACCTCTCCTGTTTTGTAAAGAAGAAGCTCAACATCTTTTGGAAGTGCATTCATAATTGCCTCGAGTGATCCTTGGGTATCAGCAACAAGGATTGCGGAAATCCCGGATTTAGTCTCATCTCTTTTATAGATGAGTTCTCTTTTGAGTTGTTTTGTAGTTGCCGGCAAGTTGTTTTGTACAAGAGGTAATGCATTTGCCGTGGATGAAACAATACTGCCAACAGCGGGAACCGTTGTAAAACCCAACACTTCAATTGCTTCACCAACAGTTGCCTTCTGAACTTGTATGTTTTGAGTAGTGATGAGTGCTCTTACTTTAAATAGTTGCTTATCTACCAGGAGTTCATCACGAAGATGAACTGTTCCATTTTTTATCACAACTGTGGCGAGAGGACCGGTTTTTTTATCCATTTTTGACTCTATCACGACTGCACGAAAAGACGCATCGCTTGTTATTTCTTTTTCATATTCAGGCGTTTTACGAAAATCATACATAAGAAGAATCAAATCCAAAAGCTCCTTTACATTCTGATTGGTTTTTGCAGAAACTTCAATGACTGGCACTTCTCCACCATAACCTTCAAGCATAACCTGTTCTTTGAGCAAATCGTGTTTTACTTTATCAGGATTTTTGGTTGGGAGGTCGATTTTGGTAAGTACTACAATAAAAGGAGTCTCTGTTTCTCTAAGAATTTCAATACTTTCTCTGGTTTGCGGCATTACTCCATCAGTTACAGAAACAATAAGAAGTGCGACATCTGCTGCTTGGGCACCTCTTCCTCTCATTTTTGAAAACGCTTCATGACCTGGAGTGTCAATAAATGTGATTGTTCTCTTTTTACCTTCATGGATTATTTCAATTGATGATGCGCCGATTTTTTGAGTAATTCCTCCAATTTCTCTTTGTGCGATTGAAGATTTGCGTATTGCATCAAGTAAGGTGGTTTTGCCATGGTCAACATGACCAAGTACTGCAACTACTGGAGGAAATGAGGTAACTGATTCATTGTGAGTAATCTTTTTCTTGCTATCCATACTTTTGCTTCTTCACTTGTATCTAAAAGTACTCCTTGCTTCATACTATGCCGGGTGTGTTTCTACAGGTTCTGTACTTTTCGCTTCTTCATGCGATGGTTCATTAACTTCACTGCCGCCTTTTCCTTCAATTTCAATCCTGAAGCCAGTGAGTTTTGATGCCAAGCGTACATTTTGTCCATCTTTTCCTATTGCCAGAGATAATTCTTCTTTGGGTACCATTACATGAGCAGTTTTTTCATCTTCATCTACTTCTACCTGTACATCTTTGGCAGGAGAAAGTGCCTGAGCAATATAGGTTTTGGCATCATCTGACCATTGGATAATATCGATTTTTTCACCATTTAATTCTTGAATGATTGCTTGTACACGTACGCCTTTTTGTCCAACGCATGACCCAACAGGATCAATACCAGGCTGTTTTGAAAAGACTGCAACTTTTGATCGATTTCCTGCTTCCCGAACTACGTTTTTAATTTCTACACTGCCCTGAGAAACTTCCGGTACTTCTCTTTTGAAAAGCCCTTCAATAAGACCATTATGGCTTCTTGATACGATAACCTCCTCACCTTTGAGTCCTTCCCGAATATCAAGAAGATAAAATGAAAGACGTTGATTGAGATGATACTTTTCACTTGGAATTTGTTCTGATGGAGGCATGATTGCCTCTGTTTTCCCAATATCAACAATGATATTTGGCCCTGCAAATCTGAGAACCATTCCATTCACTACTGTCCCAATTCGTACTTTATAATCTGATAAAATTGCTTCCTTTTCTTTCTCTCGTATCTTTTGAAGAATTACCTGCTTTGCAGTTTGAGCTGCAATTCTTCCAAATCCAGGGGGAGTAACATCTTCACTATTATGAAGAATTCGTGCTTCACCGGTATTGGGATTAAGTTCTGCTGTGTATTCGGTAACTTCAATTCCAGGATGGTCCTTTCTGTAGGCTGCCAAAATAGCATTTTTTACTGTATCAAGCACAACATTTACATCAACTCCACGTTCTGAGGCAACTTGATTTAATGCTAATGCAAATTCGCTTCTTTGTATCGCTGGCATAGTGAGGTAAGTATACCAGATAGAGGCATAACCTTCAACCCTTATAGATGTTTTTTACGTAGCAATTTCTATGGCAAGGCTTCTTGTGTAACAAATGTATTTTGTTTTACCACATCAGGTGCAGAAAGAATAAAGTCAGGACGAGCTCGTAAGAAAACAACAGGATAACTTGGGTCATTACCACACAAGTCTCTATTGTTAAAGATGAATGATTCTTGGGTATTTTGTCTTGCAGCGTTGGCAATAACTGTTCCTTCAATCGTCAATATACTATCAACTTGAGGAGTAACACAATCATGATAGCCATCGACAATAAATTGGTTATCAGCACTATAAATTCCTTGAATTTCTCCCGGAGAATCATTGCAAGTTAAACTTGAAGCACCAACTGTTTTATCAATGATAATATTACCAGCCGATGAAAATATTGCATTGGTCCCATTGGGGGTAACAATTCGTTCCTTTATCGTTATGTTTCCATTGACGAGAAATATATAGTGTCCGTTATTGGCAGAAAACGTATAGGCTACAGGACTCCCACTCCCGGTAAGTATTACATCTCCTGATGCCTGATACACTCCTGGAGCCAGATTAGGTGGTAATGAACAATTCGAAAGATTATTACATGTATGATTCCCACTTGCATCAGTAATCGCAGTAAAATCAGTAATAGTTGCTCCAGAATTCTTAATAGTAGAGAGCAAATAATCGTATTCTGTTTTTAAATTACTGCTACTCTGGAATACCTCAGGGTAAAGTGAACTTCCCACTATCCAATTTTTTTTTGATGCCTTGCCCTGCCAGAAGAACGCATTTACTTGCCCAGAAAAAATTATTCCTGGATATCCGGGATTCGCTGATGATGCATCAGGTTTTGAGGTATAATCGGTGCACAAAGAAGTAGAAGAGATATTGTCACTAAATCCGAAATCATCACGGATATTTAAATCAGAAGATTGCATCCAAGGATATGAATTACTGATAGCAAAATTGAGATTTGAGATATTGCCTGATGCGTCACATTGTGCTCCGTTTGATACACTCTTGATATTACATGACGGACCTACAGTAACAGAAAAAGCTGGAGGCGTACCTAACGGGTAAATCATTTGGTACCCTGTATTCAGTATTGTAGAAGCGTTTGTAAACTGTACACTAATTGGTGCACTAATTGTAGTTATTCCGCTTATTTTAAATGTACCAGGACTTGGGTAACTCACAGTTGCTCCTGGAGCACTCGTGTTAATCTGTATAGGTAATCCTGTGTAATTTGGTTCTCCACTATCTTTAGTAGTATTTTTATTTACATCTACAAATACACTTCCTAAAACAGTATATCCTTGTAAATTTCCAAAATTGATATTATTAAATGAATTTCCGCTCGTTACTAGCGTAGTCCAGAAATTGGGATTTTGCGGTTGGGTTTGTATCCACCCGGACTGAAGAGTCTCCTGAGTAGTATATTGTCCAATACAGAGATTGCCAAATGAAAATTTGCCATTGTTATCACTTGTTGCTGTTTGCTTACCTGAAGGTCCAGTATTTTGCACTGTCCATCCTTGCAGTGGAGTATCACCTGTGTCGTACTTGCCATCATTATTGGCATCTTTATATACCATACCTTTAATTGCTGCAGTATTTAGTTTACCGGCAATTTGTGTGTAAATAGAAGTTAAATCACCATTGGTTGGATCGTTAAAGTATTGACCACCGGTTGAGTTTGCAATCTGCTGAAGAAATGCAGGGTCGATATTATTCCCATTCCCAACCCCAACAGTATAATAATCTATGTTTAAATTATTATCACCATAATTGACTAAATTCATAGCAGCGTTTTCTGCAGTGGTAGGATCGACATTATTGGTACCATTTGCAATATCTTCATTCGCCTTCCCGTCTGTGAGAAGAATTGCTAAATGTTTTGCAGAGGGAGTGCTATTGGCTTTCAGTTCTTTGTTGAGAAGATCAACCGCACAGTCAAAACAGGTACCCTGTGTTGATGCAATCTTCATTTGATTCACAGCATTAGAAAGATTTGAATAGTTACTCGAGAGTTGAATGAGAGGCACAACAACCGAGGTATCAGCAAGATTGGGGTAGTTATCTGCGGCAGCAAATTCAATAAGACCTACTTTTACCCCAGGATTATTTTGATTGAGCAGATTAAGAAATGTTTGTGCTGCTTTTATTGCTTCACTTATTTTAGTATTGCCTGTTGCAGGGTCTTTATCTGCCATACTTTGTGAATGATCAAACATAAGCATAACCTCGGAAGCTCCACTACCCGCAGTACATACATTACTACTAACTCCAAAATTTTGCGTTGCATTAGCGTTCACCGTTACTGTTGCTGGATTAACAGAAGTTGTATTATATCCTGCCGGTACCGTCATAGTTAGCGTATAGGTTCCTATAGGTAAATTTGAGAAGGTATATGCACCATTTGCGGTCGTAGTAAATGTATTTACAGGACCGGAAAGAGAAATAGTAATAGTGCTTGCTTTGTAGGGACTTTCTCCATTATCCAATTTTCCATCATTATTTGCATCCACAAATACAGTACCTGAAATTTTATAGGTAGCGGGAACTGATGTAGGAGTAGGTGTTAGCGTAGGTGCAGCAGTAGCACCAAGAGGAATATTAAGATTACTGATATTTCCTCCACTACATGTTCCTCCTGTTGTTCCATCCACGTTACAGGTAGAACCAATAGTTACCGTAAAACTATGAGGATTTCCGGAAGGATAAGTAATCTGATACCCGGCAGGTGGCGATGTAATACTTCCGTAATTGATGGTACACGTTCCTCCGCCTATTATACTTATCCTGTATTGTCCTGGAGTAGTATAGGAAAGAGTTCCATTATTACATCCGGCTACATCTATATAGTTCGTATTCACCTCTCCATTATCTTTCTTTAAATCTCCATTAGTATCGTAGAAAAAATTTCCTGTTATAGTATATGTTGAACTGGAAGTAGATGTCGGGGTTATCGTTTGTGCTACTACTTGTGAAGGGGAAAAAATTTCTGAAACAAACAAGAGAACAGAACTTATGATAATGAAAAGCAAAATTTTCCTTATTTTCATATCCTATTTATAGACTAACATAGATAGCTCGTAGATGGAATATTTCTTCGTTAGCTAATAACTACCTGTAAGTTATTATTTTCATCAGTTGTCAGAGATACTCTGTTTCCTCTCTTTATTTCTTCTGCAAGTTTCTTCTTTGCCAATACGTCTTCGATTGTATCCTGAATATAACGCCTAAGAGGTCGAGCGCCAAATTCCTTATCAGATCCTTCTTTGGCAATTTTGGCAATAACTTTGTCAGTAAATACGACATCAATATCCTGTTCATATAATGCTTTACTGATGCTATTGAGCATAAGTTTTACTATTTGTGTGACTTCTGTTTCACCCAAGGGCTTGAAAGTAACTACATCATCAAATCTATTGAGAAGTTCAGGTTTGAAGATAAGTTTGGATTGTATATATTCAAAAAGCCTATGCTGGAAATTTTTATCAATTGGCGTTCCCTTCTCGATTTCTTCTCTTATGAATTCTGCTCCAGCATTGGATGTTGCAATAATAATAGTATTGATAAATGATACTGTTCGTCCTTTATTATCAGTAAGTCTTCCATCTTCTAGAACTTGTAAAAAAAGATCAAGTATCTTAGGGTGTGCTTTTTCAAATTCATCAAGAAGCACCAAAGAAGAAGGATTATCAGCAATTTTGTCGGTTAATTCTCCCCGTTCTCGTCCTTCACCAGGTGCAGCACCCAAAAGTCTTTTTACTCCCTCTTCGTCTCCATATTCACTCATATCAAGCCGTAGCATATTTTTTTCTCCTCCATAATATAAATCAGCCAAAGCCTTTGCAGTTTCAGTTTTCCCAACACCTGTTGGACCTAAGAAAAGAAATGAAATGGGCCGTGTTGAGGTTATCATACCGGAACGTACTCTTCGCATTGCTTCTGCTATTGCAGTAATTGCATCCACTTGATCAATAACCCGTTCATGTAATTTGTCTTCTAGATGAAGGAGTAAGTCTTTTTCCTGTCCAGTAGGAGCTGAAATAGCGACATGCATTTTCTCTTCTATTTTACGAGTGACATCTTCCTCCAAAACGATTTTTCGATGAGAACTCCCATACTGACTGCTGCCTGATACTGCAGTACTAGCTGCTACATCTTCAAGAAGTGAGATTGCACTGCCTGGAAGTACAGTATCCTGAAAGTAGCGGTTGGCAAATTCAACTGCAGCAACGAGTGCGCGATAACTCAGGATAACACCTGTTTTCTTTTCTATCTCAGATGCTTTTTCAAACACCATTTGTAATGCAGTATGTGTATCAGGTTCTCTCAATTCAATTATGCCAAATACTTCCTTTAAGGGATTTTTCTCCATGTAATTCTTGTAATTCCCGTTTGTCATAGTAGCAATAATAAGCACATTGCCATCATGAAGATAAGGAAGCAGTGCTCCTGAAATATCAAGATTGTAAGACGATGCACCAATAATATTTTGAAATTCAGGAATATAGATAATGACCTGTCCTGAATGAGAAAGCTCAGCAAGTATTGCCTGTAATCGTTCTTCCAATTCGCCTCTCTCCTTTGCGCCTGCAATAAATGGTCCAACGAGAAATTCGAGTATTTTTTTATCATTTAATTTTGCAGAGAGAGCATTATCAATGCTATAATATGCAAGCGCTTGTACAAGTGTCTCTTTTCCAACTCCTTGTTCACCTACTAATAACACATTGTTGTTTTCAGGTTTCAATAATGTATCAGTAAGAGATTTAAATTCTCCTTCACGGCCAATAAGAAGAGGTTTTTCTCCTGATATTGCTTCACGAGTATATTTCTCTGTTTCAGGAGTCCATCCGGTGGTGAGAAATTCACCAATTCCTGAACCATATAAATGGATTGCTATCTGCTTGGGCATTTCTTCATCAGGAAAATTCTTGCTTGCCCAATGCAAAATAGCATATAATTCTTCTGACTTGAGTTTCTTATTAAAGAGTAGTTTTGTTTGTCCTTCTGTATCAAGAAGATACGCAGTTATCAAATCCATTGTAGTTACAAATTGGCCATTTCTATTTCTTGCCACATCAAATGCCGTCTTTGCCAGTAGATTTTTTTCATAGTCAAGAAGAGACAACTCTTTCTCCTGAATATTTGCTTTCTCAAATATTGCACGAACTTGAGAATTACTCATAAGCTTTGCAATAATGGATGACGACTTTTGATTCACTAAGTACGTATAAAGAGCATTCATACTAAAAGAAATGAGCGGATTTTCTCCTTTATTCGCAGTTACTTTTATATATGGTGTAGTTCGCGCGATTTTAAAACGAAAAAAAATTTCACTCATAATAAAAAGGTTTAACAAAAAAAGAGGAAACCGAGGAAATAAACCTCTTGATATTACATTGACTATTACAAAAAGTAAAAGAAAGAATACTAATAGCCTTATACTGCGGAGTGTTGCAGTGCGGTAGAAATGATAGAGTCTGGCATACGTGATCATATGTTTGGCATTATCAATAAAATCAAAGATACGAATGGGAAAATGAGAAACACAATGAGGCTTATTAGCTCAACACTAAGTAATAAAGAAAATAAAAGTAAGTCAACTAGAATAAATACAGTTTTTACTACAATGCCCATGATAATTGAAAACCGTACTAAACCAGGCCGATATTCATTCTTAAGAGGTTTAAAAAAAGTTTTTAAAAATAATGACAAGGAAAATAATTGGAAAAATGCTTGATTAAGAGATACGAAAAACTTTATCATTATCAAAGGCGCTTCAATAAACCAAAATTTTAAAAATGCTCCAGGAAGTAACATATATTCTCTCATAATTTTTTTTGAGTATAGTTTTAGTATAGAAAGTTTAAATATAAATTACAAATAAGGTTGTTCTTAGAAGAATGGAAAAAGCATTTTTAAGAGTAGCTTAACAAGCTGCATAAGAAAGTTTCGAAGTCGCTGGAAGTTATTATTGTTTCCACCATGATTTCTTCCTCCTAAAATACCTGGAACATTAGTAGGTACTCCAAATGTAATCACTGAAGTAGGAGTTCCGTTTTGAAAAACTTGAGTTGGGCGAGGAGTATTTTGGATAACTGGAACAGTAGGAGATGGAATAGTTGATGGTAGGCAATTTACTCCCCCAGCGCAATAAAAAGTAGGAGTTGCAAAAGGCAAGGTAGGAGTTGGTGTTACATGAGGAATAGTTGGTGCAATTGTTTGTTTTGGTTGTTGAGTAGGAGTAGACGTTGGTGGAGTTAAAGGCTGTACAGTTGGTGTAGTTACACTAAAACCTACTGCATTTGCCACATTTATTCGTCCATATTTCCAGTAGGTACCAGTTCCTGTTATCTTATCTGCGGTATTCTCAAGTCTTTGTACGACTGCTGTATTTGATGTGCCATACGGCGATGCCCAAACTAATGCAGCAGCACCTGCAACAAATGGACTTGCCATTGAAGTACCAGAAAGATAATCATAATTTAAATTGAGAGTGCTCATTTTTTGCATATTATATGTATGATCAGGAAGAGTTGAAAAGATATTACTTCCAGGAGCAGCTACTAATACCCAACTTCCATAGTTTGAAAAAGACGCTTTTGTATCATTATTATCGGTTGCGGCAACTGCTATCACATTAGGATAGGCAGCAGGATAAAATTTTTGTGTTGTGTTCGAATTACCTGCTGCAGCGGTAATTACTACGCCTTTATTCCACGCATATGTTATTGCATCTGCAAGTGCTTGTACAAAAACAGTATCTCCAGCACTAATATTGATGACTTTGGCGCCATTGTCTGCAGCCCATGTTACTCCTGTGGCGATATTTGAAGTTGGCCCGCTACCATTATCATCCAATACTCTCCCAATCATAAGCTGGCAATTTGGACAAACACCTGCAACTCCTTGAGAATTATTGGTTACTGCTGAGATAATACCGGCAACATGCGTTCCATGTCCAAAGTTATCTTCAAGAGAATTCGTATAAAATATTTTTTGTAGTACAATTTTTGATGCTAAGTCAGGATGATTTTGATTAATACCTGTATCAAGAATCGCAACTTTTATTCCATCACCTTGTGTCACATTCCATGCATCAACTGCATGAATGTCATCATTTGATGCTCCTGTTTTTCCTTGTATGGCTTGTGCAGTATTATGAAGTCCCCACTGATTTGAGAAATAGGGATCATTTGGAAATGCGAATGCATGGGAATAATAATCCGCTTCCACATATTGAACAATTGCATCATGTGAAAGCGCAGTAAGTATAGCATCTTCTTGCCCTTTTGGTACCTGTACTATACTTACTCCAATATCCTTAATCGTTCCTGAAACAGATGCGTTATATACTTGTAAGTGTTCTGCTATAACTGCCTCGGGTACTGCACGTTTGAATTTAACCAAAATTTGTCCTGGCACTTTCTCTGAAGTCTGTGCAGGTGTTGGTATTGGTTGTGCAGGAATACTTGTTGATTTCTTATGTATTCTACTAAAAAAGATAAGAATGAAAAACAGCAATATAAATAGAAGTAAAACACCTAGAGAAATTTCTTTTCTATTATTTTTAAAATACAGCCAAAAGAATTTTTCCGCTGGAGTTGTTTTCTCTTTCACCTCTTCCATTCTCTTTCTACATTAGTAGAAAAAAGAATATGTGTCAATTACCATCATATACAATCAGTACTAATTATTTCCCGATTGCATCATACCATTTGAAGAGGAAATATTTGCCATACCATTTTGTATTGGCTGGTTTGTCTGATTATTTTCATCAAAAGGCATTTGTTGTCTTATATCACCTTGAGATGGCGTTTCAGGAGCATTTGCATCTTGCTGACCCAAACCAAAAGGATATGTTTGGTCAGAAGGCATTGGTTGCATTTGTTGTGGTACTGGTTGGGGATTTTGATTATTTTGTGAAGCTTGTTCTTGTTGTGATACTTTGACGTTTGGATCATGGAAAGGATTTGCTAAAGTTAAAATTGTAATAGCAGTAGTATCTCCTTGATCTTTTGCTTCCTCTAATTGCTGTTTTATATTTTGTAAATCTGCATCTGGAGTTGTTTCATTGATAGCAAGTAATACGCCTGCAAGTGGATTCCCTTGTTGGCTCAACTGTAATACGGTATCATGTAGTTTTGTGTACGTTTCTTTATTTTCTTTCGAGACAGTCAAAGGATTTATCATCTGCATAAGTACTACTTTGAGATTCCACAATTCTTCCATGATGATTGTTTGCTCAACTGTTTGAAGAATTTCTGTTGCCAACGGGTCACCTTGTTCTTTTGTTTGCTCAAGCTGTTGTTTCATCCGCAATACATCACCATCTGAGGTCATCTCTGTAATTGCAAGGATAGCTGCTGCAATTTGATTATTTTGTTGACTTTGTGCCATAAGTTTATCATGAAGCTCAGTGAGCATTTTGTGCTCAGCTGGATTTTGCACATCCATAGGACTTGCTATTCTCCGGAATGCAGTGCGATATACGAGTGCATCATATTTTTCTGTTGCTGCTACTTTCCCTTCGTTGGGCTTTGAAAATATAAATTGGTTGGTATTCTCGTCGTAATCTATAACAATAGTATCACCCACTGCGAATTTCTTGGAAATAATTTCAAGGGCGATAGGATTTTCTACTGCAGTTTGCACAAGACGACGTAAAGGACGTGCTCCATATACAGGGTCATAGCCATCTTTTGCCAACTTTTCAATTGCTTTATCGGTAATTTGTAAATCAAACCCTTGTTCTTTAAGAAGTCCTGCAGTTTTTTTGATACTAAACTTGGCAATACCATACATATGTTCAAGCCGTAGAGGTTTAAAAATAACTACCTCATCAAAACGATTAAGAAGCTCTGGTCTGAAAAATTTGATAAGTTCTTCTTTGACTACATCGTTAAGCTCTTTAAAAGTTTTATTATATTCCTCAGGAGTTTTCTTGATTTTTGGATCTTCAAGGCTTAATCTTTGTTGGATAAGTGCACTTCCGATATTAGAAGTACAAATTACAATAGTATTTTTAAACGAGATAGTATTCCCTTTATTATCAGTCAGTCTCCCATCCTCTAATAACTGCAACAAAAGATTAAATACATCAGGGTGGGCTTTTTCTATTTCATCAAGTAGTACAATAGAATAGGGTTTTTTCCGTACAGCCTCTGTTAATTGTCCTCCTTCTTCATACCCCACATATCCAGGAGGCGCTCCAATAAGTTTTGCCACTTCATGTTTCTCCATGTACTCACTCATATCAAGTCTCACCATTGCATCATCTCTCCCAAAAAGTATTTCAGCAAGCGTCTTGGCAAGTTCTGTTTTCCCCACACCTGTCGGACCTAAGAACACAAAAGAAGCAATTGGCCTATTGGCACTGGCAAGCCCAATACGTCCTCTTCTTACTGCTTCTGCCACTGCAACGCATGCTTCTTCCTGATCGACAAGACGTTTGTGAATACGCTCTTCAAGACGTAAGAGCTTTTCACTTTCATCCTCTGTCAACTTGGTAATTGGAATTCCAGTCCAGGTACTAACTACTGTTTCGATATCTGTTTTTTTCACTACGTTATCCTGCCGTTTTCCAGCTGCGATTTGTAGCTTTACTTCTGATGCTGCTTCATCAAGAAGATCTACTGCTTTATCTGGCAAAAATCTCTCTCCGACATATTTTTTGGAAAGTTTTACTGCTGCCTCTAAGGTATCATCTGGAAAAGTTACTTTATGAAATATTTCATATTTTGGTTTTAAAATTTTCAGCATCTCAATTGCGCTCTCTTCACTCGGTTCATCAGCTTGTACTGACTGGAAACGTCTCTCAAATGCTTTATCCTTCTCAAATTTCTTTCTAAATTCTGTTGTTGTAGTAGCACCAATAATTTGCAATTGTCCCCGGGCTAAATATGGTTTTATAATATTTGATGCGTCAAGTGAGCCTTCATTGTCACCTGTACCAATAATTGTATGTATCTCATCAATAAAAAGAATCGTGTGCCCTGCTGATGCCAGTGTATCAGTAATTACTTCTTTCAGTCTCTCTTCAAACTCACCTCTATGGCTTGCTCCTGCAACTAATGCAGAAATATCCAGCTGAAAAATTCTTTTATCCTGAAGCTCCTTTGGGACACTTCCTGAAACTATCTTTTCTGCAAGTCCTTCAACTATTGCAGTTTTCCCAACTCCCGGCTCCCCTATAATAATAGGATTATTTTTAGTTCTACGAAGTAAAATATGAATCAATCTATCAAGTTCTTTATCCCGTCCTGCAACTGGATCAAGTTTCCCTTGACGTGCCTGTTCTGTAAGATCAGTACCATATTTATCAAGTGCGCTTTTTTTGCCGTATGTCGCAGATATTGTTTTGGAAAGTTTTTCAACTACTTGCTCTTTTTTCACTCCTTGTGCTTGAAGATAACTTGCCGTAGTCAAATTAATGTTAAAAAGAGTTACTAATACATCCTCAGGAACAACAAAACTTTGTCCTCTCATTTTAGTATCTCTGTATGCTTGTTCAAATACTTCTTGTGATGTCTTGCTAAGAGTCGGCTGCCCCATAAAGGTTCCAATTCTCTCTTTGGTTTGGAGTTCTTTTGAAAGTTTGGCCACATCGACATTAAAATCTTCAAGAAGTTTGAATACTTGCTGATCATACAATAATCCATACAAAAGCTGTTCAGGTTCAATAAATTGCTGACGAATTCTTCTTGTCTCCTCCTGTGCATGAGTAAGTGCCTGAGTAGTACGTGTATCAAGATGAGATAATGCAGATAAATTCTGCCGCATCACAGGGTTCATTCTTGAGCTAATTACATTTGTCTGAGGATTATTCCCTGGCATAGACTGCTGTTGCATTGGCATTGGTTGCATTTGTTGTGGCATATATTGTGGGTTTTGGTTTGGATACGGTTGATTTGGGTACTGTTGATTTTGATATTGCTGATTTGCATATTGATTGTTCTCAAATTGTTGAGAATTTTGTCCATATGGTTGCCCATTAGGAGACATTTGTTGCGTGTCCCCTTGCGGTTGTGAAGGATTTTTCTTTTGATTAAATAGGCTACCTAACATAGACTCATTATTTATTAAATACTAAAAAACAGGAAACATCAATATCTATTTATTTTTCATTCTCATTTTTGTTCAAAATAGTATTTTCAGGTAACGTAGTATCCGGTACTTCCTGGGACATTGTCATAGTATTTGGTACTTCTGAATGATTTTTCTCATCTACCATTTCATCAGAGCTATCTTCTCCTTCAAGCATGGTAAGTACTGCTTTAGCTGCTTCCATTTTTGACTTCAGGTAAGAAACAATTTCATCAATTGAAAAACCTCCAAGCATAAGGAAAGGCAAAACACGTTGTACACGTCGTAAACCTTCTTCCTGTTGTTCCGGGTCGCTGGACATAAGTAAGTTAATTATTTCCATAATATTCTCAATTTCTTTCTTAAGCCAACTTTTTCTTCCATTCTTATCATTACTCCATCCTTCTGGAACTGGAACTGTTTTATAATTTTCTTCCCACATTTTACGTACTGCTTCATAATCCTCAAGGCTTACTGTTTGAATTCTGTTGGAATTAGGAAGATTAAGTGGTTTTTTTCTTTCAGTTTGAGCAAGTACTGCCTGCACATTGGAATTACCTTTTTCTTTTGCTTCTCTTAATTGCTCTTCTATCTTTGTAATATCAGTAATCGAAGTTTTATCGGTGACAGAAAGAATTGACGAAGCAATTTGGTCTCCTTGTTGGCCAGCTTGCATAAGAGAGTCATGCAACTGCA
Source organism: uncultured Gammaproteobacteria bacterium (assembly GCA_964610465.1). Classification (GTDB taxonomy): domain Bacteria; phylum Patescibacteriota; class Microgenomatia; order Levybacterales; family UBA12049; genus CAZSWA01. Next base: position 8,493 of record CAZSWA010000005.1, on the reverse strand, counting down.
TATATGCTTCTTTCTCTGATTGATTCATAGCCAAACTTGGATTTGCTATCTGACTGAGTATTATTTTTGTTTGTATATGAGCGCTATCCTCCTTAGATGCACTACTCTCATACACAGTATTTGCTGTTGCAAGAAGTGTACCTGCCATTTGATTTCCACTCGTAGTTTCAACAATGAGTTTTTCACGAAGGTCCGTAAAATGCTCTCTTTCTGTGGTCTCTTGAATGACTTCAGGATTGGCTATCTTTTGCAGTACTTCATTGACTTTTTGTACTTCAGCTTGTTGGGGCGCATCTTTGGAAAGTAATGTAGTTTCATATTGTACAATATCTCTAATTGTAGGAATACCAATATTTGCAAGTTGCAATACTTGAGATTCTTGTGGTTGTAATAGAGGTATATTGACGTTTGGAGTATTTTCTTCTTTTACCTCTTCAGAAAGTGTCATCGTCTGATGCGTTTGTGTTTGTTGTGTTTGGACATTTACCATAGTATCCTCACTACTTTCTTCTTGTTCAACTGTCTCAAGTACTTCTTTGGCTGCTTCCTGCTTGGCCTTTAAGTAAGACACAATTTCAGTTTGAGAGAAACCTCCAAGCAGCAAGAACGGTAGAATATCTGACACCTCTTGCATTCCTTCTGCTACCTTCTGCTGATCTGAGGAGGTAAGCTTATTCACGATAGCATCCATCTTCTCAACATCTTGTTTCATCCATGCTTTTCTGTTTTCAATTCCCGCAGGCACCTCTATATGTTGATAACTTTCTTTCCACATCTTCTTGACTGCTTCATAATCCTCTACACTCACCTGTTGGACAGGATTAGCTTGAGGGATAGAATTTACCACAGATTGAGTACCTGCAGGTACTTCTCCTGTTTTCAAAGTACTTTGTGTACTTGCAGTCAGAACCAAACTTGCAGCTGCATTTCCTTTTTGACTTTCTTCCTCAAGTTTTGAGCGAAGTTGCTCAACACGAACGCGTTCTTCAGGAGCTGCAACCATACTTGGATTGGCAATCTGTTGTAACACTTCCTGTATTTTTTGTATCTCAGTTTGCTGCGTTGTATCTTTGGACAGTACTGTTGTTTCGAAACGTGCAATATCTGTCATTGTAGGTAAAGTAAGATTGACCAGTTGATAAATCTCTGCATGCTCCGGTTGGAGAACTGTTGTTCTACTTTTGGCTACATTCGCAAGAGAAGATTCTCCTTGATTTTCATTCTCTTCGGTAGATATCGTCATCGTCTGATGTGCAGTGGTAGTAGTACTTCTCTGAACTGATACCATTGTCTCTTCCGATGTTTCTTCTTTCTCAACTGTCTCAAGTACTTCTTTGGCTGCTTCCTGCTTGGCTTTCAGATACTGAACAATTTCAGTTTGAGAAAAACCACCCACCATTAAGAATGGAAGAATATTGGATACTTGTTGCATTCCTTCATTCATCTTCTCTTGATCTTGTGAAGTAAGAAGAGAAACAATATTGTCGATATTCTCAACATCTTGTTTCATCCATGCTTTTCTGTTTTCAACTCCTTGAGGCAAATCAACATTCTGGTAGTTTTCTTTCCACATCTTTCGTACCGCTTCATAATCTTCCGTGCTTACTGTTTGTACTCTATTTGCAACAGGAACATTTGCAGGTGCGGTTTGAGTTGCTGCCTGTTGCGTTCTTTCTTTGACAGTAGACATAACTCTTGCAGCTACAGGATTTCCTGATTTCTCTGCTTGCTCCAATTTTTGTTGAATATCTTGTACTTGCGTTGTAGCATTTTGTTGAGAGGTATTTAAGATAGTGGTTGCCAATGTATCACCTTTTTGACTTGCTTCTCTTAACTGATCTTTTATCTTTTCAATCTCAGTTGTAGAGGTAGTATTGGTAACTGAAAGGATAGATGAAGCAAGTTGATTACTTTGTTGACTTTCTTTTTCAAGTTTTTCACGCAATTCTGTAACTTTTTCTCTTTCAACAGTGTTTATTATTGATTCAGGTTTAGCGATTTGTTCTAATACTTCATGCAAACTTTTGGTTTCAATTTGTGACATTGTTTGAGAAGCTTGTAAAATAGTAGTTGCTACTTGGTTCCCTTGCTGACTTTCTTTTTCTAAGTTACTACGAATCTCAATAATTTTTTCTCTTTCTACGGTTTGAGGAACTGCTGTGGGATTCGCGATTTGCTGCAAGACATTTTTCAGTTGTGTTGTTTCATTTCTCTGAGTCATATTGGCGGCTTGTAAAATGGACGTAGCAACTACATTGCCCTGCTGACTTTCTCTTTCAAGCCTCTCTCGCACCTCAACATATCTATCTTTGTCTGCAGTACTAGTAAGTAGGGTAGGATTGGCTATCTTTTCAAGAGTTGATTGCATTCTGGTCACTTCTATTTGACTGTTCTTATCGCTAGCAAGCATCGAGGTTTCATATTTTGCGATATCCCGCATAGTAGGAAGAGATAAGTTAGTAAGAGCAAGCATCTCGCCCTTTGCTTGCGTCAAAGGAATGTTCATTGTTTGAGTAAAGGTTGATGTGGTAACTGTTGGAATTTCAAGTTCAGAACCAGTTGGCTGTATTTTTATTGGTATCTTTTTGGCAAAAGGTAATGAGAGCGCTTCACCAGCAGTACCAGGAGGAACAATAGGACCCGGTCCTATAGGTTGAGGAGGTGGAACTATTTTATTACTTACCACGCCCATAACGTTTCGCATAAATGTTGTATCGCCAACTGCTAAGTTAGATGCATAATCTAAGAAAATTTGGAGGAGAATAAACGGCAAAATGATAACTACCCACAACATAATAAGAGCAACGACATAGAGAGCAAATGTCTCCGGTAAATTCACACTGTTTTCATATTGCTGCGTGTAGGTAACAAATTGCTTTGGACCGCCAAGAAGAATATTAACTGCAGTAGGAAAGATAACACTGTTTGGATTCCCGATATTAGGGTTATAAAACATCATTGGAATTTGATTTCTCCATAAAAAGACAAGACCTTTTAAGAAAATAGCAAAAAGCGGTGCGTAAAGAAGCCATCTGAAAAATTCTCCTATCCAGATTTTTCCAGTATTACGAACTGGATAGAATAATAACAAGAGTGGAAATACGGGTGAGATGATAATAAAAAACCAAAGAATAATTTTTCTTACTATTAATATTCCTACCATTACAAAATAAGTAAGCGCAGTAAGCTTGGTTAGAAGAAGTGTAATAAAGGCTGACTCTGTATTCCCATCACCAAGCTGACGAAGCCCTTGAAAATCTTCATATTTCCATCCAACATACAGCAAGTCCCTTTGTGAAATACAATCTGGAGGACACACAAGATTGTCCTGTGTCCTCAAGAAAAATCCCTGAATAACATCAGTAAATTGATAAATAAATTGCACAAGTGCATAGGAGAACGCAATAAGTAAGATTACTGCCACGAAACGCGGGAAAAAGCGCATAAAAGTAAGGCTCCTTCCTCTCGTGACGATAATAATGAGTGCTGCAGCAAGTACAATAAGAAAAATTGAAGGAAGTACTATAAACGTAAGAATTGTTTGCCAGAACTTCGCAAGAGGATTTTGACTATCATCGCATTTTACCGGCAAAATACCAGTATTGTTAAAATTAATTGGATTTATAGTGCTATTGGCAACTGCCTTTACACAAACCCAATTGTAGTTTCGTAAGGCCCAATCAAGTGTCATGCCGGCTCGAGCTGCATTTTTGCCAATAAATGTTACTTCAGGATCAATCACCCATATACCTATGGTATTTGCAGAACCGGTAGCAGAAGTTTGTGCATATACTTTTGGAGAAAACGAGATAAAAACAAATACAAAAAAATAAAACGCAATGTGCAGATAGGGCAGTAATTTTTTCATGACTTAAAACGTTTCTTTATTGAAAGCCGGGAACATGTAATATATCAACTACTACCAGCTGGATAAATACAAAACCAAAGGCTGCTAAAAGTAACCCTGCAATTGAATAAAATATATAGGTTTTACCAATATTTAAACGGTAAGGATCACCTCTTGAAGTAAGAATGGTAAACCCTCCCCACATGAGAAAAAGTAAGGCAACTCCTGCAATAAGCGCAAGTCCTATGCCATAAAATCGTTGAACAAATTTAATGGGATCATTGGGTAAACACCCAAAATCTGTAGCAATTTCGTTTACTTTACATTGCATATTTTAACACTAGCATATGGTACTAGCTATAGCAATACCTTAGGAAGATATAAGAAGTATTCCGTTGTAATTAAAACCATTTTTTAGCATCTGTATCTTCTTTATCCAATTCTTCAAGAAGCTGTTTTTGTTTTTTTGATACTTTTTTGGGAATTATAATTTTTATTTTTATGTAATGATCTCCTCGCCCGGAATTATGTACATGTGGAACACCTCTTCCGCTTAACCGTACCAGAGTTCCAGGTTGTGTACCAGCAGGAACTCGGATTTTAATTGGCCCATCAATGGTCTCTACTGTTATTTCACTTCCAAGAACTAATTGGCTAAAGCTTAGCTCTTGTTCTGAAATTAAATCATATCCTTCACGGGCAAAGCGTTCATCTGGCAATACTTTAAATACGATATCATACTCACCCATGGTCATCCGGGAACCATTATCAATTCCAGCTGGTATTTTTATCTTTTTTGTTTTTCCATTAATCATTACCTGTTTTTCTCCTCCACGAATTGCTTCATGAAAGGTTACAGTAACCGAATATATTTGCTTACGGGTTCGTTGCCCAAAAGGAGATGCTCCACCAAAGAATTGCTCAAATATTTCAAACGGGTCTGTAAATCCTCCAAAATCAAATCCTCCTCCATTGTTAGTATATGTATAGGTAAATGGGCCATAAGAGCCCTGTCCAAACCCGCCAAATGGTCCGCTTTCCCCTCCTCCTTGTTCGAATGCAGAAGGGCCAAACTGGTCATAGACTTTTCTTTTGTCAGAATTAGATAGCACTTCATATGCTTTGGTTATTTCTTTGAATTTTATTTCTGCCTCTTTTGACTTATTGCGGTCTGGATGATACTCAAGAGCGAGTTTACGATATGCTTTTTTTATCTCGTCAGGAGAAGCATTTTTGGAAATTCCCAATAGTTCATAGTAATCTTTTTCATTTTTCATATATGGATAGTTTATAATAAAAAAGCGCTTCCGCGCTCAATATCAAGAAGTTGTTATTTAGGTAATCAATCTACCACTTCTCCCTCTACTGGCTCATCACCCTTCTTCTCATCTTTTTTTTCTTCTTTTGTTTCCTGTTCATTGTTTTGTGTACCAGGTTGTGAATTGTACATTGACTGGCCTACTTTTTGGATGCTATCTGAAAGGTCTTGTGTCCTTGCTTCAATCTCCGCTTTTGTTCCTTTATCAAGGATAGCTTTTAATGCTGAAATTTTTTCCTCTACTTCTTTTTTAAGATCTGCATTTACCTTATCTCCTGCATCACGCAAAGTTTTTTCTGCAGTAAATATAAGCGCATCTGCGGTATTTTTAGCTTCTGCCTGTTCTTTTTTCTCTTCATCTTCTTTCGCATGAGCTTCTGCCTCTTTGGTCATTTTCTCAACTTCATCTTTTGAAAGACCTGTAGAACCAGTAATTTTGATACTTTGTTCTTTGCCTGTTGCTTTATCTTTTGCAGTAACGCTTAAAATACCACTTGCATCAATATCAAATGTCACCTCAACTTGAGGAATACCACGAGGCGCAGGAGGTATGCCGTCTAAAATAAATCTTCCAAGTGATTTATTATCACTTGCCATAGGACGCTCTCCCTGCAAAATATTAATTTCAACCTGGGTTTGATTATCTGCTGCGGTTGAGAATACCTGAGATTTTGAAGTAGGAATTGTAGTATTGCGATTAATAAGTGGTGTTGATACGCTACCCAATGTCTCAATTCCCAAAGTCAAAGGAGTAACATCAAGAAGTAATACATCTTTTACTTCTCCACCAAGTACTCCACCTTGTACTGCTGCTCCTACTGCAACTACTTCATCAGGATTGACTGACCTGTTTGGTTCTTTGCCAAAAAACTTACTTACCACTTCAACAACTTTTGGCATTCTCGTCATTCCTCCAACAAGAATCACTTCATCAATATCAGACGCTTTCATATTGGCATCTTTGAGTGCAAGCTCTACTGGTTTGAGGGTATTGTCAATTAGTCCACCGACTATTTGTTCCAATTTTGCCCGGGTTAAAGTCATAGTAAGATGAAGTGGGCCTTCCTTCCCTTGCGTAATAAATGGTTGGTTAATCGATGCTTCCTGAGCACTGGATAATTCAATTTTTGCTTTTTCTGCTGATTCTTTAAGACGTTGCAAGGCTTGGGGGTCTTTACGAAGGTCAATACTATTTTCTTTCTTAAATTCTTCTGCAATGTATTCAATTATTTTTTGGTCAAAATCGTCTCCTCCAAGATGCGTATCACCATTGGTTGATTTTACTTCATATACGCCATCACCAAGTTCCAGAATAGAGATATCAAACGTTCCTCCTCCCAGATCATAGACTGCAATCGTATGTGCGTTCTTTTTATCTAATCCATAGGCAAGCGCAGCAGCAGTTGGTTCATTGATAATACGAAGCACTTCAAGACCTGCAATTTCTCCTGCCTGTTTAGTCGCTTGTCTTTGAGAATCATCAAAGTATGCTGGGACGGTTATCACAGCTTGCGTTACTTTTCCACCCAAATACGCTTCAGCATCTGATTTAATTTTTTGAAGAATCATTGCTGAAACCTCTTGAGGAGTAAATGTTTTTCCTTCTACTTCAACAACTGCCATGTCATCTCTGCCTGCTTTCACCGTATAAGGAAGCCATTTAAGATCATATTGCACTGATTCATCATGGAACTTTTTCCCCATCAAACGTTTTATAGAAAAGATTGTGCGCTTTGGTTTAAGCACCATCTGTCTTTTTGCCACATCTCCTACAACATGTGAGATTGGATCAACCACTGAAGGAATGACATTTCGTCCTTCCGCAGAATGGATAACTTTAGGACTTCCGCCTTCCATCACTGCAACGCATGAATTTGTTGTACCTAAATCAATTCCAATTATTTTCCCCATAATTATATTCTAAAATATTACTTTTTAACTTTCAACTTGTTTTCCCAACTAATACTTGTGCCGGTCGAAGCAATGTATCATACATCATGTATCCGGCTCTTACTTCTTTTATGACCTTTCCTTCTTCCCCATCTTCTGTCCCTAATGCTTCCATATGTTCTGGATCAAATTCTTTCCCTATTGTTTCAATTCTCGTTACCCCTTCTGCTTTTAAGACATCAAGAAAGTGATTGATGCTTACCATAATACTCGTATTCTTATCATGCTGATTGGCAAGTATCAGTGTATCCAAAACGGGCAATAAACGCAATATCAACTCCCGATTGGATAAACGTGCCCAATTCCCTTTCTCTTCATTTACCCGCTTTTGTAAATTCTGATAATCTGCTAATGCTCTTTTATATTGTGTTTCAAATTCTTTTGTCTGTTGTTGTAATGTTTTGTTTTCCTCTTCTAGTTTTTCAAGTTGCTTATGTGTCTCTAATTCTTTTTTTTCTTCCTCTTTTTCTTCTTTTTTATGTTCTTTAGCTTTTGTCTCGTCTTTCATGGGCTTTTATTTATAACCTACCATCCTTTGGCGATTTGCTCAATAAGACTTGCAAAATAACGTACTGCAGGAATTACTGATGTGTAATTAAGTCTGGCAGGACCGATAACTCCAACCCGCCCATCAAGATGCATTGGTGTTTCATAATCAGTAAAAACAAATCCATAAGGGCCACTAAGTCTTTGACCAAGTTCCTCACCTATCAATACATGCACATCTTCATCTTCTGATGGAGTAGTTTCAAAAATACTGCGGAATGCTTCATATTCATCGATTGCTTCAAGAAGGGTTTTCGTCACGTCAATGTCATAAAATTCAGGCATATTAAGAATGTTGGCATATCCTGCGCTGTAAAGATCTCCATCATTGGTTGTAACAACTGCTAGTGCATTTGTTTTGCCAGCCAAACATTTCGAAACTTCCTTTAAAAATCTTTGTGTTCTATCCCGATAATCCCATACCTTTTCTTTTAGAGCTACTTCCTCAACCGTTGAAAGCTCTTTCTCTTTCATCAATTCTTTGACATAGAATTTCATTCCTTGTGGGGTTGGCACACGTCCTGCTGATGAATGAGGTTTCTTAAGATACCCATATTCTGATAATTTCACCATTTCATTGCGTATTGTTGCAGGAGATGCACTCAGGTTGTGTTTTTTCTCAATCGTTTCAGAACCAACTGGCTCTGCAGTCTCTATGTATTCTTCAATGATGCTTTTTAGGATTTCTATTTGTCTTTGAGTTAAATTATGCATAAATGATGAAGAACTATTTAGCAAAATAATAGCACGAGTGCCAATTGTTGTCAAGAGAGAATGATGGGGTTATCTAAAGGAGTTGGCACATATTCAGTAAGATATGAGTATGTATCAA
>CAZSWA010000004.1:0-77155 GCA_964610465.1 uncultured Gammaproteobacteria bacterium | reverse complement strand
AATACTTGCTACTCACGTTACACCTTGTGCCAACTCCTTAAGAATACCCAAAAAAGATTTGCACAGTACTTTTTTGTATGAATTTTCTTACAATTGTGCGTAGATTTACATAGATTAGTCACAACTGAGGAGTCTTGACAAGTAAAAATACTGTACTATAATGACCTAACTCATGCATAGATCTCTGCCAATCTTGCTGACAACGTTACTTTCTTTTTTTCTTTTCCCTATCGTTAGCGCCCATGCAGTAACATCTGTTAGTACAACGAGCACTGCACGGTATACTATTTTACATTGGCATTGGCAAAACCTTATTCAAATACGTAATGAAATAAACAGCAAAAAAATATCTGTCATTGTAAATACTACTCAGATGCCTTCAATTACCTCAACTCCAGTCTCTATAACATCGTCTACTGCATCTCCCACTCCAACTTTTACACCGACACCGACCCAATCTCAAAACTTTGTCACAATTATTACCTCATCTCCTGTTGCTACATTGTCTCCAACTTCGATACCCACGCCTACAACACAATCAAATAATCCTACTCCAACAAACACCTCATCAGCTGTTTCTCTAAATGACGTACAAACATATATCATGAATGCAATCAATGATTATCGAAAATCACAGGGATTAGGAACTGTCAGTCCAAATGCACAAACCTGCGATTTTGCCAAAACAAGAGCGCATGAAATTACGACAAGCTTTACACATGATGGATTTAACAACAGAGTAAATAGTCATACATTGCCTTATCCAAGTTACTCATTGGTGACAGAAAACATTGCAATGACTTCTGATTACAAACAAGTCGTTACGATGTGGGCAAATTCTCCAGGTCATGCAGCCAATATGCGGGCAGATACTCCCTATGTTTGTGTCGCACAAGATGGAGATTATTACGCCTACGAAGGTTGGAAGCCACTATAAAAGAATTAAGGAGTATTTGATTTTTCAGTACTGCTAGGCAATTTTTTTGTTTTTACTTCATTTCTTATATACATATTGAACTGCAAGAGAATTATCCATCCAAATAAAAAAATCCCATCCAAAAAGCTTTCCATTTCCATTCTCCAATAGTTATATCATCCACTCCTGCATTTTTTCCTAATTTGTCTATTACTATAACTGGAAGAAGAATAGATAGAAATGTAAAAATCGCTAAAAAGACTGCAAGAATGCCCAAGTATGTTGTCATTGTAAAAAATAATTTCAATGGAGTAGCATCCATACGATTCTATTATTTATTGTAGCGTACCGTTATTCCTTTGACCACCTTGCAAAAATACCAGTTGAGTGAAGACGATGATGATATTTCTCTTCTAGTGCTAATTCTCCTGATTCAATTTCTCCTCCCAAATCTGATAAATAATCTTTCAAAACATTTTCAAGCATTAATGCAGAAGATGATATCGCATATGCATTGACTATTAAAAATACAGAATTACTTGATAGAACTTGTTTGCAAATTGACATAAGTTGTGGGAAACTTTTATGGAAATCCCACACTTCTTTATGTGGTCCATGTCCATAAATTGGCGGATCCATAAGAATTCCATCATACTTTACTCCCCTTTTTACTTCTCTTTGGGTAAATTTAATTGCATCGTCTAAAATCCAACGGATGGGTTTATCTTGGAGATTTGATAATGTTTGATTCTCTCTTGCCCAGGCAATTGATGATGAAGAGGCATCAACATGAGTAACTTTTGCACCAAGAGATGCGGCAACAAGGGATGCAACACCAGTGTATGCAAAGAGATTCAGGATATTAAGTTGTCTGTTTTCCTTTTTTATTTTTTCTTTTATCCAGTCCCACTGCAGAATTTGTTCAGGAAATATTCCGGTATGCTTGAATGGAGTAAGTTTGGCAAAAAATCGTATATCACCGTATGTCATTTCCCATTTTTCAGGTGCTGAATTTTTCTTAATCCATTTTGTATGAGTAGTTGCTGACTCATCAAATATAATATCTGCTTTCCCCCAATCCTCTTTTGAAAGTTTTGGTTGCCAAATAATTTGCGGATCAGGCCGGCGAAGAAGATATTTGCCAAATTGTTCCAATCGATATCCATTGCCGCTGTCAAGAAGACTATATTCTTCCCATCCGAGCGTTGATAATACTTTCATATGTGAGTTTCCAGATATTGTTTCAGAGTTGTCAGCTGTTTTTCATCAAGAACTGAGATAGCCATAACAGCTTTTTTTGTTTTTGCGAGTATTTTCTTTTTTTGTGCAAGTGTTTTCGCTTCAACAAGGTCAGATTTAGTAAGTAGCACGATTTCTTTTTTTGCTAATAATTTAGGATTATATTTCTTAAATTCATTGTGTACTACTCTATATGTTTCATAAGGATTATCAAGAGATACATCAATGCAATGTATCAATAATTCTGTTTTCTCAATATGTTTTAAAAATTTAATACCAAGCCCCTTGCCAGAACTTGCTCCTTCGATAAGGCCTGGAATATCAGCCAAGATTATTTTCCCCATAACACCCAAATTCGGTTCAAGAGTAGTGAATGGATAGCTACCAATTTTTGGAGTTGCATTGGTTAGTGCTTCAAGAAGACTGCTTTTCCCCGCGTTTGGTAATCCGATAAGGCCAACCTGCGCAATAAGACGCATTTCCAGATATACAGTTTTCTCCTCACCTGGAAATCCTTTTTCTGCAAAACGCGGGGTTTGATTGGTCGCTGATTTAAATTCATTGTTGCCTTTTCCACCTTTTCCTCCTTTGGTAACAAGATAAGAAGTTGTGACATCATTCACTTCAAACAACATTTTTCCATGTTCATCTGTCACTGTTGTCCCTAAGGGAATTTTGATATATAAGTCCTCACCATTTTTCCCAAACATGTTATTGCGTCCGCCTGGTTCACCATCTTGTGCCTTAATGATTTTTTTAAATCGGAACTGTGAAAGTGCATCAATATCATCAACACCTACAAAATATACGCTTCCTCCATTACCACCATTGCCACCTGCTGGTCCTCCTCGCTTTGGATGGAAAGCGACAATACCATCTCCCCCTTTGCCTGACTTTATAATAATAGTTACTTCATCTATAAGCATATAAGTATCTGTATTGTAGCATGAGTAGCATTTTTTATATAGAAACCAAACAACTACTAGATTTTTTACAATATATATGTTCTAATTAATTTATAATGCATCTGCTTACACAAACTCAGCAAACCGTTCTTACTAATTCGATTATCTTCCTCTTTATGGTGAGTACTCTTTTCTTTTTATTTTCACTTGTAGTTATGGTTTTTATGTTTGGCTGGACGGTTCGGGAACTTCTTAAAAATAGTTCAGCGGTACTTATGCTTCTTGTTGTTTCTATTATAGTTCCACTTACGGTAAGTCAACTCGCAAAACAAACAAATTCTCTTTCAAAAGCTGCAACTAATATTCAAATTTATGATATCTCAAACATAAAAATAAATGATTCAACGGTAGACGTAAGTTTTAAGACATCAGAACCTGTAATTGCATATCTTGAATTTAAAGAGAGCTCAAGTGGGAAAATAATTCCTGTACTCCCTACAAATTCATTAGTTGAAACAACATTGCATAATTTTAACATTCCAATTTATGGTACAAACGGAGGAGAAGCAGAAATTATTATTAATGGCGTAAAATATGATTTAGATGGAAAACCAATACTTATTCCTCAATAAAAATTTCATTGCGTTCACATTTTTAATTTGGTACACTCAGTTTACATTTACTCAACTGGCATGCGGGAAAGATTAGCAACTCTTATTTCTGGTAGTGGAACTACAATGGAAGCTATTATAAGTGCTTGCCAATCAGGTGAGGTTCGAATGGATATTGCATGTGTTATCTCCAGTTCTAAAACTGCAGGTGGAATAGAAAAAGCAAAAAGAATTGGAATACCTGAAAAAGATATTGTAATAATTTCTCCTAGTCAGTTTCGTAATGAAGCGGGAGAAATAAATCGAAAAAAATTTGGTGAACGAATGCTTGAAATATTAGAAGAAAAAGGTGTAACGGTAATAACACAAAACGGTTGGATGCCTCTTACACCCGCAAATGTAATAGAAAAATACTCTAAGAGAATATTTAATCAACATCCAGGTCCTGTTCCAGATACTGGCGGTAAAGGCATGTATGGAAGAGTACCTATTGCTTCTATATTATATTACAGACAAATGATAAATAGAGATTATTGGATAGAACCAGTAATACAACGAGTTGCTCTAAAATTTGATGAAGGTGTTGTAGTTAAATCAGAAAGAGTTCCTATTTATAAAAATGATTTCGTAGATAAGTTACAACAAAGAGTTTTGCCAGTAGAGCATACGATTCAAATAGCGTTACTTAGGGATGTGACAAACGGTACAGTTCAAGAATTTGAATTAGAACCTTTAGCAAAATCTGAAGAAGAACAAACAATTTTATTTCAAGCAATAGAAAAAGCAAAAAAAGATTATCCTCGTGGATAGAAAAATAAGAATTGTATTGACACAGATACAAATGTTTGATATGGTTAGAAAGTAAATGCTTGCAAGAATTGAAGTTGCTTCAAAGGTTTACGATTCGAGAGCATCTGTCCGCAAGCAAAAATTTTCTGACTTCCCTTTCTTCAAAAAAATTACCAGTCTTTCTCTTCTTGATGCATATACTATTGATAAAAGTCTATCCTCTACACAGATAGTTCAGATTGCATCAGCCCTTTCTAATCCTGTATCACAAAAGTTCTTTATACAGTTTCCCGAAAAAAACAATGAAACATATTATCCTGATTTTACCTGGTCAATTGAAATTGGTTTTCTTCCTGGCGTTACTGACAATATCGCAACTACTGTAAAAGAAACAATAGAAGATTTATTGCAAACGAAATTTATAAACGATGAGAATGTCTATACATCACAAATAACTTTTATAAAAGGAAATCTCACAAAAACTGAAATAAAACAAATTGCTGATAGTCTTTATAACCCGCTTATCCAAAGAGCATATATAAAAGGATATAAAGAGTTTCACAAAAATAATTTAGATATAAAAATTCCCAAAGTTAGTATTGTAAAAAATCCAGAAGTAATAGACGTTAATTTACAAGTATCAGATGATGAACTTACCAACATTGGAAAACTCGGAATACAAGATAAAGATGGAACAAGACGGGGTCCTTTGGCTCTCTCACTTATCTCAATGAAAACAATTCAGAAATATTTTACAAAACTTAGACGCAATCCTACAGATATAGAACTTGAAGCTCTTGCTCAAACGTGGTCTGAACATTGCAAGCATACTATTTTTAATAGTCCAATTGATAGCAATGCGGAAGGTTTGTTCACAAAATATATTAGGAAAGCAACAGACAAGATAAGAGAGAAAAAAGGAAAAAAAGATAATTGTGTTTCAGTATTTACTGACAATTCAGGAGCAATTTCTTTTGATGAAAAATTTCTTATTACCTACAAAGTTGAAACACACAACAGTCCATCAGCTCTTGACCCATTTGGGGGAGCAATCACAGGAATTGTTGGAGTAAACAGAGATGCAATAGGATTTGGTTTGGGAGCAAAACCAGTTGCCAATACATATGGATTTTGTTTTGCAAGCCCTCAGGATACAACACCAATTTATCGAGATAGCAGTTTAACACAAAAAATGCTTTCACCAAAACGCATAATGGAAGGAGTGATTGCCGGAGTAAACTCTGGTGGCAATTGTTCAGGTATCCCAACACCGCAGGGATTTGTGTGTTTTAATGATAGGTATAAGGGAAAACCATTGGTATTTGTCGGTACGGTGGGACTTATTCCTAAAAAAATTCACAAGAAAGAAAGTTATATCAAAAAAGCAATGCCAGGAGATTATATTGTAATGGTTGGTGGACGAGTCGGGTTAGATGGGATACATGGTGCTACTTTTTCTTCAGAAGCACTGAATTCTTCAAGTCCGATAAGTGCAGTACAAATAGGTGATCCAATTACCCAAAAAAAATTGAGTGATGCTCTAATTAAAGAAGCAAGAGATATGAATTTATTTACCAGTATTACTGATAATGGAGCCGGCGGACTATCTTGCTCTGTTGCAGAAATGGCAAAAGAATCAAACGGATGTTTTGTAATGCTTGATAAAGTACCTCTTAAATATGCAGGACTTTCTCCATGGCAAATTTGGATATCAGAATCTCAAGAGCGTATGACACTTGCAGTTCCAAAAGATAAATGGAAAGAATTTGTAAAGCTTATGCAAAAAAGAGATATAGAAGCCACGGTAATTGGAGAATTTACAGACTCTGGGAAATGCATCGTATCATACTGTGGAAAAGTTATTATGGATATTGATTTAAAATTTCTGCATGACGGGCTACCTCAAATTCATTTAAAAACTGCATCAAAAAATAAACAATATGAAGAACCTCATATTTCTATTTTAAAAGATTATACAGATGTACTTCATGGGATGATGAAACGATTAAATCTTGCAAGCTACGAATTTATTTCGGCTCAATATGATTATGAAGTACAAGGAACATCAGTAATAAAACCATTACAAGGCAGAGGAAGAATAAATGGAGAAGCAACCACTTTTCGTCCTATACTTTCATCCAATAAGGGTATTGTACTCTCTCAAGGAATTTATCCAGAATATAGTGATATCGATACATATCAAATGGCTGCATGTGCCGTAGATACGGCAGTTCGAAATAGTATTGCCCAAGGTGCAAACCCTAATACTATTGCAATTCTAGACAATTTCTGTTGGTGCAGTTCAAAAAATCTAGAAAGATTGGGTGAGCTTAAAAAAGCAGTACAAGCATGTTACGCTATCGCAACTGCATATGGAACTCCATTTATATCCGGGAAAGATAGTATGTTTAACGATTTTAATGGATTTGATATGAATGGAAAACCATTGAAAATTTCTATCCCACCTACTCTTCTTATTTCATCAATTGGAATAATTGATGATGTTACAAAAGCTGTATCACTTGATGCGAAATTCCCAGGAGACATAGTATATATAATGGGTGAAACTTTTGGAGAATTAGGTGCATCTGAATATTATCGATATATAGGTGAGCTAAAACACAAAGTATATATAGGAAATAAAATACCAAATGTTAATGCAAACAAAAACAAACTTTTATATAACGCATTAGCCCATGCGATAAGAAGAAATCTTATTGCTTCAGCGCAAAGTATTGGTAAAGGAGGACTTGCTGTGGCACTTGCCAAAACAGCGATGGGAGGAATGCTTGGTATGCATATAAGCCTTACTCATCTGCCGGGAAAATATAAAAGGGAAGACATTGCACTTTTTTCAGAAACTCAAGGAAGAGTGATTGTTACGGTATCTCCTGAAAATAAAGAGGAGTTTGAAAAAATGATGAAAAATATTCCATTTGCGCAAGTTGGTATCGTTCTTGGAAATGAGTCATTTACCATTACTGATAAAAATAAAAACTCCTTAATTAAAACAGATATAAACAGATTGCTTACATTATATAAAGAAACATTTGCTGAATATTAATATGAAAAAAATAAAAGTACTCATTTTTTCAGGCTACGGATTAAATTGTGAAGAAGAAACAAAATTTGCTTTTGAAATGGCAGATGCATCTGTAGACATAGTACATATAAATGACTTAATAGCTAATCATACTCGTCTTCAACAATATTCTATTCTAGTTTTCCCGGGAGGATTTTCATATGGTGATGATACTGGCTCTGGAAATGCTTTTGCCAATAAAGTAAGAAATCATTTGTGGACTGATATAGAAAAATTTATTACAAAAGATAGACTTATACTTGGTATTTGTAACGGATTTCAAATAATTGCAAATTTAGGATTATTGCCTTCTCTTAATAATGTCTATGGCAAAAGACAAATAGCTCTTATGCATAACGATACCGCGCGCTATACTGTCCGTTGGACTGATTTGGAAGTAGAAAATAGTAAGAGTCCTTGGTTTACAAATTTAAAAACAATTTTGCTTCCTATAGCCCACGGTGAAGGGAAATTATTTACGACAAAAGAAATATTTTCATTCATGAAAGAAAAAAACCAAATTGCACTTCGTTATACAAATGGTGATATCTGTAAGTTTTTTAATTATCAACAAAATCCAACAGGAACAATAGATAATATTGCAGGGATAACTGATAGCACTGGAAGAATACTTGGGCTTATGCCTCATCCCGAACGCGCCGTACTATTTACTCAACAACCTCATTGGACATATTTGAAAGAATTATACTCTCGTCAAGGGAAAAAACTTCCAAAATACGGTCCGGGTCTCGCAATCTTTAAAAATGCCGTACGTTATTTTATATAATGAATAAACGATTTACTATTGCAACATTAGGAAGTCATTCCGCTCTGCAAATTTTGAAAGGTGCAAAAGACGAAAAATTTACTACCCTTCTTATTACCACACAGGATAAATTGAAATTTTATAAAACATTTCCTTTTATTGATGAATTTATTGTCATTCAATCCTTTTCCGAATTCCCATCAATTGAAAAAAAACTTATTGCTAAAAATGTCATTATTATTCCGCATGGATCATTTGTTGCATATTTAGGCAGCGAAAAAAATAAAAAAATGAAAACAATGTACTATGGTAATAAGAATGTTATTGATTGGGAAGAAGATAGACAAAGGCAGAGAGAATGGCTTACTCGTGCACATATTAATGTCCCTCCTCAATTTTCTTCTGCAAAAGATGTCACAACATATCCAATAATAATAAAGTCATATGGTGCTGCAGGAGGCAAGGGATATCTTTATGCAAGAGATAGAAAAGACATTGAAAGAAAATTAAAAAAATTTGATTCAAAGAAATATATTATTCAACAATATATTATTGGAGTCCCTTTATATATTCACTACTTTTATTCTCCCATCAGAAAAACACTTGAAATTATGAGTATAGATAGACGGTACGAGACAAATGTAGACTCAATTGGAAGAATCCCACTTCTTGGACAAAAAGGATTAGCAATAGAACCAAGCTATGTTGTTGTTGGAAACAGTCCTCTTACCCTACGGGAAGCAATGTTGGCGGAAGCCTATGATATGGGTTTAAGAGTAGTAGAAACTTCTCAAAAAATTATTGATAAAAAAGGACTTTTTGGTCCTTTTTGTCTTGAGACTATAATTACTCCTGATCAAAAATTCTTTATAATGGAAATTTCCTGCAGAATTGTTGCTGGAACTAATTTATTTACCAATGGTTCTCCCTATTCTTATCTTTATTATGATGAACCGATGAGTACAGGAAGACGAATCGCCCGCGAAATAAAATACGCAATACAAAAGAAAAAACTTTCATCCATTTTAGATTAATATGAATAAAAAACAGCAAAGCTATGCATTACTTAGTGTATATGATAAAACCGGAATTATTAGTTTGGCGAAATCGTTAGTAAAAAAAGATATAGCGCTTATTGCAACAGGTGGAACTGCGAAACATTTAAAAGAAAACGATATACAGTTTACTCCTATAGAAACTATTACTCGTTCTCCAGAAAGTTTTAACGGCAGAATGAAAACAATTAGTTTCCAGATAGCATCAGGTATCCTTTTTGATAGAAAAGATACCTCACACAGAAAGCAAGCTAAGAAACTGAACATACCTTCTATCGATTATGTGATATGTAATTTTTATCCTTTTTGGGAAAATCCGGGGATTGAAATGATTGATGTAGGTGGTCCTACAATGGTGCGGGCAGCTGCCAAAAATTATGAAAGTGTAACAGTAATTGTAAATCCTCACGATTATGCAGTTGTAATAAATGAGATAGCATCAAATGGTCAGACAAGTAATGATACCAGGAAACTTCTTGCAGCAAAAGCCTTTTCCTATGTAACAAATTATGATGCAATGATAGCAAATTTTTTTCAAATTGAAGCTAATACAAATGATTTGTTTTTTTCTCTTCAGAATGGAACACTATTACGTTATGGAGAAAATCCTCATCAGCAAGGAATCTTTTTTAAAGATGAAAACTCAGATGATTCATTAGGACTTGGAAAATTTACCAAATTACAAGGGAAAGAAACTTCATACTGTAACTATCTTGATTTAGATGGAGGTCTTCAGGTTATTTCATTAATAGGAAAGAAGCAACCAGCATGTGTTATTTTGAAACATACAAATCCATGTGGAGCAGCTTTGTGTAACACTATAGATGATGCATTTAAGAAAGCATGGTACGAAGGAGATTCTCTTGCTGCATTTGGTGGAATAATTCTTTTTAATCGTTCTGTCACGAAAGAATTAGCTGAATTAATGATGAGAGACAAAAAATTCTTTGAAATTATTGCAGCACCTGCATTTACTAAAAAAGCACTTGCAGTATTTTCATTAAAACCAAAGCTCCAACTTTTTGAAAATCCCTATTTATCAAAACCAGCTCCTAAAAATTATAAAGAGATAAAAAAAATTAGAGGAGGATTTCTCGTACAAGATTTAGATACTTATCAATTAGATCCAAAGAAACTTATTTGCGTTACTCACAAAAAACCCACAAAAAAACAATTGGATGACTTATTATTTGCCTGGAAAATTTGTCAGATAAGTAAATCAAATTGTGTAGTTGCAGTAAAAGATGGAGTACTTATTTCATCAGGAGTCGGGCAACAAGATAGAAAAAGATGCTGTGAGTTGTGTGTATGGAAAGCAAACCGTTCACTTAAAGGAGCTGTTGCTGCAACTGATGGCTTTTTCCCTTTTCGTGATGGTCCGGATGTTTTAATAAAAGCCGGTATAAAAGCAATAATTCAACCAGGTGGTTCTATTCGCGATAAAGAAACTATTACTGCATGTAATGATGCTCAGATTACTATGCTTATCACAGGAATTCGGGCGTTTAAACATTAAATTGAAGAAATTATAATGAAAAAAAACAACATCACAATTGCAACTATTGGAAGCCATTCAGCGCTTGATGTATGTAGAGGAGCAAAAGATGAGGGATTCCAAACTCTTGTGGTATGTCAAAAAGGACGTGAGAAAATATATACTACCTATTATAAAACTCAAAACTCTCAAGGCTGTATCGATAACTGTATGGTTTTAGAAAAGTTTTCTGATATTTTAAGAAATGAAATACAAAAAAAAATAATAACAAAAAACGCAATTTTTATTCCTAATCGTTCATTTGAAGCCTATCTTCATTTTGATTATCAATCAATAGAAACTAAATTTAAAGTTCCTGTTTTTGGAAATAAGAAATTACTCAAAATTGAAGAGCGAGGTTTCCATCCAAACCAGTATGAATTATTAAAGAAAGCAAACATTCGCTATCCCCTGCAATTTACTAATCCAAAAGATATTGATCGTATATGTTTAGTCAAAGTACTTGAGAAAGAACGGATCTTTGAGAGAGCGTTTTTCTTAGTTGAAAATTTTAAGGATTATCAAATGCAAGTTGAAAAAAAACTGCAAGATGGAATTTTTACAAAAGAACAAATTAAAAACGCCGTAATTGAAGAATTTATCGTCGGGGTACAAGTAAATTTTAATTTCTTCTATTCTCCTATTACTCAATCTTTAGAATTATTAGGAACTGATACGAGGCGACAAACCAATTTTGAAGGCATTACAAAGTTACCTATTCATTATCAAAAAGAAATCCTTGAAAAAATAAATGTGAAATATGAGGAAGCAGGACATATCGCAGTAACTGTTCTTGAATCTCTTCTTGAGGATGCATTTAATATGGGTGAACGATTTGTGAATGCATGTAAAGAAATGACGCCTCCTGGAATTATTGGCCCTTTTGCACTCCAATCAATTATTATTCCAGGTCCTCCAAAAAAGGAAATAGTTACCATTGATGTCTCTCCCAGGGTTCCTGGATCACCCGGAATTACCGCTACTCCATACAGCGCATATCTTTATGGAAAACCGATAAGTGTAGGAAGAAGAATTGCAATGGAGATAAAGAATGCAATAACAAATAATAAATTGCAGGCTATTATTACTTAAATACAAATGAATACGTTTGATAATTATCTATCACCATTTACATGGCGCTATGGGAGTCCAGAAATGCGCAAAGTTTTTAGTGAACAGCATAAATATTTATTGTGGAGAAAAATTTGGGTAGCTTTAGCAAGAGCACAATATAAAGCAGGACTTGTATCAAAAAAAGAATTAGAAGATTTGGAAAAACAACAAGATAAAATAGATATCAAAAAAATATTAGAGAATGAGAAAGAAACTAAACATGATGTAATAGCCGCAATACGAGAATATGCAGAGAACACAAAAATAGGAGGAGGTAAAATCCATCTTGGTGCAACTAGTATGGATATCGTAGATAATACAGATACTCTTCGTATAAAAGAAGCGTTGGAAATTATTGAAAAGAAATTAAAAATACTACTTTTTCAATTCTCAAAAAAAATAGAAACATATGCTTCTCTCTCATGTATTGGATATACTCACTTGCAGCCAGCTGAACCAACGACTGTTGGGTATCGCTTAAGTTTTTATGCACAGGATTTGCTTACGGATTTTCAATTTTTACAATTTGTTAAAACACAAATCAAAGGCAAAGGTATGAAGGGAGCTGTCGGAACTGCTGCTGGATATAAGGCAGTATTGAAGGGAACAAAGATAACAGTTGAAGCTTTAGAAAGGAATGTGATGGCAGAAATTGGAATTGATGCAGCATTAATTACTACACAAGTATCTTCGCGAAAATATGATTATTTGGTTATATGTGTACTTAACAGTATTGTATCAAGTCTTGCAAAATTTGCAGGTGATGTACGAATTCTTCAGTCCCCTTCCTTTGGTGAATGGTCAGAACCATTTGGCAAAAAACAAGTTGGATCATCCGCAATGCCATTTAAGAAAAACCCGATACAATCTGAGAAAATCTGTTCACTTGCTCGCTATGTCGCTTCATTGCCATCGGTTGTTTTAGAAAACGCTACTCTTTCCTATCTTGAACGTACACTTGATGATTCTGCAAATAAAAGGATAGTAATTCCTGAAGTATTTTTAGCATTGGATGAAATTATAAATACCGGAAATAAAATTATTGAAGGTTTGATAGTTAATGAGAAAAAAATTGCATATAATCTCTCTCAATTTGCTCCTTTTGCTGCAACTGAAGCAATTTTGATGGAGGCAGTAACACAAGGTGCAAATAGGCAGGAGATGCATGAAGTACTTCGGATAATTGCGATGAGTGCCTGGAATGAAATACAAGACGGGAAAGAAAATCCAATGGAAAAACTTATAATAGAAAATAAAAAAATCAAAAAATATATATCGAAAGAAAAAATCACAGAACTTTTTGACGTACATCATCATATTGGGAACGCAAAAGAAAGAGCACTGTTATTAGTGAAAGAAATCAAAAAAGTGATTTAGTTTATATAATAAGATTATACGGATTATTTCTATATGCGAAACAGGATAGGTATTGTAGGAGGCGGACAACTAGGACGAATGCTCGCGTTTGAAGCGAAAAAAATGGGATTTATTGTAAGTGTAGTTGATCCTACTCCACATAGTCCCGCAGGGCAAGTTTCAGATTTTCAAATTGTTGCAGATTATAACGATGAAAAAGCAATCCGTGAACTTGCAAAAACTTCAGATTTTCTCACATTTGAAATAGAACTTGCCAATGCTAAACTTCTTGAAGAACTTTCAAAAAGAGGTGTAATGATAAATCCATCACCCAAAACTCTTGCAATCATTAAAGATAAATTACTTCAAAAAAAATTTTTGAGAAAAGCAGGAATTGCGATTGCTGATTTTGTTGAAGTGAGTATAAAAGAAGATATTGTAAAAGTCGCAAAAAAATTCGGATATCCCCTACTTCTTAAAGCCAGATTCAATGCATATGATGGTCGAGGAAATGCAATGATAATAAAAGAATCAGATATTGATGGATGTCTACAAAAATTAAAAGGAAGGAAATTATACGTTGAAAAATTCGTGCCATTTGTAAAAGAATTAGCTATTATGGTTGCAAGAAGTACAAAAGGAGAAATCAAGACATATCCAGTGGTTGAAACGATTCACAAAAATAACATTTGTCATATTGTTTTTGCTCCTGCTCAAATTGACAATAAATTGATAAAAAAAGCAAATGATTTGGGAATAAAAGTAATGAAACATCTAAGAGGTGCAGGAGTTTTCGGTATAGAAATGTTTTTAACCAAAGATAATGAGGTTCTGATAAATGAAATCGCGCCTCGGGTACATAATTCTGGACATTATACAATTGAGGCATGCGTTATATCTCAATTTGAACAGCATATAAGAGCAATTACGGGAATGCGTCTTGGTCAAACAGAGATGATAGTTCCCGCAGCTGTTATGGTAAATATTCTAGGAGAAAGAAATGCAAAAGCTAATATATCAGGACTTGAAAAAGCACTTGCTATTCCACAGGTTGCAGTACATATTTATGGAAAAGCTGATACTAAAACAGAGCGGAAAATGGGACATGTTACAGCAACTGGTAATACAATTGATGGAGCATATAAAAAAGCACTAAAGGCAAGAAAGTACATTACAATTTAAAAAGAGTAATAATTGAAAATTTATGCAAAAACCATTAGTAGGAATAATCATGGGATCGGATTCTGACCTTTCTGTTATGCAGGAAGCAGCATTACTCTTGGAAGAATTTGGAATCACATTTGAAATTACTATTGTTTCAGCACATAGAACTCCTGATAGGATGTATGAGTATGCAAAAAATGCAGCAAAACGTGGAATCAAAGTAATTATTGCGGGAGCAGGAGGAGCAGCACATTTGCCCGGTATGATTGCTGCACTTACACTACTTCCCGTAATTGGAGTACCTGTGAGAGGAAAAAATCTGGAAGGGATGGATTCCCTTTTATCAATTGTGCAAATGCCTCCAGGAATTCCAGTCGCAACCGTTGCAATTAATGGCGCAAAAAATGCAGGGTTACTTGCTGCCAAAATTATTGGGACAACAAATAAAACAATTTACAGAAAACTTGATATATATCAAAAAGAACAAAACCATTCAGTTATCAAAAAAGTGAAGAAAATAGAAAAAATAGGATTTAAGGAATACCTAAAATTGCAAAATAAATGATACAATCACATACAATACTTTCATCTTTACCAAATGTACTTAAAACAATAGATATTTCTGAATTTGGGAAAAAACATCAGGGGAAAGTTCGTGACTATTATATATTACCTGATAAACGAATTATTATTACAACTGATAGACAATCAGCTTTTGATGTAGTTCTAGGATATATTCCTTTTAAAGGAAGTGTATTAAATTCTCTTGCTGCATTTTGGTTTGAGAAAACAGAAAAGATTATTCCAAACCATATACTGAAAATTCCTGATCCAAATGTTACCATTGCCAAAAGTTGTGAAGGTATTCCAATAGAAATGATAGTGAGAGGTTATATATCTGGAGTTACTAATACATCAATTTGGGGATCTTATGCAAAAGGAAAGAGGACTATTTATGGATTAAAATTTCCAGACAATCTACACAAGAATCAAAAACTTCCCTCAACTATTATTACCCCAACAACTCACGGAGGCGGAAAAAACGGACATGATGAAAGATTAACACGTGAAGAAATTATTGAAAGAAAATTAGTGAATAAAAAAGTATATCGACAAATGGAAGAAGCAGCACTTGCACTTTTTGCATACGGGAGTAAACATTGCCAAAAACATGGCTTAATTTTAGTTGATACGAAATATGAATTTGGATTCTACAACGGAGAATTGACATTGATGGATGAAATTCATACTCCGGATTCATCACGCTTTTGGGTTGCTGATACTTATGAAAAACGATTTGCAAAAGGATTGGAACCTGAGAATTTTGATAAGGAATTTTTACGTCTTTGGTATGCAAAACAAGGTTACAAAGGTGATGGGGTACCTCCTGAAATGTCAAATGAATTAATTGTTCAAACCGCACGAAGATATATAGCAGTGTATGAAATGATAACTGGAGAAAAATTTAAAGTATACAGATATCCTTTTGAAGAAAGAATTAAGAAGAATATAAAATTTATATAACATATGAGGAAAAAAATCTCCTATTCTCAAGTTGGTGATAATTATAATACTAAAGATCCAATTAAGATTCTTGCACAGATTGCAGCGCAAGACACTGCAAGAAATCTCTTAAAAAATAATTTCATAGAAATTTCGGATACTCGTGGAGAATCAGCATATGTATGGAAACAAAGAAATATATATATGGCATCAGTCATTGAAGGATTAGGTACTAAAAATCTTATTGCTGATGCGATGAGAGAGATAAACGGACGGACATATTACGACATCATAGGTCATGATACGGTTGCAACAATTATTAATGATTTAGTTTCAGTTGGTGCAATGCCTTTAGTACTGCATGCATATTGGGCTATTGAAAATAATGATTGGTTATCTGACCAAAAAAGAATGCAAGATTTAATAAATGGATGGAAGACTGCATGTGATATTGCAAGTGTTAGTTGGGGAGGTGGAGAAACACCAACGCTCAAAGGAATTATTTCTAAAAATACGATTGATTTAGGAGGATGTGCAATTGGGATAATTAATGACAAAAAAAATCTTATTATTGATAATAATTTACAAGAAAATGATAGGATTTTACTTATAAAAAGTAACGGGATAAATGCCAACGGTGCATCATTAGCGCGTGCTATTGCCAAAAAACTTAAAAAAGGATATGCAACAAAATTACCCGATGGAGTTATGTATGGTGATGCACTTTTAACAAAAACCAATATATACGCAAAGCTGGTTCAGAATTTATTGGAAAATGATATCTCTATCCATTACATTTCCAATATTACCGGACATGGGTTTAGAAAAATAATGCGAGCAAGACAAAATTTTACTTATATAATTGAAAAAATATTTGAACCTCAAGAAATATTCCTTTTTATTCAAAAACATGCAAATATTTCAGATAGTGAGATATATGCAACATATAATATGGGAATGGACTATGCAATTTTTATATCACCTAAAAATGTCAGGAAAGCTCAGAAAATAGTGATACAAAATGGTTTTGAAAGTATTGATGCAGGATATATAACTAAAGGTAAAAAACAAGTAGTAATCGTTCCTAAAAATATCACATATACTGCTGAACATTTACAGCTTAGAGTGTAGAACTCTTTTTTTCATCTTGGAACACATTGTGTAATGTTTTATAATATACCTATGAAGGTCTCAACCTCTCTTTTTTTAACTGACATTCTGCCGCATAAAAAAAAGCTTATACATAAGATATTAAAGAATAAGATATTTGACGGACATTCCCATTCTGAAGTTTTTGAATCTTTAAAAAAATCGGGAGTAGAGGGAATTGAGCTTCTTCTTCCTCTACATGCAACCTTTGAGGATATGGAAGAGGTAAATTCCTTGCTTAAGGTATATGGAATAAAAGTTTTAAGTCTACATCAACCATTGCGATTACTCGGTACTACAAAAATCTCTGAGGTTAAAAAACTTTTCCAAATGGCTGATATTCTTGGTGCAAAAATAGTAGTGCTTCATTTGGCTTCTGCTGGGAGACAAATTTATCAAAAAAAATATATTGATGAAATTCATAAACTTGAAAAACAATATGGTATAAAAGCTGGGTTTGAAAATCGAGAGAAACATATTGCATCCTTTCTCAATACTGCTGCATGGCATCCTCAAAAATTTTCGGAATTAGTTGAAAAAAATAATTTTTTTGTGACGCTTGATACTACTCATACTGCACAGGTAGGAGCAGATATTATAGATTTCTATAAACTCAATAAACAAAGAGTAGTAAATATCCATATTGGTGATTACAAAAAGCGTCCGTTAGGAAATGTGTTATTTCTTTTTGCAGGACGACATTTACCGCTTGGTAAAGGAGTCATTCCAGTAAAAGAATTTTTGCGTACTTTACAACATGAACACTATAATGGGCTTGTGACAATGGAAATTCATACAGACCTTAAAGGAATATGTCAAAGCGCTGAGATTATACATAGTGCCATTCATACAAATTGAATTACCTATTATTTCTTACCCTTAACTTTACTTGACATAATTGAGAATGTAGAGTTTAATAAAGAAAAGCTGTGATAATTAAACTTATTTATACTCTCTTTCTTGGGATACTTATTGCTATTTTTGTAGGAGTAGGAATTGCTGCATTTTATCCGGCTCCTAAAGCTCCCGAAAATATCTCTTTACCAAAACTTGTTTCACCTCCTCCAACTGATAGCAAAGAATACAATGTATACTATCAACAACAAAAACAGGAAGATATAGAAAATCAGAAGATGTGGGATGCATATAACAAACAACAAAACATATATCAAAGGAATGTCTCAGTTATTGCCTTAATATCAGCAATAATAGTATTGGTAGTAAGCCTTACGTTTTTTAAGAGCATACTTGTAATTGCAGATGGGTTGCTTTTGGGCGGCGTATTTACTCTTATATATAGTATAGGAAGAGGATTTGAAACTCAAGATAACATGTTTCGTTTTCTCGTAACGTCTGTAGGGTTAATTACTGCATTGACACTTGGATATATTAAATTTATAAAACCCGCAACAAACAAATAATCTATCTTTTTTTCATTGATATATTTTTTTGTCTCCAGACATTGTAAAAAATAAGTGTTCTATCGATAAGCATTACAGTTACAAACCACCAGAATCCAGCAACAAACCCTGCAATAACATCTGTTGGATAATGTACGCCAAGATAAATACGGCTTATGCCAATAAGTAGAATAATTACATCCGCAATGAGAAACGCAAAAAATGTGAGTGTAATGTTTTTAGTATAGTGATAAACCATATAGGCAAGAAGAGAATAAAATACAAAAGAATTCATTGAATGGCCAGAAGGGAAACTATAACTGTGCTCTATTATAAGTGGAGAAAATGTTGGTCTTGGACGTTGGATAAGGTTTTTTAAAAGGGAATCAATAATGACACTCATGATTACTATACTAAAGAAAAGGAATGCTCCCCTTTTATGATTTTTAAAAAAAAGTAGCAAGGCAGTAATGATACTTGCAATTACCACAAAATAATCTCCCATAAATGAAATGATAAGCATAATATAGGTAAGCCATGGTCTTCGTAATGCATAGAAAAAAAAGGATACGGTAGTATCAAACTGAGTAAGCTCTTTCTCAAATATTTCACTCCGGATTTTCATAAATATATAGAATGACAAGACACTTAACGCAATTCCAAAGACGATTTCAAGAAGAAGCAACGTACCAACAGTTGAGTGATGTATGAGGTTACGATGATTATATTTTTTCTTATTCGTCATTTATATTCTATTGTAAAAAATATCGCAGGAAAAGGCAATTCTAAGCAGTTTCTTTTAGAGTTATTACTTAATTCTCATTGTCTAATAATATTGGTTTGTTAAAGTTTTTTATCCTTTTGAAAGGCACCATAAGCTTTCAGCTTACGGCATAACCAACAATCAAGGAGAAGAAGGGCCTTGTACTCTGTGGAGTACAATTAAAAGGAGGTGATAAAGAATGGCAGATAAAAGTAGAAGAGGGCTTGCATCAGCAGATCAAAAAACCCGGGAAGAAGTAGGCCGTAAAGGTGGTCAAGCATATCACCGTATTCGTGGCCTTAAAGCTGCTGATCCTCAAACCAGAGCGCGGGTGGCAAGTCTTGGAGGGAAAGCTCATAGGCGTAAATAGCCTGATTTTGAAGCTAAAGCAGGTGACGAAGACAATTTTAGCTGTTGTCACCTGTTGAATTTATTGATATACTACATTATAGGCTCACTTTATTACTTCTTGAGCCTGTTCTATGAAAAATCGCATTGTTGACCTTAAGAAACTGAAGTTTAGAGTAAAGCGCATTATGCGCTATGATGACGTGGGAGATTACTACGAAAACAATATCATAAGCTATGATATGGGAGATGAGATACTCAATAATGCCATTTTCATTCATGAGTTTATTGAATATA
Organism: uncultured Gammaproteobacteria bacterium; assembly: GCA_964610465.1. GTDB lineage: Bacteria > Patescibacteriota > Microgenomatia > Levybacterales > UBA12049 > CAZSWA01. The sequence goes on along the minus strand of CAZSWA010000004.1, from coordinate 57,165 downwards.
TGCTTATCCAATCTGCTGGTATCCCATCAAAGCTTATAGATAAGTTTGACAACGACCCTTCAGCCCCAGACAAATATCCTGAAGAATATAGACTGTACAGTAAATTTCATAATATGGCCAATGTGATTGAGCGACAATTTATCAAAAATTTAGGATTTGATTGGAAAAATCATCAAAAAAGGATATATACCGTGCCAGTTAAAACTCTCATTGAAGAAACCAATGCAAAAATTAAACAGAAAAAGCTTATCCAGAGAAAGAAAATACAACTTATAAAAACAAACGGAGTAAAAATGGGTAAAAAGACGGTAAAGCGCAAAAAATAATCAGCGTATATTCCCTACTTTTACTGCAAACGGTAGTTTATACCACGTGCGTTCTACACCATAATTAAGCCTATTGATAATAGAGGTTGGATATTCAAGTGAAAGATAATCAAATTTAGGTCTATAATATCCTCCTACAAATGAAAAATTATCAACATTCTTATAGAGCTTTTGTATTGCATCATCTATTGATTTTCCTGAACCTGTAATTACTGCTAAGTTCCAGTCATACCCTACATCTACAACTTTTTTTCCTTTCCTGACAGCATCCCAAAGCCAAAGATCCTTTTCAATTCCCGGGTTATAGTCTATTTTTATTCCTGAAACTATGGTATCAGTTTGAGGGTTCCTATTCATATTGAAGATTCTGACAGAAGCAGCAACAGTTCCCAGTTTAAATGGATTTTTTTTCTGAGCAAGATTTTCAAAAAAATCAGATACAGAAGTGGCTTGAGCAAGTTCTGTAAAAAATGCGTTATATCCCGGACGATTGGAACAAAATTCACCAAAATAAATTTTCCCATCCCTTTTATTAATAAGTAAAGATGCATCCCAAATAAATAGTCCTTTATGTGCTTTTGCCATTTCATCAATAATAGGAGGAAATGCAATTTTACTGATCCTGTCTTCCATATCTATAGGAAATACCAAATCTGCAGCACATCCGGTTTGAATCGAGATATTGCCACTGCCAATAGGTTTGTTTTCAATATCAAGTGTCACTGCAATTGGTTCACCATCATAATAAAGTTTTTCAGGAGTCAGTTCTATAATATTGGGAATCAGAAGTTCTAGAATAAATCCCACGCTTTCGTATACATCTCTATTGTGGTATAACGCTTCTATTAATTGTCCGGCAGCAAGACGTGAATCTTCAACATCTGGTACCACAGAACCTGCGTTATCATCAAGACCTTTGAGTACCCAAATATCCTCTGTCTGTTCAAGAAAATGGATTGCTTCAGCAATTTTTTTAAACTCCCGTTTTTCACCAATATTAAATCTTGCATAATGCTTTCGTACGAACTCTTTTGATTGATCTCTATCTAGCTCAAATAGATGGTCTTTTTCAGTTGGAAAATTACCATGGAATCCCAAATCTTTTATCTGTTCACTAAATTTGAATAAATTATTGAAGTCAAAAAAAACAAAGTAGTTTTCCGGGTCTTTGATAGTTTTCATTTTTTCTATCAATTCATGTGCAGGTTTTTTATCAATAATACCATTGAAAAGAGATAATCTTTGTTCTTTTTCTTGTGGTTCCTCAACAGCAGAATCATTTTCTATGGGAGAAATAATATCTTTTTTATCGTGTACTTGTCCAACTATTACATCTTTGCCTTCTTGCTGGAGATGTTGGGCGATTGGTAATCCATGCCCGTCATAGGTAAAAACAAAATACTTCATTTAGTGATAATTTTATTATATACTTTTTTTGAAAAAGTCTATACGGGGAAAGTATATTGCCTATTGCATCGTATTTTAAACATGATCTAGAATAATGTCCGCTTACCATTTCTATAATGCAACAAAAGAAAACAAAAGAAATTGTTATTTTTCAAAGAAAACATAAAAACAAGAAAACTTCTTTACGTATTCATCTCGCATTTTTTACTTTTTTCCTTGTCCTTTTTTTGGATAGTTTGATTTTTACTCTTCTTCTTCCATCCAGCGAGCAGGTTTCTCAACTACAATCTTCATCCGCTTTTTTTACAAGATCATTAAATATGCCATTGAAACAAGATGCTGAAAACATCGATTCAAAAAATCAGACTGCAAACCAGCAAATATATCTTCATGGTCCAAGAGACAAAAAAGAAATAGCACTTACTTTCGATGCGGATATGACACCAGGTATGATGTTGCTGCTTAAATCAAAAAAAGCATCAACCTATTATGACAAGCGGGTAACTGACGTGTTGGATAGTACTAATACCAAAGCCACTATCTTTTTGACAGGTATGTGGATTGAATTATATCCCGATATAGTCTCAGCATTTGCAAAAAATCCGCTTCTAGAACTTGGAAATCATTCCTACTCTCATCCATCCTTCTCGGGGTTTTGTTATGGTTTACCTCAGATTTCATCAAGTCAAGATAAAGACGAAATAGAAAAGACACAAAAACTTTTGAAGGAATATACAGGTACTCAAAATAAATATTTCCGTTTTCCAGGTGGCTGTTACTCACAAAAAGATTTAACACTTACTTCTAAGGAGAATCTTAAAGTAGTCCATTGGGATGTTGTAGCCAACGATGGGTTTAACAAAAATACTGTTTCTATAGTTCACAATGTTGAAAGTCATGTAGACAATGGTTCAATCATTGTGATGCATCTTGGTGGTCCTGAGAATACCCCAAACACAGCTGATGCATTACCCATAATTATTGATGATTTAAAGAAGAGAGAATTTACTTTTGTCAAAATTTCAGATCTTCTTAATCGTTCAGATACCTCAAAAATAGTCAGTATTGCAAGCTTGCTTCCTATCAATAGTTACTTTACTAATTAGTTTCATCTTTCTTTTACTTTTACCATTGATATATTCTTTCCTTTTTATTATCATATTTTCATTCTACATTTATGCAAAGGAATTAGAGTGCTGATTCTGTTTAGTATGAAGTTAGCTGACCTTTCATCTGTCAAATATCGCTGGCTTGCTCTTGTATTTCTTTCCTTAGGACTCGCAATAGTAATTATTGATAACACTGTTTTAAACGTAGCAATTCCCTATATTCTTCGTGATTTGAATACTACTTTTGATGCCATGCAATGGGTTGTTTCAGGATATGCGCTTATTATTGCAACACTTCTTATTACAGTTGGACGTTTGGGAGATTTGTTTGGGCGAAAAAAAATATTTCTTTTGGGAACAGTATTTTTTGCCATAGGATCATTTATTGCCTCAATCTCTCTCAATGTATATATCCTTTTTTTTGGTGAAGCATTTATCGAAGCAATTGGTGCAGCAATGATGCTTACTTCTTCTCTCTCTCTCTTAGCAAGTGAGTTTCAAGGAAGAGAACGCGCGATTGCATTTGGTATCTGGGGTTCAGTTGCCGGCGCATCAGCTGCTGTCGGACCACTTCTTGGAGGATATCTGACCACATATGCATCATGGAGATGGTCGCTTCGTATTAATGTCCTTGTTGCTATCATCGCTATCCTTGGTTCAGTTTTTATCAAAGAATCAAAAGTTGCCAAAGAAGGAAGATTTGATTGGCTTGGGACTTTTTTTTCAGGAATCGGCTTTTTTAGTTTGATTTTCGCAATTATTGAAGGAAGAAATTATGGATGGTGGAATCCTGCAAAACCATTTAGTATCGGGACTTGGTCTTGGCCTTTTTCCACTATTTCGGTTATCCCTTTTGCGTTTGCAATTGCAGCAGTATTTATCAGCGCATTTATTATAACTGAATTTATTGAAGAGAGAAAAAAGCAAGCTCCGTTACTAAAACCCAGTCTTTTCAAAAATATTGGGTTTACGCTAGGTCTTCTCACTGTTGGCATTATTTCATTAGGGCAAATAGGTACTTTTTTTATCTTGCCTATTTATTTACAAAAAGTTCTCGGGCTTACTGCATTTCAGACAGGACTTGTATTTCTTCCTTCATCAATTGCGTCATTTATAGTTGGTTCAATTACAGGTTTTGTCGCTTCCCGCATTTCACCAAAATGGGTAGTTACTTTTGGTATGTTGATGTTTGCACTAGGAGATTTTCTCCTTATGAACTCACTTAGTATTTCTGCAACTCCACTTAGTCTTACTCCTGCTTTTATGGTGTTTGGGCTTGGTATTGGAATGGCATCTGCACAGCTGACGAATGTCGTACTATCTTCTGCGCCTTTGCAACTTGCAGGAGAAGCATCGGCTGCCAATGCTACTATGCGGCAAATTGGGTCAAGTATAGGAACTGCAATTATCGGGACAATCCTTGCAACTTCTCTTACAATGCGGTTAGATACCTATATCAAACAGGATACACATATTTCACCTGTGATAAAGCAACCTATTATTGCACAACTCAAAAATATCAATATAGAAAGTCAGGGGCAAAGTTATTCAGTCTCAGGTATTAATCGTTTTCCGGCAATTGCATCTTCTGTAAAAAATGATGTGAATCAATCTATTGTAGATGCATCCAAAGAAGCATTTAAGAATGCGCTTTTCTTCATGCTTGCCGGTACAATACTTTCTGCTTTTATTCCTTCAACCAAAAAAGGCTCAGAGAAAGAATAAAATTAAATTTTTCTTACACTTTTGTTTGTTGATTAGGATAGGCAAAAGTTATATATTAGAAAGTATGACAAGAGATGACATAAACCAAATACAGAAATTACTTGAAGCAAATAATGAAAAACTGCGTGATTATACACGACAGGAAATCCAAGCATCAGAGAAAAGCTTGGAAAAAAGATTATCTGCAAAAATAGATTCAGCAAAGGAAGAATTAAAAAATGATATTACAAGAGAGGTAAGAGATTTGGCAGAAATAAACAGTGAACTAATAAGAGAGGTGGAAAACCATAGACAACGCATTGAACGATTGGAAGATGTAACAGGTATAACCCCTCTTAAACAGTAATACCTCAATCAAATAGTCTTATAGTATTGACAACCGAGTAGCATTCTGATAAACTTTGTTCGTTTGCACATTGATAAGAAATGATTATAATCCATATCCTTGTGGGTAGTTCCCTGGTGATTCCGAAAGAGTCATTAGGGTCGCTACTCATAGTGGTTGCGACAGCTCCAAAAGGTGGAGCACAATGAAGACCTTGGGAGGATTGGTTGTAGGCCTAGCAGCGTTGGTCTTGGACATTTTCGTGTACGGACTTGTCCTCATGTTCCTATGGCAATGGTTTATATCCGAACCATTCCATACAATTGCTATTTCTTTACCTGTTAGCATGGGACTGGTAACCATTGGCAGTCTCCTGACATAGGGTCACGGGCGAAGGAACAGAGAGAGTTGACATGTTTGAGGCGTCTATCAATTTCCGCAGATTGACGTCAAGGTCTTGGAATTTCTCAATGAAGGCCCCGAGTTCGTCGGTTGCCGAATAGCAGGTGCCATGAGGCAGAGGAAGGTCAAAACGGCCCGACTTCTTGTTGCGCGAGATGTATCCGAACCACCAAGGTTTGTGGAAAGCCCAATGAGCGCGGTACAAAGGCAACGGCTCCAAGTTGAAACGAGGAAAATTCATGAGCCCGTTAGGTGGTGGGGGATGTCCCAGAAAACCCACGATTCTCCTCACTTGAATCGAATTTGTGCCGTACGCCACTTTCCATTAGGTTTCATTAATATCTCAATTTTACTGAGCCAAGTGGGCCGCAGTGATATTCGCAGCCTCTTTCAACCTTCTTGGGCTGCGCTTCTGCTCAATCCACTGCATCGGAGTCATTCCCTCAAGATAGCGTTGTCCGCTCTTGAACCACGAGGCCGTCGTATACTGCAATATTTCCTCATCACCAATTGCTTCGCTGAAGGCACGCAGCACTGAACCAACTTCGTTGAGTACTTGCCCTTCGCTTGTGAATTGGAACCCAGGGTACACCACCTCTCCCTCTCTTGTCGGGAGGGCAATAAGGCGTCTCTTCCCAACCAAATCACGAATGCTCTCGCCATATGCTGGTTTTAGAACCTGCTCCACTTGCCGGTAATTCAGCAATGGGCCAAGCAGATTGCGCCACGTATCTCCTTCTTCGGATTGACTTGGCACCTGTGATGTATCTTTCTCCTTCATCTTTGTTCCGTGCGTTACACCTCCTCCATCGTTTAGGTATCTTACATAGTTATCTTTGTCATTTCCACCATATGTTAGTATATTATACCATTTCTCCAAAATGAAGGAAGTGTTGTTATTGCTCGCACCACATTGGACAAGAAATCCAGCCGGATGGTCGTCTGAAATGATGCCCGAGATCATCACCTCGAACCGCAAGTTAGGTTCCTCAGACGAAGATGGAGAGACCAATGTCATCGGGAAAACTGACACGTGATCCAGGTCGTCCATGTCGAGGTTCTGGTAAAGCCGCTGCAATGAGGGCTGTGCAGCGCGTACAACTGCTAGTGGAGAAGCACGATGCGCGGAGAAATGATGTTCCAAGCGGAACACTGCCGCCCAGAACTCCGTTCTCGTCGCCAAGGTCTCTTTCGTATTCGGAATCCGGCCCTCGTTCCGCGCCACGACCACAAAAAAGCTCTCTCCCAACACCGAAAGTGAGTCTATGCCCCTGGCAACGTGTGGCGCTCCCCACAGCCATAGAGCAAGCGAATTGACCGCGGTCACGATTCCATTCTGGTCCATCTGCCAGACGGGATCAAAGGGCGAGGTTAGCGAACGCTCGACGTCTGAGGGTTCGAGGTAGGAGTCGTCGAGGCTGTTCCAAAGGGCAAGCGCATCCGTCATCGGTTTCATGTGTGCCCAACTCCGTAATAGGGAAATCGGAGTCGTCGAATGACGCGTACTCCAGTGTACCATGCCTCAGCCGCTTTGGGAAAAGGCAACCAATCGGGTGCGGAAGCGGTCTCTCCCGACAAACGAGACGAGAACAGGGCAGGATAAGTGCCTGACGTGCTCGTCGTACAGTTCTTCTTCACCCAGGCACTTCTCCATCGTGGGATTGCGCCTCGCCGAGTTGAGGCAGTGGATAGCATGAATGCTGTGTGAGGCCGCATCTGTCACCACTCCCAGTTCGCGTTTCAACGCTTCAGGTGTATTGCCCCACATGGTGAGGTAATCAGCGCTGTTTGGTGACAGCAGGCCGAAATGCGTTGCCAACCACATATGCCACCGCTTCTGCATGTCCTTCCTTGGTCGTCTTGGGCAGCCTCCGACGTGGACTTGAACTTGCTGCACGTACCGTCTGTTGTAGCATTGTTGGGCACGCGACGGAAAGTCAGGTGAGCTGTGAGCGTAACACCGAAGCAACAGGATGAGCTGGATAGCATCGGCTTCATGTCTCAATACTTAACTGAACACGGCTATCCGGCGCTTGGTATTCCGTGGCGGGAATGGCTTGAAGCTGACCCTGATTTCATCAGCGACTACTACGCACTCGTCAAAGCAACGGTCGAGAGTGCTGTGGCAAGGAGACAGGAGTACAACGCCACTCAGGAGGTGTAACGTGTCACTCACGCCAGCACAAGATGACAAGGTGCAAGCCATTGGCAAGATGTATCAATGGCTTAAAGACAGAGGCACGCCCTTTGGCAAGGCAAACCCTGTGGAAGAGCTTCGAAAGTATCCTGACGTGATAGACCGCGTGTTTGAGATGTATGAAGAGGTAGTAACTGGAGCTCTGAGGAGAGGGGAAAGGGAGAAAGCAGGGGAATAATCAGGCTCCTTTATGTTGCTTGCTCCAGCTTGCATAGGGAGTCAGCACTTCAAGAAGATGGCACTTGGAGCAAACGGGTGCATTTTTGTCTTTCCTACTAATTGCGGAATGACCCTTATATTCCCCTCCACAATTCTGGCATATTTTCACAGTTTGACCACTATCTTTCCGAATACATCACCTTATAAATGCCTCTAAATAGTCTTCAGCGTTAGTTAGGCCAATCTTAATGTACCATTTATCAAAGCTGAATATTGCATCTGCTTTATACTGTCTCGCCATAGCAGCAACCACTGCATCAAAGAATGTATTTTGTTTTGATCCATCAGGACTGAATAAGCTAGTTGCTAAGGCGATAACTTCCTCGTCAACTTGCAGTATGGACAACTCATGTCTCTTCACTTTATCAAACATGGCATTGGTAAGAACTGGTGATGACAATGTTCTCTGACATGTGGTAATTGCCTCAACGATGGTAGTGGCTGGGAAGTACAGATTGGCCTTCATTTGTTGGAATTTGGTAAGTATATAGGCTGCTCTTTGTTTGTTAGCATCGGCAGGATTTACAAGAGAGATAATGGCATCTGAATCTACTATAACAACAATGTTCCTCATTACGCATAATTGTATAGATTTTAAGCACAAATGTCAAGTGCCAATAAATTTGCCATTCAATTGTCGAATATCACTGACATTTGACAAAATGACATAAATGATGTAGACTTATTCACATAATGATACTAGTTGTATCAAAATATATCATATGAGTGGCACTAACTATACAAACATTCGAGAAGTCCAAAGAAATTACAAGAAAGTGGTTGAAGAGGTCAAGAAGACACATACGCCAACCATTGTCATGAGTAAAAACGAGCCGCAATTTGCCATTGTGAGTTTGGATATGTTGGAACGGTTGCGAGAACCTGAACAGAATCGCTCTGCTCAGGCGCTCTTGGAGTTGTCCCACTTAGCGATGCGTGAAGGCATCAAAGGGCCAGTAGATTTAAGTGAAAATCATGATGCCTATACGTGGGATAAGCGTTAGCGCATTTATCGCTTAGCATCTTGCTTCTCCAAGAATTTCTTATATATCCCCCTTCTCCTCTTCTCAACCTCCTCAAGCAGTTTCTTGCGCTCCCTTTTCCTCTCAAGCGTTGTCTTGGAAACGGTATCTCCAGTCAGAAGGGCTGAGCTTGCATACTGGGCTGCTACATGGCATACCTTCGCTACAAGAGTCCTCTGTTTGGGCTTGGTTGGTAAGTGCCAATGGCTTCCAAACGAGCTGCCATATATTGCCGCGTCTCCTCACCCGGCCAAAAGGACAACGGCTCGCTGGAGGAGCAAGAAGCTCGCTCCAGAGCGCATTGTCAAAGCCTAGGGTATGCGGTTGTCCCCTCTTGCGTCTTCCATGAAGTGTACTCAGGGGAAGAAATGTGTAGGCTTATCGGCTGAGGTTTGTCTCGCGGGTATGTTGCTTGCTCTCCATGTACGCCATGAAATGGCGGTGATAGCCATCCCAATAGCCTTTATTCATGTTATCCAGATCATTACCAGGTCTTGAAGAGCCTCCGTGTATCCTTATTCCCTCTAATGCAATCGGTATATGCCTGCAATTTGCCTATGAGCTTCGGCTTTGTCTTCGACTAATTCCGCAGTGAGTTCCACAGCATCAAATACTAATGGCTGCATTTCCCTTTCTTCCTTCATTTCATTTGGTCTACTATATTCCGTTAACTTACGGATCAATGCATCTCTCTTGGAGATTGCATCCCGTATGATTGTTTCATTCTCAAGCATATATAATGTTATTATAGGACTGATATCTATATTTGTCAAGTCTTAGTCGGACATCAACATTTAAGTCTCACATCGCTCTCTGTGACAATGAGTTTGACGTATTCTATCCACGTTCTTTCTGGTCATGGAAGCGTGCTTCTCCAGGATTCAGGCGATGTACCCCACAAAAGCCGAACCAATGGAGATAACGGAAGTAAGTCTTTTTCAGGCCAGCGCAAATAGATAGTAGTTGGTACATCAGATGTCATAAGGTCAGAAGGCATAAAATCGGTGCCACTCAACGAGCGAATGACGGTTTCTGTTAATAAGGGGCGAAGTCGCGCCGTGAGGGTTCCCCAAGAAGAGAGTAGAAACCTGTCTGTCAGGTTTGCTTGGGAATACTCAACGTCAAGAAACTGCGTTGCCAGCTCAGGTGAGACGCTGTTGAGTCGGGCTGCCGTGCCTGCCAGTCCCAAACGAACCAGATAACGGGTATAAGGCAGCGGTGCCATACCTTCGGCGCGTGCTGCAAGAAACATCTGCGTCAGCATCACTGTTGCGCGCTGTGTGAATATCCTTCCTTCTCCCTCGTCAGGCTGAAACAACAGGTGCGAGGCTGAGGCATAGAATTGGTCTTCTGTCAGGTTGGCGTGCAACGGGTCAAAGCGGGAACCAACCCCTTGAGGGTCAAGCACAAACACCTTCGCACAGATAGCTGGATGAACCACGACTTGTACGATCTGCGCATCAGTGATCAGGCGCTAACGTGGGACGTTGAGATTCGGTCATCGTTCAGCTACATCTTGCCCAACCCACCTGACATCATTCGGCGATTGTCAGTTTACGGCTGGTACGTGACTGGCAACAAGCCGTCGGAGCCGCCTCGTGAGTACTATTGGCAGGTCATCTATCACCTCAGACCAGAAAACATTCAACGGCAGGCCCATTGGCCGAGTTTGCCAATATTCGAGGATCAATTGCGCGGCGGCACTGTCAGAGCCTATGTTGTTGGTGGTGCGACGAGGCCCATGCTTTCGGGACCAACAGCCGTCGTTCGCACAGACCAAGATAATGCGGCATACCAATCTATATCTCCCGTATGTAAGGCAATGGATGTACCGTCAATACTAAAGGCAACACTTCAGATCCCATAAAACCCCGGCCTAGTGCCAAAATGCCATACATCCCATAGCAGGGGATTTGGCAGTTATAAGGATACGTTACGTAAGAAGCCCTAGCCTCAAGACGGTATTTCCACGTCTCAAATTGTAGATTGTGCGACATCAGGCATGTGTCAGAGTATGCTGGTGGGAGGCGCAACCCTGATCCCGAATACCTGCTCCGCTTTGGCGATAAGTGCATCGCTAATGGGTTCAGTCTTAATGACAGGCCATGATGCTTGTCCAGCCGTATAAAAGAGGGCTATTCCAACAAGAGTTAGAGAGGTGTCATTGCGAACGAAGTAGCGGATTCCATTGAACCCAGCGGCTAAGAATGCTGCTGCCCACTCCTGCGTTAGTCTTCTCTTTTCTGTAGTGTGGATTTCGCCAGTGATTTTAAACTGACGCGCTAGGGTCGAGGTGCAATCTGCTACCAGTACCACAAGGTCAACACGGAAGACTATATGCACTTCCTACTCATGGAAATAGGTGTTCCTGTTTCCATGCTTGTCGCTGGATTTATAATCCACCTATTCATTTAAGGAATGCAAACAAACGCAAGGATTGCGAAAAACTATAGAATTGCGTGTGGTGCGTTTCGCTCTCTGAGCGTCAATATATACCATTGGCGGGATTCCTCTTCCGAGGAACCCGCCTTTTTCATGATTTTCATCTGAATAGGTAGCGGGTTTTAAATCTCGCATTGTTATTTCTCCTATATAATGGTATGATACTAATATAGGATATGCTGTTAAGGACAGTGACCTTTAAGGAGATATATGATACCAATTCGAAATGTTGCGATTATTGCACACGTTGACCATGGGAAAACTACGCTCGTAGATGCACTACTTCGTCAATCCAAGACTAAACTCAACAAAGAACTTGTTGGAACAGAACTTATCATGGATTCCAATGAGCTCGAGCGAGAGCGTGGGATAACTATTTTTTCCAAAAACGCTTCAGTCAGATGGAATGATGTCAAAATCAATATTATTGATACTCCAGGACATGCTGATTTCGGCGGAGAGGTAGAACGCGTACTTACTATGGCCGATGGATGCTTACTACTTATTGATGCCAAAGAAGGCCCAATGCCCCAAACACGATTTGTCTTACGAAAAGCACTTGAGAAGAAACTTCGTATCATCGTAGTTGTTAACAAAATAGACAAACCGGATGCCCGTATTAATTATGTCTTAGATAAAACATTAGATCTTTTTTTAGAACTTGGAGCAGATGACAATACTGCAGACTTCCCTATTGTGTATGCATCAGCCAAAGAAGGCAAGGCAGGCCTTACTCCTGATTTATCCTCTATGCAGGATATCTCACCTGTGTTTGGAGCGATAGAACAATATATTCAAGCTCCTCAAGGTGATCCTCAAAAGCCACTGCAAATATTGGTTACTTCCCTATCCCGTGATAATTTTAAAGGAAGGATTGCGATAGGAAGTATCTATAACGGTACAGCAAAGCAGAATCAGGATATTATGCATATTAATAGAAGTGGGATGATGAAGAAATATAAGCTTACCTTTCTTATGTCATTTGATGGACTTGATAGAGTAGAAGTTGAAAGTGCGTCAGCAGGAGATATTGTAGCAATTGCCGGGATTCCTGATATCACTATTGGAGAAACTATTGCAGATAGTACAAATCCTATCGCACTTCCAGTCCTCGCGATTGAAGAACCAACCGTCAAAATGACTTTTTCTGTAAATGATTCTCCTTTTGCAGGTCAGGAAGGCGAATTTAAAACTTCACGGCAAATTAATGAGCGGATTCATAAAGAAACAGAAACAGATATGGCTCTACGGGTTGAAGATACGCCTGATGGAAAATGGTTAGTTTCAGGACGCGGAGAATTGCATCTGGCAATACTTATTGAGCGTATGAGACGTGAAGGATATGAATTTCAGGTTTCACGACCTCAAGTTATCATAAAAGAAATAGACGGCAAAAAAATGGCACCGTTTGAACGAGTATTTATTGAAGTGCCTCAGGATTATTCAGGAATTGTCATGCAAAAAATGGGGAATCGTCATGGACAATTACAGGATATGTCTACTGAAAACAGTCTTGCATATTTTGAGTTTATTATTGCAACCAAAGATTTATTTGGCTATAGAAGTGAATTTCTGACAGATACCAGAGGACTTGGTATTATTAATACAATATTTTACAAATATGATATAGATTCAGGAGAACCATTAAAGCGTGATCAAGGGTCTCTTGTTGCTCATGAATCAGGAGTTTCCAATTTATATGGTTTGGTAAATGCTCAAGACAGAGGGGAACTTTTTATCGGGCCTGCAGTAAATGTATATAAAGGGCAGGTAGTTGGACAACATGCAAGAAGTGATGATCTTTTCATTAATGTCTGCAAAACTAAAAAACTGTCCAATATGCGTTCAAAAGGTGAAGGGACTATGGAACATTTTAATACACCAAGAGTTATGAGCCTGGAAGATGCGTTAGAATATATAAGTGATGACGAGCTAGTTGAAGTAACGCCCAAAAATATACGAATTAGAAAAATGATTTTGGATGAAGTTGAAGCAAGAAGACTTAAAGCACAAGGCCGCGCGTAAAATTATTTTTCCGGGCAAAGTTCTCCAAGGGGACACTCATCACATGTATGCGGATGCGCCGGACAATATTCTCTCCCAAACTTAATAAGTAAATGCGAGAAATCTATCCAGTTCTCTTTTGGAACAATTTTCATCAAATCCTGTTCTATCTTAACTGGATCATCTGAAGTAGTAAACCCAAATTTTTTTGATAATCTTCTTACATGAGTATCAACTACAATTCCTTCTGCTTTATGATATGCATTTCCCAAAACAACATTGGCTGTTTTTCTGGCAACTCCTGGCAATGCGTCCAACTCTTCCATAGTATCTGGAACTTTGCCGTGATATTTTTCATCAATTATTTTTGCAGCTGCTTTTATGGATTTTGCTTTATTTTTATAAAAGTTTACTTTGTTGATATACTTCTCGAGGTCTGGAAGGGGTGCATCTGCATAGTCTTTGGCTGTATGATATTTCTCAAAAAGCGCAGGAGTGAGTGTATTTACCAGTTTGTCAGTCGTTTGTGCTGATAAAATCGTTGCAATAAGTAATTCCAGAGGATTGGAATGATTGAGAGCAGTTTTAGGATGCGGATAAATTTTGTAAAGTCTTTTTAGAATTTCTCTTACTTTCTGTTTCTTTTCTTCTTCTGACATAGGAGTAATTATACACGAATTTATATATTTTTTAATTCCCTCTTGATTTTAGTCGCCGTTTTTTTGTATAGTAGAGTAACCTATGGATGATGGCCAAAATGACATTATTGACGGTGAAGAAGTAGATTCAGCCAGCCTTTCTGATACCAATCAAGCAACTGTTCTTCTCAATCTTGAAGAAATGATCAAAAACAATTTTGACAGTCTTGATAAATTAAACGGAGAACTTAAAAAACTTCGTGAAATGTTTGAAGATACCTTTAATAACAATCCAACTTATCGGGAGCACACAGAAAAAGTAAAAGAAGCTAACAAAGCCAAATCATCAGTAAGACAACAGATTTCCAAGCAACCATCAGTTGCACAGCTTGCTGACAAGATAAAAAGTCTTCGACTTGATATGAAAGAAAGAGAAGCATCATTGTCTGATTATCTGCAAGAATACCAGCGTATGACGGGCGTGAATCAAATAGAGACAAGAGACGGACAGGTGCTGGAAATTATTAATACCTCAAGACTCGTGAAAAAGAGTAAATAGGACAAATTAGTTCACAGTTTATAATTCACTGTTTTTTTATTTTTTAAGAAGCGCATCTATTTTATTTTTCAAATCATTGTAAGTTGGAACTCCAACTAATTCTTGATTGTTAAGGAAAAATGTAGGTGTTGCATTGATACCTAACGCATTGCCATCATTCTCATCAGCCATAATTTGTTTTTCATATTTTTTGTTTTGTACATCATTTACAAGTTGATCGACATTGAGATGCAACTCTTTGGCATAATTAGTAAAGAAATCCATTGGATTTGTGCTTTCTCCCCACTCCTGTTGATTTTCATACAGCTTATTGTGCATTTCCCAATACTTTCCTTGAGCGCCTGCTGCTTCTGCAGCTTCTGCTGCTATCATGGCATTTTGATGTACAGTTGTGAGTGGAAAATTTCTAAAAACAAAATCAATTTTGTTTTTGTAGGTACTTAAAATTTCATTGACGATCGGATACGCGCTACCACATGCCGGACATTCATAATCTCCAAACTCAACGAGTACTACTTTTGCGTTTGGTTTTTGAGTTTGATGACTATCACTTTTGACAAGCAATTTTTGATCAGCTTTACTGATAGTAGTAGTTTGTTGATTTTGTTGCTGTTGACCGCCATTCAGGAATATTGCAGCGCCTACAATAATTACCAAAGTTATTACACCGACAACTGATAATATTTTTGCTTCCTGACTCATTTTGACTTATTGATTCTTACGTATAATATCATACAAATTGTAATCATTGCAAAGGCAATAAGAGAAAGAAGTGGAATTGTAATAAAACCAAAAATCTCAATCAGTTTTGTAGTACAAGAGACTCCTTGTGTACAAGGCGCAACGCTTTCAGGAAGAATATGATAATACAAAAGATTATGATATATAGCGATAAGAAGACCAATAATACTAAGCGGTAAGACGTAAAATGGCACGTTTTTATCTTTTCTAAGAATCCCAACAGCAAGTATTGCGACAAGCGGATACATACAAATTCTTTGATACCAGCAAAGAATACATGGAGGCAAGTGAAGAATTTCGCTAAAGAAAAGACTTAAACTCATTGCCACAAGTGCCTGTACCCAGGCAATATAAGGAAGATATTTTTTAAGAACAGCGGTTTTTATCATATGCTAATTATAGCACGGTAGATTATTGTAATAATTTCGTCATTTTATATGCTGAATACATTCCCCCGCTAAATCCAATTACTGCTCCTAGAATTAATAAAAATGGTGAAGTATGAAATACACTATCAAGCCATAGACCTATGAGAAGACATACCACAATTGGTCCAACAACGAGAAATCCAATTTGGTAAGCTATTGTCAATGTCAAAAGTAATTTATTTGTATTGCTGTTATTCCTTTTATTCATAAATTCTTTTCTTTTCCTACTTAGTATAATAGTTGAAGGAGTATGAAATTTAAAGACAGAAAAGATGCAGGAAAACAACTTGCGAATGCTCTACAAAATTACATACAAACAAATGCAGTAGTAATTGGCTTACCTCGTGGTGGAGTTCCGGTCGCATATGCTGTCGCGAAAATTCTGAAGTTACCGATGAGGTTGCTTATTGTGCGGAAATTGGGTGCTCCTTTTAATAAAGAATATGGCATTGGTGCAATTGCTGAGAAGAGAAGTATTTATCTTGATGCGTATACTATTGATTATCTTGGGTTACCAGATGAAAAATTAAATGAGATAATTGCTCAGGAAGAAAAAGAAATACTTCATCGACAAACTATATATCACACTGACTTTCGTAAAGTAAATCTAAAAAATAAAACTGCGATTATAGTAGATGATGGTATAGCAACTGGAAGTAGCATTATAGCAGCGGTATACTCTGTAAGAGAGAAAAAGCCCAAGAAAATAATTCTGGCAGCACCAGTCTGTGCAAAAGAAACAGCAAAAATATTACGACACTTTGTCAATGAAATGATATGTATTGCAGAACCTCAACGTTTTGTTGCTGTTGCGAAATGGTATGAGCATTTTCCTCAAGTAACTGATGAAGAAGTAATACAGTTCATAAAAGCAGCGAATAGCCAATAAATAGCGTCATTGCGAAGCTTTATACTTTCCCCTTGCCATTTGGTTTTAAGATCATTATGATAAAAATAATGAGGATTATTATTAATTGGTTAATCTATACAATTGCGATATTGATAAGTGCGTATCTACTGCCAGGTGTTCATGTGGCAAATTTCCAGACTGCACTTTTGGCTGCTTTGGTTTTGGGTATTATTAACGCGATTCTTAAGCCAATTCTGTTTCTTTTGACTCTTCCGATTACTATACTTACTTTGGGATTATTTACATTAGTTATCAACGCAGCTCTTATTCTTTTGGCTGCAAAACTTGTACATGGATTTTCTGTAGATAGTTTTTGGTGGGCAATTCTTTTTAGTCTAGTTCTCTCAATTATCAATTCAGTACTGCATAGACTTACAAAATAACAATTGTTTAAAGAATTACAAGCTTCAGAAATTAAAAAGTGGAGGAAAATAAAAAAATAGACAAAAATCTCACAACAATTGCTGCTTTATAATTGGTATCCGTATACTTTGGGCAAGAGAGTTATCTGTTTATAAGGTAATGGTATCCAAATATAAACACTAACCCCATGAGGAATGGGACTACCATAAACCCATTATAAACAGATTTTTTGGTAATTACAATACAAGAGTTTTTAGGAGCTTCAATTTACTGTCTCCTGTTCCCAGCTTATACCTTCTTCAATTTCTTTTTCTATTTCATCATTCATCGATTCGTGGTATTCATCTGCATCAAATAGATATCCTCTAGTTGAAGTTATTCTGAAATTACATAACTGCGTATCGTCATTTCTTGAGCGCTCTTTTTCATTCATTACTTTTTTCATAATTTCATTCAATTCCTGGTTTTCTGGTACTACCACATTTCCTATGGTGAACTTCTTTTCCTGGTTATAAACTACAAATTTCATATATAATTTCTTAAAGAATGTACTACAATGCTAATCAGTGTATATAATATTTACTTACCAATTAGGTAAGAATCCCAATAGAGCATTTATGTTATATTTTCCTGAATGCTTTGCCAAAAAACATACTTGCCAGCATACATGCTTCCATAAAAAGGATTACATAAAAGGTAACACTCAACTCCAATGTGATCCCTTTCACTAAAATATAAGAAAAGATGCTTGCATTGAATGCACCTGTAATTCCTAAAATAATTCCTTCCCATCTTCCACCTCTTTCAGGATTTGGATCAAGTGAAAATAATATCGCAGCATTAATAATTGCAAATAAAAACCAACTCAATATGTTCATTACTTCTCCAATAGCTTACCTGTATGCAATAAGAAAAAAACAAAGGATGTGTAAGAATACTATAAGAAGCTTAGTGATAGTTGTATTCTTTTATAAGAGAAAGAAGCTTTTTGGTATGTTCCAGAGTGTGAGCCGGGAAATTTGCAATACGTATATGATTTTCTTTATTCTCTCCATACCCGCTTCCTACAATAAATCCCTTTGCTGATAGAAACTCCAATAGTTTTTTTGTCTCTCCTTTTGTATTAATCACTATTGTCGTATTTGAACGGTAATCCGGATTGCTGAGGAGAGGTTCATAAACTTTGCTTTTTTCAAAAAAAGAATACAATAACGCTGCCTTCTCTTCCGTTTCTTCTCGTATTGTTATGATTCCTTTTTTTCGCATATCTTCACACACTTTTCCTAATACATATATCAAAAGTACATTTGGCGTTTCATGTGTTTGATAATTTTTTTCTTTTTGCAAAAGTTCAACAAAATTCCGAAAGCAACCAACAGACATACCTTTATCAAGCAGGGCTTGGGTTTTGGCAAGAGCTTTATCATTTACTATGAGGAGTCCAAGTCCGGCAGGAATACCAAATCCTTTTTGAACAGAAAAAAATGCCATATCAATCTGGGAGAAGTCTATTTCGACATATGGAACAGATGAAACTACATCCATTGCAATAAGTTTATCCTTATGCTGTTTTTTTAGCGCGTAAATATCTTTCATGGGAAGTGCGATGCCGTTACTTGTATCATTTTGGGTAATGCAAATAATTTCGGCTTCCTTCGGCATTGGAATTTTTGAGAAATCTATCTTCTCACCCGTTGGAAGTTCATATTGAGAAGGTTTTTTACCCAATTGTTCCGCAAACTGATAAAATTTTTTTGAAAAAGCGCCTGTAATCAGATGAAATGAATGTGTTTCTACGGTATTTTCTAATATCCGTTCCATACTTTCAACTGAAGACCCTGTAAAGAAAATATGATGAGTATTCGGAATGTTAAGCAGCGTTCTCAAATTATCTGATGTATTTTTGTAATACTCTTTAAATTCTTTTCCTCTATGTGAAATTGATGGAACATCTTTTTCAAATGCCTCATCAAAATGTTTTTCGACAGTTGGATAAATTTGTGATGGCCCTACAGTAAAAAATATTCTATTCATATTCTAAAATTCACAGTTCATTATTCACTGTTAGTTGGTTTTTTTAACTCTGAATTGAGAACTGCAAACCAATAACCAATTTAGTATAGCACACGGAATCTGATAGTATTGGGAATTTTCTTAAGTACATTGAGAACTTTTTTATCGTATTTTTGATTGATGTCAGTTATTACATATCCAATTGAGTCACTGGTTTTGAGATATTGTCCTGTGATATTAATATTGTTTTCTGATAATGTACTAGTAATTTGCGCCAGCATACCTGGTACATTTTTATGAATATGAAGCAGACGATGACTATTGATAAATACAGGTAACTGCAAATTGGGCATATTTACACATAAATAGGTGTTTCCACTATTAATATAATCAATAATTTTCATTGATACAAATTCTGCAATATTTCTTTGCGCTTCTTCAGTACTCCCTCCAACGTGTGGAGTAAGAATAACGTTTGGGAGACGTTGTAATTCTGACACAAATGGTTCGTCTTTTGATTTTGGTTCTTTGGGAAATACATCTACTCCGCATCCTTTGATTTTTCCTGATTTCACATATTTGACCAAAGCTTGCATATCTACAACAAATCCGCGGCTTAAGTTAAGAAATATCACTCCATCTCTCATCATCTTGAATTCTTTCTCACCTATTAAATTCCGGTTTTGGAGATTATCATCGACGTGAATTGTCACAATATCTGATTTTTTAAGAAGTTCCTGAAGAGTAGTACATTTTTGTGCGTTTCCAAGTGCAAGTTTTTCAACAGTATCATAAAAAAATATTTTCATTCCAAGCGCTTCTGCAAGAATGGAAAGTTGTGAACCTATATTCCCATATCCTATTATACCAAGCGTTTTTCCTCTTACTTCATGTGAATTCTTTGCTGATTTATCCCAAATACCTTGATGCAGTTTTGTACTTTTATCAAATGTGTTACGCATCAGCATAATTATTTCTCCGAGTGCCAGTTCTACCACACTTCTTGTATTACTATACGGCGCATTGAATACTGCAATACCCTTTTCTGATGCAGCAGATAAATCTATTTGATTGGTACCAATACAATATGCACCTATTGTCATAAGTTTACTCGCTGCATTTAAAACATTTTTTGTAAGATTAGTTCGGGAACGGATACAAAGAATATGAATATCATTTAGTTTTTGTATTAGTTCGCTCTCAGACATACTTTTTTCAAAATATTCTATAGCATATCTTTCTTTTTCAAAAAGTGTTACTGCACTATTGTCAATATTTTCAAGAAGGAGAACTTTTATTCTATTTTTCGGATACGATAAAGACATTGGTAATTTATTGACAAAAAGGAATTCATCAAATGTCGGAGCAATGATATCTGCATTTTTTACTACCACATCCCTTTTTACATTTTCAGT
Source organism: uncultured Gammaproteobacteria bacterium (assembly GCA_964610465.1). Classification (GTDB taxonomy): domain Bacteria; phylum Patescibacteriota; class Microgenomatia; order Levybacterales; family UBA12049; genus CAZSWA01. The sequence continues at coordinate 36,920 of CAZSWA010000004.1, read as the reverse complement.
AAAAGCAACAAATTTTTTAGCAAGTCCTGATTTTTTAAGCTCATAATCAGTATATCCATCTCCTATTACAACGACTTCTCCATTGAGTTTAAGTGATTTGAGAAGTTTGGCTTTCCCATTTTCTTGTGATAAAAGATTTTTTGTATCAAATCCAAGAACGTTACCTTTTTTATCAAAAACAAATGTATTGGCAAAAATATGTGATTCGTCAATGCCAAAAGAAGTCACAACAGGTGAGATAAATTCCTTAAATCCTCCAGAGAGTATATATATAGTATCTTTATATTCTTTAAAAAAACGTTTGTTTCTTTGGATAGATACAGAGATTTTTCGTTTAAGAAGTTTTATCAGTTTCTCAATGTGGTTTTTGTTGGCATGAAGAGTTTGAATTCTTTTTCTAAGACTCTCATCAAATGGGATTTTTCCTTCCATGCCAAGGGTAGTTAAATATTTGATTTCTGAGAGAATTTTTTCTTTATCAGGATTATTTTTAAGGGCAAGTGCTGCAAGTTCTTCCAATCCTTCATGTTTGACAAATGTGCTGTCAAAATCGATGATAAAATACTTTTTCCGAGTCAAACTCGGCTTTTGCCAAGTCAGACTTGGCTTTTGCTTTTCATCTTTTGGCATTTATCATACCCATTATAGCTGAAATTTTCTGATTTTAAATATACAAAACTTTACTTAGATATCATTTATGAGGATAAAAAAAGATAAGCAAAACTAACTTTTTATATGCATTGATTTCATTGTATTTTCCCATGCTTCACGATAAACTTGTGGATTCAACCGTTTCATTTCTTTAAACGCTTGAGTAAAAGTTTTTATAATCTGTTGGCGTTCTGTAGCAATTTGATTTGCTACTTCAAGTCTATGCGCAAGAAAATCCATAGCTACTGTATCTGAGCCCCAGTCTGCTGTGATATCCCGATTCATTTGTGAATCCTGTCTATAGTTTAGATATTGTTCTTGAGTCATATCTAGAACAATGTTAGTCAGTCCTTCATGAACAAGCTGCTCTTTTTGCCGTTCATATTCTTCAGGAGTAATAACTTTATTGCTTTGTGCAAAAGTATCATAGTCTACTTTTACTGCAAACATAGGACTTTGTGATTCGACAAAACTTCCATTCACGCGTGGTGCGCCAAGATACACAATACTTTCCATCTTCAAAAATCTTTCTCCTGTTTCTTCTTTTAAAATACGTTTCATATTTGTTTCAACAGCAGTTTGTTGTGTATCGATATCAACTTTTGTTTCACCTGTTTCGTCTTTTGTTGTTTGGATAAATCCTCGGGGAGTATCAATTGCTGCATGTCCTGTTCGATATTGTATAGTTCTAAATATGTGCAAATTGCCATCGTTATCAACGGCATAAGGAGCGAGAATCATATGTGGTCCTTCTTTTACAGTTGGTCTTTCAAAGCCTGAACCATCTTTTGTTCTATCTATACCTTGTACTCTTGCTTCAACCATTTGTTTCTCATTGCCAATTGATTGGACACCTAAAAGTTGTAATGGTACTCCAAGTTCTCCTAATTGATTCTGTAAATCAAAAAGACTTGTTACTTTTATTTGACCATCTTGATTTATAATATATTGCTCATAGTGAGGATTAGGACCTCTTTGTTTACCTGTTTCTCTTATATAATCAGCAAGAGAGAGCATATCTTGTTTACCTTCCATTGACCTTTCAACCTGCTCTAATGTAGATTGATTTGCTGCAGGGTGAGTTTCTCCTTGTGGTTTATTGTGTTCTATTGGAAGAAGAGAAGATTCGCCTCTGGATTCTTGATCAAGTAGTGACATAAAAAATTTGTATCAAATAAACGCTTTCAATACTATATTATCTTAAATAGTCACCGAATTTGTAGTCAAATACTTTTTTCTTAATCTGTCCCAAAAATAAAAGATGAAGCTCTATCGCAATATATTTAAGTGATATCTTAAGTCTCCCCTCTTCAGATAAGCGTCTTACGGAGATTGGTATTTTATAGGATGTAAGGTAAGAAAATTTGCCGACTTTTTTGGCACGATTCACATAATCATGATCTTCAGCAAGACGGATTGATTCATCAAACCCATGGATTTTTTGATGGATAGATTTTTTGACAAAGATACAGGCTCCTGGAATATGCGGATGAAACTTTTTGGTAAATTTCATGTAGTAATTTACAAATTCATGCAAAAATTTATCAATCTTAAGTCTTGACATAGGTTTCACAAAACAGGAAGCAATATCCAGAGTTTTTTCAGTAAACTCACTGAGTGTTTCTTCAATAAATTTAGGCGGCAATACTACATCCGCATCCAGAAAAAGAAGGATTGGTTGGGTAGCAACTCGAGCACCATTATTGCGGGCTTTGGCTGGCAGTCCTCCATTTATGACTTTGCACCCGTATCCTTGTGCAATTTCGCGCGTGTCATCAATTGAATACGCATCAGACACGATAATTTCTTTTGGCTGCATGGTTTGTTTATTGAGAGAATTGAGAAGCTTTGGTAAGAATCTTGCTTCGTTAAATGTGGGTATGATGACGCTTACACTCAGTTTCATGGTTATCGTAAATGTGAACCGAATTTATAATGAATAATATTTCTCCGTATCTGCCCCAGGAATAGAAGATGTAATTCTATTGCAAGATATTTTAATGCAACTGTCAATCTTCCTTCTTCTGACAGCCGTCGAATTGAGACTGGTATTTTATATGATTGAAGATATGCGAACTTCCCAATTTTTTCCGCTCTATTCACATAATCATGATCTTCAGCAAGACGAATGGTTTCATCAAACCCATGGATTTTTTGATGGATAGATTTTTTGACAAAGATACAAAATCCCGGAATATGCGGATTGAAGCTTTTGGTCATATTGAAATACTGATTGACTACTCCGTGAATAATGTGATCAATTTTATGAGTAGAAATTGGTTTAATAAAGCATGAGGCAATATCAAGGTTGCGCTGAGTGAACTCGTTGACTGTTTCCTCCAAAAATTTTGGTGGTAAGACGACATCAGCATCCAAAAAAAGAAGGATTGGTTGAGTAGCAGCTCGAGCGCCATTGTTGCGGGCTTTGGCTGGCAGTCCTCCGTCTACTACTTTGCACCCAAAAGATTTGGCGATTTGACGTGTTTTGTCTTCTGAGAATGCATCTGAAACAATTATCTCTCTTGGTTGAATAGTTTGCCGCTGGATAGATTTGAGGAGGTTAGGTAAGTACTTCTCTTCGTTAAACGTCGGGATTACGATACTTACGCTTAATTTCATACGTTTTTGCAAGTTCACTTTTGAGTATAGTGTATTTGCTGTTGATTTGTCAAAAGATGGTTAGTTTTAAGGTTGGGGGAAAGTAGAAGATCTTTTAAATCTCAATAGAAAAACTGTAGAGATTTCTCATCTACTACATAGAATTCGAAATGACAATACTGGTATGTCTGTTGCTCATGTGAATTTATTATAGGGTTATGTTATAATCACATCGTTTGCACCTTGAAATTGTTGCGGAAGTAGTTTTCCTTTTCTTGATGAGTGGTATTCTTGAGAGTTCAGAAGAACTCTTCGGAATGTCGCTCATCAAGGTGAAGAGCGGCTAGCTCCAAAAAGGAGAAAGAGGATGATTCTGTTTAAGAGGTTGTTTGTTTTCGTAGTACTGGTGATAAAGACGAAGATACCTGTAGTTAACAGGTTACCTTCGTTCTCAATCCCAAAGAAAAGCACAAAAAAGCCGGTGTATCTTGAAGCAACCCAACTTGTTGGGAAACTTCATAAAGGTTTTATCGCGTTGCATGTAAAGCATACAACATGTAGGTTCTGCAATCAATGCTCACCATCTGAGTTCACCTGGTGCGTTTGGTGCGGGAAGGCACATTGGCAACAGGAATTTCAAAAAGGAGAGTAAGGCAGGATTTGAGTGCATCATCGTAGTGTATTTCTGAGAAGTTCAAAATAGACAGCACAAAGGAGAAGATGATGTTTCAGCTGTCCAAAGAAGAACAACAAGGAGCTGCTTTGATCGTAGAGCACATCAGAGATCAGTTTCTTATGAAACCTCCTCCAGCAGGACAGGTCAAGTCTTTTGACCTTCCAACAATTTTCCTCTTATATGGAGGATTCAAGAAGGTAGAAGATAAAATTCTGGATGAGGTGATCCGTCGTTTAAAAGACAAAGGATTCGACGCTGCTCCAGATCCCTATCTCACTGAGCTTTCAGTGAGCTAAACCGCAACATAAAAGTTGTAACACCGCTAAGATGCGGGAGTACGGCAATAGCGCCGTATTTTTCGCTCTCTGAGCGGTTTTTCGGAGAGCGGCTTGGTAGTACCGAGTCGCTCCCCCAATTAAATTAACAGCAATAGATTCTCGCCCTACACAAATGTGTAGGATCTTCGACCTTCGCGGGAATGACAAGTATGTGAGTGGGAATGACAGTATCACGACTTGACTTTTATAAAAATAGTATATAATAGCAAGTATCGGAGTATATCTATCAAGGTATGAGAGAGATAATCATCTTTGTAATCTCGGTCTGGATAGGATATTTGTTTTTTCTTTATTTTTCCCACCCGCTCAAGAAAAAGCATAAAGTTCCCCATATAAGTCTTGGCAATATCGAATTTTTACCAAATCTAAGAATTCATTATAAAAATAAAACCTATCATATTCATCATTGGTTAACTTTATCAGTAATTGCTTTTTTTACTCTTGTTTCATCAGAAAGTATACAACATTTTATGCTCTTTAAAGGCGCAGTTCTGGGAGGAATAATTCAAGGTCTTCGCTATCCTGATAGATTTCAATTCCGTCATCCAAGACAAATAAAAAAACATCTTCGTCACTCTCCTCATTTCTAGAACAGAAATTTTCTAAATTTTCACTAACTGGCTCTTGACAAACATGCTAAACATATTGATAATATGCGCTGGAGCAATTATCATCATATTTTTATGAAACAATTTGTAACAACCTTTCAATCCTCTTTCAGTTCACAAAGATCACAACTGTCTTTTGAAATATTTGGAACAAAGGTAAAAGAATTTATAGGGAAAATCTTTTCTCTTATAAAAAATAAAAATAATCTGCAAATTACAACTGAGACTTCATTACAAGCAGTTACTATAGATATAAATAATATTGCATTTTTTTCTCAAGAAGCTGTATCTCCTTCAGCAACTCATACTGCAAAACATACTTCAAAAGGATTTTTTAAAAATCCATTTTTTCTTCCTTACACAGTTATTGTGATACTTCTTGCCACAGTTATCTATTTGCTCTATCAGAATGCAACTCATGGTTCATCAAAAATTCTAGGCACAGTAGAGAGCCGTTTGAATCTTAATAAGCCGATTGCTTCACAGACGCTTAATAAAACGTATGAATTTCCAATCACTGATGCAAGTGGAAATAAATTAAGTACGATAAAATATCAAATACAAAATGCAGAACAAAGGGACGTAATTCTTATTAAAGGACAGGAAGCAACTGCAGTCAAGGGAAGAACATTTTTGATACTTAATTTAAAAATTACTAATGACTATACAAAAGGAATTTCTCTTAACGCACGTGATTATGTAAGACTTGTGGTAAATGGCGCAAATGAAAAACTTGCTCCTGAGATTCATAATGATCCAGTTGAGGTACAGGCAACATCGACCAAATATACCAGAATCGGTTTCCCGATAGATGACAATTACAAGACTCTTGAGTTACAGGTTGGAGAAATTAACGGCAAAAAAGATTCTCTTAAGCTTAATTTAAAATAGTTGTTTTATAAATTCCTATTATGACAGATTATTCTACTGAAAAAATCAGTACCAAATTAATTGAAGAAATTATTGATGCGTTAAAAAATATTAGAGGTTTTGGAAGTGTTGAGATTTTTGTACAAGAGAATAAAGTAGTCCAAATTACAGAAAGAAACATTAGAAAAACTCTCAATAATTTCCATCACAATGGAAATAATGGAAAATCACATGTAAATATAAAAATGGGTATTGACAAATGATTTTGAGTTAAGTATATTTAGTACCGGTAAACACGTACAGCAGTTTAAAAATTAAATAATCAAAATTAAGAGCTGACCGCAAACGGAGGCATCTTTTTCTGAATAATTCTTAGAAAGAATATTCACAAAAGGGTGCCTTTTTTTTGTGGCTCATCAACTAAACCTGTAAGGAGAATTACTGAATAAATGAACGAAATGAGATACATTTCAACCGATGTTACAGATAAAACGAAACACATAAAGAACGGATGTTACTCTTCCTAACAATTAGTTAGAGAGAGTGTCTTCCGTTTTTTTAATGAAAACGGGAAAAGAAGTGCTTGTAGTTTTCTACAAGACCACATAAAGGAAGGAGGTGAAATATATAATGACATATAAAACCAAATTTGCAACAGCAATAGCGACCGGAGCAGTCTTACTTAATGCGTTAGCACCTTTGGCATTAGCCGACACAAATCTTACTATTTCTGGAAATGGCAGTAGCAGCGATAGTGACGTTCATGTTACTTCTAGTAACAGTACAAGTGTTGTTCAGAACAATACAGCAAACGTTACCAACACTGTAAATACAACTGCAAATACTGGAAATAATAGAGCTAACGACAACACAGGTGGAGATGTAACTGTGAACACAGGGGCAGCTTCATCAACTGTTGATCTTTCAACAGCAGTAAATAGAAACGAAGCCAGTGTAAGCGGATGTGGTAGCTGCGGAACCGCAGGTAACACAAAGGTAACTATTTCTGGTAATGGTTCTCATTCTGACAATGATGTAAGACTCAACAATTCTGGTTCTACTCAAGTTTTCCAGACAAACGACGCGATTATCAACAACAATGTAGATAACCGCGAAAATACTGGAAACAATGACGCAAACCGAAACACTGGTGGTACAGTAACTGTACTTACTGGTAATGCAACATCCAATACCTCTATTGATAATAGAGCAAATGCAAATGTTGTGATGGTTGGCGGAAATGGAAACGGAACAGGCGGTAGTCTTAATGCAGTAATTTCAGGCAATGGCTCATTCAGTGATAATTCTATTTCACTCAGAAATGATCCAGCAGTTACTGTAGTGCAAGACAATAACGCACGGATCACCAATAGAGTAACTAACGATCTTAGAACCGGCAACAATGATGCAAATGACAATACAGGTGGAGATGTAACAGTCTACACAGGTAATGCAAATGCAACAACTGATATTCGCAATATGGCGAATTTCAATGCAGCCGCTCTCGATTGTGGATGCTTACTCGGTGATGTAACCGCAAAAATTTCTGGTAACGGATCTGAATCAGACAACGACATTGATGCAACACTCGGAGGTACATTTGATGTGTACCAAGGAGGACGGGAAGGTTTGGGGAATATCGCTAATCTTAGGAATGATGTGAATAACAACAATTTAAAGACTGGTGATAACGATGCAAACCGAAACGATGCAGGAGCACGATCTGGTGATCCAGTAGATGTATTCTCAGGCGATGCAAGTGCTGATACAACTATCAGTAATCACGCAAACGAGAATATTTTCTCACAAGGTGGACTCTCAGTCGGAGGAATGTCACTTTCTTTCGATCTCGGAGATTTATTACACTTTCTCCATCTTGGATAGTCTTTAGGTAGGGCGCTTTGCTAGCACTTCGGTGAGGTGCCCTACAAAAAGACGAAAATATAAAAAGTAATTAAAAGTAAAACATGAATAATAAAATGATAATAAAAATTAAAAAATCAATCGCACTTATTTCAATCGCAAGTTTGCTTTTTATGCAAACGATTGTGACGCCTGCAGCAGTTCTCGCTGATGATATAGTTCCTCCACCTTCAGCACCAGCTGCGCCAACTGAGCCTCCACCTCCAGCACCTCCATCTGTTGATGTTAATCAACCGACACCCCCAAGTGCGCCTTCCTCAACGCCATCTGTTACACTTGGTGTAACTCTAACACCTACGCAAACTCCAAAAACGGATACTGATGGAATAAAGAATGTTAATACAAATAATCAACAATCTACTTCTACTAATAATAATAGTAATCCCTCAAATTCTACAAACAATCCAAACAATAATTCTTTACCTCAGACAACAGGGAAAAGTTCCAATGGTCAAACTGGTGATACTACTATCAATACAGGGATTACCACAAATTCTGCAATTGTGACTACTGATGCCAATAATAATGCATCTGTAGCTCCTGCTGGTGATTCCGGGAAGGGTGCCACAATTATAAATTCTGGAAATGGAGCTAATTCAAATAATAACTCATCGGCAACAGTAAGTGATAACAATACTACTCAACAAAATAATACTGGTAATGTTAGAAATAACATGATACAAGGAACAGATACAGGTAGTAACTCTGCTTCCCAAAATGTCGGTACCTCGTTTATCAATACGGGAGACGCCAATACTTCAGGTACAGCAGTAACTACTCTTAATACCAATATGAGCGGCGTAATGCTTTCAGAATTTAATATTGCAGATGATCATAAAGGCGATTATGTACTGGATTTTGCAGCTAATTGTGTATCAGGATGCCCCGGTGGTACAAGCACTCTTGCCAACACCGGAAACGGTGCAAATTCTACCAACAGCGCTTCTCTTAGCAGCCAAAACAATAACTCAACAGTGCAAACCAACACAGCAGGAGTTGGTAACAATATGACTCTCTCAGCCAATTCTGGAAGTAATATTGCAAGTCAGAATACCGGTGGAGATACTACTATAAAGACAGGCAACGCCAATGTTGATGCGAACGCATACACTTTTGCCAATAATAACTTTGCAGGGAATGTAACGCTGGGAGTAGTAAATATTTATGGCAATCTTGAAGGCAATATTGTATTACCAGAGTCACAAGTTGCTGCATTAACCGGTGGAACAACTGTTGCCAATACTGGAAACGGTACAAATTCAACCAATAATGCTACTCTTTCTTCACAACTGAATAATAACGGTTTCCAAACGAACGATGCTTCAATTACCAACAATATCCTATTTGATGCCAATAGCGGCAATAATGAATCCAGCAGAAATACCAATGGTGATAACAATATTACGACCGGCAATACTGATATGAATGCTCATGTTCTCAATGTTGCCAATTCCAATGTGAATGGCGGTACATGGTGGTTAGTACTCGTTAATCAGGCTGGACAATGGGTTGGAAAAATTCTTGGCGCTCCGGATGGACAAAACTATGCAGGGTCAAATGGCACAAGTTTTACCGTTGACCAAAATGGACAAGTCACTGCATCTAATGACACCAATGGCGCAGGTAGTACTAACAATACGAGTATTAATCAGTCAAATAACACAACAACTGTACAAAATAATACTGCCAATATTGTCAATAATTTAAATCTTAGTGCAAATACCGGCAACAATACTGCAGATGACAACACTGGCGGAAATACCTATGTCAAAACAGGTGATGCCAATATTATTGCCAACATTGTAAACTTTGTGAACAATAATATCGTTGGCAATGGCCACCTTGTAGTAACGGTAGTAAATGTATTTGGCAAATGGCTTGGGGATTTTGTAACTCCAGGGCAAAGTGAACCAAGCAGTAATAATAACCAAAATCAACAAACTGTTGCAAACAATACACAAAATTCTAATACTACAATACAAAATAGCCAAAACAACATAAGCAATAATTCATTAAACAATGGCGTCAGTGCAGCTGATATCAATGGTAATCAAGGCATTTTGCGCTCTATTAATACAACCTTTACCAATGGTACATCCCATTCTTCAGTAACTGGTGGAACACAAGTAGCAGGAATTAGTACAAATATTCCAAATCATGGAAATCTGATTGCCAAAGCATTAATAAGCAATAGCACACAGAAACAACATATTGTTATAAATCTTGCATGGTTATTAATCATTCTTCCATTGATTACTCTTGCATGGGTTGGAAGAAAAATACTATATCGCACTTTTCTTAAGAAAATCTAAGCTGTCACATACTTACATTAACTGCCTCACTGTAAGGTGTATTACTGAATAAATTTATTACTTACTTTATAAACTGTATTATGAAATATAGAAAAACAGCATTTATTACCACAAGCTTTTTACTTTTTATCGTTCTTTATGTACCAAAAGTGCATGCCGATGATATAAGTATTACCGGTAATGGTTCTGGTTCAAGTAGCACTGCAAATGTTTCTTCTGCTCCCCAAACTACTGTACAACAATCAAATAACGCAAACGTAAATAATACAGTAAGTTCTTCGGCAAATACAGGAAGCAATACCGCTTCAAATAATACAAACGGAAGTACCAATATCGCAACTGGCAATGCAAACTCATCAACAAATATAAGTAATAATGCGAATAGTTCAACGGTCAATAATTCCTGTTGTTCTACTCCACCCTCAACTAATGCTACAATAAGCGGCAATGGTTCTGGTTCAAATAATAGTGTAACAGTTAATAATTCTTCACAAACTAATGTAAGCGTTACTCAAAATGCAGAAATAACCAATCATATTAGTGGTAATCTTAACACGGGGCGCAATAATGCAAATGATAATACCGGAAATACTTCTATACATACTGGAGATATATCAGTAAATACCAATATAAAAAACGGTCCTATCAATGTCTCAGATGTTACCGTTCCCCAAAATAGCAACGGAGATGTCAATGTAAAAATATCCGGGAACGGCGCAGATTCTACAAATGACGTACATATAAACGGGAATAATTTTACAAACGTACTTGTCAATAATATGGCAAATGTCGTCCTTAACGAAATAAGTTATAAACTGAATACCGGAGAAAATAATGCAAATGGAAACGTAGGAACAGTGAGTATTATAACGGGGAATATCTTGGCAAATACATCAATTGAGAATGGTCCAATAAATGTAAGCGCAGTAACAATCACCTGCTGTCAGCAAAAACAAGAGCAACAAGTTCCTCCTACAAGTTCTTCATCTCAACCGACTTCTGCTCCATCTCCCAGTTCATCTGGAGTCAGTTCGGGACCTGCAACAGCATTGGCAGCTGCCGGACAAGTATTAGGTGCAGCCGCATCAAATATCCTCCCTGCAACTGGAAATAACTGGTTACTTATTGCAATATTTGGCAATATATTAATGTTTATTCTGGGCGCTTATCTAAGACTACGCTCCGGAAATTCTCCCGGATTTAACTTCTAATCTTGTAGAAGCGGACCCAAGGTCCGCTTTTTTTATGGAAACGAAAAAGCTTTGTAAGGTTTATTTATTATGCAATCCTTTTACAATGCAAAACTCCTCATGGAATTGTATTTGCTTTTCGCACCTTTTCGTATTATGATGCGCTTTATACGTATATGAAAAATAAATTTCTCTATTATCTTGGAAATATTATGATACTTGTTTCACTTCTAAGCCTTGGTTATATCCTTTACCCAATTATCTTTATATATATTTTTCCTCCACAAATTCGTACTATCTCAACACTTAAAGGAACATTTATTACTATTCCAAAAATTCACGCTCAAGCTCCAATTATTCTTAATGTAGATCCATTTAATGAAGCGATATATAGAAGTGCACTTATGAAAGGAGTTGCACAAGCAAAAAATACATCCCTTCCTGGTGAAGAAGGTACAATTTACCTTTTTGCTCATTCGTCAGGAATGCCCTGGGAAACAACACATTACAACACTATCTTCCTCCGTTTAGGAGAGTTAACAAAAGCAGATTTAATCTATATCACTTACAACAATAAACAATATATTTATAAAGTTATTAACAAAAAAGAAATATGGCCTAATGAAATAAGTTATCTTATTCAGACCAACAAAAATCAACTTATACTCCAAACATGTACTCCTATTGGCACTTCACTTAAAAGGCTTTTAATTTTTGCACAGGCAATTTCTTCTTAGTTGGCTCCTGCAAAACTCATTACCATTACCAATACAATTGCTGCTACTGCAAAAATGATACTATAACCAACTACATTGTTTACAGGTTTGTGCAATCTGTGATGTACAGGATGATGAGCTTTTGTATGATGTACTCTACGGGCAGTTCTCTTTGCCATACTTTTCGACCTCCTTTCTTTGACTATAAATTTATAATGAGAAATTTAAAAATTTTTGTCAAGAGGATATAGTATTTATAGAAACTTATTCAATAATTGACAATAAATGAAGTAATTATTGTATACTGGATAAGTACCTGTTGCCCATGAAAAAAAGAAGAAAACAATTAGTGAAAGAAGCTGCGTTTACCTACCAACAAATACTTATTCTTATAATTCCATTATTTTTGCTTTTTATCATTTTTGTTATCGTTAATAATACGCATGAGGTAAGTAATGTCTTAGGAGTAAGGATTGATTGTAGCTCAGTTATCAACTGTACATGGTCAAAGATAAGTGAGTTTATAAGAGGCATACTTCTCCCCTGATGTTTACATATAAACTTACAAATAGCCTTACAAATGTTTAGCTTACAATTATATTTACAAATATATTGACAAATAAACCGGTTTATGGTAGAATTACTCTATGTTTCAGCCTCAATTTAAGCTTACATTCCGTATACTCAACACCTTGGGTACAATAGAAAGATTGTACGGTCAAATTCAGTCAGAAAAACTCATCCCTTCTCTTACCCTCCGACTTTTTCAGGAAAACCAGATACTGGCAACTCATTACTCAACCAGTATTGAAGGGAATCCCCTTTCTCCTCAAGATGTCACAAACGTGATTCTAGGAGATAGAATACCTACTACAAAATCTGAGCGGGAAGTTAAAAATTACTTTCTAGTTCTTACTTCACTAACCAATATGGCACGTGAACAGGTACCTATAACCGTAGAGCTTACAGAAAAGCTACATCATCGTCTTATGGAGGGTATAGAACATAAAGACTTAGGGACAGTGCGTGATGGTCCTGTTTTTGTGGGACATAAAGAAAGCGGTGAATATGTGGTCAAACACAATCCTCCTTTTCATACTGCCAAAGAGATAAAAGAAGCACTAACTGAGCTTTATACATGGCTTACAACTGAGAAAGAACTTCATCCTATGCTGAAAACAGGGATACTGCATCATCAATTTGCCTATATCCATCCGTTCTTTGATGGAAACGGAAGACTGGCAAGACTTCTTACTACCTATTATCTTTTGCGTGAGCATTATGAAGTTTCAAAGTACTTTATTCTTGATGACTATTATGATGTAGATAGACTTACCTATTCTGATATGCTGCATACTGCAGATACGGGTGAAAATACCGTATGGCTTGAGTATTTCCTGGAAGGAATTGCAAGTTCATTGCAGTCTGCTATTGGGAGAATTGATGAACTCCGTAGGTTTATGCTTGATGAGTTTGAAGGAGAAAAGCGAGTACTGGTAACCCCAAGAGAAGAAGAAGTACTCCAGATTGTGATAGATAAAAAGGCAGTAAAATCTTCAGATATTGAAGAGTCCTTTAAGGTAAGCAGACAGCAAGCTCATGCACTTCTCTCATCTCTTGTATCAAAAGGAATGCTCAGGAAATTTGGAAAAACAAAAACCAGCTACTATAAACTGGCTTCAAAAGGGTAATAGTGCAAAACAAAGACTTCAAAATTTTGTAGAGAATGCGTCTGGAATTATATCCTCTAATAATATATTAAACAAACCGGGATAAATGAAAACCTCAGCTTCTCTATAACAAATAGTTGACTTTTGGCTCCAGCTCTGTTATATATAATATTTGGCTTAAAAATTATGTAAAAGCTGCCCCTTTTTTATTAAGCCTATATATAAATATATAATGACAGGAGTAAGATACCTGTCTATTCTCTAGATTGTCTGCCCATTTCTTTACTTTTTATTACATAAATTTAACTTAAAAATTGGAAAAGAGCTCTACGATGCGGGAGTTATGAGTTTTGGAATAAAACTGTTATGAATACTCCCCAATTAAGAACTATCGTAGACTTCACTAATTCCTGCCTGAAACAGAGAAAGATGAGAACTGTGTTCACAAAAAACCAAAGTATAAGCGTTATTGTGCCTTTGTATAATGAGGCTGATAATATTAAATCTTTACATAAAGAACTGGTAAAGACGCTTAATAAGACTGGAAAACAATTTGAAATAATTTATGTTGATGATTACTCAACAGATGGAACGTTTAGCATTCTTAAGAAACTGCAAAAACTCAAATTTGTCAGAGTGTACAGAAAAATAGGTAGAAAAGGCAAAGCATACTCTCTTATTGAAGGATTTCAGAAAGCCACAGGCAATATCCTCGTTATGATTGATGGTGATTTACAGTATCCTCCAAATGCTATTCTCCCCATGGTAAAAATGCTAAAAGAAAGTGATGTGGTTGTTGCGAATAGAGAGAAGAATAAAGAATCATTTGTGCGAAGAACAGTCAGTAGAGCATTCCGTTATCTCTTTGGAAAGATGATGTTTGGATTAACCAATGATATTCAAGCGGGTCTTAAAGTATTTACAAAAGAGGTATATGAAACGATAAAATTTAAGCCTACATCTGCGTGGACTTTTGATCTTGAATTTCTCCATAGGGCTCGTCAAGCCGGTTTTACCCTTGCTAATTATGATATCGTATTTGCTCCGCGTGCATATGGGGATTCAAAGGTGTCCGTCACAAGAAGTTCACTTGAAATAGGAACAAATGCTATGCGACTCAAAATGAAAAAAATGCCTCCTATGATTGTGCCACCTAAACAATACAGCTCAATGCAAGGAGCAGGTATTGGCTATAAAAAAAAGAAATATATTACTCATACTACACTGCCTCTTCATCTTTCTGCGCTTCAAACAATGAACTTCTGGCAGCAGCTTGGACTTCTGACGATTATTCTTACAGTTATTGCAGGGTTCATTGCAGATACACTTGATACACTTCGAATTGTTGTTTCAGTCTTAAGTATCATTTATTTTATTGATACGGTTTTTAACTTATTCGTTGTCTTACGGAGCCTTCGAAAACCAGCTGAAATTATATTTGAGGATAAGGAAATTGCAGAGATTGCAGAAATTGCACTTCCTATCTACTCTATACTTTGTCCTTTGTATAAAGAAGCACATGTAGTACCTCAATTTATTGAAGCTATCTCAAGGCTGGACTGGCCTAAAAACAAGCTTGATGTAATACTCCTTCTTGAAGAAGATGATATTGAAACCATAGATACGATAAAGAAGATGAAATTACCTTTCTACTTTAGAAAAGTAATAGTACCTAATTCAGCTCCAAAGACAAAACCTAAAGCCTGTAATTATGGTTTGGCAATTGCCAAAGGTGATTATCTTGTAATTTATGATGCAGAAGACATGCCTGATCCACTTCAACTTAAGAAAGCCTATATTGCTTTCCAGAAGGCACCAGGTGATGTGAAATGCATGCAGGCAAAGCTCAATTACTACAATCCAACTCAGAATCTCCTTACCCGTTTTTTTACCGCTGAATACTCATTGTGGTTTGATTTGACGCTTACAGGACTTCAATCGCTTAATTCTGCCTTACCTCTTGGCGGGACAAGTAATCATTTCAAAACAAAAAATCTTCGTGAACTTCAAGGTTGGGATCCTTTTAATGTAACAGAAGATGCGGATTTGGGTACCCGCTTATTCCAGCAAGGGTATAAAACGGCAGTTATTGACTCTACCACTCTTGAGGAAGCGAATAGTAAAGTTCCTAATTGGTTAAGACAGCGTTCACGCTGGATAAAAGGCTATATGCAGACGTACCTTGTGAATATGAGAAATTCCTGGACATTTATCAGGAAAAAAGGGTTGCATCACGAGCTTATTTTCCAAATGACTGTAGGTGGAAAGCTCGCGTTTCTTCTGATAAATCCTTTCTTATGGCTTGTTACTATTTTGTATTTTGGATTTTATCCTATATTTGGACCAACCATTGAATCGCTGTACCTTGTTCCTTATTTTTATCTGGCAATTTTTGCCTTTGTCTTTGGAAATTTTCTTTTTCTTTATTACTACATGATTGGCTGTGCCAAAAGAAATCAATGGTCACTGGTGAAATATTCACTACTTATCCCGTTCTATTGGCTTCTTATGAGTATTGCGGCGCTTGTTGCGATACAACAGCTGCTTTTTAAACCTCATTATTGGGAGAAAACAGTACATGGACTTCATCTTAAGACAAAACCGGAAATAAAAAGGACTCAGCAATCAAAACTCAAAGAACAACAAAAACCATTTATGCCGCCACGTCCAGTTCCTTCAGTTATCCCTGATTTTTCAGGAATATATCAAAAATTGAATTTTAAGAATGCAGTTAAAAATGGTCTTTTTTCAGCTGGAATTCTTGTTGTCGCAAGTTTTGGAGCAAATGTTCTCAATCTCGCCTTCAATTTATATGTTGGCAAGGAAGTAGATTTGGCTGACTTTGGTTTCATAAGTCTTATTTCAAGCCTTTTATTTATTTCTAATATTCCCTTTGCAGCACTTAACTCAACGGTAAATTATAAGAGCGCATTTTTAGATGGACAATACGGAGAAATATCAGCATTTTATTTCTGGAAACATATTCGCAAAAATTCATTCTACTTTGCGTTGATAATCTCTGCATTATGGTTATGTGCCTCACCGTTTCTTGTAAAATATTTTAAGTCAGACAGCATTATACCTTTTGTCATTTTTGTTTTTGTATGGATTATTGGATTTGCATTTTCAGTTGATAAGGGTTATCTCTATGGAAAATTTATGTTTGGAACTCTCGCACTCCTTACTATTTTTGAACCTTTTATCAAATTTATTAGTGCGTTTGTATTTGTTAAATTGAATCTTCCGGAGTTAGTGTATATTTCTATTCCGCTTTCTTTTGTCTTAGCATTTGTTCTCAGTTTTTTGCTTGTAGGCAGAAAACAAGTCCCGATTCTTAAAAAAGAATATGAGCAGGAAGTAAAAAAGTTTCCTAATAATTATTTCCTTGCTTCCATATTGTCAGGTCTTTCTACTTTAGCGTTTATGAGTTTAGATATTATGCTTGCAAAACATTATCTATCCGCAGAGGATGCAGGGAAATATGCGCTTATTTCACTAGTTGGCAAAATGGTATTTTTCTTAGGAGGTCTTTCTACTCAGTTTGTCATACCACTTGTAAGTCGCAATGAAGGAGGCAAAAAAGATTCTACAAAAACACTCTACATCTTATTGGCTGCAACGTTTTCCTTAAGCTTTATTGGATTTCTGGTATTTGGTGTCTTCGGTTATCAAACACTTCCAATAATTTTTGGTGGAAAGGCAGCAATTATCATTTCTTATATTACTCTTTTTTCTTTTTCTATCATGTGTTTTACTATCTCACGGGTATATGTATCTTACTATCTTTCTTTGAAATCATATACCTCAACTATATCATCTTTCCTTTTGATAGGATTACAATTCGTGCTTATCCAAATAAATCATACAAATATACAGGCAATTGTCAATGCAATGGTATGGACCGGGATATTAAATCTGGCAATTATGTTGCTTTTGCACCTTAACTATCGTTTTGTGAAAGTAGTAGAAGTTAATCTTGCTGATCTTTTAAGTTTTAAAGGAAGTCAGCCAGGTAAACCCAAACACGACAAAAGGCTTGGAGTTCTTATTCTTAATTGGCGAGATATCAAACATACCTGGGCTGGAGGAGCTGAAGTATATATTCACGAACTTGCCAAACGATGGGTTAAAGAAGGTAATAGTGTAACTGTATTTTGCGGAAATGATGGAGAAAATCCTCGAAATCAGATTATAGATGGTGTGAAGATTATCCGTAGGGGCGGTACATATACTGTATATATATGGGCATTTATTTATTACCTTCTTTTCTTCAAGCAAAAAACTGATGTGGTAATAGATTGTGAGAATGGAATTCCTTTTTTCAGTCCTTTATATGTAAAAAAACCTGTATTTCTTGTAGTGCATCATGTGCATCAGGAAGTATTTAGAAGGTATCTGTCATTTCCGCTGGCTCAGGTTGCTGAATTTCTTGAAGCTAAGTGTATGCCATTTCTGTATAAAAATAAAAGCATTATTACAGTGTCTGAGTCATCAAGAAAGGAAATCTATAAACTGGGCTTTTCAAGTTCACAACAAATTCAGATAATCTACAACGGGATAAATTCTCAACGATTTACACCAGGACAAAAGACACCTTACCCATCATTTGCCTACTTAGGAAGACTTAAACCCTATAAAAATATTGATATTGCTATAAATGCTTTCTCACTTCTTCTTAAAACAGTTCCAGCTGCGCGACTTACCATAGCAGGCGAAGGAGATTCATTAAAAAGCCTTACCAGACTGGTAAAAAAATTGGGTATACAAAAACAAGTAAATTTCCTGGGAAAAGTAAATGAAAAGAAAAAAGCATCACTTCTTTCCGAAAGCTGGGCAGTTTTACAACCGTCTGAAGTTGAAGGTTGGGGTATTACGGTAATTGAGGCGAATGCTTCAGGTACACCGGTAATTGCATCAAAAGTAAATGGATTATCTGATTCAGTACTGGATGGAAAAACAGGAATTTTGGTCAAGCCTCATAGTATTAAAGATTTTACCAGTGCGATGCAGTTTCTTATCAATGACTCATTTTACCTGCAAACACTTTCCAGAAATGCATTTGTCTGGTCGAAGAATTTTGATTGGGATGAAAGTGCAACCTTATTTGCAACCATTATAGAAAATACAGTAAGAGGACAGGCTCAACAGGAATTACTCAAAAATCTTATCTTTATGGAGGCTGAGAAAGCATGAGTACTCTACGAAATTTTATAAGAAATATGTTATTTTTTAAAGCCAGAAAAGCATTGTATGCGAGTATGTTTTTACTTGATAAAGTGCTTATTTTGACGAACAAAAATAAAATTGTAATACTTTGTTATCACAGTATATCAAAGGATAGATGGCGTTTTGCTGTCCCCTTTGATGTACTTAAGGCTCAAATAGAATACCTTAGAAAACATTACGACTTTATAAGTCTTGATGATGTATATAAATATATAAATAGACAAAAGAAAATAGAGAGAAAGTCAGTAGTAATTACTTTTGATGATGGATATAAAGATGTGTATGAAACAAAGGACTACTTTAAAAAGCTAGGTATTAGACCAATACTTTTTGTACTTGCAGATAGCCAAAAGCCTAATAGAAAGGAACTTGATAATATGAAACCGCTTCTTTCAAAAAAAGAAGTACTTACCCTTCAAAAGTCAGGATGGGAAATTGGTTCACATAGTGCTACTCATGCCAATCTCCTACATATTTCTCAGAAAGATATTGATTATGAGATAGTACAATCAAAAAAGAAACTTGAAAAAGAACTTAACTGCAAAATTAATTATTTTGCCTATCCGAAGGGTTATTTTTCACTACCTGCGCAAAGAGCGGTGAAGAAAGCGGGGTTTAAAATGGGATTATCTTTAGTGGATGAGCTTATTACTCTATCAACGAATCCGCTTCTCGTTCCGCGGGTGGGAGTTGATGGGACGCACAGTTTTATAGAATTTAAAGCAGCATTTTTGACATCAGGTATTTATATGAGAAAGATACTGCGAAAGGTAACACAAAACGCTATATGAAAAATAAAAAACTTACCGTAACAATTGGCATTCCTGCCTACAACGAAGAGCATAATATTATATATCTTCTTAATAAAATTTTGTCACAAAAAGAGACATATTTTATCATAAAACAAATTATTGTCGTGTCTGATGCAAGCACTGATAATACAGACAGAAATATTCTCGATTTAAAAAATTCAAAAATTACCTTAATTAGAAATAAAAAGCGAAAGGGTCAAATTTCTGCTCAAAATAAAATTTTTAAGATGGCAGATACTGATGTAGTCGTACTCTTTGAAGCAGATACCATGCCTGTAAATAATCTTTTTATCGACGAGCTTCTTAAGCCAATAGCAAAAAATAACAAAATTGGAATGGTACAAGGTAACAAGACACCTCTTTCCCCCCGCAATATATTTGAAAAAGCAATTTCCATACAGGGTAACATTTATAGAGAGTGCACATTCAAAAATCCTATAACACGGAATGTATTTTGTACGGGAAGAAGTGGAAGAGCGTTTAGTAAACTTGTATATAAAAAACTTGTGTGGCCCATATCTGTTCCGGAAGATTCGTATGCTCTTTTATGGTGTAGACAAAATAATATCAAAACGACTGTCCAGACTTCTGCCGTTTGTTACTATCGTGCTCCTCATAATCTTGAAGATCTGATAAAAGAAAGACAAAAAATCTTTTCAGCTAAAAACACATTACTTTCTTATTTTCCAAAAGAATTTATAGAAAAAGTTTATGAAAGACCGAAACATCTTATTTTTACAATCTCTCTGCAATTCTTTATATCTCATCCAATTCTATTTATATTTTACATGTTAATGAAATGGAAAGTAGAAAGTAGAATAACGAATAAGAACTTTTCTGATCTTTGGGCAACAACACCTTCAACAAAAATACTTTCCCACTCTTATAAAACAAACATTTCCATATCAGTAGGGATACCTGCTTATAATGAAGAAAAAAATATTAAGCGTATTATCCAATCAGTTTTGCATCAGGAAGAAAATAATTTTTTTCTTAAAGAAATTATTGTTGTTTCTGATGGAAGTTCAGATAAAACTATTGAAAAGGCCAGGGAAATAAAAGAGTCACGTATTACTCTTATTGCTGAAAAAGAAAGAAAAGGAAAATCAACACGCCTCAATCAGATTTTCTCACGTTTTAAAGGAGATGTGCTTTTTATTATCGATGCAGATACCATGATTAAAGATACCCATCTTTTCGAGTCAATTTTAAAACAATCTCATCTTGAAAGAGATGGACTAATTTCTGTTGAAGCAGTACCACTTAGCGGCTCATCATTTTTTGAGAAATGCGTAAATTATAATGTTCGGTTACAAATGGATGTAAGGAGAAAATGGAAAAAGGGATGTAATTACTTAGCCTTTCGGGGAGTTTTTCTTGGATTAGATGGCAATTTCGCAAGGAAAATTGTACTGCCTGAAACATTGGTTAATAATGATACATATTTCTACTTTCTCGCACGCTCATATAATTTTATGCCACGCTATTTACCTAAACTGAAAGTATATTATAAATCTCCAGTATCTTTTCATGATCATCTTCTCCAGTCTACCCGGTTTCAATCATCAAAGCAGGAACTGCGTAAATTCGTTCCTTTGGATGAAACAGAATATGTGTTACCTACCTATTTAGTGCTTAAGGCACTTATTAAATTCTTTATTATGAACCCTATATATTTTAGTGCCTATCTTTATATACTTATCAAGACGAGAATAGCAAGAAACAAAGCAATAGATAGCAGATGGACAGTAGCTTCATCTACCAAGAGAATCGCGCTGGAATAATACTGGATAAATATACTATCTTATAGTATAATTGCAGGAGTAGAAATCATGAAATCTTTAAAAAAACCAACAGTAACAGTAGGTATACCTGCCTGTAATGAAGAAAACAATATTAAAAACTTGCTTACAGAAATACTTAAGCAAAATCAGAGATATTACGTACTTAAGAACATTATTGTGATATGTGATGGTTGTACCGATAATACCGTTGTGAGAGTAAAGGAAATAGCACAGAAAAACAAACTAATAACTATAATTGATGATAAAAAGAGACGTGGGAAAGCCTATCGCTTAAATCAGCTTTATGCATTGAATAAAAGTGACTTTCTGGTTAGTTTTGATGCTGATATACTTCCGGCATCAAAATATGTAATTGATAACCTTATCAAAAATTTTGATGAATCTGTAGGAATAGTAGGTGGGAATAATCTACCTGTTAAGGCAAAAACAACAGTTGAAGAATTTATTAATACATGGACCAGAGTGTGGTATGAAACCCGGAAGGATGTTAATAATGGAAATCATATTCATAATATAAGAGGTTGTATTATGGCAATACGTGGTTCTCTAGTAAAAAAAATAAGAATTCCTAAAAAAATTACATCAGAATCACAATATCTTTATTTCTCAGCTAAAAAAAACGGGCTGTCTTTCCATTTCGCCAAAGATGCAGTAGTGCTTTTTCGTTCTCCTGATAATGTCCATGACTATTTTTTGCAAGTGAATAGGACAAATGGAGAGCGAGTGCTCCTTATGAAAATGTTTGGAGAAAATATAATAAATGAATATACGATTCCGTTCCAATATAAAGTAAGAGCACTTGCAAAAATGGTAGTAAGGGATCCGGTTTCTCTTTTTGGAGGAGGGGCTTTTTTCTCATTTATGAAGCTTTTTCCGAAAAAACAAAACTCTTTTGAGAAAGAAGGAGTATGGAAGCTTATAGAATCTACAAAAAAAGGGATATCACAAAAAGAAATTGCATTCAAATAGTACCCTATGAAAACAGTATTCCGTTTCTTACAACAAATTTCTCTTCCAATGCTTTGCATTATTTTTACCGCAGTTATCTTAATGCTAAGTATACGTGGTATTGCTGGAAATCCGACAAGTAACAACTTTAACTCATCTTCCTGGCGTGAAAATGGACCGTTTGAACAGAGTGGAAGATTTGCTTTACTTTACTCAGTACTCGAGGACCATTCATTTCAATTTTCTCTTCCGGTTGCGCAATTTGCAACTCCAGATCTTGCTATTATTCACAATCACTATGTATCACTTTTTGCACCTGGTGTGTCATTTATAGGAATGCCAGGATATCTTGTTGGTAAAATACTTGGAATCTCACAAGTAGGAACATTTGCAATGATAGCATTATTTGCTCTTGTGAATATGCTTCTTATTATGGCAATTGCAATACGTTTAGGTGCAAATAAATTGGCGTCAGCAATTGCCGGGCTTACCTTTCTTTTTGCGACTCCTGCATATGCATATGCGGTTGATTTTTATCAACATCATATCTCAACCTTTCTTATTCTTCTGAGTATTTATTGTCTTATCCGTTACAAAAACTTTTTCTCCTATATGCTGGTATGGTTTCTTTGTGGTACATCAATTGTCATAGACTATTCAAACTTATTTATGATACTTCCTATTGGTTTGTATACACTTTTCGGGATTGTCTCTTATAAAATACGTAGAAAATCTATGGATGTAGAGCTTCATTTTGGAAGACTTTTTAATGCTGTTTCGGCAATTATCCCTGTACTTTTCCTCTTGTGGTTTAACTTCATGTCATTTGGTAATCCTCTGCAGTTATCCGGTTCGTTACCAAGAGTTGAAAAAATACAGACAGTGAATAATAAACAGATAAACAAATTAAACATTGAAGCAGCAGCAAAAATTACAAAAACCGGTAACACAAACTCCAATACTTCTCCAAAAAACAACGAAATAAATGCCATAACATTTTTTAACCCAAGATATCTCTTAAATGGTTTCTTTGTATTATTTATCAGTCCTGATAGAGGAACACTTATTTTTACTCCAATTATGATTTTGGGTGTAATAGGTTTGATTATTGCCTATAGGAGAAGAATTCCTTATTTATCACTTTTTGTAGCAGTTATAGGTATTAATATACTCCTTTATGCAATGTGGGGTGACCCCTGGGGGGGATGGGCCTTTGGCGCACGTTATTTAATTCCTTCTTATGCAATACTTTCTATCTTTATTGCAATATATCTGACCCGCTTTGGACGGAAAAATATTTTTCTTTTATTATTTCTCATGCTTTTCAGTTATTCTACTGCAGTTAACACATTAGGTGCACTTACTACAAGCAATAATCCTCCGATGATAGAAGCACAAGCACTTGAAAAAATCTCAGGAGTAAAACAAGACTATACCTATGTTCGCAATTTTAATTATTTAAATACGCAAGGCTCAAAGGCATTTATCTATACGACTTTTGCAAAACATTTCATTTCTGCGTGGGATTATTATCTTGATATAATATTTTCTATTATCATTTTTACCTCAGTGCTTCTTGTTATATCTAAGATTTCGCTTTCAAGAAAGGAAAATAATTATGCGTTTTAGTCTTAAATCACTATCAATAGGTTTTACTTTACAGTTTGCAACTCTAAACAGGATACAGGATTGGTTTGAAAAAAAAGCACTTCTATTGCTTGGAATAATTCTTTCTCTGATATCTGCAGCAAGCTTCTTTGTGTTTTATCAAAATGGTCTTGGTATTGCATACAATGATGCCCGTTCGCATTTAGATATTGCCAGACGTGTAGTTGAAAATCTTAAACCTGGTGTTGCACAGCTTGGAAGTGTCTGGTTACCTCTTCCTCATATTCTGATGATAGCAACTGTATGGAATGATTTCATGTGGCACTCAGGGCTTGCAGGAGCATTACAATCAATGCTTGCCTATATTGGTACCGGGCTTATTGTGTATCTTTTCTTAAAGCATTTACGTGTGGGAATGATTGGAAGACTTGCAGGCGTATTTATCTTTGCAGCTAATCTTAATATTCTCTATATGCAATCAACTGCCATGACTGAGCTTTTGTTGCTTGGTACTATGACAGCTGGGGTATATGAGCTTTTGGTATGGTATGAAAACGAACAAATTATTCATCTTATTTATGCCGGATTCTGGATATTGCTTTCAACGCTTATACGCTATGATGGATGGTTTCTTTTAATTTTCTCCACCTGCATCATGGTATTATACATCTGGAAAAAATATGGATATAAAAAAACAGAAGGAATTTTTGTATTGTTTCTGACCCTTGCTGGTTTTGGACTTGTTTTATGGTTACTTTGGAATCAGATGATTTTCAAGGATGCTCTTTATTTCATAAATGGTCCTTATTCTGCTCGTGAACAGCAACTACAGTTAAAAAGAGCAGGTGCACTTCCTACGGAAGGTAATTTTTTACTTTCCCTTATTATTTACCTCTATGCGCTTGTATATAATTCCGGTGCTTTGACTCTATTCTTGGGAGCAACAGGAGCGGTAATACTTTGGTTTGACAAAAATATTAAGGTAAAAACTAAACTCGCTTTGGCAGCTCTCTTAGCGCCATTTTTCTTTAACGTTTTGGCACTCTATATGGGTCAGTCAGTGTTATATGTGCAAGGTATTTCAGGAAAGTCATGGTTTAATGTCCGCTATGGACTTATGATGTTGCCATCTCTTGCGATTTTTATCGGATATCTCGTGCAAAGACTGAAATTATTACGATTTGCTCTCATAGGTCTTTTGCTATTTGTAACCTTTTTCTCTTTTACTGCAAGAGATGCGGTTACCATTGATGATGCGCTTGTTGGATCAAGTGGTAAAAATGTAAAGGAAGTAAGTGGATGGTTACGTGACCATGCAACGAATCAAGATGGTTTTATCCTTATCTCAGTTGCTTCACATGATGCTATAATTTTCTCATCAGGTCTTCCTATGAGTAAATTTATTCATGAGGGGACAGGATTATATTGGGATTATGCAACAGCACATCCTGACAGATGGGCAAGGTGGATAATTATGAGAACTCACGATACAAATGATTTGACATTTAAACTTATTCATACAAACCCGGCAATGAACAAATACATACTTATTCATCATTTCCCTTTTGCTGATATCTATGAAATAAAACCTCAATATTTATCAGATCTTCATACAAAACCTGTTCTAGCACAGCAAAAGTAGCAGATAGCTAATAGTTACGCATTTATATGAAAATACTGATAGTGATACTAAGTTTCATTTTTTTCGCATGGGTTAGTCTTCATGTACCTCGTGCGTTTGCACAAACGCATACTCAATGGGAATTTGAATCAATAGATACGATGAAATATTCCCGCGATTTAAGCCGTGAGAAACTCAATGACTCGTCTTTTGATAAAGCTATCGATACTCAAGTGCGGGAAATTGCCAATACTGGTGCAACTCATGTGGCTATAGGGACTCCCTATGATGATGAATTTTTGCCGATACTCAAACGTTGGGTAAGTGCTGCCCGTAAATATCACCTGCACGTCTGGTTTCGGGGAAATTTTTCCGGATGGGAGGGTTGGTTTGATTATCCTAAGATATCACAAAACCAGCATATAGAAAAAACACTTAACTTTATTCTTAATAACCCTGATATATTTGAGGATGGAGATATATTTAGTTCCTGCCCCGAATGTGAAAATGGTGGTCCAGGTGACCCCAGAAATACTCAGGATGTAAAAGGATATCGCAATTTTTTAATCACAGAATATAACGTAACGAAATTAGCATTTCAGGAAATACACAAGAATGTGGAATCAAATTATTTTTCTATGAATGGAGATGTTGCACGTCTGGTAATGGACCCTGAAACCACCAAACAACTCGATGGGATTGTGACGGTTGATCACTATGTCGCAACTCCTGAACAACTTGCACATGACATAAAAGATTTTGCCCAAAGAAGCGGCGGAAAAGTAGTGCTGGGAGAATTTGGCGCACCGATACCTGATATCCACGGAAGTATGACAAAAAATCAACAGGAGCAATGGATACGTTTCGCGCTCTCAAAACTCGCATCAATAAAAGATTTGGTAGGAGTGAGTTATTGGGTAGGTACAGGAGGATCAACTGAAATTTGGGATAGCAATGGTATTGCTTCTCCTTCTGTTAAGACACTTGCAAAATTTTACTCAGCGGATTACGTGCAAGGTATAGTCACAAATTCGCAACATATTCCAATTGCAAATGTACATATAGAAGCAGGTAACCGTTATGGTACTATTACCAATAGTAATGGTGGATTCTCTTTGCCTTACCTTCAGGACGGGATACAAATTACCTTTGCAGCACCTTCCTATATGCTCAAAACTATTCGTTTCTCGTCAGCCGATACTAATCTTCATATTACATTAGTTACACCATTTAGTGCAGTTCTGTCTTTTATAACCTATCAACTAAGCACATTACTTTTTCCTATAAGTTATCTATTACAATTACCTTATTGACTTTTGTTTATCCATACTTTATAATTCCAAACATACTAAATATAGGGTAATATTTATAATGAAATTCAGGCAGATAGTTACCATCATTATTACCCTGCCCCTTTTTGCAGTCTTCGCAAGACCTGCATTTGCCGTAACCACCCCGTCATTCCCATCATGTATTAATCCGCAAGGAACACTTAAAGTAAGTTATACACAAGGTGACCATGGAATTCCAGGATATGAAAATACCGTACAAGGCAGTGATATGGTATATGAGTTGTCAGAAAACAACATGTATATGCAATGTTTTTGTCCTCCAAACGGTCAAGGTATTCAAACCAATTGGTGGAATGTAGCACAACTGTCAGACGATGATGTAAAGGTATTACAGAGTCAGGGTTGGTATGATATTCCAAGCGGCTCAGCATGGGGATTATCAGACGACAGATATGCAGCACAAAATTCAAATTTTGCCTGCAATACGACCACCAACAATACTATCAATAACACCACAAACAACACAACCAATAATACGACCAACAATACCTCAAACAATACAACGAGTAATAACAGCTCTTCTCCGGTACAATCTGTTTTAGGTCTTGCCAATACAGGGAATATCATCTTTTTGTATGGGGTAGTTCTTGCCGGGTTATTCTCCGTAATTGCCGGGTTGTTTCTTAAAAGAAACACTAAATAGTTATTTCCATGTCTACGAGAATATTAGGAAACCTGCTTATACTTTTTGGACTGTTTTGCCTTCTTTTTGGAACCTATATTTATTGGCTGCGGGTAAATCCCAAAAAATACACTTTCGAAAATGCACATTTAGATACTACAAAAACCAAAACAACACTACAGCCTGAAGAATTAATTATTGATGATGTACATGTAGACTTACCGATTTTCCAAGCAAAAATCAAGAATAATGAATGGGGATTAACCGATAAAGGTGTATCATATCTTGATGCTACTCCTCTGCCTGGAGACAAAGGAAACAGTGTAATTTATGGACATAACTGGAGTAGTCTTTTAGGACCTTTGCAATGGACTCATCCAGGAGAGCATATCAAAATTCGTTTTAACGACGGGTCTAGCCGGGATTTTACGATTCAATATACCGCTATCATAACCCCTGATCAAACGCATATCCTTGATGCTTCAAAGGATAAAAGAGTAACGCTTTATACTTGTACTGGATTTCTTGATTCAAAGCGCTTTGTCGCAGTGGCAACGGTAAATGATTAGGAATCATGAATCAAGAGTATATTTGAAATGACTTTTTGCATGTCATTGCGAGTTCTGCAATGCAGAACGAAGCAATCACGTAGAATTGTAAAATAATTATAGTAATCTATTACCTACTCCGCTATAAACTTTTTCTTGGTTACGCTTGTCAAGCAAGCGGGCAGTGGCTCCTGCAATTCGCTTGTCGTCCAGCGAAAAAGTTCACAGTTTCGTATATAGGAAAATACAATTTAAATTATTAAGACAACTGAAAATGTGCTTTAAGCCCGATGTGATCCGTGAGATACATCTTTGTTCCATCTTCAAGTTTGATTTTATTCTTAAAGATGTTTTGCTTTGAAAGAATTGAAAGTTTTCTATTACCATTTGAGATAAAAATATAATCAATTCTTTTAGTTTTCTTTTTCTTTGAAAGATATTCTTGATGAAATGTGGGAGTTTTATGTTCAGCAAAGACATCCACAAGTTTTGTCAATTTAATAAATCGTTTATATAATTCTGAATCCTTTGCTGTATTAAAATCTCCGCCTGCAAGTATACCTTGTCCTTTTGCTGATAATCTATTGATGATAATTGCTATCTGTTCAAGTTGAGCAAGGATATATTTGCAATATCTATTTTCCATTCTCCAATCAAAGTCTGGATTTGGCGTCAGATGAGTATTTAATATATATATAGGAAGATGTGTGCTTTTTGCTATCAGCACTCCATTGCGTATTACATGGGCGATAAATGATTTGTTTACAAAAGTACCTCTTTTCTTAAAGTCTACATATTGATGAAGTTCAAAAGGAATTTTAGAAAATATAACAAGTCCCCCTTTTGGCCCGTACACAAATTTTTGGTATACAACATGTTTGTATTCTCTAAATTCCTGCTTTAGAAATTTGAGTAACCAGTAAGTATGAACCTCCTGAAGCAAAATTACATCAGCATTAAGCTCTCTTATCCCTTCAGCAAGTTTGGAGTATCTGTGTTTTATCTTACGAGAGGTGATAAGTCCATGGATAGTATCGAAGTTGAAAGAGCCCAAGGTATTTAGGCTTATTACAGAAATTTCTGTAGGGTTTTGCTTTTTTGAGCTCATTATTTTTAGATTTTATAGTAAGAATTATAGCACGCCGGAGGTATTTTATCTTAAAGAATCTCATGCTATTATCAAAAGGTGCAAAAACGTATTGTCCAGTTCCTTGTGTTATTTTTCCTTATCACCTTTCTTTTTGGAAGTATTATTGCAATAGATATTGTGAATAACAAGCGCGAATCTCCATTTATTTCTCCTCTTGCCGGGTTCTTAACTCTGCGGCAAAATAACCAGGCAACACTGCTTGATCTATGGCTGCCTTTTCTTGAAAAAAGTTTTGCCAATACCAATAACCTTTCAGGTCTTACTGCCAAATCTATCCTGATGTATGACATAACTGCTGATAAGACCATCTATGAAAAGAACGCAAGGGAGAAAATGCCCATGGCATCGCTTACCAAGATTATGACAGCAATTGTGGCTTTTGAAAACCCGCAAGCGGATGACCGGTATGTAGTACATAAAGAAGATATTGTTGGTGAAGACAGTATGGGACTTGAAGCGGGCGAAGTGCTTACTCTTAAAGAGCTTCTTTTAGGACTCATCCTGCATTCCGGCAATGATGCAGCTGAGACACTGGCTCATAACTATCCTGAAGGCCGGGAAGCCTTTATAAAGGCCATGAATGATAAAGTAATGGCATTGGCGCTTACAGATACGCGTTTTAGCAATCCTACGGGCTTACAAGGCGATGGAGAGCAGTATACTACAGCCTATGACCTTCTTGTGATAACCAAGTACGCACTTGAGAAATTCCCCCTATTCGATGAAGTCGCAGCAACCATAAGTTTTGATATCCCCAAAACCCAGAACCATAAAGAATATCTGCTTGATAACGAAACCAATCTCCTTTCAAGCTATCCTGGAGTAAAAGGCGTCAAGACCGGCTATACTCCGGAAGCCGGGCTTTGTCTTGTCACCTATCTTGACTATGGTGGACATAGAATAATCGGAATAATCCTAAACAGTGAGAACAGAAGACAGGAAATGAAAAATTTGTTGGATTATTCGCTGGAAAATCTTGGTATCCATCCCCCAAAACATGATTAAGTTTAGTATAAGCTCTTCAATGCAGACGAGACCATTTGTGAAATGGGCAGGCGGAAAAACTCAACTTCTTCCTGTACTCACATCATTTATACCTAAAAAATTCAACAATTATTTTGAACCTTTTATTGGAGGAGGCGCGTTATTCTTTGCCCTATGTGAAAAAATTGAAAAAGAAAATAAAAAAGCATATATAAACGATATAAATGCATCGCTTATAGGAGTATATAGAAATATTAAAGAATATTCAAATATCTTAATAAGAGATTTACATAAACTTGAAACCGAATATTTACGAAAAAATGCAAGGGAACGGGAAGAATTCTACTATTTAATTAGAAAACAATATAACAACAAAGAACTGAAAGATAGTGATATAAAAAAAACAGTATATTTATTATTTCTCAATAAAACCGGCTACAACGGTATGTATCGAGAAAATTCAAAAGGAGAATTTAATATCCCGTTTGGAAAATATGAAAATCCTCGAATTTGTGATAAAGATAATATAGAAGCTACGGCTGAATTATTAAAAAATACAAACATTCTTAATACTTCTTTTGAAAAGGCAGTTAAAGATGCTAAAAAAGAAGATTTTATTTACTTTGACCCACCATATTATCCCTTAAGCAAAACAGCAAGTTTTACCCGGTATCATGAAAATGATTTCCTCGATAAAGAACAAAAATTGTTAAAAAATGTTATTGATGATTTAACAGAACGGGGTTGTTATGTAATCCTCAGCAATTCAAATGCGCCATTTATAAAAGAATTGTATAAAAATAAAAAGTATATTCAAAAAACTGCATTAGCAAGCAGGTTTATAAACAGTAAAGCAAGTGGAAGAGGCAAAATAGAAGAACTGATTATTCTCAATTATGTAGTATGAATATAGTTACAAGAGACCAGGTAGTTAAAAATTTAAATAAATATTTAGGCCAGGATTTAAGACAACTTGCGTTACAGTATGGTATTACAACCTATGAAATCGGAAAACAAAATAAAGGTTGGAAAGGACTAACCCTGGAGAGATTAACTGGTTTAGATAATAGCTCACTGAAGTTACCAGATGGAGTAACATTTGAATTAAAGTCAGTTGCTTTTTATTATGATAAAAATAATAATTTGGTGCCGAAAGAGACAATGGCAATAACAATGCTTAGTCCAACTGAACTAGTAGAACATAATTTTTTTCAAAGCCATTGTTGGAGTAAACTAAAATCAATTATCTTTTGTGCTGTAGAATGGAATGAACAAAATGCAACAGATGGAAAATTACTAAAAGTTATTAGTTTGGATTTTTTAGAAACTGATGGAATTGTTTTTAAAATAAAAGAAGATTACGATCTCATACGAAATAAACTGATAACACAGGGATTTGACCCTCTTACAGGTAAAGATGGAATTTGGATTCAAGCCAGAACAAAAAGTGTGGGGCATGGGTCCACCAGCCGGGCATTTTATGCGAAGAAAAATTTAATCCAAAAAATTCTAGAGGAAAAATAAAAGGGCATCTTGAGATTTATGTGTAAATTTTGCTTTGTCGGGGCTGGTTGATGACGTCAGGAACTACTACATTGAAAATCCTAACGATATTCCACTACTTTTTTTAAAACATGCTCAATATATACCAGA
Source organism: uncultured Gammaproteobacteria bacterium (assembly GCA_964610465.1). GTDB lineage: Bacteria > Patescibacteriota > Microgenomatia > Levybacterales > UBA12049 > CAZSWA01. Next base: position 5,039 of record CAZSWA010000004.1, on the reverse strand, counting down.
AGTGTAACAATGGCAAAATATGGAAACAGTCATGGCTTTTAGTGTTTCTAAAAACTTCTCTAGTTCTCTTTTCTCAATTCGAATATATTTTCTACTCAATTTAATTGTTGGTAGTCTTCTATTAATCTGACTCTTCTCCTGAGAGCAGCTTCTGTTCATCTGGAGGAGAGGATGGCAAATACATGCTATCCCGTCTATACTCTACTGTTTCTTCACGAAGTTTTCCAATTTTTTCAGCAAGTTCCTGATTTCCGCTCTTTCTCGCTTGTTCCATCGTATCCTGAATTGCTTGTTCCTGTTCGTCAAAGGAGCCTAAATAGCGCAAGGCGGCTGGATTAGTGATGCCTTCTCTTCTTTGAAATTCATGAACTAGCTCTAAGTACGTCTGCATATGCTGAGGTACTAATTCTTTTTGGTCTTTATATATCTTCTCCGCTTTTTCAGCCATCTCCATATAATCATCTACATGCTTCGTGTCTCCACGCTCCATCGCATGCGAAGCAGCTCTACGATTCATATCTGCTGTACTCAGGAGCATACCATCAGGTTCAAGTTTTTCTCTAGCTCTCTTAAGATTGTGAAATAAATCGTCTACAGGATAGGTTGAATAATCATCAGGGTTTACATTTTCCAATACTTTTCTTAAATACATGAAGGTCCTAGGAGTTCTTTCTGCTGTAATTTCTTGTGCAATAAATTTCTCTCTTGGAAATAAATCATAATCAGGAACAGTCAATAACTCAACACCTGATGCAGTTTTAATTTTATCTGTAGTAACTGCACGAAGCATTCCCATATCGGAGAGTGTTTTTTCTCCTTTATATCTTCGTCCAGCAACATAGAGGTATCCTGGCCCTTTTCCAAACATGTTCCAGTCATCGAGCAAATCTCTATTTATTGCTGGACAATAAATGAGCCTTTGTATCACTTCAGGAGTAAAGAACTTCTTCAGTTCTTCTTCATTTGGTTCTTTATCAGCACCTAATCTCATGCGCTCTTGGTCATCTTCTGGATACCCATTTGGTATTTTAAGGAATGGTAAGGGATACTCTACTGTTTCAGGTTTTGAGACAGTAACTTCTCGTGATGGCTCAGTCTTTCTTCTCGTCCATGCTTTAATCCGATTGAGATGGTGCCATAAACCAGATTGTTTTTCTCCACTTATATGCTCTGACTCTGGATTATTTTCTGCCATATAATCCAATCTATCATATATTTGATTTATGTCAACCTGTTGAGCAAAAAAAAGACACTTGTACTATTTTATATTGATATATCAATCTAATCTGGAGACCGTTTCAAAACGGACGTTTTTTTTCTTAATAGAGACTGACACAGTAATCCAAAAGCAAGATTTCACTACGTGAAAGACCGTAGATGCGTGCTATACTAACTCGGTGAAAAAAAGTATCTTTGCACATTTTGCAAAAGTAATAAAACAGTTCATCGTGGCGTTAGACGGGGAAAACTAAGAATCCGATGTCTTTCTTGTACCAAATGGTTTCAACTTAATCGTCAGCAGAAAAAGCCAACTACTTCACTTTTATTCCAACACCTCAGAGGCGTTTCGTTTCGCTCTCTTGCAACAGAATATGCCATTAGTCCGGCAACAGCATATAGACGATGTCTTTCAGCTTTACAGGAACTTCCACATAATGCTGATGTCTCACGGGATTATTGTGCAAAGTTTTGTGGCATTCTCGTTGTTGATGGAAAATATATTCGAGTAAAAGGATATGAAAGAAAGATTCCTGTACTTTATGGAATTGATTATCTTACTCATGATATTCCAACCTATCTCTTTTCTCAGGGGGAGAATTACCAGACATGTCACTCGTTTTTTACCTCTCTTCGCCTATTGAAATATCCCTTACAAGCAGTCGTTTCAGATGATAATGTTAATATTTACCAGGCAGCTCTTTCTGTTTATCCAAAAGCGGTTTCTCAAATTTGCCATAACCATTACAAAGAAAGTATTAGGCAAAACCTTGGTGTGCGAACTGATCCAACATACCTTCCTTTCATGCGGGACATTGAGCTTCTCTTCGCAAAACGCAGAGCAAAAGAGGAATTTGCTCATGTTGCAGGGAAAATATTCTCCCATTACAAACATGATCCTCGCTGTGTTGGAGTCTTGGCGGATATCCAAAAAAGACTTCCACAACTCACTGCCTATATGTATCAACCTCACATTCCTTCAACTACAAATCTTATTGAATCCTACAACTCTCATTTAGAAGGAAGACTCAAAACCATTAAAGGATTTGAATCATTTACGCATGCAGACACCTGGCTGAATGCATATTTCTTAAAAAGAAGACTGCAGCCGTTTACCGATTGCACAAAACAATTCAAATCGTTAAATGGAACCTGTTCGCTTGAACATACTCTACGATTTCCTTCAACGACTGTTAAGTTTTTGAAATTGCTCCAATAATGAAAATTTGTGGCTATTTAATTTTTAAAAAGCGCCCATTTTGAAACGGTGTGTCTAATCTGTCGGGGAGAGAGGACTTGAACCTCCGACCTCACGGTCCCAAACCGCGCGCTCTAGCCAACTGAGCTACTCCCCGAAATTTGCTTTTTCTATTCACTGCTAGCTGTCAGACAGTTAATGGAATATTATTGGTATAATGTCTAACTGCTAAAAACTGAAAGCTAATAGCTAATTGTACCGCGGGAGAGGGTCGAACTCTCACGTCCGTAAGGACAAAGGCTCTTAAGGCCTTCGTGTCTGCCATTCCACCACCGCGGCATATATTGGCAAATAGTTTGGGCAAATAGCTAATAGAAAACTACTTGCTATAACGCTACCAATGTATTTTACTTAAAACGAGCGTATTATTCAATGGTTAGGGTTACACAAGTATAAGATCCCTCCATTCGTCCCACTCAACGGGATTCAGTCGGGCCTTGCTCTATGAGCTATAGGCTCATAAGAGATGATAAATGGAAGGTTTTGCAATGATTTCTACGTATTACTCACAGCAGTAGAGTGAGAATTATTATCCCTTTTGAGTTGTTCAAAGCCTTTTTTGACTGCTACTCCTTCATCATCATTGTCCATGAAATACGTTGTTACTTCTTCTTGAGTAATCCATTTATAATCTGAAAGCTCGTCCTTATTTATCTGTATAGTTTGAGCAGGATTGGTCATATGGGCATAGTAGAGAATTTCAATAACATGTTCTGTACCCGTTGTCCATCACATAGGTAAACTCATGATAAGGTTTGTCCAATGCGATATCTATATTGAATTCTTCTTTGAGTTCCCTCACGAGTCCTTTTTCAATTGTCTCTCCAAATTCTATATGGCCGCCAGGTAATTCCCATTTTCCGGGAAGAAAAGATTTGGTATCTGCTCTTTTCCCAATAAGTACCTTCCCATCGTTATGGAGAAATGCACAAGCGGTAATAGTTTGTTTAGTTTCCATTACTATGAGTATACCAGATAAGAACTAGAGAAAGTTAAACTTAAAAAATAAAGAATAGAAATTACTCGGAAGCTTTCTCATTTTTCCATGAAAAACCCCTACAGGGTTGAATCTCATTCCCCATAGGGGTGTAAAAATTCCGAAAGATGAAATGGGATTTTGTCGTGGCCTTGGGTTAAGGCAAATCCCTATAGTGTCGAGACGTTTGAGACATCTGGAGCCTCCTCTTCCTACAACTTTGCTACTTGACAAAATGTACAGAATTATGTACTATAACAACGTATGATAAGGACACTTTCTATTACAAAAGCGCGAGAAGAATTACCCAAATTGGTTGAGAATGCCAAGAATAAACTTGATGAGTTTATTATTACCGTCAATGGGGTGCCAGAAGCGGTTATCCTATCTGCTGCTGAGTACGAGTCATGGAAGGAAACCCTCGACATCTTAAGTGATAAGGACTTGCTGAAGGCCATTAAGGAAGGAGAAGAAGATATCCAACAGGGAAATCTGGTCACATTTGAGGAGCTTAAAAAAGAGCTGAATCTTCATGTATAAACTCTACCTTACCTCACGTGCGAAGCGTCAAATCAAACTCATCTCTCTCACTCATCAAGAGGCTATAGTTGAAGCACTTGAGGAGATAGCTGAGAATCCGCTCATTGGCAAACCCCTTACTCGTGAACTAACTGGCAAGTTTTCGTATCGCATTGGCGTGTATCGGATTATCTACATTGTCAACAAGAAGGATGAAACGGTGTTCATCCTCACCGCTGCTCATCGCGCCACCGTCTATCAGTGACCCCTTCCCGCTAGACTTCATCGAATGGTTGCCAGCCTTGCTATGCTTGTTGCTGACTCTCTTCGATCTCGTTAAGCATATGTTTATTCAATCTTTCCCTTTCCATTCTTTGTAAAATCTATTTAAAAACTCCTCCATAAATTTTTGTCTTTCTGCTGCTATATTCTTTGCTGTCCGTGTATTCATGCCATCCTTCAAAAGTAATAATTTTTCATAGAAATGATTTATTGTAGTATTCTTAGCATCTTTGTATTCTTCGAAGGTAGAAAAGGTTTTCGGTTTAATTGCAGGATTGTACATTTCCCTTCCTTTATATCCACCATAAGCAAATGTTCTTCCAATACCTATTGCACCGAGCGCGTCAAGTCTGTCTGCATCTTGTACAATTTGCCCCTCCTTTGTCTCTAGTTTTATTTTATTTGTTCCTCCTTTAAAAGATATATGCTCGATAATATTGCAAATATGAATAATTGTTGACTCGTTTACGTGTTGACTTTCCAACCATTTTCTAGCAACTCTTGGACCAACTGTTTCATCTCCCTCATTAAATTTCCAATCAGCTATATCATGCAAAAGCGCAGCTAATTCTACAATAAATAAATTTACGTCTCCTTCTTGTTCAGTAATTCGTTTTGCCATATTAACAACACGCTCTACATGAAACCAATCATGTCCTGTTCCTTCACATGCCATTTTTTGCTGTACATATTTTTTTGTTTCTTTTACAATTAATGACTTATTCATACGCTAATTGAAATACCATGGGCTAACGCCCATGGATTACTGGAGTTCAAGCTTCGCTT
>CAZSWA010000003.1:0-80202 GCA_964610465.1 uncultured Gammaproteobacteria bacterium | reverse complement strand
CCTATGAATACTTGCTACTCACGTTACACCTTGTGCCAACTCCTTAAGAATACCCTGGATATGAGCCGAAGGCGGGATTCGAACCCGCGACTTGCTGTTTACGAAACAGCTACTCTACCCCTGAGTTACTCCGGCCTACATAGTTTATCTTCTACTTCTAAAGGAAATTTTACCAGATTTTGCAAGAAAATGCTGGTATCTACTATTCAGTTATTTTTTCGCTTAAAATGAACAAATATTTTGTATAAGATTATCGATGTGATACTAAAAGTAAAAAAGAGATAGATTGAAAATAAAATAAGGAAAATCATACTTTTTTATTCTTTGCCTTTTGGACTTGAGTTTAGTAAAGCAGTAACCTTCTGCTTTTCTCTAGGCTATATAAGGTATTCTTAAAAGAGTTTTTTTTAGATAATTTATAAAGTGAAAAGCATTTTTGATTAACGTTTTATAAAGAAGAGGCATAAAAAACGAGGCTAAATCAGTAAAATTATATCTAGTATTTTATCAGAGAAAAAAAATGATTGCTATTTTGAGGCTGTTTTTGATGTGTTTCTTTCTATCTTAAAAAATCGATATAAATTATTAATAATTTAGCCTTATATATCAATATATTTTATATTTTTCGTATAAAATAGTTGAGCATATACGTTATGTATCCTATGCTAAAGCTATTTTTTGCTATAAGCCTTATTTACTTTATTGAATAACTTTAGCTATGCTTATTGAGAATGTTTATAAATAAACTTTTATAAAACTAAATTCTAACTTCACTATATGTCAAAAAAAGAAAAATTACAATAGGTAAAAATATTACTCAATTTATCACAGATTTTATAGTAAAAGTTTTTAGAATATAAAAAATGTTCGTTACGGAGTTTGTCTTTTTTTATGTCTATTAGCAACGTGCAGCTCAAGTACTGCTTTTCTTAAATCAGCTTGAGCTACTGCAAAGTCTTTTTCACTGATATTTTCTTTGGTCTTTTTAAGAATTTCTTCAGCTCGTTTTCTTGCTTCAACTGCTTTTTCAACTTCAATTTCTTCAGCTTTTACTGCATAGTCAGCAAGAACAGTAATGATATTATTGTTTACTTCAAGAAATCCGCCGGTAATTGCAAGATATGATGTTTTGTTGCGGGTTTTTACAGTCATTTCTCCGGGTTGGACTTTGGTTACCAGATTTACATGATGGGGAAGAATAGCAATTTCCCCATTTGGAGTTGGTGCAACAACTTCATTTACATCTTCGCTGAGTACTTGTTTTTCGGGAGTAATGATATTAAGCTGCATGCTTATTACCTTTTTCTACTGCTTCTTCAATTGTTCCAACCATATAAAATGCCTGTTCTGGAAGGTTATCGTGTTTTCCTTCAAGAATTTCTTTAAATCCTTGGACAGTATCTTTTATTCTCACATATTTTCCAGGTTGGCCGGTAAATACTTCTGCAACGAACATCGGTTGGCTTAAGAACCGCTGTATCTTTCTAGCTCTTGTTACAGTAAGCTTATCCTCATCTGATAATTCATCCATTCCCAGAATTGCAATGATATCCTGTAAATCTTTGTATCGTTGCAGTACGCGTTGTACGCCTCGTGCTACTTCATAGTGTTCTTGACCAACTATTTCAGCACTTAAAATTCTTGAAGTTGAGGTAAGAGGATCAACTGCAGGATAGATTCCAAGTTCTGCAATTGAGCGCTCAAGCGTAATAGTTGCATCAAGATGAGCAAAAATGGTTGCAGGTGCAGGATCTGTATAATCATCTGCTGGTACATAAATTGCTTGGAGTGAAGTGATTGAGCCTTTTTTGGTTGATGTAATTCTTTCCTGCAAGCTTCCAATTTCTGAGGCGAGCGTGGGCTGATAGCCTACTGCTGAAGGCATTCTTCCCAAAAGTGCAGATACTTCGCTTCCTGCTTGTGCGAAACGGAATACGTTGTCAATAAAAAGCAAAACATCTTCACCCTTTTGATCTCTAAAATATTCTGCCATGGTAAGCGCAGTTAATGCAACACGAAGTCTATTGGCTGGTGGTTCATTCATTTGCCCATAGACCATTACGGTTTTATCCATAACGTTTGCTTCTTTCATTTCTAGCCACAAATCCGTTCCTTCCCGGGTTCTTTCTCCAACTCCTGCAAATACTGAATGACCTTTGTGTTCAGTTGCGATATTGCGAATAAGTTCTTTGACTACGACTGTTTTACCAACTCCAGCGCCTCCAAAAATTCCGATTTTACCGCCTTTGGTAAACGGAGCGATAAGGTCTATAACTTTTATTCCAGTTTCCAGAATTTGAGGTTCGGTCTGTTGATCAGCAAGTGATGGAGCTCCTTTATGAATTACATCAAATTGGATTCCTTTGGTATCAAATTTTTCTCCATCAATTACATTTCCTAAGACATTAAAAATTCTTCCAAGTGTTTTATCTCCGACCGGAACTTTGATAGAATCATGGGTTCTTTGTACTTTTGTCCCGCGAGCCAACCCATCAGTTGAACCAAATGCAAGTGTTCTTACTTCTCTATCGCCAATTTCAAATTGCACTTCAAGTACCAGTGTTTTGCCATCAGGAAGATTTATTGTGAGCGCTTCATTAAGATTTGGAACTTCATGTTCAAAATAGACATCAACCACAGCGCCTTGCACTCTTATGACAATTCCTTCATTAGCTGTAATCTTTGTTTTTGTGTTATTCATAAAATCTTTTCTATTATACTCTATTTGATGCGCCTGAGCCAGTGATATCAAGCAATTCACTAGTAATTTTACTCTGTCTTGTTTTATTATACTCAAGACGCAAGTCTTCAATAATATCTTTTGCGTTTGTTGTCGCGTTTTGCATGGCAAGCATTCTACTTGCTTGTTCTGATACAAAACTTTCAACTAAATAATGATAGAGTGACATTTCAAGGTCATGTCGCAAGAGAACAGAAAGAATATTTGCGATACTTGGTTCAAAAAGAAAATTTGTCGAAGCTTCTTTATTTCCTTCAGAATGTAATAAGATAGGTAGTAATTGCTCAACTCTGGGAGTTTGAGAAAAAAAGCTGGTGAAATGAGTATAGAGCACGTATACTGAATCTACTTTTCGATTGAGATAATAATCGTCAACAATACGAAGAATAGGGTACACCATGTCAAAAGTCGGAGTAGTAGTACCAAAATTAAATGCAGCAGTGACATCATTAGTTATACGTGCAACAGGAGATTGGATTTTTTTGCCTACTGCAATATAGTAAGCGTTTTTCTTGTTTTGATTATAAAATCTAATAAATTCTTTGATTAAATTGGAGACAAGAGAACCGCAAAGACCTTTGTCAGGAGCTAAAACAATAAGAAGGCTTTTTGCAGTTAGGTTTTTTTGTTCTATATAACGATGTGAATAAGAAGCTGTATCAACTCTTGCGGTTACGCTTTTGGTCATTTCCTGCAATTTTTCTACATAAGGTCTGGTAGACAATGCTGCATCTTGTGCTTTTTTAAGTTTTGATGCTGAGATCATCTGCATTGCGCGAGTTGTCTTTGAGACATTTTGGGCTGCAAGGATTCTTCTTTTAAGTGCGATAATGGTTGCCATTTATCAAACTGAAAAACCTTTCTTAAAGTCTTTTACTACTTTTTCAAGTGTTTTAAGAGTTTCCTCATCCAATTTTGATCCATTTGAGAGTTTATCAAGTAACTTAGGTTGTCTTGTCTTTATATATTCATGAAGTTCTGTTTCAAAACGGGAGATGTCAGGAACCGGTATATCATCCATCTGTCCGCTTGTTACTGCCCAAATACTTATAAATTCAAGGGGTTCAGGAAGCGGATGATACTGTGATTGTTTAAAAATCTCAGTAACTCTTTGACCTCTTTCCAGTTGTTTTTGTGTTGATGAGTCTAGTTCGCTTCCAAATTGTGCAAATGCTGCAAGCTCTCTGTATTGTGCCAAATCAAGTCTCATTTTGCCTGCGACTGATTTAATAAGTGATGTCTGGGCTGCACCTCCGACACGTGAGACTGATATACCGGTATTGATAGCAGGTCGAATACCAATATTGAACAAATCCGCTTGTAAAAATATCTGTCCATCAGTAATTGAGATGACATTAGTTGGGATATATGCTGATACATCTCCTGCCTGTGTTTCAATAATAGGAAGTGCTGTGATTGAGCCCCCACCGTTTTTCTCGTTCAGTCTCACTGCTCTTTCAAGAAGACGGCTATGAAGATAAAAAATATCTCCGGGATATGCTTCACGACCCGCAGGGCGTCTTAGAACTAATGAAATCTGTCTATATGCCCATGCGTGTTTTGTTAAGTCATCATATACTATTAATACATCCTGACCCTTCTCAAGGAAATATTCTGCAATTGCAACTCCTCCATATGGAGCAAGATACTGTAACGCAGCAGGGTCTGAGGCTCCTGCCACTACTACAATTGTGTACTCCAATGCTCCTTCTTCCCGCAAACGGCTTACCAGTTGTGCAACTGAACTTTCTTTTTGTCCGATTGCTACATAAATACAAATGACCGGCCGTAGGTTACTTGTGGTCTCCTTTTTATTTTTGCTATTAAAATTACGCTGATTAATAATTGCATCAACTGCAATAGCAGTTTTCCCAAGTCCTCGATCTCCAATAATTAATTCCCGTTGTCCGCGGCCAATAGGGAACATTGCATCAATTGCCTTAATACCAGTTTTAAGTGGTGTGTTTACCGGTTCTCTTTCAACAACTCCTGCTGCTATTTTTTCAAGCGGCATTTCTTTACCTTTTTTTATTTCAGGTTTTCCATCCAATGGTTTACCAAGAGGATTAATGACCCGCCCCAGAAGTTCTTCCGATGCTATAACTGAAAGAATTTTCCCAGTTCTTTTGATAATATCGCCTTCTTTGATAGAGGCATTTTGAGTAAGTAAGATAATAGATACTGTGTCTTCATCAAGATTGAGTACCACTCCATTGCCACCTTTTTCAAAAGTGACAATTTCTCCCATTTCAACCTGGGATAAACCTGAAGCACTTATTACTCCATCTGCGTTTCTCTCAACTGTCCCGACATTTTGAGATATAACATCGTCAGAAAATGTCTTAAGTCTTGTTTCAAGTTTTTCAATAATATCCTGGCTATTTATCATACTGCTTCTTCTACATACGCACTCATTTTACTCAGAGTGCTTTGTAAATTCAAGTCGTATACTGTATCATTGTCTGTTATTCTTATTCCAAGGATTAAAGATGGATCAGTTCTCATAATAATTTTTTTATCAGGAAACAAACGGGTAAGTTCTTGTTTATAACTTTCTTGATTATTGGATGGAATATCTACTACAACTGTTACTTTCCTTTCTTTCTCCTTAAGTCCTTTTATATATTCTTTAAGATTGCTTCTATCAAGTTTATCAGCAATTGCATTTGCTTTTTGTGCATCTAATTTCCCGTTTGTATAACTTGTTTCAACCAGTTTTTGTAATAGTTTTTTATCCATTTGTTAATCTACTTTCTTGCCTATTTTTTTAAGTGCATTTTTCATTACTGCTTCTTTTTCTTCTTTTCCAAATAATTCATCTGCTGATTTCTCTAAAAATTGTACTGCAAGAGTACTAATTTGTGCTGCAAGCCTTTTTTCTGCAGCTTTTGTTTCCTCACCAATTTGAGCTCTTGCTTCCTCAAGTATCACTTTTGCCTGCTCTTTCGCTGCTGTCTGAGATTGAGCAATAATTTCATCTCTCTGTTTTCTTGCATCTTCCAAAAGTTTTCTTGCTTCTTCCTGAGCTTTTTTTATCACTTCTTTTTCTTTTTTGGCAGTTCTTTCAAGAAGCTGTTTTGTTTCTTCTGCCTGTTTTTGACTTTCCTGGATAGTTTTTTCTCTATTTTTAAGCAACTCCAAAATCGGTTTATATAAAAACCGCTTTAAGATATAAAACACTACCAGAAAATTCACTATTTGTGCTACTAAGAGCACCCAATTTACACCCAAATTATTCAGCACATCCATAATTCTTACGACTCCTTACTTCAAGAATGCAAAAATCAGTGAGTAAATAGCGATTGCTTCTGCGAATGCCATACCTAAAATCATAGCTGGCAAAATTCTTCCTGACGCTTCTGGATTGCGACCTAATGCTTCCATAGCTTTTGCTCCGATAAATCCAACTCCGAGTGCTGGTCCTAATCCTCCAATAGCAATTAGCAAACCTCCTGTAACGCTAAATGTCATTTAGTACTCACCTCCTCAGATTCATGACCTCCATGATGAGGCGTCATCAATATTGACATGAATACCATTGTTAACATAGAAAAAATCATTGCCTGGACTAAGCCAACTATTATTTCAAGGAAGATAAACGGAATAGGAACAAAAAATGCAAATAATGTCGCAATAGTACCTATCACGATTTCTCCAGCGAATATATTACCAAAAAGACGGAAAGAAAGCGAGATGACTTTTGTAATTTCTGAAATGATTTCAAGCAACCCAACAAATAAATTAATAGGATTTAAAGAAAAATATCGGCTGAGATATTCTTTAATACCAATGGTTCTTATACTTAAGATATGAGTTGCAAAGAGTGAAATAAACGCAAGTGCAAACGTGACGTTTAGATCACTTGTTGCATTGCGGATAAGAGGCACTAAATGTTTCTCAGCTCCGTTGCCTTGATAAAATCCTACACTTCCTGCTCCTGGAATAAGTCCACTCCAGTTCGCAAGAAGAATAAAAAGGAAAAAGGACATAAAAAAAGGAAATATTTTATCAGTATTTTTACCAGCGATACTTTCTGTAAGTTTATAAAAAGTTTCAATAACGATTTCCAGAAGATTTTGAAACATTCCTGGGATTTTTTTCTTATTTTTATTGATATACCAAGCTCCACCTATAAGAAGTGCGTCAACGCAAAGAGTATTAAGTATCGTATTGGTAATTGGTAAAGAACCAATTCTAAAAATTACTTCAGGTGCAAATTCCGCCATCAATTTGATATTGTAAAGACAAGTACACTATAAGTCAAGAACGAAGTTATCTCTATCAGACATTCATTAATGAGGCTTCTGTGATTTTTTGTACTATAACTATGGGTTTATCATTTTTAGTATCAATACGTCCTTCTATAAGTACTATACCATCATTAAACAACAAATGCTTATATTGTTCAAAGACTTTTGGAAAGACAATACATTCAACTCGTATTCCTTTTTCATCGCCTATCGTAACAAAAGCCATTTCACTATTGGTTTTTTTGGTAAAAATTCTTCTCGTTGTCTCGATAATGCCGCCTATTTTGACAATTACACCTTCTTTCTCTTCTTCGATAAGTTCGAGTTCATGGGTAGTTAAGGTTTTAATAAAAGATAAGGTTTCTTGATGTGGATGAGCAGTTAGATAAAATCCGAGTAACTCTTTTTCAAAATTTAATTTCTCAGCATCACTAAAATCGTCCAAATCATTATCAATGGCAAGTGTATCAAGTGAGTGTTCTTTTTCATCCGGACCGCCTTCATCAAAAAGTGATTTTTGTCCTCCTTGAGATTGTTTTTTAAGCAAGTTTACTTGATTTACAATTTCTGGAAGCATAATAAGGAGAGATGCTCTTTTGCCAAATTTATCAAATGCGCCTGCTTTAATAAGACTTTCCAGAGTTTTTTTATTTACTGTTGATAAGTTTACCCGCATACATACGTCCTGAAGTGAAGTAAAAGGTTTTATGCTCCGTGCTAGGAAAATGCTTTGGATTGCTGCTTCGCCCACATTTTTTACTGCTGATAAGCCAAAACGGATTTTGGTCTTATCTTCAATTGAGAAATCGCTTGTTGATTTATTGATATCAGGTGGAAGCACTGGTATATGAAGTCTTTTACACTCAGCAACAGCCTGTGCTATTTTCTCGTTTTTTACCGGACCTGATGTACCTCGTGATTCAGCAGTCATAAGAGCAGTCATAAATTCAACAGGAAAATGCGCTTTAAGATATGCTGTTCTGAATGCAATCATCGCATAACAAGCAGCGTGAGCTTTGTTAAATCCATATCCCGCAAATGGCGCAATCAGTTCATAGATTTCTTCTGCTTGTTTTGAAGGAAGACCATTTTTGATACAACCGTTTATGAATAATTCTTTCTGCTTTTTCATTTCAGCCGGAATTTTCTTACCCATTGCTTTTCGGAATTTATCTGCTTCAAGCCAGGTATATCCAGCAAGCGCAATTGATGTCAGAAGCACATCATCCTGAAATGTTAATACCCCATACGATTCTTTCAAAATATCTTTGAGTTTGGGGTGAGGATAGGAGATAAGGGTTGGGTTATGTTTCCTTTTAATAAATTCAGGGATGTTATTCATTGGGCCTGGGCGATACAATGCAACCATGGCCTGCAAATCAAAGATAGATGTTGGTTTGAGTTCTTTAATATAACGGCGCATGCCGGCAGATTCAAGTTGAAAGATACCAGTTGTTTCTCCTTCTGAAAGCAACGCATATGTTTTTTTATCTAAAAGATCAAGACTATTCATATCAATATCCTGATTTTGGTTTTGTTTGATAAATTTTAATGTTTCCTCAATAATAGTAAGATTGCGAAGTCCCAAGAAATCCATCTTGAGTAGTCCAACACCATCTTCCCCAACTGTATACATATCATATTGAGTAACAACTTTGTCTCCATTAGTTTCTCTCTGAAGAGGTGTGTATTCTGTCAAAGGTTTGTCAGCAATTACTACTCCTGCCGCATGTACTGATGCATGACGGGCAACGCCTTCAAGTTTTTTAGCCAAATCCAAAAGCCGTTTAGTTTCAGGTTCTGTTTGATAGACAAGTTTAAGGTCTGGACTTTGCTCAAGCGCTGCATCAATCGTCATTGCATGTCCTTGCCAACCTGGAGGAATCATTTTTGAAATTCTGTCTGGTCCTGCATATGGCATACCAAGGACACGTCCTACATCCCGTACACTTCCTCGTGCTTCCATTGTGCCAAAAGTAATAATTTGTGCGACTTTATCTTCACCATATTTTTGTGTTACATACGCAATAACTTCGTCACGACGTATATCAGCAAAATCCAAATCAATATCAGGAGCAGAAGGGCGTTCTGGATTTAAAAACCTTTCAAAGGGGAGTTTGAAAAAGAATGGATCAACGTCTGTAATCCGTAATGCATACGAAACCACAGAACCTGCTGCTGATCCACGTCCCGGACCTACCGCGATACCATGATCCTTGGCCCAATTAACAAAGTCTGAAACGACAAGAAAATATGTTTCATATTTTTTTTTCGTTATGATAGATAATTCATAATCTACTCTTTCCTGAATCTCTTTGGTAATTTCTGAGTAACGTTTTTGTAGTCCTTCTTCAACGTTTTTTCTTAAATATTCGGCAGCTGTTAATCCCTCAGGAACTTCAAAAACAGGCATATGCCATTTGCCAAGGGTGATTTCGACATTACATTTTTCTGCAATCTTTACTGAATTTTCAACTGCTTCCGGCACATCCATAAATTCCTGCATCATTTCCTCAGCACTCTTTAGATAAAAATCAGGCGAATCAACCATACTCAGTTTTCTATCTTTTTCAAGAAGAGTAGTTTGTGTCTGTACACAAAGCAAAACTTCCTGCGCTTCAGCATCACCTTTTCTTGTATAGTGATTATCATTGGTTGCAACAACGGGGATTCCTAATTTTTTTGATAACTGCAAAAGTTTCTTGTTTACTTTCTCCTGAGACGGAACATGAATATGTCTTTGGAGTTCAAGATAAAAATTACCTTCTCCAAATATCTCTGATAATTTTTTGGCTCTTTGTTCTGCAAGGACATTATCATCTTGAGTAATCGGTTCTGAGACATAGCCATTTACACATGCACTCAGACAAATGAGTCCTTCATGATATTGTTTTAGTAATTCCAAATCCGTTCTTGGTTTGTAATAAAATCCTTCAAGATGAGATATTGTTACAATTTTCATCAGGTTTTTATAACCGGTGTTATTTTCAGCCAATAAAATAAGATGGTTATAATCTTTATCAAGGACCGTATCTTTATCATGCAAGGAGCGTTTGGCAATATAAATTTCACAACCGATAATAGGTTTGACATTTGTTTCAAGACAGGCTTTGTAGAATTTTATTGTGCCATACATATTGCCATGATCTGTTATCGCCAAAGCAGGCATCTTCAATTCTTTCGCGCGATTAACCATATCTTTCACTTTAGAAAGACCATCAAGAAGAGAATATTCAGAATGGTTATGGAGATGAACAAAATCGGACATATAGGTCTATCCTATTATATATCATTTTCTTGATTTTTAAACTTTTTTTTGTAAATCTATTTCACCAACTATCATATCTTTTCCTTCACCTTTTGCTTCATGTATATGTTTACTTGTTGTGTCTAAGAGCTCTAAGGCTGGTTTTCCTTTATCTTGTGAAGTTAATATACCAACCCCCGCACTGACTGTAACCGTATCATGCTCAAATTTTTCTATTAATGTTTCGTCTTTTATAATGAGGTTTGTTTTTACATTTGCTTTTAACTGTTTATTTAATACCCGTTTTAATCTTTTTGCTTTATTCAAAACAGCTTTTCGGTGAGTAAGCCGTGGCATTACTACTACAAATTCATCTCCGCCATACCTCCCCAACATATCGATATCAGAAATATTTTGATTTATTAAATTTGTAAGCTGCATAAGTACTACATCTCCTGTGCTATACATATATTCAGTATTATATTTCTTAAAATCATCAATATCTATAAAAATAAGTCCTAAGCTTTGATTCTCTCTAATATGAGTCATAATATTATCAATATAGTTTTCTAAAGCTTTTCTAGACCATGCACCTGTTAATCCATCAGTTAACTTTTCTTTCTCTTCTGTGAGAATTTCCTTAGTATGTCGTACGGCTATTTTAAAAGAAACAGCTCTTCTCGTATTTTTATTAGGTATATTTCTATCAATATCTTGTGTCACAGGATAATATTTCTCCATCAGTCTATACCAGAAATGTTCATCTTCAACTACTTCTTCTGGTATTTTTACTCCATGAGAAAGAGCATATTTTTTTACAACATTTATTCTTCTTGTGACTCGTTCATGCCTGTCCGCAGGATTTTTAAGCTTTGAGGGTATATTTGCGTCTGAATTTTCTATTTCTCGCATTAAGTAGATTTAAGTTTTTTTTCTATTTTCTCTCTAACTATTTTTGCATCGACTTTTTGTTTGAAGTTTCTCATTACTTGTCCAAGCAAAAACATAAGGGATGCTTCTTTACCTTTTTTATAATCTTCAACTGCTTTTGCATTTTCTTTTAGCACTCCATCAATTATTTTTTCCAGTTCTTTTTCATCGACCTGAACTGTTTGTTTGGCAGAAAGTATCAGCGCAATAAGTTGTGCCGGAAGAGTTATTGTCGTATTCACTTTTTTATTAATAATCCAATTCACAACAACTTTTGCGTCTATTGTTTCATGGTTTTTGTTTTTTAATTCTTGACATATCTTTACTGCTTCTTCAAAATAATCGGCAAGAGATTTTTCTCGTGTGAGAATTTCCGCATCATAGTAGGGAAGTGCATACTCTCTCTGGAAACGGGCAATTTTCTGGTCCGGTAATTCTGGCACAAGCTTTCTTATATTGCTAATCTGTACATTGGTGAACAAGATCGGCGGAATATCAGGTTCTGGGAAATAGCGATAATCATTGGCTTCTTCTTTTACTCTTTGAGAAAATGTTTTCTGTTTTGTTTCATTCCACCCGCGAGTTTCCTGCAAGGGAGTTTCTCCTTTTTCCAAAATTTCTTCCTGGCGCTTTAGTTCATAATTTATTGTTTTTTCTACAAAACGGAAAGAATTAATATTTTTTACTTCTACTTTATAATTTGGTAATTCTTTTGCATCAATTTTTTGTAATGAAATATTTGGTTCAAGGCGCATGTCACCTTTTTCCATATCAGCATTTGAGACATCCAAATATCGTACTATTTGTTGAAGTTTTTGCAGATATTCTTTGACTTCTAAAGCCTCATGGAAATCAGGTTCGGTTACTATCTCGACAAGTGGAACCCCGCTTCTATTAAAATCAATCAAACTTACTTTTTCTCCATGCACTTCCTGATGAATCAGTTTGCCTGTATCTTCTTCCATATGCACTCGTCTGATATGGATTTTTTTGCCATTTGCGAGCACTACATATCCATTACTTCCAAACGGTAAATCATACTGGCTTATCTGATAACCTTTTGCCAAATCAGGATAAAAATAATTTTTCCTGTCAAATTTGGAAAAGCCATTAATTTCACAATGTAATGCAATTCCTATCGCAACACACCATTCAATTGCTTTTTTGTTTGGTACCGGTAATGCGCCAGGTAAACCAAGACATACAGGACAAGTATGAGTATTTGGTTCTTTGCCAAAATAATCAGCAGAACATCTGCAAAACATTTTGGATGCTGTTTTGAGCTCCACATGTACTTCAAGTCCAATGATTGGTAAGTATTTCATATTTTTGGTTTTTCCTTCCAGAAAGGATTTTCTCTTTCAAACGCATACGCAACTCGATAGAGCATGTCTTCTGAAAATTGTTTGCCAAGAATCTGTATCCCAACCGGTAAGCCATCAATAAACCCGCCAGGAATTGAAAGTCCTGGAATTCCTGCTAAGTTTCCGGTTACGGTAAAAATATCTGATAAATACATCTTGAGCGGGTCATTGACTTTTTCTCCCAATTTCCAAGGGAGAGTAGGTGAGGCAGGTGCCATAATGACATCAACCTTTTTCCATGCATCTTCATAATCTTTTTTGATAAGTGTTCGAACTTGCATGGCCTTTTTATAATATGCATCATAATATCCAGCAGACAAGACATAGGTGCCAAGCATAATTCTGCGTTTGGCTTCATCTCCAAAATGACTTCTGTCATTACCATATCGTATACCGTCATATCGCGCGAGATTGGATGAAACTTCTGCAGTCTGGACTATATAATACACAGCAATTGCATATTCTGTGTGGGGAAGTGAGATATCTATAAGTTCTGCGCCTTTTGATTCATAAAACGCAAGTACTTTTTTGGTCAAATCTTTTACCTGTTCATCCATCCCCTCAACAAAATACTCTTTTGGAACTCCAATTTTAAGTCCTTTTACGCCTTTCTCAATACCTTTTGTATAGTCAGGCACTTTAACTTGCGGAGTAGTGGCATCAAAATCATCATGACCTGCAGTTATTTTGAGTATCAGTGCATTGTCTTCAACAGTTTTCGTAAAATGTCCGATTGAATCAAGCGATGATGCCATTGCCACAACTCCATAGCGGCTTACTCTGCCGTAGGTTGGTTTGAGTCCAACGACATTACAAAAACTTGCAGGGAGTCTGATAGAGCCGCCGGTATCTGTCCCAGTCGCCATAAGTGCCATATCAGCTGCAACTGCAGCAGCAGAACCACTTGATGAACCTCCTGGAACAAAATCAGTGTTATACGGATTTTTGGCTGCACCATAATCTGAATTTTCACCAGATGACCCATGTGCCCATGCATCACAGTTGGCTTTTCCAAGTATTACAGCACCCGCTTCTTTGAGTTTTTTAACTGCAGTCGCGTCATATTGAGGAATATAATTATCCAAAACTTTCGATGCTGCAGTCGTACGTATGCCTTTTGTGAGATATAAATCTTTTAACGCAACCGGAATTCCAAGAAGAGGAAGAGTACTTCCATTTGCAAGAATTTCATCAGCTCTTTTAGCAGCATCAAATGCTTCTTTTTCAGAAATAGTAATAAACGCATTTAATTTTGGATTGAGTTTCTTAATCCGTTCAATATATGCTTTTGTAAGCTCAACAGACGAAATTTCTTTTCTCTGTAATTTCTGTAAAGTTTCTTTAATGGTTAAATTTGCAATATCCATAGTAGTCATTTTTTTTTCTTAAGACCTTTCACTTCTTTCACAAAAAAATCTACTCCATCGCTTTGCATGTTAATATAGCCTGCATTATTAAAAGTACCTGCTACTAATTCACCATAATTTGCAAAACCAATATGCATTAAAAATGTTCGAATTGTTCCACCGTGTGTTACTACAAGTATAGTTTTATTGGGAAAAGCAATCGCTATTTCTCTTATGAAAGTAATAAAGCGACTTAGAAGCTTTTCATCGCTTTCATATCCTTCTGTAAATTTAAACTTCCACTGTTCCTGTTCTGATAACTGTTGATATTTCTCAAATAAATGTTTTGTTTCTTTTTTGTATTCTTCAGCAGATTTCCCATCGTAATCGCCAAAAGTCCTTTCTCTTAAGGCTTTTTTGGTAACTATAGCAAGTTGTCTGTTTAGTTTAATTATCTCTGCCGTTCTTTTCGCGCGCAATAAATCTGAAGAAAAAATTGCATCGAAGGGAATCTCTCTTAATTCTTGAGCAGTTTCTTGAGCTTGTTGCAAACCTCTCACTGTTAATTGTGAATCAAGTTGACCTTGTATAATACCAGATACATTCCATTCTGTTTCGCCATGTCGAACAATATAAAATGTAGTTAAATTCTGTTTTGTATCCATATTAGTTTTCTTTCTTATTTATTCCCTGTGTTTCTTTGAGAAAAAAGTCTGTCCCGTCACTTTGTACTACAAAATATCCAGCATTTTTTATACTTCCTGATGGTAATTCATCATATTTCGCATATCCTAGTTTAATTAAAAACATGCGCATAATAGTTCCGTGGCTTGCTATTAATACAGTTTTCCCGCTATATGCGACAGCTAGCTCTCTGACAAAAGTAATTAAACGATTGACTGCATCTTCTTCTGTTTCCAAATCTGCAAATTTATATTTCATTTTTTCCTCCTCAATAAGTTTTGCAATCTCTCTTAGTACTTCTTTTTTGACTATATGCCATTTCCCATGATAACTTGCAAAATTACGTTCTCGAATTATGTGTGTGGTCTGTATTGCGATTTTTCTTTCAAGAGTGAGTATTTCAGCTGTTTCTTTGGCACGTAGCAGATCAGATGAGAATACCACATCAAAATGAATATTTTTTAACTTCTTTGCCAAAAGAGATACTTGCTGTTTACCATTTTTGGTCAATGGCGGTCCATATTCTCCTGGGGTCTGATATTCTTCTCTTTTTTCTTCTTTTACATTTGCTTCAGATTCTCCATGCCGAACGATATAAAATGTAGTAAGCTGACTATTCATTATCAAAAATTCCTTTCACCTGGAAAAATCCATTGTGTTGTGCTTTGGCATTTGACAATGCTTCATCCTGTGGTAGAGAAGAAACAGTTTCATCATTCCGAACTACGTTTTCAAGACCAGTTACCTGACTTGTAGGGTCAACATCTTTGGTTTTTACTTCCTCAAGTTTTTTTATATACTCTAAGACTTCTGAAAGTTGAGGTTCAAATTTGGTAATCTCTTTGTCAATAAGAGGAAGATTGGCAAGTTTTGCCACATGTTTTACATTGATTTTCATGAAGCTATTATAGCTCAAGGCCTAAACGTTTCGCAATCACACTTACTGCTTGTAATTCCAATGATTCATCAAGTGGAGTTATCTCAACTGTATCTTCATATTTTATTTCTAATGCTTTTTCTATCAAATAGTCAGCAAATTGAGGGTTTTTAGGGAGTATTGGACCATGAAAATAACTGCCAAAACTATTTTTATATACTGCACCTTCTGTCCCATCTTCTCCATTATTACCATAGCCCTTTACTACTTTACTCATGGGTTGGATATTCTCTCCAAGATACGTTCGTCCTCCATGATTTTCAAAGCCGACAATATACGACAGCTCATCACTTCCCCTAAACCAATTTTTCTCAGCTTTTGCTACTACATTACCAATAAGACGTTTGGCACTAAAACCAGGATTAACTGTATAAAGATCCAAAATTCCAAGCCCATCAACTATTGTCCCATCAGCTTCTTTATAATATTTGCCCAAAAACTGAAACGCTCCACAAATATACAGTCCTGGGATACCTTTTTCTATCATGTCAAAGAGCGTTTTTGCTTTTTTCACCAGATCTTCTGAAACGATTTTTTGCTGTCTATCCTGTGCTCCTCCCATAAAAAGCAAATCACAGCTTTTAAGTTCGTTTACTGATGTATGAAGTGAGATAGTTTTGACTTTTATATCAATACCACGCCATTCGCAGCGCTTTATAAGCGTAATGATATTTCCTCTATCTCCATAAATACTCATAAGGTCAGGATACAGCCAACCGATGGTTAATTTATGATCTTTTGTGTTTCTCATAAATTTATTGTTGTAAGTATTTTTCTAGTTTTTCCAGTGCCAGTCTTCGAAGAGAGGTCTCTTTTAATTCGTCTTTTGTCATTTGTCCCCACGTTTTTCTACTTCCTTCAGGGATAAATATGCTGTCCCAACCAAATCCAAAGCTTCCTTCAGGTGAATCAGCTATTGTGCCTTTTTTCTTGGCTTCAAAGAGATGTAATTCTTTTCCATCATATAAGCCAAACAGAACTTCCGCAAGTGCAGTTCTGTCTTGATACGCATTTAATAATATACATAATCCTTCATTTCCAAGTTCTTGCAGAAACCATTTAATAAGAGGGCCGGGAAGTTTGCCCATTGCAGAAAAAGTAAGTGAGGTATCTTCAACCAAAACAGTTTTTTTTATTTGCGCATATGCTTCTTTTGCCTTGTATGTTACTATTTCTTTTAAATCCAGTGATTGGATTTCCACTAAATCTATTTCCTGATGGGTAATTGGAATTTCCAGGTATTCCTGTAACCATTTTACTTTGTTAAGATTACCGGTTATAAAAGTTAAGGAATTCAGGTGTTTCATTTATAAAATCTTCCTTCCTGTTATAATTTTTCTTACATCAAGCATCGCTGTATAAGTTGGCAAAATATATAAAGTTTCACTATCCTTTAAGCTCTGTATTCCTTGTTCAACCGCTTCTTGTATATTTTCCAATAGTGTAAACTTTTGACTTCCTGTCGCGTATTTTACTCTTAATCCCATATCATATGCTCTAGTGCCTGTTATCAAAATATGTTCAAAAGAGGGAAGATATTTTTCCATATCAATATCCCAAATCCATGAAACGTCCCTTCCGTCAGCAATATGGTCGTTTAGTATAAGAAGCACTGTTTTTGCATCAAGTTCTTGTACAGTTCTTAGTGATTCATTGTAGCTGGTTGGATTTTTGGAAAGAAAAATACGAATCTGTTTATTTTTATACTTCACAATTTCCTGTCTGCCAAATGCAGGTTTGAAGTTTTTGACTGCTTCATCAATATCTGTATTGTCTATCCCAAGCGTTCTGGTAAGAAGTACTACTGCATGAATATTGTATTTGTTATAGACACCAGGAAGAGGATAGTACGAATAGGAATTAATATTGAGTGTCGGCCGTTTCAGTTTACAATTCCTGCATTCCCAAATTCCAATATGGGAGAAATAGACTGTTTTAAAAAAGAGTCGTTCTGAACATCTTGGACAATAAATCGAGTCTGATGCATGTTGCGGCATAGTTTGAATTGATTTCTTATCATCAAGACCAAAGTATATAGTTCGCGCTTTGATTTCTTCACCAAGATAGGCAATTTGAGGATCATCAGCATTTAAGATAAGGGTAGTAGATGCAGGTAATGCAGCGAATGCTGTCTTCCAGTTTCTGGCAATATTATCGACTTCTCCATATCTATCAAGTTGATCACGAAAGAGATTAAGAAGCACCACAAAGTCTGGTGTTAGTTCTTTAAGAATAAGTGGTAGAGTATTCTCATCTATTTCAAAAATTGCATATTCTTTATTTACTTTTCCTTCTAAATTTGTATGCAAAAGAAGAGTTGAAGCAATGCCATTAAGTAAATTTGCGCCTGATTCATTGAGGAGCACGTTCTTTCCACTATGGAGGAGAATTGAGCGGGAAAGGCGTGAGGTAGTCGTTTTGCCATTAGTTCCTGCGATAAGGATGATTTTAAGATTGGAATTTTTTACAATTTCCCTGATGAAATTTTTATTGAGAGATAAGGCAATATGTCCAGGCCATGTGGAACCATTACCTAAATTTAGAAGTTTGCTGAGTTGGGTAATAAGTTTGCCAATGGTAATGAGTAACAGATTAAACATAAAAGAAGTAAGAATCAGAATTACGAATTAAGGAAAATAATATTTCGAATTTCGATATTCAGATTTTTATATATTACATTGACCTTAAAATTTTGATTCTTTCTTCAACAGGCGGATGAGTATTAAATAATGAGGCAAACCATCCTTGTAACCCTTTGCCCTTAAACGGATTTACAATAAAAAGGTGAGCAGTTGCGTTAGAAGCACTTTTAAGCGGTCTTGGATCTGATGAGATTTTTTCAAGAGCATTTGCCAATCCTTCAGGATACCTAGTCAAAAGCGCACCTGATGCATCAGCGAGGAATTCTCTTTTTCTAGATATTGCCACTTGAATAAGACTTGCAATAAGAGGCGAAAGTATGGCAAAAATAAGCCCAAGAATCAAGAATATTACTTGCACGCGGTTTTCTTCATCATCACGTCGTCTTACATTTCCCCAGATAAGGTTTCGTGTAAATATCTCACCAAGTATTGCCACAAATCCAACGAGTACCGCCGTAATCATCATAAGACGCGTATCAAAATTTTTCACATGTGATAACTCATGCGCTATCACTCCTTCCAGTTCTGACTTATTCAAGCGCTCCAGAATTCCGCTGGTTACTGCAACTGATGCATGCTTTGTGTCACGTCCAGTTGCAAAGGCATTTGGAGAAGGATCATTAATAATATAGACTTTGGGTGTAGGTAACCCGTCACCAATTGCGAGATTTTCAACAATTCTATAAAGCTCTGGGTTATCCTTTTTCTCAATTGGTTCAGCTTGTGAAGTACTGAGGACTACTTGATCTGAGTAATAATAACTGCCTACACTTGATACTACTGCAATGACAAGAGCAATAAATGTGAATGGGATTCCATAGCCTGTAGCTTTGCCAATCACATATGCGATTGTAGTCACAAAGATAACAAATAGAGCCATAATTACCCAGCTCTTCAAAACATTACCTCTAATTGCAGAATAAATATTCATAAATAAAATATCATGCTAAACTTTTACGTTCAACATTCATTTCTGTTTCTAAATTCTTCGTTTTGCAATCCTCAGGATTAATTTATAACAAAAATTAGAAATTCACTTTCACCGGCTTCTTCTCATTTTCCTCTGCTTCAAAAAAGTCTGTTGGCTTAAAATTCAACATTCTTGCAAAAAACACACTTGGGAATATTGCAAGTTTGCTATTATAATCAAGAACATTTGAATTGTAAAATTGCCTTGAGTAGGCAATCTTATTTTCTGTATCTGAAAGCTCTTCCTGCAAACTTAAAAAGCTTTGGCTTGCTTTTAAATCAGGATAATTTTCTGCGACTGCAAAAAGTGACTTAAGCGTTTCTGAAAGTTGATTATTAGCCTTTGCCTTATCTGTTGCTGATGAAGCAGACATAAGACTTGCGCGTGCTTTTGTGACATTTTCAAATAGTTCCTTTTCATGTTTGGCATATCCTTTAACTGTCTCAACAAGATTGGGAATAAGATCTGTTCTTCTTTTGAGCTGAACATCTATTTGAGAAAATGCTTCGGAAACTCGGTACTTGGCAGTAATCAGGCTATTGTACACGTACCACATGTAAAGAAGAAAAGCGACAATAACTATTATTCCTATGACTGGTAATGACATATATTTTTCTCCCCTTCGTCTTTCTCACTCTTAGGGATTTTCGTCCTCCTTTCTTTAGTTTTTTATTCTATCAAATAAAGAAATGTTCTAATGGCTAAGACTTACTACATCTTTTACAAGAGTTTACTTTTTAAACCATTTCTCAATTTCATTATAGTCAAATGTGTTACAAATGTCACTTCTTGTTGCCCAACCCCGACGCGCAACAGATACTCCATATTGCATCAAATTCATATGGTTTACTGCGTGACTATCGGTATCTATAACCATTTTTACTCCTTTATTTATAGCTTCTCGTACAAGTACATCCGGTAAGTCAAGGCGTAAAGGCCATGCGTTTATCTCAATTGCTTTATCTTCTTTTTGGCAGAACTCAAATAGCCTGTCCCATTCCAAATCATATCCGGGTCTTTGATTTAAAAGTCTTCCAGTCGGGTGTGCTAGTATTTTTGCTTTGGGATGTGATAATCCTTTCAGCACCCTTTCAGTCATTGTTTTTTTATCCATCCCAAAAGAACTATGTACTGAAACAATTGTGCCATCAAGAAGTGATAACGCATCGTTATCGATTGCCAACTTTCCGTTTGGTAAAATATCGGTCTCGAGTAAAATAAATAACCGAATATATTTATTGTACTCTAGCCTCAAGTGTTCAATATATTTACTCCTTTTTTCAAGAATAGAGAAAATTTGTTGTGGCGTATGCTTAGAAATACTTGGATTATGTTCTGAGAATGCAAGGAACGTATAATTAAGCTTTATTGCTTTTTTTATCATATCCTCCATTGAGTTAATTCCTAAGTCATGGCTTGGTTCAATTGGGTAATTTGAGTGAATATGGAAATCACCTTTAATATCTTTCAACTCTACCAATGTTGGTAAGTTATGCTGTATTGCCAGTTCAATCTCTCCTGTGTTTTCTCTTATCTCAGGAGGAATCCATTGCATACCTAATGCATCATAAAAATTCTCTTCTGAATCATACATCGTAATTTCCATACTACCTTTTTTCTTAATCCCGTATTCTGATAAGGAAAGCCCTTTTGATAACGCATAGTCACGAAGGTGGATATTATGCGCTTTACTGCCTGTAAAATGCTGCAGAAGCGCACCAAAACCCTTTACCGGCTGTGTCATAAGGTCAATCTGTTTGCCGCCTGCTACAAGAATTGAAGAGGTTCTCTCACCTCGTTCAATAACCCGTTCTTTATGTGGATATTTTGTAAAATATTCAAGTACTTCCTCAGGTTTTTCTGTTGCGACTGCAATATCAACATCTCCAATAGTCGAAACTCGTCTTCGTAAGCTGCCTAGAGGAGAAATTTGTTTTACTGCACTTGATTTTTTAAGATATTCAACAATTTTGTCTGCCAGTTCACTGGCATAAGGAAGCACCATACGAGCAGTTTTGGTTTTGCCTTGTCCAAACTCACTTATTGCCTGTAATATATCGTCTTGAGATTTTTCCCCAAAGCCATCAAGTTGGGCAATTTTTCCTTCAGCACCAAGCATGACAATATCTTGCATCACTGTTTCAGGATTTTTGAGTTTAAATGCATCAACCAAGCGAAATGCTTTTTTTGGTCCGAAGGAAGGTATCTGAAGAAGGGGAAATACTGCCTCAGGAACTCCTTTGAGAATTTCTTCAAAATGTTTTACTTTACCTGTTTTAAACAATTCTTCAAGATGAGCCTGAATTGAAGGGCCGATGCCTGGAATATGGTGTAACTTATCTAAATTATGAAGTTCTTGCAATTCAGTTGTCAAATGTTCTATAGAATCTGCTGCTTTTTGATAGGCAAGTATTTGAAAGCGATATTTTTTTTCATCTTTTATACTGTAAGCTGCTGCGACATTACGTAATAGCTTTGTAATCTCGTCATTTGTCATACAATGAGTGTAGCAGAGCATTGACGCAGCTGCAATAATTTGATACGATACTGTGGGCTTTTCGGTAAGCCGTTTTTTTTATATTTTTAATATGGGGTCGTAGCTCAGTTGGTTAGAGCGCTTCCCTGTCACGGAAGAGGTCGCGGGTTCGAGTCCCGTCGGCCCCGCAAAGAGCATTTTGCTCCAACTCATATATAAATAAATCTGCCTAAAAAGGCGTCGCAATTCTGCGACATTGCAATACTTTTGTTATTTTAAATTAAAAAAAGAGAAAGGGGGCCGAAGGTCCCCGAAGCCTAGAACCTCAACTAGGTATATTTAGAGAAAGAAAATGAGGAGCGAAACCATCCTTCGCGTAAAGCTTCGGATGGCGAAGGGAGGTGAATAACAATAATGGCAAAAAAGGCAGGAAACAAAAAATCTCAAACAACAAAAACATCACGGGTATCTTCTCAAAAAGGAGTCACTCGTCAAAGCTTTTTGGACTTCTTTAAGTTAGGTGAATCATATACCAGTTTACTTTTAGGAATCATAGTAGTAGTTATCTCAACAATCTTGTTATTATCATTTGCGAAAAGTAATAAAGTAAACAAAGTCAGTCAATCAAATCAACAAATTGCCCAAAATACTCAAAATGTTTCCAAAGCACCTAAACAGATATCGCCAACTGTTCATTTATCACCAACTGTCACTATTGTACCTACTGTAAAGGTAACTTTTGCTCTAACACCAACTCTCACACAAGTACCAACCATTACCAAAGCAATAGCACAAAAAACCAATCAAAAGAAGAAAACAGTAACTACCAATCCAGTAGCAAAACCAGTTAAAGGTCAAACGTATACAGTAGCTGCAGGTGATAATCTCTGGGTAATTGCAGAAAAGGAATACAAAAGTGGATATAATTGGGTGGATATCGCAAAGGCAAACAATATTACCGACCCTGGAACAATTTATAAAGGAAGCAAGTTGGTAATACCAAGTGTTGAACCAAAAATTGCAACCGTTACAATAACAGCTGCTCCTCAAACAAATACTGTTATAACAAACAGAATAACGGGAAATACCTATACAATTGTAAAAGGCGATAGTCTTTGGAATATAGCGGTACGAGCATATGGAGATGGATATAAATGGGTAGATATCGCAAAAGCAAATAATCTAGATAACCCAGATATTATTCATTCAGGTAATATGCTTAAAATTCCAAGAAACGGCTAAGAGACATCAACGGCTAGTTTTCATTAAAGTTACATTGTTAGTTTTTTCTAAGATATCCAAATCAGCTCTGAACATTCATATATTTTCGCAAAAGTGTAAACACATATGCGAATCAAAAGGGATTTGGAAACTATTTGCATGGAGACGGACAAAACTACTGTAAATACGCAGGTTTTATGCTATCATTTTGGTAGTAAATAAGAGAAAAACGTATTTGCGGCGGTAGTTCAGTGGTAGAATGTCTCCTTCCCAAGGAGAAGGTCGCCGGTTCGAATCCGGTCCGCCGCTCACGTCTTTTATCTCTTATTGACTCTTCACGTCATGATTTGATAACATAAGTCGTGCCGCTTAACAATTCTAAAAAAAGCACAAAGTATATATTTGTCTCAGGCGGGGTAATCTCAGGAATCGGCAAAGGTACCACCGCAGCTTCAATCTCTCTTCTTCTCAAGCTCGCAGGTTATAAAATTGCACCCATTAAATTTGAAAACTATCTCAATGTTGATGCAGGGACTATCAATCCCATCGAGCATGGTGATCCGTTTCTTTGTGAAGACGGGACTGAAGCTGATATGGATATTGGGACCTATGAGAAGTTTCTGGATCAGGACTTAGGACGGAATAATTTTGTCACGATGGGGAGTATCTATACAACAGTTATAGAGCGGGAACGTAGATTTGAATATAAAGGAGAAGATGTTGAAGCAATACCGCATATCACAGATGAGATTACTTCACGAATTGAAAATGTTGCTCAAAAAATGGATGCTGATATTGTCGTGATAGAGCTTGGAGGGACAGCAGGCGAGTATCAAAATGTCCTTTATTATGAAACGGCACGTATCATGACGCTTCGCAAACCAGGAGACGTACTGCATATTCATGTAAGTTATGTACCAACACCCGGACATCTGGGTGAACCGAAGACAAAACCTACTCAACTTTCTGTACGAACTTTGAATTCTATGGGTATTCAGCCCGATTTTATTGTTGCCCGTTCTGAAAAATACCTGGACAAAAGACGGCGGGATAGATTTGCGCTTTTCTGCAATATGCATCCTGAAGATATTATTTCCAACCCAGATTTAACTTCACCATATGAAATACCTTTGATGCTTCATGAACAGGAATTGGACACAAGAATTCTTCAAAAACTTAAATTGCCTGTCAGAGAACCAAAACTTGATCCATGGCGAGGCCTTCTTAAAAAAATTGAGGCAAAAAAGGATACAAAACTGAAGATTGCAATTGTCGGAAAGTACTTTGGTACTGGAGATTATCAGCTTCGTGATTCCTATGCAGCGCTTTTTGATGCAATTGATCATGCCAAATGGCAGCTTGGAGTTGATGTAGATACTGTATGGGTAAGTGCTGAACAAGTAGAGAAAGAAGGAGCAGAAAAAGTAATTGGCAAACCTGATGGCATAATAGTACCAATTGGTTGGGGAGAACGGGGAGCAGAAGGGATGATACAGGCAGCAGGATATGCACGAGAGAAAAAATTTCCTTATCTTGGACTTTGTTTTGGCATGCAGCTGGCAGTGGTCGCTTTCGCTCGAGATGTATTGGGGTGGAAAGATGCCAACACATCAGAAAACGATCCCAAATCTTCCCATCCTGTGGTGTATCTTATTCCAGCTCAAAAAGAATTTATGGAAAGACGAGCCTATGGAGGCACAATGAGGCTTGGTGCATGGGATGCGATAGTCAAGAAAGGCACATTGGCTGATAGTTTGTACAAGAAGTACAATGAATTTATCGATGAGAAGAAAGGATTGACCAGTGAACGGCATAGGCACAGATATGAATTTAACAATAAATTTGCTAAGGAATTTGAAGACAAAGGACTTATTATAAGCGCCCGTTCAGTCAATGAAAGTCTGGTTGAAATAATTGAGCTTCCACAAAATGAACATCCGTTCTATCTTGGAACACAGGGTCATCCAGAATACAAGAGTAGACCGCTCAAGCCCCATCCTATATTTTTGGGTTTCATCAAGGCGTGCGTTGACAATCAGACTTCCCAAGCTTCTCTGTCTCAGCTTCGCACAAGCTCTTCAAAATAGCCCATAGCTTTACAAAAGGCCTATATACATAGTATGCTCTTCATGTTTGCTCTTTAAATTATTGTAATTAAGCTTTTCCAAAAAGGTAGTTCTCTTGTGATTCCGGAAGAGTCACAAGGGTCGCTGCCTTTTTGATATGGTAGTGACTTTCGAAGGAGCAGTGACATGCTGTACAAGTTTGTGCGGTATCAAGAAAGACCTGTCTCAGAAAATGGAGAAATCCATTGGGACATTGGGAAATGGCACACAGTACAAGAACTTGCTGCTCTTTATAGCAGGGAGCTTTATTGTTCCACATCCATATTGGATGCATTCATGTATTCGCGAGGAGAAATCCTTGCGGAAGTTGAAATTAGAGCTTGGTCAGTTAATGACCAACCACGGTTGCAGTTACGCGTAGTTCGTGCTTGGAGATGGAAGGTGAAAGACTATGCGGCTCTAGCTATCTTTTCGGCTGAGCAAGTGCTCAGAAAGTTCAACAAGTACTATCCAACTGACAGTTGTCCAAGGATAGCAATTGAGGCAGCAAAACAGGTAATGCAGCATTCCACCATATACAATCGTTTTGCTGCATTGCCGGGTGCTGTTGCTGTCGATGTTTCTGGTCCAGCTTATCTTGCTGCTCAGGCAGCGGCTAATGCTGCGTGGGCCGCTCAGAGTGCTGATGCAGCTATTCACACACGTGGAGCTGAAGTTGATGATACTGTTACTAATGCTGCTCATGCTGTTGAATATGCTCTTGAAGCAGATCCCGGCTTAGAGCAATGCATTGAAGAGTAGTTACAAAAGCGCATGAAAGTGCTTAAGGAGATGAAATAGTTAACAAGCAGCAAATAACCGCAAGAATTGCGGAACCATGAAAGTACAGTAGTGCGTTTCCACTTCTAGCGGATTTTTTCGGAGGAGTTGTCCGAGTAATATCGGGTACTCCTCCAACCCGAAACACATTTAAACCTTGAGTAAATCCGGATTTTCCGCTATAATATCGTTTGTATGTCAACAACTATTAATTTTGCACCAGGAGATATTGTACGAGTTCATCAGAAAATTCAGGAAGGGGATAAGACTCGTATTCAGGTATTTGAAGGCACAGTACTTGCTATCAAAGGCCGTGGAGAAAATAAGAGTTTTACTGTCAGAAAACTCGTAGGTCATATCGCAATTGAAAGAATCTGGCCTATCTCATCTCCCAATATTGAAAAAGTAGAAGTCAAGGAACATCCACGAAAAAGAGTCAGACGCGCAAAACTCTACTACCTGAGAGCCACACAATAATTTGAATCAAGAATCAGGAATTAAGGGAATATATACTGCAACATCTAATAACAACTTCAGATAAATTCAAAAGTCAAAAGGAAAACTCAAAAGTAAAATTTAAAATTCAAAAATAATAATTTATTTTGAACTTTAAATTATTATTTTACGCTTTTCGCTTTACACTTTGCATTATTTTTTGTTTTTATTCTGTTACACTAGATAAGCTATGGATAATCTCAAGCTTATTACTGGCAATAAAGGCAAAGATTTGGCTTGTACATACTTACGAAAAAAAGGGTATGAAATAATTGAAAGAAATTATCGAATAAGAGGAGGAGAAATTGATATTGTAGCAATTGATACTGATACCCTGGTTTTTGTTGAGGTAAAAGCACGCAAGACTACTAAGTTTGGTTCATCACTTGAAGCAATTACTCCATGGAAGATACGTTCTCTTATACGAGCTGCAGAATTTTATAAACTCAAACATCCAAAAATTGCCTGATCTTATGCGAATCGATGCAGTGACAATAAAGCTAGATAGCAATAACGAGGTAATCTCAATAGATCTTGAAAAAAATATTAGTTGAGAGTATACTTGCATATTTGTGAGACTAAAAAGAGTAAAAATCATTGCAACACTTGGGCCAGCAAGCAGTAGTGCTGAGATTATTACAAAATTAGCCGAAGAAGGAGTTGATATATTCCGTATCAACCTTTCCCACCAGAAAAGGGAAGAAATTCTCCGAATTGTACAAGATATACGTTCCGCTGAAAAGAAAATACAAAAACCTTTGACAATAATGGG
This sequence comes from uncultured Gammaproteobacteria bacterium, assembly GCA_964610465.1. Taxonomy (GTDB): domain Bacteria; phylum Patescibacteriota; class Microgenomatia; order Levybacterales; family UBA12049; genus CAZSWA01. Next base: position 53,243 of record CAZSWA010000003.1, on the reverse strand, counting down.
TGATTTGGCAGGACCAAAAATCCGCATAGGCAATATCTCAGAAGATGTAATACTTGAAAACGGGAAAACAGTAAAAATTTCAGAACAGGACGTATTTGGTAACTCCGAAATATTTTCTTTAAATTATCCCTCTATTGTAAAACAACTTAAAAAAGGAGCAGAAGTATATATTAACGATGGAGTGCTTAAGTTAGTTGTAGAAAAAGAGGAAAAAAATGGAATCGTGGAAGCACGAGTATTGGTTGGTGGGCCACTTAAGCCATATAAAGGATTTCACGCACAAGGAATTTTTCTTTCATTACCAGAGTTATCTCCAAAAGATAGACAGGATATAGAAATAATGGTTGAGGCAAAAGCTGATGCATTGGCGGTTTCCTTTGTCCAAACAGCTGAGGATATAAAGAGAGTAAGAGATGTATTGCCAAAAGATTCTCCAATCGTCCTTATTGCTAAAATCGAAACAGAAAAAGCAGTTGAAAATATTGAGGAAATTATTGATGCAACAGATGGAATAATGGTAGCAAGAGGAGACTTGGGTCTTGCAGTCCCAATTGCTGAGGTACCTCTGCTTCAAAAAAAACTCATTAATTTATGTCTTGCCAAGACAAAACCAGTTATTATTGCGACCCAAATGCTTGAATCAATGACACATAATCCAATTCCCACAAGAGCTGAAGTTACCGATGTCGCAAACGCAATTCTTGATGGAACAGATGCTGTTATGCTTTCAGGAGAGACAGCAGTAGGGGAATTTCCAGTACACACGGTGAACACAATGGTTAAAATCATCCGGGCAACAGTTCCACATGTTGCTCCAAGAATCTACAAAGATGAAGATACTGCACCAACTGCGGTAAGTTCTTCTGCAGGTGTGATAGCGGATAAACTAAATTCAAAACTTATCATTGCGTTTACTCAAAGCGGAATTACTGCACTGCGTATTGCACGGCACAGACATGCACAAGCGATTATTGCACTTTCTCCAGATGAATCAACCCTTAGGAAACTTAATTTTACATGGGGTGTTTATCCAAAGCTTATAAAAACAACTCAAGACTTTAATCATATGATGGAGCAGGCAAGAGAAATTGCAGTAGAGAATACAATTTTGCCGCTTGAGAAAGATGAGCCTTTTGTCATAGTTGCAGGAATGCCATTTGGAGAAAGTGGAACCACAAACCTCATTTACGTTGAGAGAGCATAGGGAAGTGTATGGCTACAAGAAGTGAACTTAATTTACAGTTGGGAAATGTAGTCATATGGGTAGATGCCCAGAGAAAGACTTCTGACGGAATAGAGACAGGAATTCCAGTAAATACTCCTAAAGCTAATGTATTTATTGGTGTAGGTCAGGTTGTAGAAATAGGAAGACAATGGACAAAGCTCCAAACTATATATAAATATCCCCATGAAATTTCCAGACGTGAAACTGTAGGCGAAATAAAAAAACTTAATGCTGAATTTAATAATTTACTTGATGATAATGGAAAAGGTGATGAAAAATTACAAAATGAGCTACTAAATGCAGGCTTCCAAATAAATATCCGTAGATATACCAGTAATTTTGTAATATATGAAGTTTCTAGAAATCAGAGGAAGACAAAAAGTGATGATAAGTCCTAGTTATTTATTCTGAACAGTTTTTATCCTGTCGCGAAGATAAATTGCTGTTTCAAAATCTAAACGTTCTGCTGCCTGTTTCATTTCTTTTCGAAGTTTGATTACCAAATCATCTTTTTCATCGGGTAAAAGAACTTCTTTATCACTCATTTCAATTAAGAAGTCCAGAGATTCATTGCCTTTTTCTTCTTTTTCCTCTTCAACCAGTTTGGCTCTAATAGATTTCTTGATACTTTTTGGTGTTATACCGTGTTTTTTATTATATTCAAGCTGAATCTCTCGTCGTCTTTCAACTTCATCAATTGCTGCTTTCATAGAGTTGGTCATAACATCTGCATACATAATAACTTCTGCGTCAATATTACGTGCTGCGCGTCCCATTGTTTGAATAAGAGAAGTGCGGCTTCTCAAGAATCCTTCTTTATCTGCATCAAGTATGGCAACAAGGGATACTTCAGGCAAATCCAGGCCTTCACGAAGAAGGTTTATCCCAACCAGCACATCATATTCGCCAAGACGCAACCTATCCAATACATCCTGTCTTTCAAGTGTCTGGATATCTGAATGAAGATAGGAGACTTTGATATCCCGTTCTTCAAGATAACTAGATAATTCCTCAGCCATACGTTTGGTAAGTGTGGTGACGAGTATTCTTTGCTTTTTCTTTACCCGTTTTTGAATCTCTTCCATCAAATCAACAATTTGTCCTTTGGTTGGCTTAACTATGACTTTTGGGTCAACCAAACCTGTTGGGCGGATAAGCTGTTCTACAATGCCATCATTTGTTTCTTTGGCAAGAGACCTCTCATATTCATCAGGAGTTGCACTAATATAGATTGCCTGTTTTACCCGTCTCATAACTTCCTCAAAACGAAGGGGACGGTTATCAAGGGCTGATGGAAGCCTGAAGCCATACTCAATAAGAGATTGTTTTCTTGCTCTATCCCCATTGTACATACCGCGAAGTTGAGGAATAGTGATATGCGATTCATCAACCAGAAATAGCCAATTATCAGATGCAGCATCGAAATAATCAATAAGTGTATAAGGAGGATCTCCAGGTTTTCGGCCGTCAAAGTAAATAGAATAATTTTCGATGCCGTTGACATATCCTACTTCCCGAATCATTTCCAGATCAAAGTGAGTCCGCTGAGTTAAGCGTTGTGCTTCAAGAATTTTGTTTTGACTTCTCAGTTCTGCTACTCTTTTGTCCAAGTCGCTATTGATATGGGCAAACGCATCCTGATATGTCCGCGGGTCAGTCATATAATGTTTAGCAGGATAAATTACAGTACCATCAAGAATCTTGACGATGTCTCCTGTAAGGGGATCAAATTCATGGAGTTTGGTTATCTTCTCATCATCCATTTGAATCCGAATTCCGGTATCCATATATGCCGGAAATAAATCTATCATATTACCACGCATACGAAATGTCCCTCGTCTGAATTCATAATCATTTCTTTCATACTGCAAATCAGTAAGTCTCATAAGAATATCCTTTTGTTGGATCTTAACTCCTGCTTTAAGCTCTAATACAAATTTTCCATATTCAACGGGTGAGCCCAAATTGTAAATGCAGGAAACAGATGCAACTACGATGACATCTTTTCGTGTTAAAAGATTGGTTGTTGCTGAAAGCCGTAATTTATCAATCTCGTCATTAATTTCTGCTTCTTTTTCAATGTAAGTATCAGTTTGGGGAATGTAAGCTTCTGGTTGATAGTAATCATAGTATGAAACAAAATAACAAACTGCATTATCCGGGAAAAATTCTCTAAATTCCTGATAAAGCTGTGCTGCAAGAGTTTTATTATGGGAAATAACAAGGGTTGGTCTTTGCACTTTTTGGATTACATTGGCCATTGTAAAGGTTTTTCCACTACCTGTAACTCCAAGCAAAACCTGATTTTTAGCACCTGATTTAAGATTGTTCGCTAATTTTTCTATTGCTTGGGGTTGATCACCTGTAGGTTTGAAATTGGATTTTAGTTTAAAACTCATGCGAATATTCTCTTTTGTCATTCGTATTGTAGCACAAAATTCTTTTATTGATATCTTTTGTATCAATTAGCATTATTGACAAATTTATACGAAATATCGTATAAATTTCTAGTACACATTTTATTCTAAATATGCCTGGAGTACTTTATCGAAAAGAAAGATTAATCCTTGAGTACCTCGCTCAGTTTCAAAGCAAATATGGATATTCTCCAACCCTTGTAGAGATTGCTAAAGCAACAGGACATAGGAGTGTTTCAACGGTACATGTCATTATCAGAAGTTTAGTTGATAAAGGATACGTCCAAAAAGTAGACGGTAACTCAAGAGTACTTAAAATTATGGATCAAACTATAACTTCTACTTTTCTTGGAGTTGAACCATCTATTGAATTACCGCTCATGGGATATATTGCAGCAGGTAAACCGCTTGAACCCCACATTGATCCAAATGCAACATTTCAAGTCTCAGCATCACTCGTAAGCGGAAAAAGAACGGCATACGTATTGCAAGTAAAAGGTGAGTCAATGATTGAGGATGGAATTTTGGATGGAGATTATGTAGTAGTTGAGCGGGTACAACAGGCAAGCAATGGTGAGATAGTTGTAGCATTGGTTGATGATAATCTTGCAACCCTTAAAAGATTTTATCTTGAAAATGGCAGAGTAATCCTCAAACCAGCAAATTCCAGTATGTCACCTATTTATCCTAAAAGTGTGAAAATACAAGGAAAAGTAGTGAGTTTAATTAGGAAGTTTTTATAAAATAAACAAAGAAGCAAAAATTGATAAAAGTTTATTTATAAGTCTTTAATCTTCTTACAGTTCCACCCATTTTTGTTCTTGCATCTATAACAGCTCGTGCTATACCATCTTTTAATGCTTCTTCTTTTTTTTGATTAAATATTTCTTTTTTTTCTGCATATCGATTAGGTGTATGTTTTTGATGTAAGGCTTCAAAGTCTTTTTCGATATCTGCAATTATACTTGTTGGGGTACGTCTTTCTGCTGATGCCATAACCAAAAATAATATTAAATCTCCTTCCGTCTATTGTCAAGATACATCTTTGTATATATAATCAGTTCTTACTATCACATGGGTATCTTATATATAGTATCAACTCCAATTGGTAACCTTCAGGATATGACCTGGAGAGCAATCAAAACACTTTTTGAAGTGGATGTGATTGCCTGCGAAGATACACGGAGAACAGGAATCTTACTTGAAACCATGCATATTCCCTATGAGACATTTATCCGCAATGAAGACCATATCCATAAAGGTCGGCCAAAACTTCTATCATACTTTGAACACAATGAGCTTCGAAGAATTCCTGAAATTTTATCTTTTCTGCACAAGGGTGAACATGTGGCATTGGTATCAGATGCAGGAACTCCTGCAATTTCAGATCCCGGGTTTAAACTAATAAGAGAATGTATCAGACACGGGATAAAAGTTGAAGCAATTCCAGGCCCGTCATCTGTTATCACCTCCCTTGTTACATCAGGTCTGCCCACTGATAAATTTTTGTTTATTGGATATCCACCGCGAAAAATAGGGCATAGAAAAAAATTCTTTGAGCAAATAAAGACTGCACAGGAAATTGTGAAATCAACAGTAATACTCTTTGAAGCGCCTCACAAACTTCTCACAACTCTTGCTGAAATGAAAGAATCGTTTGGAGATATTGAAATAGTAATCACAAGAGAACTTACAAAAATGAATGAAGAAATTTTACGATTTTCCATTACTGAGGCCATAATTCATTTTGAAAAATATGCACCAAAAGGAGAAATGATAGTACTTTTTAATCTAAGTGTATAAATACATAAAAGTATTTATGGAGCGACAGTGCCAATAGAGCGGATTTGTTTTGAGATAACATTCCCTTTTTCATCAATCTGATATACATATGGTTCTGAAAGTCCCAGCTCAAGTTTTGCAATTTCATTATCTGCTATATCATCAAGATATTTTATCAACGCCCGCAAACTATTCCCATGAGCTACGACAATAACATTTTTTCCATTTTCAAGTTCAGGCAAAATGTTTTTTTGAAAATAAGGAATTACACGATTGTAGACATCATGAAGGGATTCTCCATTTGGCGGGCGAACATCCCAGCTCCGTCTCCATTTGGTAAATTGTTCTTCACCATATTCTTCTTTTATTGTCCATTTATTTTTTCCTGTAAGATCTCCATAATTACGTTCGTTGAGTGCTTTATCTTCAGTGGTAGGAAGAGAATCAGCTCCTATAATTTTACGTATTTCATCCCATGTCTGCTTAGCTCGTTTTAGAGCTGAAGTAAATGCAATATCAAAATGAATATCTATAAGAAGTTTGCCTGCAGTTCTTGCCTGCTCACGCCCATTTTCAGTTAATGACACATCAGTCCACCCAGTCCATAAGGACTTTGCATTCCATTCTGATTCACCATGTCTCACAAGAACAAGATATGTCATGATTGTTATACTTTTATGTTTTAATCTTGAGCGTTGCGAGTTGCGGTTCTATCTCCAAAAGCCTGTTGTATTTGGCAACTCTCTCGCCTCTTGATGGAGCGCCGAATTTTACATAATCCGCTGCAACTGCAACTGCAAAATCTGCGATAAAGTCATCATTTGTCTCAGCACCTCTATGTGAAACAACGATTTTAAGTCCTGCAATTCTTGCTACTTCAACAACTGCCAATGCTTCAAGTACTGTACCAATCTGATTTGGCTTGATGATAATAGCACTAATAGCTTTTTTATCAAGTGCCATTTGTAATCTATATGGGTTGGTAACGGTTAAATCATCACCTACAATCATTGTTTCAGGACTTATCTTAAGACTTATTGTTGACCAGCCATCCCAATCATCTTCCGCAAGCGGGTCTTCAAGATAGAGAATATGATATTTCTTCACGAGCTCTCCATAAAAATCAATAAGTTCCTGTGCATTAAGACGCATAGATTTATCTTTTATTTGATATTTATTTTCATCACAGAAATTAGTTGCCGCAGCATCAATTCCCATAAATGCGTCATAACCAAGACGATAATTGGAAGCGCTAATAGCTTCTGAGAGAAGTGCAAGTCCATCATCATTGGTGGCAAGAGTTGGTCCAAATCCACCTTCTTCACCTGTAATAACAGGAAAACCATTTTTCCCTAAAAGATCTTTTAAATTTCGCATAACAGTCGTGCCAATTTGGAGTGACTCATTATAAGTTTTAAATGTTGCAGGAATTACATGAAATTCCTGAAAATTGACATTGTTTCCTGCATGTTTGCCACCATTGATAAGATTAAACATAGGAATTGGAATTTTGAGAGGAAGCTTTTCATTTTTAGTAAATTCTCTTAGATATAAATAAAGAGGAAGTACAGAGCTTTTCGCAGCAGCTTTTGCTACTGCCATTGATACACTAAGGGTCGCATTCGCGCCAAGTTTATTCTTGTTTTGGGTCCCATCAATTTGAATAATAATACTATCAATTTCCTGTTGTTTGGTTGCGTCCATGCCAATAATTTTTGGAGCAATGAAATTTTTTATATTTTCAATTGCTTTTAAGACACCTAACCCCTGAAAATGAGCAGTATCGCCATCTCGAAGTTCTAACGCCTCATATTTGCCAACTGAAATACCGCTTGGACTTGATGCAATTCCGACCGTACCATCATTTAAGACAACAGTAGTTTCAATAGAAGGTTCTCCCCGTGAATTCAAGATTTCATGTGCGAGTATTTGTTTAATTTTTGCCATAATAGTTTTTATCAATATTGAGAATGAGTTTTTTATCTATATCAAGTATAGTATGTTCTGCTTTTGCAATAGATTGCCGCATATCATTTAGTATATCAGGAGTAGTGGTAATACTTGTAATACCCCAATGAATTACTTTTTCAAGAAGTTCCGGGTATAAAGATAAAGCCTCTCCAAAGATAGAGGATGTGATGTTGTGAGCATGAGAAGTTTTTATAGTTTGTTGTAATGCCCAAAGTACTGCCTCATTCTGCTCATCAAAAGCGCGTGAGACTTCATTGCTGTCTTTATCAACCCCTGTTATAAGCATAGTTACATCATTCAAATCAATTGAAACTCCATCTATGCCAACTTCTATAAATTTATCAAGAAGGATTACATTTGCAGGAGTTTCTACCATTATCCAAAGTTTAAAAGTAGGTGAACGATACAGTCCGGCTGCTGAGATGATCCGTTTTATTTCCATAAGTTCTTTTACTGTGCGGACAAACGGCAGCATCATCCAGAGATTTTTCAGTCCTTTTTTATTCCTCACAACTTTTATAGCTTCAAGTTCGAGTTCAAATACATCAGCGTCATTCACAAAGCGGAAAGCTCCGCGATATCCAAGGGTAGGATTTGGTTCATCTGATTCAAAGTCATCGCCACCAATAAGTTTTTTGTATTCATTACTCTTAAAATCTGAAGGTCTATATATCACAGGATGTGGATGAAATGCTTTACAAAATACTTCAAGATGCTGTGCAAGTCTATTGATATACATAGTTTTTTTTCCTTCTTTAATAACTTGTTTTGGATGAACGCCAATATCTGTAAGCATAAATTCAGCTCGTAAGAGTCCGATTCCATCCATATCTTCTTTTGCCACTTGTTCTGCAATGGTTGATTGACCGATGTCTACATACAGTTTGGTTGCAGTTTTGGTTTTTATCTTTTCAGGTGCAGGTTTGTTGGCTTTTAATGTGCCAAGAAGCCCGCCTTTATAAATTTCACCTTGAGTGCCATTGACAGTAATTATGTTGTTAGGTTTTAGAATCTTTACCGCATTTTCTACGCCTACTACTGCAGGGATGCCAAGCTCTCGAGCAATCATAGCGGCATGAGATGTCTTTCCATCTTTTTCAGTCACGATTGCAATTGCTTTTTTCATTGCAGGTAAGTATTCAGGATTGGTTTGTGAGGTAACCAACACATCTCCTGATGTTACTTTTTGTAATTCATGGGTATTGTGAATTATTTTTACTGGACCTGTTTTTATTCCAGGAGAAGAGGGGACACCGGTAAGAAATGCAGATGATTCCTTTGGAGCAGGGTTTGATTTTGGAGGATTTAACGGTTGATTATGGAGAGGTGTCATGGTTTGTGAATGAAGAATATATATCTTTTTTTTCTCAATAGCCCATTCAACTTGTTGAGGGAAATATGATTGATGTTCAAGTTTTTTTCCAATTTTTGCAAGCTCAAGAACCTCATCGTGTGTTAATTTTGGTTTTATTGCATCTTTGGCTGAAATAGGAATTTCTTTTATCTTTTCACCATGTTCTTTGAGCATAAAATCCTGTTTGTTAATGATCTTCTGTGCAGTTGCCAGGTCTGACTTTCTCACTTCAAAATAATCAGGTATGACTTTCTTGTGTACCAGAAGTTCCGGCAATCCATAAAGTGCTTCTATTACCATACAGGATTTATCCTGAGTTTTAGGATGAATAGTAAAAATCATTCCTGAGCGTTCTATAGCAATCATTCGTTGTACCGTTACCGCAGTACCTTCTCTGAAATTTTCAAAATGATGTTGATAACGATACAAAATTGCGTGAGGGTCAAACAAAGATGCCCAGATTTCTCTTATTTTGAGTATAAGATTTGCTTCGCCATGTACATGGGAAAATGTTTTTTGCGGACCGGCAAATGCTTCAGAAAGGATGATTGAAGATTGTACAGTGACAACCGCGTCCCTAAGTATCGCGCCTAATTTTCTGTATGCTGTATTGATTTCGGTTACAAACTCAGGAGAGAGATCTCCTTCCTTAATAAGTTTTTTTATATGAAATGAAACCTGATGGAGTGAGTCTGGCCGTTCATAATTTACAGTTGAGAGAAGTTGTTTAATAGCCAGTGAAAGATTATTTTCTTTCATGAAATGGAAATATGCCTGAGATGAGATAAGGAATCCATTCGGAATTGGAATCCCGGCATGACTCATTTCTCCAAGCTCTGCGCCTTTTTTGCCAACAAGGGGAACATCTTCTTTATCAACCTCAGAAAACCATAGGACAGAACGGTTTCTACTCATCAAATTTAATTATATGGAGTAAAGTTTAGTGAATCAAGTCTGAGAAATCCAACTAAGAAGAAGTTATCGTATTCTTACGAAAAGCTTTTTACCTTTCCTTCCGCTATCCATATCTTCTCTTGCTGAAGTTGCATCTTTTCCTATATAAAACTGAAGCTTTATGTTTAGGACAGTAAAAACATCTGCATGTTTTACTAAGACTGTTTTATATACAAGATACACTTTTTGAAACGTTCCTTTAGATTTCTCTTCTTCAGTGTCTTTCGTTTTAGCATGTACAGTAACTTTTCATGTCAAGGGAGAAACAGTGATATCTATTTCTGCATGAGGGTATCTGGTTGTATATGTCTTCCTGCTATACTATAGCCACCCCATGTTCTGAGATCAAATACATCTGTATGGAAAAAAGGCGAAATCCCATTATTATTAGTTTCTTGTGTTCTTAACTCTTTTTGCCGTTCACCCCCTAGATATTCTTCTTTTATGTGTTTTGTAAATCTATCTGCTACTAACTGCAACGGTTCTTTAAGCATAAGCATAGTAATGCTTATATAAGATATGTTCTTCAAGTGCTTTAATTCTTTTTTCATGGACAATATCCCCTTATCAAAATGAGCTATCGTTACATTTTGAGTTTTTTTAATGTAGAATATATCTCTTTGCATTCGTTTTTGTTTCTTCTCAATATTATCCATCCTATCCAGCAAGGGTTTTTGTTCTTCCCAAAATATTTGTCTCATTTGATTTAATTCTTCTTGCGTCATAATAGAAAATATACAATGTTTTCTTATTAACTTACAAAAAATGCAAAATAGTACTTACTTCTTCAGCACAAGATATGTTGACAATGGTATAATAGCTCAGTATAGTGAAATAAATAAAATTCACAATATTTATGGCTGATTTTGATTTAAATAAATTTCAGGATTTGTTTATTCAGACCTCACAGGAATATCTTGATAATATGAAGAAAAATCTTGCTGAGCTTATGAAAAACCCGCAAAACAAAAAAGCAATTGACGAAGTGCATCTTGATGCCCATTCTCTAAAAAGCCAAAGTATAGTCATGGGATACAAGAGTTTTGGGAAGGTATGCAATATCATAGAGAATATATTTCGTAATTATAAGGACGATAAATTGACTCTTACTCACGAAATTCTCAAGTATCTTCAAAATACTGCAGAAATTCTCCAAAAATCTCTTGATAAGATTAAAAATGAAAAAACTGAAATAGCAATGACACAAGAAATTGCTCAACTTGAGAAAGTAACCGGTATAAAACCCGACTTGTAATTCATTTTCATATATGCGTATAGTATTAGTAGAGGACGATAAATTTTTCAGACAGTTTTACGCATCGAAATTTAAGGAACAAAAAGTAGAAGTGTATGAGGCAGCCGATGGAGAAGAAGGCATAGCCAAGATTAAAGAAGTAAAACCTGATGTAATACTTCTGGATCTTATTATGCCCAAAAAAGACGGCTTTGGAGTGTTGAAAGATTTGTCAGAAAGTACGGAATTGAAGAAGATACCAGTTCTTGTGTTCTCTACACTTGGTCAGCAATCAGATGTAGAAAAAGCCAAAAAACTGGGAGCACGGGACTATATCAACAAAAGCTTTTTTGATTTTGAAAAATTATGGAAAAAAGTGCAAAATTTAAATAAAGACAATTATTTACAATAACTGCCCATGGGTGTTACAGACGAACAACTAAAAACGTTAATCACGGGTCTCAAACTTACTGATGAAGCAAAGTTACAGGAAGTACTCGATTATGCCAAAAATGCCAACATCACATTTCAAGATGCGTTAATTGAAAAAGACATCATAACTGATGAAAAGTTAGGTATCGTAATTGCTGATTACCTTAAAGTTCCCTATATTGTTCTTGCTAAAATTTCCATTCCTGAGGAAATATTTAAAGTAATCCCGGAAAGAATAGCCAGAAAATACAAAGTAATTCCTTTTGCCCGCGACAATGATGGATTGAAAGTCGCAATGGTCGATCCAGGGAATACGCTAATTACCGAACTTGTCGCTCAAAAAACCAAAGAAAAAATAACTGCATACCTGGCAACAGAAAGAGATATTTTCAATAAGCTTTGGATATATAGAAAAGACTTGCAAAAAACTTTTGATGCATTGATACGAAATGAGCTGGGCAATGCAGGGAAAGTTGAATCATTAGAAGCGCCAATTGCCAAGATAGTTGATTTGATTGTAAATTATGCCTATCAGGATAGAGCATCAGATGTGCATATTGAGCCTGAGGAAAAAGATTCCCTTGTACGCTTTCGCGTCGATGGTATTTTGCATGATGTATTATTTTTACCCAAAAATCTGCATGAGCAGGTTACCTCAAGAATCAAAGTGCTATCTAACTTGAGAACTGATGAGCATATGGCACCACAGGATGGAAAGATGAAAATCCATTTAGATGAAGAAGATTTAGATATCCGTGTCTCAATAGTGCCCATTGTTCATGGTGAGAAGATAGTATTAAGACTTCTTGCTTCCAAATTCAGGCAATTCTCACTAGTTGATTTAGGAATGAATGAAAAAGATTTAGCAAAAGTTGAAAAAGCATACGCGAAATCCTACGGAATGATTCTTTCAACTGGCCCAACGGGTAGTGGAAAGACGACCTCTATCTACGCAGTTCTCAAAATCTTAAACACCAGAGATAAAAATATCACGACGATTGAAGATCCGGTTGAATATAGAATGAAGGGTGTCAATCAAATTCAGACCAATGCTAAAACAGAGCTCACCTTTGCCAGTGGGCTTCGTTCTATTTTGCGACAGGATCCAAATATAATTTTTGTGGGAGAAATCCGCGATATTGAAACAGCAGGTATTGCAGTAAATGCAGCACTTACAGGCCATTTAGTAGTTTCTACTCTACATACCAATGACGCTGCAACTGCTTTGCCCCGTTTGTCAGATATGAAAGTTGAACCATTTCTCGTTGCATCAACTGTTAATGTCATCGTTGCCCAAAGACTTGTGAGGAAAATATGTGAGATGTGCAAAAGTTCACTCCTTGTTCCATATGATGACCTTTCAAAAAACCTATCAAAAGACTTAATTAAAAAATATTTTGGCAATGCAAAAGAAGCAACAATTTATAGCGGCAAAGGTTGTGACGTATGTCATTTTACCGGTTATTCAGGAAGGCTTGGGGTATTTGAAGTGCTTGAAGTCAGTAATGAAATACGAAAACTCATCACAGCCAAAAATGACGCAGACGTAATTTTGAAACAAGCAGTTACAGAAGGTATGACTACCATGCTTGAGGATGGATTGGACAAGGTCGTCAAAGGTGTGACAACAATAGAAGAAGTATTAAGAGTTACAAAGGTGGAAGCGTTATGAAAACTCAAAATATTTCATTATCAGGAAATGATAAAATTACTCTTGTTAGTAATATGCATACGATGTTGACCTCAGGAATTCCCATTCTTGAGACAGTAAATTCGCTTCTTGATGATTCAAAGGGTAATATGAAAAAGATACTTACTACACTAAAAGAAGATTTAACTCAAGGACAACATGTATATTATAGCTTTTCAAAATTTCCAGGAGTATTTGATAAGGTAACAATAAATATCATCAAAGCATCAGAAGAAGCAGGAACGCTTGATGTTACCCTCAATGACATTAAAGTGAATATTCGTAAAGAACAGGAATTTGCAGATAAGATAAAATCAGCTCTTATCTATCCGGTATTTATTCTTTTTGTATTTATCGCAGTAATGCTAGTTATTCTCGTAGTGGTGGTTCCGAAAATCTCAACAGTTTTCTCGCGTTTAAATGTAACACTTCCATTACCTACAAAAATCATGATATTTCTGTCGAGTTTATTGCTTACTCATACGCTTGAAGTAATCATAGGGGTTGGAGTTATTGGAGCTATTATTGCTTTTCTCTACAGGAAAAACAAAAGGTTGTTTATATACATCCTAATTTCGTTACCTGTAGTTTCGCAACTTGCCAAGGATATAGATCTTACCCGGTTTACGAGAAGTTTATATTTACTTCTTAATGCGGGGATCCCGATTATTACTGCGCTTGAACTTACAGAAGAAGTAGTAGTTAAGAAAGATATTCAGAAAGCAATTAAGCATGCAAAGAATACGGTTGCTGATGGGAAAAAACTTTCAGAGAGTCTTAAATATTCAAAAAATGTTATCCCAAGTATTGTCATAAAAATCACAGAGGCAGGAGAACGAAGCGGATCACTTGATAAATCGATGCTTGATGCATCTGAATATCTGGATTACCAAGTATCAAACTCATTAAAAACAGTAACTGCATTAATGGAACCTCTTATGTTGGTATTTGTCGGAGTTATGGTTGGCGGTATGATGATGTCTATTATTGCTCCTATTTACAGTATGATTGGTCAAGTAGGAGGACGATGAATGAAATATCCTTTTCAGCAGAAATTTCAAGGGTTTACACTTATCGAATTGCTTCTCGTGATGACAATTTTTTCTTTGCTTGCCCTACTTATTACCGTAAATCTTTTGGAATTTAAACACAATAGTTCTCTATCTACCACGATTAATTCACTTATTGCAGATATCAAAAACCAGCAAATCAAAGCGATGACAGGGGATACAGAAGGCCGGGGAGTAATGGATAGCTATGGAATCTACTTTAGTGCCAATAGTTATGTGCTGTTTCATGGAGCAAGTTACTCATCTTCAGATACGACAAATTTTTCGGCTTCTTTGCCAGATACATTGCAATTTACTGGTATTACATTTCCTAACTCTTCAGTTATTTTTGCCAGTGGAAGCGGTGAAATCATAGGATTTAGTGTTGGATCAAACACAGTTATTCTTAAAGATACGCAATCGAATGTTCAAAAAACTATAACAATAAACAGAAGAGGTGCAATTACTCAAGTTAATTAACACAAAGTATAAGAACTTTTTGGAAAAGGGACAAACACTTGTAGAAGTGTTGCTTGCTATTGGTCTTGCGGCAATCATATTCCCAGCGATTCTTACAGGAGTTGTGGCTTCACGCAGCGGAAAACCACAAGAATTACAACGAATCCAGGCAATACAATTTCTTAAAGAAAGTGAAGAAGCAATCAAAAGCATACGCAATAATAACTGGAATGCCATCACAACTGATGGGACATACTATGCCACAACTTCCGGGAATGCCTGGATGTTAGTATCAGGTACACAGACTATAAATGGCTTGACACAAAGAATAGATATTAGTGATGTAAATAGAGCATCAACCGGCGCAATTGTCGCTTCTCCTGCAGGGACGCTTGATCCTTCAACCAAACAAATAGCTATTACTATTTCATGGACACAGCCGTATGCAAGTTCTATTACTTCTACCTTATATCTTACCCATCAGGATAATATTTCAGACACTGATACAACTACTACTGATTTTAATGCAGGAAATGTTTTGTCAGGAGTGGCAGTAGTAAATACTATTCCGAGTGGAACGCCTAATGATGGACAGGTACAGCTTGGTGCAGGTGGACATGGTGATTGGTGTCAACCCGCTACACCTACCGCATCTTTAACATATAATTTACCAGGCTCCGCTATCGCTACTGCTATTACTACCTTTGTTGGTGCAAATAAAAATACGATTTATTCAACTACAGGAGGTAATTCTTCCGGTAATCCTATGGAGAGCGCAGTAGTGAGTGACCCGCCTAATCCCAGTCCTCCTGTAATTTCCTATAACGGGTCTTATACTACAGAAAATATAAAAACCTATGGACTTTATGCTGATTCACAATATGCATATCTTGCAGCAGCTAATCCAGGTCCGTCAGTAGATATTCTTAATATACAAAATCCGCCAAATTTTACAAAAGCAGGATATTTTGATCCAGGTGGCACAGGAACCAGTGTATATGTGGCCAATAATACTTCCTATGGCGGCAATGTAGGGTATGTCACAATTGGAAGTAAGCTTTACACATTTGATCTAAAATCAATACAAGGTTCAAGCAGCCAAACACAACTTGGTGTATTTAATTTGGCAGGAACTGGTAACAAAGTCTTTGTCGTAGGAACTACTGTGTATATCGCAACATCAAGTACCACCAAACAGTTGCAAATTATCAACGCCTTAGATCCAACTCGTCTTACAGATATTGCTGATATTAATCTTGGGAATAGTCTCGGAGCAAATGATGTGTATGTTTCCCAGGCTGCAACGTATGCCTATGTAGTTACCAATTATTTATCAACAGAGCCTGACCTTTTTATTATTGATCTTTCTAACAATACAATTGTCGGAAATTATACTACAGTACAAAATATGAGTCCAAAAGCAGTAGTTGCAATTCCAGGAAATAGAGTAGCAATCGGCGGTTCAAGTGGTCAGGTCTATCAGGTAATTGACGTAAGTAATGCCAGTGTGCCAGTCCGATGCGGCGGAATTACAATTCCTGGTGTAAATACTATTTATGCAATCTCTCCTGTAATAGAAACAGATGGTGATCATTTTTCGTATATACTTACTGATAATGCAAGCGCAGAAGTGCAAATAGTTGAAGGAGGGTCAGGAGGTACCTATTCAAGCAGCGGAACATTTGAATCCAGAAATTTTGCGCTTACTCAACCTCCAACTCACCAGATGACATTCAATAGATTAGTTGCCACCATCAATCAACCTTCCAATACTACAATTCAGATACAGGTTGCTGCATCCCAGGCAGTAAACGGTAATTGCAATAATGCGACATATACTTATGTAGGACCAAATGGAAATCCTGCTTCCTACTTTACTCCTGTTGCTGCATCGATTTCTGCTGCAATACCTTTTGGTAATTACAATCCAAGTTATACCAATCCTGGATGGTGTATGCGATATAAAGCATATTTTACGACCAATGATTCAAATCTCACGCCTGTACTTTATGATGTTAGTGTAAATCATTCACCATGAAAATTTTTGCAAAATATAGAAAACAATCTTATGCGAAAGGATATACTCTTATTGAGTTACTTATCTATATGGGAGTATTGACCTTGCTTATTGCAAGCCTTTCAAGTATTTTTTCTACTGTTTTAGATGTGGGACTTGAATCTCAATCTTCATCAGATGTTGAACAGGACGGGAAATTTATTCTATCAAGACTTCTATATGATATAAATTCAGCGGATACTATCAATGTCCCTGCAAGTCCTGGTCAGCAAGGTGCTACATTGCAAATTACTTCCAACGCGATAAACTATACCTATGCAACTGACGGTAATGGTAATTTCCAGATTACAGATGCAAATGGCACAGATAATTTAAATAGCTATGACACTACAGTATCAAATCTCAATTTCTTACGAATAGGCAATGGAGGAAGCAATACTGATACAGTTAAAATCACATTTACTGTCACTAGCAAAACTAGTCGTACTACAGGAAAACCTGAAACACGGAATTTTAGTACAACAGTTGGTTTACAATGAAAAAAAACTTACAGATAAAAAAATTACAAAAAGGGCAAGCATTAATTACGCTTTTACTTTTCGTAGTGGTTGCAGTAACGATTATTTCTGCGAGTGTAATTATTATAGTTTTAAACACAAACTCCAGTACAAAAATTCAGGAAGGTGAAATTGCATATATGGTTGCAGAAAGTGGTGTAGAAAATGCTATACTAAGATTGTTGAGGGATCCTACTTATAAAGGTGAAACATTATATGTAGGAAGTCCATCTGGATCG
Source organism: uncultured Gammaproteobacteria bacterium (assembly GCA_964610465.1). GTDB lineage: Bacteria > Patescibacteriota > Microgenomatia > Levybacterales > UBA12049 > CAZSWA01. The sequence continues at coordinate 35,863 of CAZSWA010000003.1, read as the reverse complement.
ATTGCGACTCCATCAGCGACTGTGCAGGTAAGTGGAGGAAATCCTTATATCATACTATCGCAAGGTCAGGAAGGAAATTTTGTAAGAAAGGTACAAGCAACAGTGAATTGGGTGAATAATGTACTATCAATACAAACATGGAGGGTAATTTACTAATGACAAAAGGTCAATCAGGAATACTTTATTTACAAAGAGATAAATTAAATCTGTACGCTCCGGACTTGCCATCTGTTTATCAATTTACATTTGAAACGGATGCAATACTGCACACTGATATTATCAATAAAGAAATTCTTGATACCAGGATAAAGCAATTTTTGGATACCAACAAAATTACTTCACGTAATTTGGCTATCATACTTTCCAATGACACGCTTTTTATAAAAGAATTTTCTAAATCTTCCGCAAAAGACCAGGCCAATAAAAAACCACAAAAATCTGCACAAACTACTGGGACTTCTGCAAATCAATCGGCCTCCCCAACAGCTCCTCAGGAAGACTTAGAAACATCAATTAAAAATTATCTTGATGCGGTACCTTTTGAAGATATTATAAGTAAGAGATATCCTATACAAAACGGAATAAGAGTACTTGCTGCCAATAGTAATTTTTATCAAGCGATTAAATCAGTTTTTGAAAAATATGACTTTCATATAGATTTGGTAATTCCGGCATTTCTTTATGAACCCAAAATAAAATTAACAAGTGATTTAAATAAAGAGACAGCAAATATGGTTTTTAAAAAACTTGACAGTTTTAAACAGGAAAATCTTCTTGCCTCAAAAACCAATATCGAAATCCAGGCCCAGGCAGAACAAGCCGCAAATACTGACACAATATCTCTATCTCCTCCTGCTGCGAAAAAATCCTCCGGTAATTTACGCGTTTTTATTCTTCTTGGAATTTTTGTCATTCTTATCGGGGTTCTTATTGCAGTCTATATTATATCCAATCAGTCACCTTCAAAACCTGCTGTTACTACACCGTCTGTGGTAGTGTCATCTCCAACACTACTTCCACCTATTGTTACGCCTGAAGCAAGTTCTTCAGCTGCTCTTATATCAAGTAGTTCAGCCTTGCTTAAGGAAAAATCTCTAACAGTTACAATTATCAATACGAGCAACACGGCAAAACAAGTAAATATACTCAAAGAGAGTTTAACACAGAGTGGATATAAAAAAGTAACAGTACAAGATTCGTCTTCCACTACATCTTTAAAAACGGTAATAAATTTTTCTAAAAAAGTTCCTCAGGATATACGGGATGAAATACTCTCAATAATAGGTAAATTTACTACAGATACTATTGTACATGAAGATACAAGTGTAACAGGTTATAGAGTTGATATTCTTCTTGTCAAACTCAATTTATAATCCAGTGACCTGTGTCACGAATGTAAACTGAGCACGCAAAACTGATATCTTGACAAACGGTAGAGTTTATGTAAATCTTAATATAGATTATGAATAAACAACTGCTTATCAAAAGACAGGGAAAAGGGTTTACTCTTATCGAGCTTTTGGTTGTCATCGGAATCCTTGCAATCTTACTCGCAATCACTCTTATTGCTATTAACCCGGCGCGACAGTTTTCTCAATCAAACAATACTAAAAGAAGCGCAGATGTCAATGCAATCCTGAATGCTACCAATCAATATATGGCAGACAACAAAGGCACGTTGCCTCCAGGGATTACCACCACAGCCCAAACTATTGCTGCAACTGCGTTTAATACATTCTGTACTGCAGTAGTTCCCCAGTATATTGCAGCACTTCCAGTTGACCCGTTAACAGCGGGTGGAGCACAACCTGTTCAATCATCAGGATGTACTGGTACCACATGGACAACAGGATATATGATTCAACAAATTGCAGGGAGTAACAGACTTACCGTTTCAGCTCCAGCTGCAGAATTGGGTTCTACGATTACAGTAACAAGATAAAACTTAAAACAGAATTAAACAAGAATATTCTTTTTTTTGTACTATATAAAGAAATCAAGTGGCTGGTATGAAATCTGTAAGATACAAAACTGATATCTTGACAAACGGTAGAGTTTATGTAAATCTTAATATAGATTATGAATAAACAACTGCTTATCAAAAGACAGGGAAAAGGGTTTACTCTTATCGAGCTTTTGGTTGTCATCGGAATCCTTGCAATCTTACTCGCAATCACTCTTATTGCTATTAACCCGGCGCGACAGTTTTCTCAATCAAACAATACTAAAAGAAGCGCAGATGTCAATGCAATCCTGAATGCTACCAATCAATATATGGCAGACAACAAAGGCACGTTGCCTCCAGGGATTACCACCACAGCCCAAACTATTGCTGCAACTGCGTTTAATACATTCTGTACTGCAGTAGTTCCCCAGTATATTGCAGCACTTCCAGTTGACCCGTTAACAGCGGGTGGAGCACAACCTGTTCAATCATCAGGATGTACTGGTACCACATGGACAACAGGATATACCATTCAAGCCATTACAGGTGCAGGTGGGAGTAACAGACTTACCGTTTCAGCTCCAGCTGCAGAATTGGGTTCTACGATCAACGTTACTCGATAGCTCTAAGTTTTTCTTGAAATTCTTCTTGCTTTTTTTCTTGATTTGAGTTTATTATTAGTATGTGCAGAAAAGTTACTTGCCCAGAATATCTGTAAATATTCCTATTCTTCCTGATACCAATCCACAAGTAGTTTTAGAGTCTTTACGAAGAGTAGATTATCCAAAACAGCTCATTGAGATTCTTATTATAGAAGGACGACATATCGCCAAGCAGCGAAATATCGGTATAAAAAATTCAAAAGGAAAGATACTCTACCTTTTAGATAACGATTCACAAGTCAATCCAAAGGCGTTTAAACTTATCGCTAAAGCCTTTACCAATCCCAATATTGCGGCTGTTGGCGGCCCAAGCCTTTTTAGCTACAAGGACGGCAATTTTGTGAGCCAACTTATTGGCTATACTCTTGAAACTTATTTTGGTGCCATGAGAATGCGTTTTCGCTATAGCAGGCAAAAAACAAAAGTCACAAAAGCCAATGAATACCAGCTTATTGGAGCAAATCTTGCATTACGAAAGACTGCAGTACTAAAAGTGGGAGGATTTGATGAAACAATCGTGCCAAATGAAGAAACAGAGCTCCTCCGAAGACTTAAGACAAAAGGTTATGAATTAGAGTACAACCAGAGTATGTTTATCTATCGTTATCATAGGGGTACTGTGTATCAACTCATTAAGCAATTTAGTCATTATGGAAGCGGTCGGATGAAGCAAATAAAAAAAGAATTTATTCCTCAAGATTTTCTCTTGATGAGCCCGATTGCATTTATCCTTTATATTTTTAGTCTTATTATTATTCATCCTTTTTGGTATTTAACACCCCTCTTTTTGTATTTGGTATTGGGAATAGCGACTTCAGTAAAGGCAGCTATCAAATATAAAAAAATAATTTTGGTTTTATGTATGCCATTATTATTTCCACTAATTCATTTTTCATACGCAGCCGGATTATTACATGAATTTTTTTCAATACCCGGTAAGATAAATACAAAAGGGAAAATACGAATAAATTATATTAAGCAATTTCCACTTCAAGAGGCCTATACTTTTGCGGAAGAAATGGTTTAATACTTGTAGTATCAGCCAGCTTTATTACTCGAGTTTTTGTGCTACTACTATGTAATTCAAAAATACTTTATTTGACTTGCATATCGTATCAACTGCCAAAGAGAAATAACTTGCAACTAAAAAGAATGGGTATAGCAATAAAGCAATAATATAATGTATTTTCCCTTTATGAGATAGTTCAATTAGATAATCCATGAGAAGCATCATATTTGTTGAAGCAATAGAGCCTTGAGTCTTTATTTTAATCATCTTACATTTATTTTTTTTGAATTGTCTAATGATACTATAATGAGTAAGTCGTTGATAATCATTTGGTTCTTCATGCAATCCCCAAATAAAAGGGAAGCTTATAATGATTAATCCGTGCTTTTTTGTTACTCTTACTGCTTCGCGTATAAAAGTAACTACTTCTGGATGATGTTCAAGTACCTGAAAAGAAACAACTGAATCAAAATAAGTGGAAACAAATGGTAATTTAAAAGTTGAGAGATAGGGAGCGCGAAAGTAATAGTCAGGCTTATTGATACTAAATTCTGAATTACTTGAAAATTTTTTAAAATCAATTCCTTTATAAATAGCGGGTTTAAATAAGTCTTGATACGGTTTATTCCCGCATCCAATATCCAAGATTCTTCCCTTGAATGAATAGTTGCTAGTAATAGCTTTCAAATCCTTATAAAGATAATATTTGATTACAAAGTGAGGATGAAAAAACAATCTTAGTTTTAGCATGTCGTAGTTTTATATTTGAGCAACTATTCTAATCTGGCGGGATAATATAACTTCACTCCAAATCCTGCTCATAAAATAATACAAAGGTTTTGGTATATAGCGATAATAATATCTGCTTAATGGAAGCCACATGAAAGAAAGTATATTAATGCTATTGATTTTATATCCACAAGTTACAAATAGATTTCCTAGAAGTTGAGAAGTCCAGGTATAGAGATGTTGATTTATATCTTCCGCATTATATTTTTTTTGAGTTCTCCAATCGTCAATAGGAACTACACATATAATAGTACCGTTTTTCTTAAGACGAATACGCAACTGTTTTAAGATATTTGCGGGGTCAGTGACATGCTCAAGGGTATGGTGAGAAATGATAACATCAAATTTTACATTTTTAGGAAGCTGTTTAATACTTTGAAATACATGGATATCTTTTTCTTTTGCTAACTTTCTTGCAACTGGATTAATATCTATCCCGTATTTATTTTTACAATGTAATTTTTTGAGCATGTAGCCGCCGCCACAACCAAAATCCAGAACAGTATCAGAAGGTTTTACATAATCTTTATACATCCATAAATCTTGATTTGCGCCATATTCGCCTGCTTTTTTTTGCCATTTAAAATAAGTAGTATCATAATAGTTTGTCATAGTTAATCGTGTAATAACTTATATAAGCTTTTAAGTTGCTCTTTATATTCAAACTTTTTTTTAATGTAACCTCGTATATCTTTATTCTTAAAGGTATTATTTTTACTAAACTCTAAAATTCTTTTCTCAAATTCAGTAAGCGTATTTACAAGATAGCCATTTATTCCGTTCTCTATTATATCATTACACCCATCTATATTATAGGAAATAACAGGTAAATTGAAACTTTGTGCTTCTAAAAGTGTATAAGGGAAACTTTCCCAATGACTTGTACAAATAAATATGTCATTTTTTGTATAAATACTTGCTAATTGATTATGAGATATATATCCTAAATAACGTACATTAGTAAAGTCCTTTTGGAGTAATATGATTTGAGAACGTAATTCACCTTCACCTACAATGTTCCAAGTTAGTTTATTTTTATATTTGGAAGAGTTAATTTTCACTATAAGAGAAAGTAAATCGGAAACTCCCTTTTGTTCTGTCAATCGTCCTATCCAGAGGATATTAATTTTCTGATTCCTACTCTTAGAAAGCTTTTCTTTTAATGTATTAAATTCTAGGGAATTAAAAGGATTGTATATTTTATAGATTTTATTTTTAGGAAAATGTGTCAATAGAATTTTTTCATCATGAATGTTTATTACATGAAGCTTTTCAGCTTTCGATAATAGTTTATAATAAAAAACTGATTTATATATTCTATTATGAATTTTATTTTGGAAAGATGAACTAATGGGATAATACATAGGGATATGAAAACCAATTATAAATTGGGGAAGAAGATATTTATAAGAAAGTGTATTGAGGATTAATAACTCTAGCAGATTATTTGTTGTATATATTCTATTTGCCTGTTGAAGATACTTATGAAGTTCTGATAGTTTTTTCACTTTTATATAGTGAATGTTATTAAGTTTTTCATCAAATTCTTCTCTCTCTTTAAAAAGGACTGTATCAATTTTTTTTGTAAAATATATCGAGTAGACAAATAGTATTTTTTTAAGTAACGATTCATGAAATGTAACAATTGTAATATCTAAAGAACGGTGTTGTTTTTTGAGTTGAGAAGCAATATCTATAAAATATCTTGCTACACCGCCTCCATACTCAAGTGTGCTATAAGTGAAAAAAACAAGTTTCATGAAGAAAATTATATCTTTCTTTTTGTACTATTTGTAAGGTCAGTATCTATAGAAATTTTAAATAGTGAATAGTATCTTTCTTTATACTTATTTACGATCTTTTGAGAAGTGTTACATCTCTTATAGAGTAGATAAAGTTGAAGATAGTACGTTTTCCATATAGGATAAATATCGATTGCAGAATTCATGTTCTCAATAGAGTTTGGGCAATCATTGTAGGCTTTATATTGGCTAAGTGAAAGTCCTGCGTATGCAGCAGGATTTTTATCATCAAACCATAATGCTCTTCTATAATAATGCTCAGGAGTTGCTGAATCATGATAATAGGAAAATAAAAAATCTCCAACTCTTACTAATGCATTTGAATAAATCATAGGTATTTCAGAAGCAATCAAGTTATCATCATATGGTAGTAATGTCTGACTACGTACTCGGTGTATTGTATTAAGGACAGGTTCAACACTTCTAATATACTCTTGTTTAGTAGGCATAGCATTATCATATGTCATTTCGTATATTAAGCCTTTTGGAAGAAGAATTGTATGTTTGGGAATAGAAGAGATTTCATATGTAGTATACACACTATGTCTTTTTCGTATATCTTCAAGTGTTTGAGCAACAAGGTTTGTAAGCTTTATTGAAGGATGTAGTTTGTGATAGCGGTTAATTTGATTATCAAAATAAATATTTCCTCCAACACCTGGCGGGTTAATAATATTTACATCAGGTCTGAAACCTAATACATAATGGACATACCAAATATTAAACGATGTCGTATCTCCTGACACGAATATAACTGCATTTTTAGGGAGAGATGACAAAATATCTATTGCTAAATTATTACCAATATGTGATTGGGAAAGGTTGGTTTTTTCAAAATTATATTTTACAAGAAAGAATGGAATAATAAGAAAATAAGATAATAAAATAAAAGTATATATTTTTTTTGATAATATGTGATTTAACAACTCTTTCACAAAAACAAGCCCGTATATTACGAAAAACATGAGGATAATTGCTGATATTAGATAGAACCGTTCAATTATGCCCATACCAGCAGCTTCTGTAGTAATATTTGCGCCATAAAATATATATGCAGGTCCAGAAAACAGGAAAGATATGAAAAGACTGACAAATAATAATCTATCAATTTTTATCAGTTTGATAACCCCAAGTAGTGCTAAGAACAGTACTTGATATGAGTAAAATATGATAAGCGACTCAAAATAACTTTTTACCTGGATTATTTTGACCGCAAAGGGCACTTCATTTACAATTGCTGGCGCAAAACCATAATCTTTTCTTAATATTAAATGAATTAGATTTTGAAAATTATAAGCATTATCCCAGTTAATAATTGGATTATGTGATGCAGCGATGAGAACATAGAGATAAGGGAAAAATCCTACAATAAAACTAAGGAAAGCAAGCAATATCCTTTTTTTCTTCTTAAAAACATATTTTAGGTTTTTTAAAAGAAGCAAAAACAAACCCGGGAAAATAAACAAAATAGTTTGATGATGAGTAAGAGACAATCCCATACAAAAACAGAGGAGATAAAATTGCCACACTTTCTTTTCTTTATAAAAAAGATAAGATATATAGAAGAGTGCTATTACAAAAAAATTATTCAATCCAAATGCTTCTGGTACTTCAGCATGTAGCCAATAGAGATAAGAAAATGCAAGAATGGAAGTCGCAAGAAGAGAAATAAATATATCATTACTTACTTTCTTCGCAAATTTATACAAAACGATGAGACCAAGCCACGATGATAAGAATGAGATGAGAGCAACGCGTGATACAACAGGAAAAGAAAATGGTATATGAGAAAAAAGAAAACCCAAAAATGTAAAGAGAGGATATCCAGGAGGATGAGGTACTCCAAAGACATAGGAAGCAGTTACTAAATCTCCAATATCACCACTATATATATCTTGTGTAATATTATGTAAATAAAGAAAAAAAACAGAGGAGAAAAACAGAAAAAGGATACATGAATAAAACACTTTTTTATAAGTTTGAAGTTGATTCACCATTTAAATAATAATAATTATAGCAGAAAAAATTCTTAGAAATTAGGTTGATTATTTATTATAATAATGCTAGGATTATATCAATGAACTCAGCAAAAATACTTGTAGTAGAAGACGATCAATTACTGCGTGATATTTATCTTGAGGCCCTCAAAGGTGAAGGATATAATGTAGATAGTGCAACTGATGGAGAAGAAGCCTTCGATAAAATCAAACAAGGCGGTTGGGATTTAATACTTCTTGATATTTTACTTCCAAAATTAAGCGGTATCGATGTGATAAAAAGCATCGATAAGGGACTTCTGCCAATTAAAAATAAAAACGTAGTGTTTTTGACTAATTTGAATGATGATGTAGAAATAAAAGAAGCACTTGCGTTAGGAACAGGATATCTTATCAAAAGTCAATTAACTCCAGCAGACCTTATAAAGGAAATAAAAATATATCTTTCAAAACAATAATTATTTCTCTCCTTGAGCTAATTTCTCTTTAAAATAATCTACCCAAGGATTTATCGCAGGGTTTTGGTTGTAGGAAAGTGAAAGATAGAGGGTAAGAAAGCTTCCATAGGTAAGAGCTTCCAGAAAATCATCATATATGGTTTGTCCACTAGTCATAAATTCATAAATTTTGTGTTTATTTTGTCTTACTACATCCATTGTCAGCTCAACTCTCTTCTTAATTTTTGGAGAAAAATTAGGAGAATTAAGGATAAGAAAATAAAGAGGGGATTTCTTTGGGAATTTGAGTCCTTCCATTAAATGATGGTTGAGATCAGGAATTACATAATATGCAGAAAATGCTTTGCTTGTTTCATTGAACTGGTTTCTTAGAATTTGTCCGTTGCCTGATAAATATTCAGCAGTAAAGACAATCGGGATTTTATTTTCAAACATTGTATAATCATTAAATGCTTGATTTTTAATCTCTTCAAATTTTTCTTCAAGACGAATAATCGCATTCGTAATTTCATGCTCTTCCAAGTCAATTATACCTATTTTATTGAGTAATCCAATAAGTCCCAAAATGGTATATCCATTTCCCAATCGTGGTACTCCAGCAGGATTGAGTTTTTTGTCAAAAATATAAGCTGGGACTTTATTGGTTTTTGCAAATTCTGCAAGCGGTCCGCCTTTGGTAAGAACAAGCATCTTGGCATTTTTCTCTTTTGCTTCATTTGCACAGGAAAGTACTTCTTCTGTAGTACCTGAGTAGCTTGTTAGGACAACCAATGTGTGGTTATCTACATAATCAGGTAAAAAATAATCACTTACTATTTCAGTAGGTAAAGGCATCGTGCGTCCCATAAGAGCTTTAAGAACAAGTGCGCCATATATAGATGCCCCCATTCCACAAAAAACAATGTTGGTAATATTTTCCTTGTCTTCTTTAATCTCAAGATTATTGACTTGTTCCCATGCTGCTTTGCATTGTTTGACAATCAAATCACTGGATGCTCTTGTATTTTGGGGATCAATTTTATTCAGATGTTCAATGTCATTTAGATTTAACATGTTATTTTTTTGAAGCGTTGTCCCAACCGCGATTGGGCTGTTTTCTTAGTTCCTCAGTCTCATCAGGTCTCTTATAGTCATCTTCCAGTCTCCATGTGGTGCCTTTTTCAGGAGTTGATACTTCAAGAATATCACAATCTGTAATTCCAATTAATCTATGACGTTGGCCTACATGTGTTGTATATCCTCGCCCGTTGAGAAGTTCTGTTTCAATAAGTTCTCCTTTCTCATTATCCCACAATACTTTTGCCCGTCCATGCATCATAAACCAGCTTTCAGATTTTGCGTCATGAATTTGAAGAGATAATCTTTTGCCTGCATTTATATGAAGGACTTTACCCATATAAGGAGCATCTTCCGGTACCCAATGTAACTCATAACCCCAAGGTTTTTCAACCCGTTTGACATAAGGAGTAATGGTAAATTTTGATGTATCAAATTTAGGTAAAGTTTTCATTTCTTTGTAGTATTGATGAAAGCCACTAATTCATTTTTTTTCTTTTCCATAGTTTCTTTGTCATATGCTTCCACATTGAGACGCAAAAGTGGTTCAGTATTTGATGTACGGACACTAAATCGCCAAGTTTTATATGATATTGCGATTCCATCCATATCATTAAGCTTCCCGTCTTTATATTTCTCTTTCAGTTTTGCAAGGATATTCGGTGCATTGGTAACTTTAAAATTAATTTCTCCTGATTCATAAGAACGTCTTAATTCCTCAACAATTTCTGAAAGTTTTTTATTCTCCCGTGTCATAACGGCAAGTACAAAGATAATCATTGGAAGTTGAGATTCTGCATTCCCAGTTTCTCTAAAAAAGGCATGAGAGGAAGATTCTCCTGCAAAGATTCCTCCATTTTTATTCATTTCTTCAGAGATGAAGGCATGACCTACTCTTGTAATACCTGTTGCTCCACCATTTTCTTCAACAATTTTTTGCGGTGTAAAAATATAACGAATATCAAATAATACTCGTTCTCCAGGATGTGTCTTGAGTAATTCACGTGCTACTAATGCAGTAATGATAGAAGGAGGAATTATTTGACCTTTTTCGTCAATAAAAAATAACCTGTCCCCATCACCATCAGGAGCAAGTCCTAAATCAGCATGTTCTTTTACTACTCTTTTTTGCAAATCTACCAGCGTTTCAGCTTGTAGTGGGTCTGCCTGATGAGCTGGAAAAGTTCCATCCAATTCAAAATTCATTTTTACTAAATCTGTTGGAACTTTTTGAAATAGTGCTTCAACATATTGACTACCCATTGCATTCGCAGGATCTGCGACTATTTTGAATTTACTGATTTTTGGATTTCCTGCAATTTTAAGCGCGTTATCGACTTCTTCTTTAAGAATTGCTTGAGTATCTTTTTTGGTTACTTTGCCCGGATTTTTAGAAGAAATGGTTACACCTTTTACTGCCAGGGTTTTCACATCTTCCATACCTGTTGGCTTTCCAATTTTGATAAGACCTGTTGGCCCTTTGACTACAAATTTTAATCCATTGTATTCTTTAGGATTGTGTGATGCGGTAATTTGAATACCTGTATCATACCCATAATGAGAAACCGCAAAATAAAAAGTTGGAGTTGAAACTATTCCTATATCTACAACATGTGCTCCACACGCAATAAGGGTAGCCAAAACTTCTTTGTGAAGTGATGGAGAAGAAGTACGCATATCCCGTGCTAAAACAACTGTAAAATTATTTGTGCCTAATTTATTAAGAAAAAAAGCATAGATTGCTTTCGTTATTTCTTTGACATTTGTTTCGTTGAGGTCTTGAGGATAGATGCCTCGTATATCATAGGCTTTAAATATCTTAGGATTTATGTCTGTCATGTCACTATCTTAAATCGCAATAAGCAAAAAGTCAATTGCATCTGATAATGGTACTGGTAGATTTCCAGTTTTCTGTTTGTATTCAAGTTCAAAAAGCCGAGTATACAAATTCACAAGTGTATTTTTATCGAAAAACTGAACTTGTTTCTGTAATTTACTTCGCTGCCAGTCTGAAAGTCTTTTTACTTCATCAATAGCTGGTTTTTTCTCTGAGGATAAGGCAAGAAGAAGTCTTATCCTTTTAACTAGCATAAAAAAAACTAATTCGGGTTCTGAAGTAGTTATGGAATTATGAAAAAGTTGCACATTCTGTTTTCCATTTGCAGGTTTTATTGTATCGAGAAACAGAAAAAGACTTTGCGGCAATTTAAAAATTTTTACTACAGGGTTTTTGAAATAATTAAGATGACTTCGTTCCAACTCCTTTGCTTCCCATAATACATAGTCATTGTCCTTTGAATATTTTTGAATAAAATTTGTAATTTCTTCAAGTTCTTTACTTTTCTTTCGTTTCGTTAATAACTGTTCAATATAAATACTTTTTTTATTGGTACTGAATAAATCTCCTCCCTCTACGGTTTGTGCAAGATCAGTTATTGTGAGTTTTTCACCTTCTAGAGTCAAACTATTCGTATCTTTTTGTCTTTCCTCAAGAAAATAATTGCGTGATGCGGTTATATCATCCCCATGTATAAGTAGTACCATATAGTTAGCTATTGTAGCAGATAGAAATTATCTTTTGGTTGCCTTTAGGTATTCTTTAAATAATTTATTAGCTACTGCATGTAAATTTCTACTTCTTGTATGATGGGGAAGCAATACTCCTGAAAAGTTTTTGGGAATATGAAGTAATTCGTGAATCAGGATTTCCGTTTTTTTATTATCTGACTGTTTGTCATAATGAGTTGCCAGTACTTCAATTACATATGCAGGCCGTACATTGAGAGCTTTTTGAAAAATTTTGGGGAAAGCCCATGTGCGAGCATATGCTCTTGCCGATGAACCATGCGTTCTATAACAAAAGATTCTTGAAGGGTCGATATAGGTAAGATTGAGTACTTGGAGAATATGTTCAATGTCTTGTTTTACATCATATGCTTCATGCCATTCCATATTAAATCTTTAATATCCATTCAAATACTGACTTTAAAATTTCAGAAGGGCTAAATTTGAGATGTCTATTCAGATTACTATTGGTAAAGTCTTTTACTGGTATTTTTTGTTTGCTTGTATCAATTCCTTCTACAAGTACTTGAGGGCTAAGGACTGGTTGCCCTTTGATTTTTTGCATATTTTGGAAGAGAGAATAGATTTTTGAAGGAGTTCCATCTTCCTTAAGAAAAGAAAATTGTTTAAATGGTCCTTCTCCTGCTTTAAGTAGAAACGGGGTTATTGCTACAATATTACTGTCAGACCAAATATTTGCAAATGTTTGTTGATAATATGACGAAATAGTATCATCTGTTACAGTATCAGAAGACCAGCCGGTTTCTGTGATAAATACAGGAAGTTTTTTATTGCTAAGACTATCTGCTAATTGATATTCATAAACAAAACTTCCTATTCCCATCCGGTTCGATATGTCTGGAGGTTGCGAGAAAGCAGGATTAGGATATGAATGGCTGGCTAAGCCATCAATCTGGTTAAATATCCCAGGAATTGCTGTATTCATTTGCGTCATATAATCATAATGGTCCATAAAAGTAGTACCTTGATTTGGTGCTGCATTATCAAGTCCTGCACTAATAATAAAAAAATTTGGGCTTTTAGATTTAAAAACAGAGACAGCATAGCTTAATAAATCAGCATATTCGGCAGGATTAACAGTTCCTCCCCATTCATCCGCACGGTTTACTTCATTAAATACAATGACATATCTGTTTTTAGTTGGCCACTGAAGAGAATTCAGGAAATTTGCAAAATCTACTACATCTGCAAGTGTTGGCTTACGCCATACTTTCGTATTGAAATAATCACCTTCAGTGGCGAGCCGAATAATAGGAATAAGATGATATTTTCGTGCGATATCCATAAAGTTTTGCCATTTTACTAAATCTTTATCACCTGCCTGAATAGGAATAGTGATATATCCCCAATCGCCACCATTGGCATTGACAAGACGTGCTGCATCCAGAAGTTCGGTATCAAAAAGGATATGAATCCCAATTTTATTATTGGGGGTACTAAGGGGATTTACAATCGCGTATGATAGAGAAATGGGTAAAAAGAGAAAGAAAAAACTAATTACTATAATAATGCCAAGCATTCTTGTTCTCATCACGTAAAATTATACCATTTTTTTGAAAGGTTTTTGAGGCTATTTCTTGCAGAATGCTTACTTTTTTTAGTTTTATTTCTTATCTGCTTTCAATAGGGTATTTGTAATAGGAGGTGGTAACAATATGGAAGAGTGTCCGCTATGCGGAAGAAAAACAGAACATGGAATATGGGAATCATATATTCCAACTGATCCAACAGAAATAACCAATCAAATTGATAATTTGGAGCGTGTTTTGGATGGATTAAGAAATAGAGACGCAAGCATTATTTATTACACTGAAAATAAAGAACGACTTTGTCCAATGTGCCAAGATATTATAAACGGAATTGAAGATGAGAGTGATAGAAGGAAATTTGAAGTACGAATTAATAAACAAGTTGAAAAACTGGAAGAAAAAATTGTTGAATCAGAGAATGAAGAATCATATCCTGACGAATCCCACAGATATAATGAATAGAAATTATAAATGAGTAAAACCTAATACCTGTAATAGATGTTTTAATGTTTTTTGCAGTGAATAGTTTTTTGTTTGATTCACTTTTTTAGCAAGTTGCATTACAACTCGTAATGCTCCGGGTGTATCTAAATCATCTTCCATAAAATATTCAAATCGTTCACTGTACTTTTTATTCACTTCATATGAAGTCTGTTTCGTTTTAATTTGGCAAGCTTTTCCAATATACTCAATATTTTTTTGGGCTTTTTCCATTTCTTCTTCAAAATATTCCCATGTGTCTCTATAGTGATGTGATAATAGAAGATAACGAATTGCGCTGGCAGTATATTTTTGTAAAAGAACATCGACCATCACAAGATTACCAAGTGATTTAGACATTTTTTCACCTTTATATCGAAGCATTGCAACATGCATCCAATATCCTACAAAAGGTATTTTCCCAGTGTAATTTTCAGACTGCGCAATTTCACTTTCATGGTGAGGGTAAATGAGATCAAATCCACCTCCATGCACATCTATTTGTGGGCCAAGGTATTGTGCAATCATGGAAGAGCACTCAATGTGCCAACCTGGTCTTCCTTTACCCCAAGGGCTCTGCCAATATGGTTCATCTTTTTTAGTTTTTTGCCAAAGCAAAAAGTCCAATGGGTTTTTCTTAAGAGAGTCTTCAGGATTGGCGCCACGTTCTCTTGAAATAGGTATCATCTCTTCAGGTGTTAAATGCGAAAGCTTTCCATATTCAGGATATTTAGTTACATCAAAATAGACATTGCTTTCTTTCTCATACGCAAAGCCTTTTTGCAGGAGCACTTGAATAATCTCAAGCATTTTAGGAATTGAGTCAGTTGCTTTGACATAATAGGTTGGTGGAGTGATATTAAATGAGTGCATATCATTGAGAAATCTTTTTGTCCAAAAATCTCCGAGTTCTTTCCAATCTCTTTTTTCTTCTTTTGCTTTTTTGAGAATATCATCGTCAATATCTGTAACATTTTGTGTATAAATAACTTTATAACCTTTATAGGTAAGATAGCGCGACAACACATCAAAAGTCACATAGGTAAATGCATGGCCTAAATGAGTGGTATCATAGGGAGTAATACCACATACATACATACGGAGTTCTTTTTTGTTGATAGTATGAAGGAGTTCTTTCTTTTCGATTTGAGAATTAAATATTTTCACTTATCGACTATTGTACACCAATCAAACAAAAGTACAATGCTTATATGAGTTTAGTACTTCTCAAATGGAATTTGGTTTGAAAGAAATAATAAATAAACGTATAGCATACTGGTAAAAAGATGAGGATGTACTTTAAAAGTGTTGTTTTAGGGAGATAAATACCAAACAACATATATGGAATGTATCCAAGCATAAGTCCAAAAGAAAGCGCAAGTGCAAGATAAGAGAGAAAATTTTTTCCATATATCAAACTCATAAAACTTAAAAACCATATTGCATACCAGGAATATAGTTCTTCTCGGATAGGAGACAAGAAAAATATCACCAGCATAAGGATTGCTAAGTAGAAATAGATTTTTTCATGATGTAATTTCTTATGTTTCTTCGTTTGCAGGTAAACAAAAATATATACAGGTAAAAGAAAAAAGGTTGAATATTTGATTAGTACCGACAGGAGCAAAGTTCCTGCTGATAACACTATCCGTTTTTGCAATAAAAGATATAATGAAAATAATGCTAAAAACATCATAACTACATCATTATGTCCACTGACCAATGATTCAATAATCACAAGAGGATTGAATGCAAAAAAAGTAACAGCCAAAACACTCTTTGATAATTTCCAGATAACCCAAATTGTTGCAAGGTAAAAAAATAGTGCAATTACTTTAAAGTTAAGAAGAATCAACAAATAATTTTCAAAACCTGCCATATAGGGGATACCACTTGCCATAAGCCATATAGGTCCATACAAAGCTGTTTTATTGGCAGCACGAGTATAATGGAGAAAAGGGTCATTAGAAAACTCTATTGGCATTATAATATAAGGGTTTTCATGATAGTGATACAGCACTTTTGCTGTTGTTGTGTAATTGAAAATATCAAAGGAAAGCATCGCAGGATAAGAAAGTAATAAATTGAGTACGGTAATAAGGAGCAAGATTTTGATATCTGTCATTGAGAGTTTTTTGTATCGTGCCAAATTTAAGAAAAACCAGTAGATACCAAAGAGAATTAAAATGAGGAAAAGATAAAACAAAGTTGTTGTAATTCTTTGCAATGCATAAAATCCTGTGTAAAGAGTATGAAAATAAAAGAAATTCGGGTCAATAAATATATAAGAAAATGCAGTAAACAAGAATAATGTTACACTATAGAATATTGTCACTATATTTTTCATAAATATTTTTGTCGTATGGCAATTGCATTTGTAATATCAGTTTGTAGATAAAGTGAAGTCGCTGATGCTTTTTCAGGACGCCATACAAACGATTCAGGAATATCAGCTCTTGCTTTTTCTAGAGTTTCTATATGTTTTTGAGCAGCATCATGCAAAGTATTTTTTTTGTCAGTAATATCAACACATTCATCTTTTAGCTTTGTGAGATAGGGCATGGTTTGTACAAAATAACTATCTGATTTTTTAAGTGCTCTATCAGCCAGAAGATATTGCTTGTATTCAAATAGTGTTTTTGCTTCCACCAGATATTTGTCTGATAACTTTAGATTGTAGGTAAACTGTCCGAAGTTTCCGAAATACCAATACTTTAAGAGTTGTTCTGATAGTACATGTAATTTGTACAGAAAACTTCCAGGCATAGTAGAAGGATAGGGCAGCACATAAGGGGAGTCAGCATAGCTGATATTAGTTACACTTATAAATAATAAAGAGATAATACCTGCAATAAGTATCTTTCGCATAGTAAATTATATTGTTATCATAGCGTATTTTAGCTGACTTATCTATATCTACGATGTGTTACAATGAGTCAGTATGAGAAGGACAAGTCCTATCAGGAAAATACATCCTATCCCTTTTACCAAAGAAGGATATGAAAAAATCAAAACAGAATATCAAAAACTATTGGAAGACAGGAAAGACGCAGTCTACCATGTAAAGATTTCGCGTGAAATGGGAGATCTACGAGAAAACGGTTATTATAAAGCATCCCGTGCAAAATTATCTTCAATTGATAGCAATCTTGCACGTTTATCACATTTTATAAAATACGCAAAAATTATTGAGGCGAATTCAACTGATACAGTTATTTTGGGAACTCAAGTAACTCTTACTTTCAAAGAAAAAAGAGTTGCATATACGATAGTTGGAGATTTTGAAGCAGATCCAAGTAGCGGGAAAATATCCCAAAATTCTCCTCTTGGGAAAGCATTGATGGGGAAAAAAGTAGGAGATAAAGCAATAGTCAAAGCACCCTCAGGAGAAATTGTGTATACAATTACTCAAATTAAGGTGGAATAAAAGTAACAGCGAAAAAACAAATATTGCTCCTAGAAATGACAATTTTTAATACTTTGCCAATCCGATTTGTCTTAAGAAAATTATCCAAAGTTTCCCAAGAGTTGAGGCTTTATGATACTTTTCATATGCTTCTTTTTTGGCGGCATCTTTTGTACCTTCAAGAGGCGGGTCAATCCAGCAGGAGATAACTATCCATTCATTGTGTTCATTTTTGGTTGCAATGACAGTAACAATCGAATTCTCAAAACGTTTTCGAAATTCTGTAGTTCCCGACTCTTTCCCTGGAATTGCTTTATCTGGTTTGTTAAAGGCCTGATATGCCATCTCTTGTGTAAATCCACGTTCTTCAAGCCTTTCAAGCGCATGATTAGTCCAGATGGTTCCTTTGTAGTACTGAAAGTCTTTGGTTTTTGTAAATGTTTTTCTCGAGTTTGTAATATGATTCATACTGAAATAATAGCGTAAATAGAGAGGATTGTAAATTCAAATATCTAGTTTCAAAAATAAAAAAAAGAAAATGGTCCCGCCCAGAAAAAGGGCGGGACCTCTGTTTACATCAGCATCCATTCGATTTCTTCCTGCGCTTTATGCAGGAGAATCCGTTCTTGTATGGACGGGTTGACTGCAATAGACTGTTACCCAGGGTTTGGAGAAATGAAAGACGAAATGACCTCCTTGAGCTGCAAGCCGGATAGGTACATTGTTTACATACTGTACATTGTTATAAGAGTATGGTTTTCTTATACGAAACGTTTTCTCTTCGTTTGCTCTCATATTACGACAGGCCTGTTCCAGTTCTTCTGGTGTAACAACAGGCGTTCTTACTAGGATTATCAGGTACGGTAGAGCGATAAGGATGATGATTCCTATCGCTGCTAGTAGCATTGCAAATAGTACCGTTGTGTCAATCATAGCTGTCCTCCTGAGCGATGTTCCATTCTGTATCCACCACTTTGATGGACACAAGACTTAAGACTTATTAAAACCTTAAATCTCGTATCCACCTGTGGAAATTATATCAATGTGCAAACGAGGCGAGTATAGCAAAATACACAGCGCATGTCAAAGCTATAGGATATATTCTGATTTTAGCGTAATAACAAAAGGGGTACTTGACATGGTGTATAATAATCTAAAGTATGTATTATCGTGTTTCTTGTCCAAAGTGCGGAAAAGATATTGTAGTTTACAACAACGAGCCTGATGCACCATATGATTCATTTAATATTCTGTTTCATCTGGTGAAAGATCATTACAAAGAATGGCATACACAAGGAGATTTATTGCTTACTGATGAAGAGTTGTTTGACTATATAAAAGCCAATATGCGACAAAGTGAAGACGTTCCTGAAAATGCAGTTGAAGGAGATATTCCCGGAGCTGAGGATTTACAAAATACGGAGTACGATGAGCCAGTAGAATAGCTGGATTATAGCTTGTCATTCTGAGCACAGCGAAGAATCTTTTCAGATGAGATCCTTCGGCTTTTAGCCTCTGTATGACAATATATTGTCGAGTAGTTTATTTACTATTGAGATAGAGTATATAAAGCAGCATTGACTTCGTATTCTTATCATCAAAACTCTTTACTGCATCTTTGAAAGAGAGTGCTTTTCTATCATCATAAAATGACCTCCAGATAGTAAATAAATCACCCCATGATTTTGTTTCATCCCCTTCGTTTACATGATAGTCACTATCATATTTGCCAATATCCTGAAAACTTCCCAAGTACGTAGATGCTGGTGTAATAGGCAAAAGTTGAATACCATATTTCATATTGGTATCATTGCTAAACCAGGTTGCAAAATCTACTTTGCCTCCCCAAACTAAAGAAGCAATTGCATGTGAGTAAGGCTTGTCATAAATACCAGTACTATTAAACCAATAATATTTTGCGCCGAGAATTTCAGAGTTGTACAAATATAAAGCGTATTGCTCAAGTTTTGGGGAATTGGTCACTTTGCTCCACAAATACATTCCATACCAGGCGTTGATTGCTTCAGATGAAGACTCCTGATTATTGCCATCTGCAAAGTCAGCATACCCGTCAGCCCAGGAGTGGCTTTCGTAGGCATCAAAATTGCGAAGATAGGGATAATTTTCTGAATTTCTATCTATAGTTGCAATATCATTTACCATTTTAGTAATTATTGTTTTGGTTTTGCTAAGACTTGCCGGGTCAAATTTAGCAAGCACTGAGGCTGTACGAATATAGTACCCATAATGGAAATGATGGTCATTTAATTTTTCGTTGCCAAATTCAGGAGAATCAGCAATAAGACTATTTTGTTTGGTATCATAATGGAAATTAGAGAGACTTTTGACAAAAATAGGTTCTACAAATTGCAAAAGTGCATTTTTCTGTTCAGTTAATCCTAAAGTATCTGCAAGAAGCAAAAGATTATCAATTTCTCCAAACCAGGTACCCAGATAATAATCTGTGCTATCTGGCTTTGGTTTTCTTAAAACTCCGGCTATATCTGTTTTTACTTGATTCACAAGATCTGTATGAGCGCTTGATAATTTGGAAAATGAATCAGGTGGCATAACTAACGCAATTGATGTAGAAAATGTATCAGCAGTTATAAGATTGAGACTTCCCCGGATAGTATCATATTTGCCAAGTACATTTACTTTTTCAGTAAGCGTGTCATATTGATGAGGATAGAGGGCAATAAGAAGTTGTTTACCGGTGTTGGTAGCTAATTGATATTTTACACTGAGTGCTGAGTCACTTAAAGTCGGAATTGCCGAAGTTCCGAGGATTTCAGTATCTGCTGTTTGCAGGAAGTTATTATAATGACTTCTGTCATCAAGAAGACCGACATAAAGAGTTGTGGGATTTGCGATAGTGAGAGTATTTTTATCAACTGCGATAGTATTTGTTTTATTCAATACAAGAATGTAGTTATGATTATGTATCTGCAAAAGAAAAGAATCAGTAGAGAATGTTTTTGAGTTAACTAATGTTTTATTTTGATTATATATTTTGGAATTGTCCTGCAAATGAATCACTACAGAATTTGCTTTTACGTGAAGCAGAGTGCTTGGTACTCCATGAGCGAGTATAAAAGAGAGTGAATTATTGGTATGGGTTAGAAGACTGATACCAATATTCCAATCACCAATTGAGGTAATACTTGGTTTTACAAACTGGTCAGATAATCCTACTGTAAAGTCTTCATTAAAGGGAGCAGTGATAGTATTGGTAGATGCTGTTACATCAGGGTAAGAAAAAGAAATTCCATTAGGTGAAAGCATATATGCAAGTGGTAAGGCAAAAATTGGCTGGGTTGGAAATTTTTTATAAATCGAACTATACCATTGGTTTGATACTACAGGAGTAATTGAATGATTGATAATTGCACTGCTTGATGACAATACTGGTGTGGTCTGGAGAGTATCCTTAAAATCGACTACTTGTACAGAATTTGTATTGGGAAGAAATCGGGTAAAGAAAAAAGCTCCAAAGACTACTGCAATGATGTCACAGATCAATATATGTAAAAAATATTTTTTCATATTATTTTAAGTTAATTACCGATGTTTTATTTGCTGTATTACTTTGATAATAACTGATTCCAGAAATTGACAAAGTAATCAATTGGTTTGTTTATTTTTTGATTTTGTGTGTTTAATTCAAGAGTTAGATCTTCATCGTTTAAAAGACTGAGTGCATCATTTGGATCCTGAAATTTGAAAAATAATCCGATTTTCTTTTCTGTTATACTGGTTGACACATCTGTTGCAGTATTTTCATTGGGATTGAGAATATCGGGAATAATATAAAAACTTTGATTGAGTCTTTCATCATAGGCTTGGATTTGCTGCATATTTTTAATTGCCTGATATTCATCTACTGTTAACCCTGCCAAAAGGCGTATATTTTTATTGGAATAAAGCGTAAGTAATTTATTGGTTATTTCAACAGGTGTTCCTTCAGTAACAGTAATATCTCCTATCATCCCGTCAGTTGGTGCAGTTATTTTAAGATTTCCCAATTCCTGCTCTGCAATTTGCGCTTCAGTTTGGGCTGAGACATTATCTGTATATTGTTTGAGTACATCAATTTTATTTTGTAAAACCTGATTATCAAGTTCTATCAACATGTCATCTTTTTTGACCACTTGGCCTGTTTGGACATAGATCTTTTTCACAATTCCGCTTCCTGATGAAAGGACTGGAATAGTTTCTTTGATTACTGTTCCTTTGATACTTTGATTATAGCGGTGTGCATATTCATTGACTTTTTTTGTCAATGCAATTGTTGCGATGACAAATGCAAGAAGAATCACAATACTGAAGAAAATAAAATTTAAAAATAAACTTGCAAATTTTTTCATACTATTACTATTTATTCATTATACTAAGTTTTTGCCAGGATTCCATTTTTCAAAAAAATAAACAAGAAGTACGCATTGATAAAAACCCAAAATGTTGTCACAAGTGTGGTGGTAAAATCAACAGGATTGTACCAGCCGACAAGTATTCCCAAAAATGATAATGTGATAATAAACACATGCGGCCATATCTGAAGCATTATAACACTAAATTGTTTTTTCCTGGATTCTGTTGCTATCCATTTATAATTATTTCTAAGAATTGTTGAAATGAAAGCTTTTAGATAAGGAGCAAAACTCGCAAGCGACACACTAATAGTTGAAATTTTAAATTTGTTGAGTAGAAAAAGCGGCAGTGAATATACAGTAATAAAGTATGGAATGTAATGGATTAACCAGCTATTATTATGAAGCACATCCATAGGATGAATTCCAAATAAAAGATACACTATTGGTAAAAGCAAGTAGATAAGCATTGAAAAACCGCTAAAATAATGGATATTGGAAAATAGATATTGTAATTTTTGATCAAGCGTTAAATCAGGGATAAATAGCGGGTTATGCATAAAAAACATAGAAAATCCTCCCTGCGCCCATCTATTTTGTTGTCTGAAAAAAGAGCTAATTGATTCAGGTGCGCGTCCTTCAGCTAAAATTTTATTATAAAACACTGATTCATATCTTTTTTCATGAAGAAGAATAGTTGCCCAGATATCTTCTGAGTGATTAAGTAACGGGATGCCCCCGATCTCATCAATTGCAGAACGTCTATAGACCATATTGGTACCTACACAAAATGTAGCATTATAACTATTTTTTGCAGGTTGAATGTATTTATAAAATATTTCTTGTGCTTCAGAAGTGCCTTCCGCGATAAAATTATCTTTGTTAATATAAAACTGCGGAGTTTGGACAAGTGCTACTTTTTCATTTTCAAAAAATGGCAAAACTTCAATAAGAAAATCTTTTTTTGGAGCATGGTCAGCGTCAAATACTGCAAAAAATTCTCCTGTACACTCCTTGAGTGCATAATTTAAATTTCCTGATTTGGCATGTTTTTTTCTATGTTCTGGTCGTGCAATATATTTTACATGAAGTGCGGCTGCAAGTCTTCTGACTTCTGGCGAATTGCCATCATCAAGAATATATATTTTATGAGCATACTCAACTTTTGTTGCATGGGTAAGAGTATTTTTGATAATTTCAATCGGTTCATCGACCACTGGAATCAGGATATCTACTGTTGGTTTTTCTTCTTCAAGCCATGATTTGTGATACTTTAAATCTCTTTTATGATATTCGGGTTGGATAATATCAAGAAGAATTGTGAGCCACAGTGTGCCAATTGTGATTATTGCGATAGTGTCTGCAAGTATTTGGACCGCGTACAGATAGATATTGCCCGCATTTTCAGGATTAAATACATATGACGCATAAAAAAGAATCGTAAACGGCGCAATAAGCATAAATAATAATGCAGTATTTGGAATATGATTGGGTTTTATCCTATGCATAGACCTCCTCCTTTTTGGCAAAGTACAATATTTTATTCATAATTGCTGTTGTAGCAAGAAGGATAGGGATAAGAAGAATAAAATAAATAGAGACATAAAATGATAACGGCCAGTAATGCTTAAGTATCAGAATACCGCCATTATTGAGAGAGTTAAGAGTAACCAGCATATAATTTGGTCCTGCTGGTTTTATACTTTGGACTTTATTATCAAAAATTGCTTTCCATGATGCATCATAACTTTCATTTATATACACCATATTGGATTTTCTCTTGTCTGGAATTTTGACTTCAATAGAATCCTGAGTCGGGTAATTAATACTAAGGGGTACATTATTGCTCTGGTAAAGTACATTATCAAAATTTTTGACATAATCATCAAGTGCAATTTGATCATTCACATCACTTAATTCCAGATTGAATGGGAAATGCATCATATCTTTTTGATACTGAGAATTGATAAGTACTGCGTTTCGCAATTCCCATGGCGCTTCAAAGACATGATAGATTTGATGGGGTAATTCTATTTTACCTAAATCAATATACTGTGGATTTGCATATACTTTAAAGGCAGTAGTAAATGGTGATAATTCATCAAATATCGCATACTTCGTTCCCGTAATTTTAAAATAATCATCAATACGACTTATATTAGAAGAAGGAATATTATCAAGAAAAGGACTGTAAAGAATAAGTGAATATATCCGAGGTGGAATTTGGTTTGATTCAAGATGTTCCATATATGAATAGGGGAATTGCATACTTTTTAATGCCATAAAGCTTGAAATATCAATATTTGGTACCCATAAACGCCCACTGTTATTCTTTACTGCATTACTTATTTTCAAAAATTGTGGAATAGGACTTTCAAGATTATCTTTTGCTGGTTGTGGTGAATAAATACTTGTAAACCAAAGTCCTTCTACTAAAACAAGTGATGAGAAAAAAATAGCAAGAGTTTTTAATAAAATAGATTTATATATATAGGAATCAAGAAAGGTCGCAAACGTAAAGATAATTGCTATACCGATCATAGTAACACCTCTTGTATATTGAAACTGGTCAATAAATTTTGGGAGAGAGGCATTTATTCCAATTATAATTAATACTAAGAATGTAGTTATATAAATAAATAAGGTCTTCGCCCAGATAAATTTTTTGGGTAAAGGAGCAAACATTCTAAATGCAGTGATAGCTAAAGCAACAAAAAGAAATATACTTAATCCAAGATAACTATAACCGTTAATCACCATTTTCAGAAAGTCTTCAGTTGCAAATGTACTCGAAGAATAGGCATAAGAACCTTTAAAAATTAATGGAAACCAAAATAATGTAGAAGCTGCAAGAAAAACAATAATTTGAGTAAAGGTTGTGATACTAAGAAGTTTCCTGCGAGAAAAAACAAGCGCTGTTATCCAAAGTACAGTTGAGTATACTGCCAAAAGCGGATGTATGTAGAATCCAAGTCCTATTATATAAGGAAATAATAAACCGATTTTCCCCTGATAATATTTCACAAAAAGAAATAAATAAAGTGGAAAAAAAGTAAATGCAAACAGGAGAGAATAATCACTTAACCCTCCCCAATACTGAGCAATATCAAATGTTAATATGGCACATATAAAGGATGCAAGTTGAGAAAATTGTAATAATCGTAATATGCAGTACGTAACCATATGAAACAAAATGAAGCAAGTGATTGTAGTGAGCACCATACCACGTAATACATCTACGTGAAAAATATCAGAGATTCCAATTGTAATATAATGTGGGATAAATTGATACGATCTCCAAATGCTAATACCATTTGACCACATATGAGTCCAAGAAGTTAATCCATACTCTTTTATTAGTTTTATTCTAAAAGCATGCACTATCCAATCAGGATAATTTGTTTGTATATAATGTGCTTTAAAATAGAAAGAAATGAGAAAAAGAGAAATGAGTAGAAGAATAGAGAGGTTTATAAAATCCCAAAACAAAAAAGTATATTTACTTATTCGCATATACAATATAATTCATGATATAGCAAGATAAATTCGAGATTCGTGAATGAATAATTATTCCTAAACAGTAAATTATTACAGAAGGAAAATTACGAAGATAAATTCCTCAGAAACAATTTATAATTCTACCACAAAAGCGGAGGTAAAGTTATAGATAAAAACAGCTATATTATATAACGGATGAGATATATTTTTGTTACACCCCAAAATTGCCCAAAATATGCTACTATAAACATAAATGATGAGCGTATTCAAATTACTTTTTAAGCATATCTATTTGCTGCTTCTTTTGCCAATTATTCTCTTTGCATCTTTTGCTTTACTCCATGCTGGTATGATGCCAACACATGACGGTGAGTATCATGTGTTAAGGTTTTATGAATTTTATAAAACATTATCGGCTGGTGACTGGTATCCTAGATGGGCAGCTGATTTTAATGCAGGATATGGTATTCCGCTTTTTAATTATGTTTATCCATTTCCAAATTATTTTGCAGCATTTCTTCATGTGTTTGGGGTAAGTTTTATTGATGCTTTTAAACTCAATATGTTTGTGGCTTTCTTTATAGCCGGAATAAGTTTTTATTTTTGGACAAGAGAATTTTTTGACGATGCAGCTGGATTTGTTGGCGCGGTATTTTATACCTTTTCACCTTATTTTTTTGTTGATACATATATCAGAGGTTCGGTAGGCGAGGTATGGGCGCTTGCATTATTTCCTGCCTTTTTATATACCATTACAAAACTGTTTTTTAAAAAAAATAAGCTCTATCTTTTTCCGTCAGCTGGACTTCTCGCACTTATTATTTTTTCACACAACATCTTGGGTCTTGTCTTTTTTATTTTCACACTTTTTTATATCATATTTTTAATTTTTCAGACAAAAGACATAATAAAAGGTTTAGCAATTTCAGGGATAGTTATTCTTTTAGGTCTTGCCTTGTCTGCAATCTTTTGGCTGCCTGCGCTTTTGGAAACAGGATATGTGAAAGGATTACAAGTGTTTGATTTACGAAATAATTTCCCTGATTTATATCAGCTGCTATTTCCATCCTGGGGTTCTGGAATTTTTGGAATCACTCTATCTGACGAAATGTCTGTACAAATAGGAGTTGCCAATCTCTTGATATTTCTTGCAAGTATTATTACAACGATTATCCTTTTCAGAAGAAAAAATATACTTTTTAGAATCTCTTTCTTTTTTTTGATTGCATTTCTTGTCGTATTTTCTCTAATGCTGCCATCATCATATTCAATCTGGCAAAGTGTTCCTCTTATGCATTATTTTCAGTTTCCCTGGAGACTTTTAAGTCTTGAGATACTCATTTGCTCTTTTCTGGCAGCAAGTGTCTGCTATATCTTGTGCCAAAGGAAAGGCAATGCATACACGCTAAAATCAAAAATCCTGATTGCTGTTATGGTCATAGGATGTATTTTTTTGTGCCTTGGATACAATAAACCTGATCATTATCTCTATAGACAAGATACATATTACACGACCCGCTCAAATTTTATTGATGGAACCAATAGCCCGGGGAATGTATTTAATACCATTTGGATAAAGTCAGTACCTATGAAGAAAGAAAGCTCCAAAATCCAAATTATAAAAGGACTAGCCCAAATTTCTGATGTACAATTTATACCAACTTATTATATATTTACTGTTTCAGTTACCAATGATGCGAAAGTTTTATTACAAACAGCATATTTTCCTGGTTGGTCTGCAAAAATTGATAAAATACCAGCTGCAGTCCAACGAACCAAAGATGGGTCCATGACAATACAAATTCCAAAAGGAAAGCATACAGTTGAGGTAAAATTTGCCAACACACTTGTGAGGACTATGGCAGAGGATATTTCATTTTTTACATTTTTCTTTATGGTATTTTTCTTTCTTAATTCCTATTTTCTAAACCGTAAAATAAAATAGCTTAGCTTGGTTTTGTGGCTAATTTGTGCTACAATCCTTACTAATTGGAGAAGAAAGGTGGTTTGGATGAGAAGGATTAGGAAAGTGAAAAAAAGAATCGGGAAGAGAGTAAAAATACCAAAAACCTATATTTCCATCAACAAAAAATCCTACAGAGCCGTAAGTCCACAAAAGGCTATTTCAATTGCCAGAAAACTGCACAATGGAATTGGCAGATATAAAGTACATGTCGTATATGGCATAGAACAGATTTCCAAAAGAAAGATTGAAACAATTGAAAATAAAGGAGACTACAAAACGGCAAATGAAGCAAAACAGGCAATCCTAGCGTTTCTTGATAAATCTCTTTGGAGAAGTGAAAGATAAAGATGCTGTAATTATTTCTAATTTTAGTTTGGGACTTCATTTCATTACGCTCGAACAGTACGTTATTTTTGCTTTATACTTACTATTCTGGTATACTATATATTAGCAGATTGAAGGAATATATCTGCTTAATACTGAATTGATTTTTGTTAGTAAAGTGAAAGATATAAATAAAACTATGTCTTTTCCTCTAACCATATCTGCATCTTTCTTAAGCCGATTTATTCCATTAATTATATTTTTCAGGAAAGGAGGAATGGAAAATGTCAAATAAATTATTCGTAGGCGGTCTCGCATATAGTGTTACTGATTCTCAGCTCCAAGAGTATTTTTCACAAGCTGGTAGTGTAGTTTCAGCAAAAGTTATTACAGATAGATATTCCGGTCAAGGGAAAGGCTTTGGATTTGTTGAAATGGCGTCAGAAGAGGAAGCAAAAAAGGCAATGGATACATTAAATAATACCATGTTTAGTAATCGTACTATCGTTGTCAAAGAAGCAATACCTCAAGAAGATAGACCAAATAGAGGTAATACTTATCAATCAAAAAGAAATAGATATTAAATCTAAGCGTTAAGCTTAAAAGAATTTATAGATATATGAATACAGTTAAGTCTATTAATCCTTGTGTAAATTGTGGGCAGGAAAGAGTTGCATCAAAAACCTGGGTAGAGTGGATACCTACCTTTTCAGGAAAGAAAATGAGAGTTGAGCATACTAACTATATCTGTCCCAATCCAGCATGTCAAAAAGAGGTTGATAAAGACATAAAAGAAGCAAAAGACAAAAAAGACAAGATAATAAAAGAAAGAGAAGAACGAGCAGAAGAGAACCGTAAAAGAAGAAGCAACCGTAGAGGCCTGCAGCTCAAAAAAACTGCGTAAAAAAAGATTTTTATAGCTGAGATAGTATATTGTATTTATAAAATCTACCTCTATAATAAGTATATGGCAATTCCAGAACTGATACCCTCAGTGGGTAGAGATATTCTTGGGAAAACAGAACGAAGTAGGTCTCATCTTAAACTAGTTGAGCCTCAAATCAATCCAGAAGAAAAACAGATTTTTGAAGCTCCGCCTCAGACTCAAATTAGAAAATCTAATAAGCTTGAAGCAATTAATGAGTTTAGCAAATATTATGTACCACAAGGGTCATATGCACAACGAATATATAGAGAGCAGGAAAAGAAAAAAGAACGAATAGCAAGAATACAGCGAAGACAACTTGAAAAAAAGCTCACTCTAGGCAGAACATTTATTCTTGATGAGTGAACTAAAGACGGCAATTACATAAGAATTCTAGAGTTTTTTAAAAAAACTGGTAGCTGGATTATATCCAAACATCCATATACCTTGTTAACCTCTTTTTCGAAGAATTATTCCAAGTGAGACAACTGATAAAGCAAGTGCAATGATACTTAATTCAAGCGGGAAATTCATGTTTTGGGAATTATTCGGCATTGTACTGGTATTTGTCATAGTAAGTTCATTTTGGGAACCCGTAAGATCATTTATTACTTTGGTAGTTGAATATGGTGGTGGTGCTGAGTCATCGTCTGGACCTTTGGATAACTTTGGGTCATGATTCCACGCTACGACACTACCATCAGAATATGTCTGATAAGCTTTCCAGTTAAGTGTGGTTGCTTTTGCTGGAACTTGTGCTTGAAACAAAAAGTCATCTCTTTGTCCTGGCGGAATAGATCCATCAGTCCATTCAATTTCTGTTACTATTGCATCATCGCCATCTCCATTTTTCTTCTCTCTTATTGTCCATCCTGGCTTTACATTTGGTGTAACCATTTTTAAACCTTCAGGGATAAGAAGCTTTATCGCAATTGTCGGATTGTCTTTTTCTGTTGGAACAGACATTGTAAATTCCTGAAAAGCTGCAACACCTACCTGACTTGGATGTACTACAACATGAGCAAATGTGGGCATTGCTCCAAATGCAAGAAGTCCAAAAATGCTAGTACACAGAATTACTATCTTTTTTATCATGTGTTTTCTCTTTCAACTTTTTATTGATTATACGCTTATTAATATAAGAAAGAAGAGCAATAAGTAGTATACCAGATATTGTAAAGTAAACAATATTGTTTGTCAAAAAATTACTATTGTTTTGTGTGGTAGTAGATTGGCTATCTGCAATTTTATCAACACGTAAATTCCAGGTAAGAGTAAATGGCTGGAATGCGTCTTGTGTAA
Source organism: uncultured Gammaproteobacteria bacterium (assembly GCA_964610465.1). Classification (GTDB taxonomy): domain Bacteria; phylum Patescibacteriota; class Microgenomatia; order Levybacterales; family UBA12049; genus CAZSWA01. The sequence goes on along the minus strand of CAZSWA010000003.1, from coordinate 5,759 downwards.
TTGGTTTGCCTACTACTTTTATTTCATATACATCTCTTTGAGGAAATGTATAAAATACGGTTGCGTTGTTAAGACTTGGATTGTTATTATTTTGAAACAAAGGTTGAGAATAAAGTGTGCTGCCATTTTCATTTACTATAAAGGTACAATCGCAGTTTTGCGGTTGAAATTTATTTTGTTTGTCTTTAAATGCAAAAAAGAATGACGATTGTTCCTTGGCGATTGGGTCGTCTTCTGGGTCAACATGTAACACTGCTCCTATAGACCTGTCAGTTACTAGAATATGAGCATATGCGAATCGGACATGTGTGAAGAAAATAAAGGCGATACTAAAAATGAGATATAATTTTTTCATTTATTTCATTAATTTACTTTGATAGTAAAATCAGTATCGAAGTCTTCACCTATTTTTGTACTGAATTCTGCAAATGCTTTATAAATTCCTGGTTTGAATGGTCCATAAATTCCAATTGGTAAAAAGTCAACTGTTGGACCTCCGTTGGCATTAGGAGGAGGAGGCGTAAGATTTGAAGGATGAACATGAATATAATCATACGTCTGCTCATTAATCATTGTCAAATGACCAAATGCTTGCATAAATGGTTTTAAAGTGGTGATAGGTTTTTTTGTTTTCGCATCTTTCACAGTAAATGATAGTTTCTCATTACCAAGCGTCATTTCGCTCGCATTAAGTGGACCATGAGTATCTAAAGTTACTTCATAATCGCCAAACACTTTAGTTAGATTTGTGTCCGGTTTGTCTTTAGGAAATGTATCTCTTATATCACCATCAAATCCGACAGGCAGTGAAAATCCTACTTGTTGTTCTATCGCTCCTAAGGGAAGAAAATTGAGATAAAGTCTATAAATATCAGGTTTTGGAAATTGTGTTGTGATGACAAACCCATTATCAGTAAGGGTTGGATGAATATGTGCAAAATAGGTAAGTTCATTGTTGACAATAATAAGATGCATTACTTTTCCATAGTCTAATTTAAAGAATGTCACTTTGCTTCCATTTGCCGCATTGTATACCTCAAAACGAAGGGTAGTATCCTGGTTTGGGACTATCACATCAGGTTTTATAAAATTCACAGTATAGCGCAATGTTTTATCTCCTTGAAGTCCTGGGATATTGTTGGTATTTATCTGATTGGCGGCTACTTCTTTGGCAAGTTGCCGGTGTGCTGCATGAATATCAAAAGAAAATGTCCCATTAGTTTTTGGTGTAAAAGGAAAAAGAAACGCAAAATAAAAAGTGCTAATGAGAACTAGAGTAATTAGAACACTCAGGCTAAATTGCGGTACCCGAATTATTTTTTTAATAAGCTTATCAAATCTAGGAGCTTCAAGTATCAGTAAAAAGGCAAGTGCAAAAAATGTCAATTGAGGAATTATGGCTGACAAATCAGAATAATGTGAACCAAGCATTAGTACATGAACAAGTATCAAAATTCCTGCAAAATACACTAGGCGGTGTAATAATTTCCAATTTTTGAATTTCATTTTTTTTACCGCATAATCTAGTGATGTAACGGTGAGAAGAAAAAGAATTAGAAGACCCACTGCTCCAAGAAAAAGCGCAAGAAGATATTTGTTGTCCAAAAATCCCAAACCTGAGAATCCATCCAATTGCCCAAAGAAAGTAAGTACAAAATGCAAAAAGGCAAAATAGAAAGCCAAAACACCAATTGCTCGTCTTGCTTTTAGATACTCTTCCCGCCATGGAAATGAATGAAATCGATAACAGAAAGGACCTGCTAAAAGTGAAAAATAAAGATACACTAAGGACAGAAAAGAATATATTTGCTCAAGTTTGATAACCTGTATAACTCCAGCCTGCGTAACAGTAACAATAAAAAAATATATACCGAAAGACAACAGAATTCCTGAGGTAAGTACGTAAAACCTGATATTTTTCAGTAAAGAATGCATACTGTAATTCAAGAAGACAGGAATTAGGATTTAGGATAAGAACATATGTATTGTAGCATATAGTAATAGTATTCCCCAAAATAACTTCTTATGCATTACACTACCAATCTTTCATGCATCCACGAAGAGGTTTGACGTAACTGTTCATCTCTTGTAGTAATGGTTTCTACGGTAGCAGTGGTAAGTGCCTCAGCATCAATTAAAAGGAGTCTATCATACGCAGTATTGTAAACTATATTATTGGGTTTTGCTTCTCCTCGCTGTCCATTCTGATGGAAAAGGTCTCCATGTACGAGTCCATATTGATGTTTTAATGTATCGAGATCTTTTCTTAGTTGTACAAGAAGGTTTTCAACTTTTTCTCCTGAAAAACCAGTGAATGCTCCTTCATCTCTATACCCAAGGTCTCTATATTCTTTTTGCTCTGCCATACTGGTTATAGTTTCTCCCATATATGGCATATCCATTGTGACATAATTTTCACCTTCATGGATTGATAAATGTTTTGGAAATATAATTCCTTGAGATTGATAAAAATCTAGTAATGTAGAAGCTTTTTTTACCTCATCATGTGTTTCCAGACGAGCACGCTCAGTTGGCTCTGGTCTTATTTTTATTACTGTATCTCCGTTTGAGGAGGATCGAAATACAATTCTATTCAGAAATACAGGGTACATCTTTATATCTTCAGTAGGAAAATTTCTATGGTTTCCAACTGAACTTAAAATTCTTGTAACTTCTTGAGGAGTAAGTTGTGCTTCAGTCGACATATATACTATAGGATTATAGCTCATGAGCCTTTCTTTGTCAAGTATTAATGAGTATTTTATGCTGAAATTGTACTCCTTCTCGCATTCACAAAAGAGTGTTATAGTATAATGCTTCATGTATGGAAAATTTTTGGCAGCAATTACCACGCCCATTTACAGTTCTTGCTCCTTTAGACGGGATAACAGATTTTGTATTCCGGCAGATTATGACAGAGATAGGAAAACCTGATGTGTTGTTTACTGAATTTACTTCTTGTGATGGATTAGTGTCAGAAGGACATAAAAGAGTAGAACAAAAGTTGCTCTTTCAATCTAATGAACACCCGGTAGTTGCACAAATCTGGGGTACGAAACCTGAAAATTTTTATAAAGCTGCACAATATATAAAAGAAGCAGGTTTTTCAGGGATTGATATAAATATGGGTTGCCCTGATAGAACAGTTATTAAATATGGAGCATGTTCTGGTCTTATCAGAAATCACCAACTCGCTGCAGAAATTATCAAAGCGACCAAAGAGGGAGCACAAGATTTACCGGTAAGTGTCAAAACACGAATTGGTTTTGAGAAAATAAACGTAGAAGAATGGATTGGATTTTTATTGCAGCAAAAACTGGACGCGCTCACTATTCACTTACGTACAGTGAGAGAACTTTCAAAAGTATCTGCGCATTGGGAATACATGTCTGAGATTATAAAAATGAAAAATACATTTAGTCCTGCAACTATAATTATTGGAAATGGTGATATAGTATCAGTTGCAGAAGTATATGAAAAATACAAAAAATACGGAGGTGACGGGTTTATGATAGGACGGGGAGTTTTTGCAAATCCATGGGTATTTAATACATCTCTTACTATACACGAAATTTCAGAAAAACAACGCTTTGGAACCTATTTGCATCATATCAAATTTTTTGAAAAAATCTGGGGTACTGAGAAAAACTTTGCCAATCTGAAGAAATTTTGCAAAGCATATATTAATAATTTCCCTGATGCGGGAACATATAGAGAAAACATAATGGAAGTAAAAACCTTAAAAGAATTAAAGGAAATCGTTTCAATGTATCAGCAGAAATTTATTTAATAATGGGAAAGTTACAATGACCAGACGGTCTGAAACTATACAAGATTACTTTGCTACATTAGATTTTGATAATTTTAAAAAATAGAAAGCTAATATCTTTATGCTTCGTTTCTGGCGAATTGTCCGGTATTTTTGGATTGTCGGAACATATAATTGAAAAAAAAGATACTCAAAACACAGTAGATGATATTTTCTGCAAAAGATATCAGGAACAATTCCCAATTGATAGAATTGTAAGTGAGACTATACCGTGCTGCTTCAAATGTAAAGGTAGGAGGGAAAAGATAGGCGATATATTGGAGAGGTAAAGGCATGACGTTGAGAGGATAAAATGCAGCGGATAAAGGTTGAAAAACAGGAACGATACCCCAGGCAAATGCCTGAATACGAGTACCAAAACGAAATATTAACCCCAACATGACAAGTCCAACTGCAAATGCAAAAAGTGCAAAATTGAGAAATACCAGAATAAGCGGAACGATACCAATGACTAAAAGATTAAAATGAAATATATATACAGAGAGAAGTGCGCTTAATATAAGCATACTAGTTGCTTTTATAATTCCTGAGAGTGTGTGCGCAAGGATATATTCCTGTATCATAAGGGGCGCGATAAAAAGATTACTCAAATTTCTGGCCCATATATTCCATAAGCTCCCAACAGCAACCGAATACTCTATAATCCAGATAATTTGCCAAAGCAACATACCTAGGATTACATATTGTCCTACAAGCTGGTTTTTGCCTCCAAGATATACCGATAAAAATCCAAAAACCACAATATTGACTAATGGAAAGAAAAGAATATCCATAATCACTTCAACCGATCGAATTGTGATAAAAAATTCCTGTAATAGTATTGCTTTTATTCTTTGCAAATTCATATTATTTCTTTCGTGCAATTTGTAAAAAGACATCTTCAAGTGTCGGTTTTTGTATCTCAATATCAAACACATATATGCCTGTTTTACTAATGCCAAAAAGAATTTTTGGAATTAATTTTTCCTGAGTAGTAATTACCACAGCATGATCATCAAGAAAAGAAAATTCCTGAGAGTGTTCTTTAAGATATTGTTCAAGTATTTTTTTGTCCTTATCAAAGGTCAAACGTATAGTGGATGAAGATATTCTTCTGGTTAAATTAATTGGAGTATCTTGCGCAACAATTTTCCCGCTTTCTAGAAAAATAACTTCATCACAAATTCTTGTAATTTCATTCATGTTGTGACTCGTATAAAGAATTGCCAGATTTCTTTCTTGTTTTAGTTTTTCAATAAGAGTAAGTGTTTTATCTGCAATATCGGGGTCAAGAGAGGCAGTTGGTTCATCCATCAAAATAAGTTCGGGGTCATTAAGAAGTGATTTCACCAGATTTACTCTCGTTTTTTGTCCTGCAGAAAGATTCTGGTAGAGTTCAGATGATAATCCAGGAATTTCAAAATACTCCATAAGCTTTTGTATCTTTTCTTTGGGATGTGAGACCTGATAGAGCATTGTAAAAACCAATAAGTTTTCATAGACTGAAATTCTGCCAAGAAGGGTATTAAATGCTGATGTAAAATTTATCCTTTGTAAACAATATTCCCGATGTGTTGAAAAATCTTTGTCAAAATATTTTATATTTCCGCCATTCGTAAGAGTAATCCCAAGAAGCATTTGAATAGTAGTAGTCTTTCCAGCACCGTTTGGTCCCAAAAGACCTACAATTTTGCCTTTGGGTATCGCAAAAGAAATTCCATCAACTGCACGAAAAGAACCATAATTTTTAACTAAGTCATGAACTTCAAGAATATTTTCCGCCATATCGATTATTATAGTATATAGAAACTACATACGTATATCCCTATAATTTATTTATGCGATTTTTACTTATGCGATAGGTAAGACTGTATCTTACTCCAAAATAGTGTAATTTTGGGTAAACCTACCCAGTTGGTACAAGCGATAGTGTGTTTTTCAAGTATTCATG
>CAZSWA010000002.1:88782-99839 GCA_964610465.1 uncultured Gammaproteobacteria bacterium | reverse complement strand
AACTCCTAATGAGTTTTTAAAACAAGTGCCGGATTTTTAAGTGTACATACCGGTAAGATAGGCTTTTCTAGAATAGATATTTTGAGCAATAAAGAGAAATAGATGATATAATAAAAAGTACATATGTTGAAAGCAAAAGCAGCATTTAGCGGATTTTCAGTTGATAACCTTGAAAAGGCAAAGAAATTTTATACTGAGACCTTAGGCTTAAAACTTGAGGACGACGGTATGGGATTGACCCTTAGTTTGCCAAATGGTGGAAGTGTATTTGTATATCCCAAAGACAATCATGAGCCGGCTACCTTTACAATTTTAAATTTTGTTGTTGATGATGTTGATAAATCAGTAGACGAATTAACAAAGCTTGGTGTGAAATTTGAAAAATATGAAGGATTCCATCAAGATGAAAAAGGTATTGCCAGAGGTATAAAAGCAAAACAAGGTCCTGATATCGCATGGTTTAAAGATCCAGCAGGCAATATCCTCTCTGTTCTTCAAGATAAATAGAATATGGCGGAAGAAAAAATTCTCACCAAACACCCTTTGGGTAAGACAGGCAGAAGTATAGACAAGCAAAAATATGACACAATGAAGCAAGCGATTCTGCAAATACTCAAAGGCAAAGAACTGACGCACAATAAACTTTTTCAAGAGCTTGAAAAGCATTTAACAGAGAAGTTTAATGGCAATATCAGCTGGTATGGAGAAACGCTCAAATTTGACTTGGAAGCCAGAAAAATAATTAAGAGAACTTCTTCAAAACCGCAAAAATATAGAGTAAGATAGTATAATATATTGAGTTTTTTTCATATTTTTACTTGCTAATTTTTTGCTAATCCGTTAGACTTACAGCTCATGTCTGAAAAATTAAAATATATACCCTCAAATGCTGAAGTATCATCCAAAGGTAAGGAATCAAAAAAGAACTGGAAAAAACAAGCAGCAAAGATAGCTGCTTTTTCTGTTGCGATTGGGGCGGCTGAGGGTATTGTAGATGGCATGTTATTAACTATCATTGATCATCGTGAAAATACTCATAGAAGCGTTAAAGCCGATGAACGTTTGGTACGATTACATCGATTCTTAAAGCGTACATTGGGTGGGAAAAATGCCGCACCTTGGCCTGATGCTCATTTAGATCATCATGCTTGGGTTGACGTGAATGCTTTTCCCTTTATGAGAGTATCGCGTGCACTCAATTGGATAGAGGAGCAAAGAAAAGCAGGGAAAAATGTTGAGGTTGAAATACCTGAGAGCATTAAGCATCTAGATCCGCTCGTTGATGAAAGAGAGTATCCACTCGCATTGGTGAGACAAATAGGAGATCTTGCAGAAGCGCATGCAAAAAAGAAATTGGGCGATCTCTATCAACCTCCCGTAACATACTCAAATGAAGAATTAAATACAATTTTTCATCCTGCAAAACCTGACTATTTTTATCCTAAATATAAAAAGAAAAAGCGTGGTGATTATACTTCAGACGAGATGGCGCAAATCGTTGTGTCTGATCCGCATTCTCCTGCATATGCTGATAGAAGTATGAAAAACGGAGTGAAAGAAATTTTGCATAAAGGTATATGGCCTTATTTTTACGCTGCTAATTTACGTGAACAATACCCCGAGATTGTTGAAGAACACCTCAAACCATTACAAAAGGGAAAGGAAAAGAAGGTATGGCCGACAGTTGCAGCAGGATTTGCAATTCCAGCTTTTGCAGTTTTGGTAGCAAGGCACAAGTTTGCACGGAAAGATTTTGCAATTGCTGTAGCAGGCGGAGTGATAGCTAACGGAACCAGAGCGGCTGAAGAAGCTGTCATGGCAATGGCTGTCAATTCAGCAGGACACGCAGGAGGAGAATTGACTACTAAGTCGTTGTTACAGGCGATGTTTGGAAAAGAATTTGAAATTAAACTTCACCCTGATGGGACAGTCGCAACAGACACGACCGATGAAGGATTGATTGGAAGAGCTGTCAGTATCATGTCTCTTGATGAGGTCGGAAGACAACAATACCATCACGATAATCCCGGAGACCGCAAATATACAGATGATGATGGGGTGCGAGGATGGATTGATGCAACATGGGGAAGCGTTATTGATTTAGTCGTGAAAAGCAAATCGAAATTACTTCAGCCGGGAGATAACTTTAATCTCAAACCAGGTGAGAGAAGACCTGATGAACCGCATCCGGCAACTGTCCTTGTGCAAATGAGGCGGAAAGAACAATATACTCTTGATAAAGCAAGAGAAAAACAGAACAGTAGATAAAACGGTGTAACACACTTTCTCCTTTTCTTATTCTTACCGAATTCTTCATATTATTTTTGTAATTTTTGTTTAGTATCTTTCTATGAACAGTAATACTACTAAGTGGCCGGAGCTTCCTTATGATGAGTGGAAGGATACATTGGATACACTGCATATGTGGATGCAAATTGTGGGAAAAGTAAAGCTTGAACTTGCTCCATTTGTCAATCAGTGGTGGGAAGTTGCCTTTTATGTCACAGCAAATGGTGTGACTTCCGGTCCAATTCCCTATGGAGAGGAGACATTTCAGATAGATTTTGATTTTATTACTCATACGCTTTTTATTCTTACGAGCACAAGTATCACAAGAACAATTCCACTGAAGCGTTGTCCTGTATCAGTCTTTTATGAGCAATTTATACATGCTCTTGAAGAACTGGAGATATATGTAACTATCTGGCCTGTCCCTGTAGAAGTAGAAAATCCAATTCCTTTTCCACAGGATCTTACTCATGCGTCATATGATGAAGAGTATGTAAAAAGATGGTGGCATATTCTGGTAGAAGTAAATGAAGTATTGGAGGAGTTTCGTACATCATTTAGAGGTAAAAGCAGTCCGATTCAATTTTTCTGGGGGTCATTTGATCTAAACGGCACACGATTTTCAGGTAGGAGGGCAATTCCACCGAAAACGAAAGGAGTTATGAAAAAAATTATGGATTTTGCTGAGAATGAAGAAAATTTTGCATTTGGTTTCTGGCCGGGAGATGAAAGATTTCCCGCACCTGCGTTTTATACATACATCTATCCTGCACTAAAAGGGTATGATGAAATCAAACTTTCAGGTGGCGCTTCATTTAATGAACAACTACGTGAATGTATCTTGTCGTATGAAGTAGTACGAAAATCAAAAAATCCGGAAAAAAGTATTTTGGATTTTCTGGAGATGACCTATATGGAAAGCGCCTCATTGGCAGGATGGGACATAGAGTCACTCAAAACACAAGTACCCAAGATACATCATAGGTACGAAACTACAAACCACTCCAAATTTAACCTATAGTTTGAAATTTCTTCTTCTTTTTGTTATACTTCAGTTAATGTATGGGTAAAGAAGATTTTCACAGTAATTCTCCTGTATTTGAGTCCGTACAGAGAATTGAAGAAATAGCAAAACACAGAGTAGATTTACAAATGCTTAAAATTCCAGAATTAGATCCGAATTCACATAAGGGTAGTAACGGCAGACTTTGTATCGTCGGAGGATCACCACTCTTTCATGGTGCTGGGCAATTAGCAGCTATGGGAGCATACGCAATAACTACACAATTTGCCAGTATAACCAATGATGGTGTATATTTTTGTTCGACTTCTGAGGTGCAGCAGTATCTAAAAGCAAAAATTCCCACATTTATTGGAATTAATAGAGATGAATTTGATGAATATCTTCCATTAAGTGATGTTATTCTGCTTGGACCTGGAATGATGAGAGAACCTCAAAAACAAAGGCCTGAAACATTTACTGAACCTCAAATTACGACAACTTTTACTCAAAAAGCACTGGAAAGTGGCAAGAAGGTAGTTCTTGATGCAGGCAGTTTACAAATACTTACACCTGATAAATTAACAGGGAAAGAGAATATAATTATTACACCTCATCGGCAAGAAATGTCAAAACGTTTCGGTATAGACGTGAAAGACCTCGTTACCACTCATGCTTCAAGTACAGAATCCATAGCAAAAGTTGCAGAAAGAGTGCAAGACAAGGCAAAGCAATATAATATTACTGTACTTCTTAAAGGACCAGTTGATATTATTGCTAATAAGGATACATGGTTTTATTCTCCTGGCGGAAATGAAGGTATGACAAAAGGGGGAACTGGAGATGTATTGGCAGGCGTAGTTGCAAGTCTCTATAGCAGGATAGATGATCCGCTTCTTACTGCAGCAACAGGAAGTTATATCATGAAAAGAACAGGAGAGTTACTCTACAAAAAATATAAAGATTTTTACAATGCAGAAGAATTAGCTCAACATGTCACTGACTCATTTACTGCATTAAGACAAAATTTATTAGCGTTGCCTTTTGAAAATAGCTAACATACTCTTACGAAGGTTGTATATCTTTATCTAAATATTTTTTCCATGCACTAATTTCTTCACTTTCTTGTGACCACATATTTTGTAACTCTTCATACTCTTTTGCTGTTGGAATTTCAGCACTAAAATAGTTTGCATTTTCAACATATTTTGGATCCAGCCATTGCAAAAGTCCTACTTTTCGAAACTTCCATTGCTCATCGTACCTATATACCTTGTTTGAGACGTATATCATTTGTGTAGTTCCATCATCTTGTGTCACACGAAACCAACTATAAGGATTCGTATCAATTTGCCATTCTTTTTTCTTTTCATATTTATTAACAATCTCTGCCATTTGCCTTATGTCGTCTTCTTTAAGAGCATGCCCTTTTATTAACTCAGCTGCATTGACTGAGCCTTTAGGAATATCTTCCTGGATAAGGTAACGATAGGGAGGTTTGGGGCCGTCATGCGATAGAAGATGAACATGAGGAGTCTCATATGCATCTAATACATTCTGTCGTTCTATAATTTGGTATATAGATTTAAATACATTATGAAGATTATATGTGTCTGCGCGTACAATTTTAAGTACTTTTGACGTGTCATTTTTTAACCTGCAGATATATGTTTTTGAACCTTCTAGTATATCTTCTACTTCAAAGATATCTTCACCTATGTATACTCTATGCGTATCTCTATCTATCCGTACAGTTGAAATTATTTTTTCATAATCAATTGCCGGATCTTTATCTTCTATAGCTCTCGCTCGCACTTTTATATCATACGGCTTCTCGCCAACTATTATCATATGAGTAGGTGGAAAGTCTATTGGATTAAGTTCTCCTTGATTTTCTTCATATAGTTCAATTTGTCCTTTTAGTCTTTTTGATACAATAAACTGATTTGGGTCAGCGATAGTTTTTACGTTTGTAAATCCACAGTTTTCTAAATAACTTCTTGCATCTTCCAGTGTCCAATATGAGTATTTCTCTTTGATCTCTTGTCTCCAATTAGCAGTATAATCTTTTCGCATATAGAATTCATATGCCCATTTCGGTGATAGTTTGAAATACGTTTCTCCATCACGTTTTACTTCTTCATAGGAAAACGCATTTCCTTCTTGAAACTCTTGATGGAAACGTCTAAACAAAGCGACAGGGGAGAGTAAGTTATAGTCAATATCATCGATTGGAGTATCTATGGGTATATCAATAACGTCTGCCTGTTGATGAATTTTCATATATATAGGTTCTTTTCTGTTCGGTTTTACAAAATCGCGAATTACTATTTTACCCCCAGGTTTTAACTCGGTAAGTGTATTTTTGACAGCCTGTTCCATACTACCTTCTCCTCCAAATGTTTCAATTTCATGTCCACTAGTTGAGTAATACTTCACATCTACTGAATTAGGAGGAAAATTTCTGTGTATTGCATTTCCGTTGACAAGATGTATCAGTGATTTGCCTTTTTCTGCCATTTCGAGAAGTTCATGAGAAATATCAAGCGCATATACCGATGCACCGCGAAATTCTCTTGCAGCAAGTTCTGCTAATTGTCCTGTTCCTGATCCTGCATCAACTATCACTGCATTTTCATTTAGTTCTCCAAAGTAGGGGAATAGAGAATGTGCTTTTGCATGTAATGCAGCATCCATGAATCGGGTATAGATAGAATAATCACGTCCCTGATTAGCAGTTAAAAATAACGTGTTTTCTTTCGTAACATTAGTTTCTTTTTCTGATTGAGAGTATTTTGGTCCTTCAGTTTCACTTTTATTGAGCATAAAGTGATTATACTGAAATTAGACACTATAATCAACTATAGGATGTAAATCAGCAAGGGAGTTTTTGCATATCTGTTTTGTAGCTACCCGTTACCTTTTACTTCATAATACACACCTTTTGTAGTTCCTCTTTTGCGGATGAAGCCTGAATCCTGCAGTTTCTTCAAATCATACCTCAAGGTTCTTTCATTGACTGCCATAAATCTTCTTCGTATCTGATCAAAAGAAACCAGTTGATGCTCTTTTATAAGACTGTAAATTTCTGCACGGCGGGGTAAAAGATACTCTTCTTTTTCCGCATCTTTTTTTTCAAGAACCATCTGTTTAGCACTGTCTGAAGTAGCAGCAATTGCTTCAAGCATAAATTCAATATAATCCGTAGTATCTTTTTCGGTATTTTCAAGCATCCGGTAATAGATACTTCTGTGTGTATCCAGATATTCTTCAATTGCCAGAAGCCCTTTCATATCATATCCACCTTTTTGAAGAACTGCCTGAAGGATAAGGCGGCCGACACGGCCATTGCCATCAAGAAACGGATGAATTTTTTCAAAACAATAATGTGCGAGACAGGCGCGGATTGGCACAAATGGTTCTTTGGAACTATTTATAAATTTAAGCAAACGCTCAAGATGTCCTTGCACATGACGGGGTGGGGGAGGCATATAAATTGCTATACCGGCAGTATTAAATATCGCATTTACTTCATGACGCAAGGTTCCTTTCTCAGGACTTAGTCCGTTCATTACAATGCTATGCATTTCAAGAATATCTTTCAGCAGTAAGTCTTTCTTTGATTGTTTTGAAAAGAGAGTGAGAGCTTTTAAGATGTTGAGTACTTCAACTTTTTTCTGGCCTTTTGAGGATTTCGAAGCAAGATTTTCAAGAGTAAGAGGGTTGCCTTCAATACGGGCTGAAAATAAAGAACTTTTGAGTGTTGATTGACGGCGAATATTGGTTTCCAGTTCCGGAGGGATAGTGATTGATTCAATAACTGCTTTTGCCGCTTCAATTTGTGATAGCAACTCTGAAATACGGGGAGTGAGAAAATATTTTGCCGGGATAAGCATACATCAACTTTACCAGATATTGCCTAATATTTCCATATGTTGCCAAATATTGCCGGATTAATTGCCTATCTATAGAGCTCAAACAGGAAAGAAACAGGATTTTGAGTAGCTTTACTTTGTATGCCAGGTTCGATATGGAAATAACTGTGTACCAAGTTCATGCTGTGGAGTTGATTCCAGAAATCTTTCCGAGAGTGATTCCCTTACTTTTTGGGGTATTAAATGAGAACCTGTTTCGCCAAATAACACTTCCGTGGACAATGCTGAATATAAAGCCAATCTCCAATTGTCGCCTAAGCCATTGATTAATTTATCCCAATTAAAACTTTCATCTTGAGCAATTATTTTTCTTGACGCCTGTACTATAGATGATGGTTCTGTTTCTGTTGGGGTTGCATGCCATCTATAAATATCGTCCCGTACCTCTTTGACTGATGACTCCTTGAGTACAAAGAGAGATGTCTTTCCTTTTTTCCACAGTTCTTCATTGCCAGTCCCTTCACCCGCATCATAGGCAAAAATATGTCCTCTCACTGGTCCTGGAATTGGATTTTGTGTAAAATTCCTATGTAATCTCTCTTTGACATTCTTAGGCAACACGTTTGCGCTTTCTTTTCCATAAAGTACTTCTGTTATTACTGCTAATGAGTATCCCAGTCTCCAATCAGCATTTAACTCATTTATGAGAAGATGCCAATCAAAAGGTCTCTTTTTATGTGATCCATACGCAACTTGAACCGCATCAACCATATCATGGTTTCTTCTTGACCACAATAATACTTTACTAAGAGCAATACCTTCTGGTGCGGCAAAATGAGCATGCAATTCTCTCGTTTCTCCTTCCCGTTCAACCTTTACTGTTCCTTCCATACCTTTTTCAATCCACCAGGGTTTTACTTCAAGGAGACCGGTACTATGTCTATGTATCAAATCAATAGAATAAGAAGGCTACGCTGTAGGATCTTATGAGGACCACACTTGATTTAACTAATCAGGATGCTTAAATTCAATTCTCCGCTCATCAGCTTTACTTAATGTTTTAATAGCATGACCGACTTGATTTGGTACAAGCGAGATATCCAGATCGTAGGTAGGTTCCCGTCCACTACCCCAAAAATACTGTCCAAAACCACCTATAACTCCATGAGGAATATCATTTTTTTCAAGTGTTCTCAGAACTTCATTATAAAAGGTAAACCTTTCCGGTCTTCCTTTCTGTTCAGCTCTTTCCGGATGTAATCTTTCTTGTGACATAAAAGGTGAAGATATATATTATATCTCATTTCTAAAACGCTTGTAACGTTGGGCATCTGTGTACAAAAATAGCTTTAGTCTTTGATTCCACTAAAGTTTAGGTGAATTTAAGATTTGGGCGTTAAGCCAATCTCTTACCACAACTTGTGGTGGATTTGTGGTGAATGGATTGAGGAATCAAGCTGTTATCCACAACTACCACAATTGTGGATGATTGTGGTGAAAAGGTCGTCAAATCAAGCTATTTGTGATGCCATGTAAGCTATTTAGGTCCACCACAAATCCATTTATGGTGAGTTGTGGTGCAGGTCTGGTATAATCTTGAGTATGAATCTATCTGTAGCGATAGTCATCATACCGACCCATCTTTATAATTTAGATTCAGTTTTATAGCTCCGAAACCTCGGGAAGAAAGAATCATTGTTGAAAGAGACGAAAAGGGAAGAATACTAAAAACAGAAGTTCCTTTTATAGTATAGGAATTAAATAAGTAATCTTTATTATCTAAAAAGTGTATACTTGAGTTTTTGTTTTTCTCTAGTATATAATGCAAAATATGCCAGCTCTTGAAATAAAACATATCGCAATTCTTGCCACAAATGGTGTTGATGCTATTGAGTTAGGTAAAGTAGATAGAAGACTTCGTAGTGAAGGTGCATCAAATAAGCTCATTTCTCTTACAAAAGAACCTATTAAAACTTGGAGTAATAAGCAATGGCAGCAAGAGGTACCAGTAGATGCGAGTATTGTTGAAGAATCTGCAGATAATTTTGATGCATTATTTCTTCCAGGTGGACTTCTAAATTCAGATAAACTGCGTACGAGCAGTTTGATAGTAGATTTCATTCGAGATATTCATAGACAAGATAAACCAATTGCTGCAATCTGTCATGCTCCATGGCTTCTCATAGACAGTGGAGTTGCAAAAAGGAAAAGAGTTACTTCATATCCATCATTAAAAGTAGACTTGGAAAATGCAGGTGCAATATGGGTAGATGAACAAGTTGTTATTGACGGGAAACTTATTACTTCTCGTCGGCCAGATGATGTAGACGCTTTTGCAGATAAAGTAGTTACACTTTTTTCTTCTAAGTAAGAGTAGATTTATAGTTTCAACTGTCTCCTTAGCTCCAGTATTTAGTTTTCTCTACATTTCTTGATATAATCCTATCATGAACGTCTCATGCGGGATAGTCGAAACGCTGTCCCATCTTTAGAATTTCGCTTCACGTTTGTAGCTCCAAAGCTGCGTTATGAAAGAATCATAACGGAAAGAGATGAAAAGGGGAGGATAGTAAGCTCGAAATCTCCAGCAATTCAAATTAGCTCTAATCTTAATCGCTAGCAATAAAATATCTCAGTATGTGCTAGAATTATTTTGATGAGGAAAATCATTACTACCACAATGATTACGCTTGACGGAGTTATGCAAGCTCCAGGTGGTTCTAAAGAAGATGAAAGTGAAAGGTTCAAATACGGAGGTTGGGCAACTGGTTGGGGTGAAGAGGAGGATTATATAACAAAGAAGATGCAAGGTACTTCTTTTGATTTACTCTTTGGAAGAAAAACCTATGATATCTTTGCAGGATACTGGCCGAAACACACAGATGAAAAACATTGGGGAAAGCCGTTCGATAAAGCAAAAAAGTATGTTGTCTCACATAAACCTGTCAAACTTCCATGGAAAGATTCTGTGCTTATTACAGGAGACGTGGTGAAAGAGCTAAAAAAGCTTAAAAAAACAGCCGGAGCTGACCTGTTAGTATGGGGAAGCAGCAATCTTGTCCAAACACTTCTTAAACACAACCTTATTGACAGGATGCACCTCTTGATATTTCCTGTTACTATTGGAAAAGGTAAAAAATTATTCGCTGAAGGAACGCAACCAGAACGTTTTAAAATGGTAGAAGCAAAAATCACATCGACAAGTGTACTATTTGCAACCTACGAACCTTCGGAACCGCTCAAAAAATAATGTTCGCTAAAATTGCAATTGTCGTTCGTTAATGACTAATTGCTGTCGTCTTACAGTATCCTTACGAAATATAGAGTATAATAGCTCTTATTCCCGCATCTGCTGGCATAATTTTATTATGGCAAATGCTATAGCCTATTCAAAAATAAAGACCTTCTTAATTGACCACGCAGATGCTATTCAAAAACTTGCGACAAAGCACCATAAAGAATTTCTGGGTGGAGAAAAATATAGAAGTGAAGTTATTAAGAAATATCAAAAAAATCACATTCGAATTGTTGAAGAACTAGCAAAACACCTTGAACAAACGGACGTTAAAAAAGGGCTTGCAGTATTTAAAAAGCTTGCCGAAACTATTGCCAAAGACTCAGTAAAAGATGGACTGTATATTGAGGAAGCAGTCAATGGTATTGTTTTTCTCAAACAAGCACTGTGGGAAAAAGTACAGGAACAAGGTTTACTCAAGAAACTCACTGCTGAAGAGCTGTTTAACATTAGCCAAACAGTTGGCATATATATTGATGTTGTCGGATCAAAAATAGCGTTTGCATATCACACTTCTTATGTCCAATCAATGGCTACAGAAACGAAAGAGCGAAAATTTGCAGAACAAGTTATAATAGACGAGCGAAAATTTGCAGAA
>CAZSWA010000002.1:0-88682 GCA_964610465.1 uncultured Gammaproteobacteria bacterium | reverse complement strand
GAGCGAAAATTTGCAGAACAAGTTATAATAGACGAGCGAAAATTTGCAGAAGACATTGTTGAAACAATTCGAGAACCACTCCTTGTGTTAGATGATACCCTTCAGGTTGTATCAGCCAACTCTTCCTTTTATGCAACGTTTAACGTTGATAAAAAAGCAACAGAAAAGACATTTATTTACGAGTTAGGAAATGGGCAGTGGGATATCCCTGAGTTGAGGAAGCTTCTTAACGACATACTCCCAAAGAAAAAACAATTTAATGGTTATGAAGTAACTCATAATTTCCCTTCGATTGGACATAAAATCATGCTTTTAAATGCTCGAAGAATTGACCACGCAAAGTTAATACTCCTTGCGATTGAAGACATTACTGTACGAAGAACTGGTGAAAAAAACTTCCAGTTTTTAGCTGAAGCAAGTAGGCTGCTTGCCTCCTCACTTGATTACCAAACAACCTTAAATAATGTGGCAAAACTGGCAGTCCCAGAAATTGCTGATTGGTGTTCAATAGATATTCTAAATCGAAATGAATTACAGCTTGTTGCGGTTGCTCACAAAGACCCGAAGAAAGTAAAATGGGCAAAAGAACTTCGCAAAACCAATCCCGTTGATATGAACGCTCCGACTGGTTTGCCAAATGTAATTCGTACCGGAAAATCAGAACTGTATCCTACCATCACTGATGAATTACTGGTTAAAGTATCACGAAATAAAAAAGAGCTACAACTAGTACGTAGTCTCGGATTTACATCAGCAATGATTGTTCCGTTATGTAGTGAAAAAAAATGTATCGGCGGCATTACGTTTGTGACAACAGAAACCAGAAAACATTATACAAAAACTGATTTAATCATGGCTGAAGAGCTTGCAAACCGAGCTTCAGTTGCGCTGGAAAATGCTGGATTATATAAAGCATCACAAGACGCAATTACTCTTCGAGATGAATTTATCTCAGTTGCTTCCCACGAGTTAAAAACTCCAGTAACAAGTGTGAAGATGTTTACTCAGGTACTAAGGAAACACTCAGAGCAAATCGGTGATGAAAAAGCAGTGAGCCATTTATCAAAAATGGATAAACAATTAAATAAACTTACAGAACTTATCTATGACTTACTTAATGTTTCAAAAATCCAAGCTGGTAAAATGGAGTTTAAAGAAGAATTGTTTGATTTTGATAAAGCGATTAAAGAAGTAGTAGACGTGCTACAGCAGTCATCAACAACACACAAGATTATCATTGAAGGACAAACAAAGAAACAAGTGCGAGGAGATGAGGAGCGTTTGGGACAAGTACTTAACAATTTAATCTCAAATGCCATAAAATACTCACCAAAAGCGAATAAGTTAGTTGTAAAACTCAGTACTGAAAATGGTAATGTATTAGTTGCTGTCCAGGATTTTGGTATTGGTATGCAAAAAGAGCATTTGGGGCACATCTTTGAACGATTTTACCGAGTATACGACACTACTGATAAAACATTTCCAGGACTTGGTATTGGGCTGTATATCTCCTCTGAAATTATTAGGAGGCATGGCGGAAAGCTCTGGGTAGACAGTGAGATCGGGAAAGGCTCAACCTTTAATTTTTCGATACCGATAAGCGGAAAGAAATTTCTTAAAAAAACTAATTGATATATGGGAAAAACGATTATGGTGGTCGATGATGATGAAGGCATTTTAGATGGCTTTGAGGCAATGCTCGAAGGTGAAGGATACAAGGTAATTACTTCTCCTGATCCAGACTATCTTAAATCATTAAATCAGGATTATCCTGATTTAATACTGCTTGATGTACTGCTTTCTGGAGTAGATGGAAGAGAAGTTTGTAAAAGACTCAAGAATAATAAAGATACAAAGCATATCCCTATTATTTTGATGTCTGCTGCACCAGATGTAGAAAAATCGGCAAAGGAATGTGCCGATAATTTTTTGAAGAAGCCGTTTGAGATGGATGAAGTATTAAAAGTAATTAAAAAATATATAGTTAGTCAGCAATAGAAATGTAGCTTTTATGTACTCATATTGATAGTATTATTCTTTGCTAGTAAAAAGTTCCAATATAATACAAAAAATTATTGCGAAGATGGGTTTACCTAATAATTTGAAGCTATTATTTGTTTGTTTTTCGTGAATCTGTTAAAATTAGCCTCAATATGCTTCAAATCGGAACAGTCAGAGCGGGAGTCCACATTTTTCATTTCCAACATATGAAGCTAAATCGAAGATACCATACGAACTTATAATTGATCTTCCTAAACCTAGATATGAACGTAATATCCTAAAGCGTGATGAATTTGGAAGAATAGTTCATTCAAGACCACCAAGTTCACCAGTATAAATTTTGAGTTTCCCCTCAATTTTTATATAATACATTTAATAACTATGGAGGAGCCAGCTATGAATGAAAGAGACCTCGTAGGAAGTATACCTGAACCTGTTTCACATCCTTTGGGAGATCCAAGAGAATTATTTGGTGATGTTGCTGTGGTAAAAAGAAATACGGGTGCAAGAATGACTTGGTCTTCTGATCATTCTGAACTTCGAGTCAATACGGCATTATTTCGCAACGCTGATCAAGCAAGAATTGCAACTTTACGCCAAGTTGGTAATCATATGGGATTGACTCAAGCAGTACGCACCGACGCAAATCTCTTATTAGACCTCACTCGAACATATCCAGAAGCGGGTGAACCAGTTCTTAGGTGGCAAGGTTTGGCAAGACTGAGAGAAATAAATCCAAATGTTCTTCGTGATCAACCAGTAGCCGTACAAAATCAAACCCTTGCTCAAGAATTTCAGTGGGCACTTGATACATATGTCTTAACAGGTAAATATCCTGATCAAGTATCTGATTTAGTGCGCCAGACACTTCGACGCATTCCTCAGTCCAAAGGTCGTAGTTTAGTCGATTATATTGCCTCTGGTCGCTATTTAAGATTTGATGGACAAAATTTTACTACACACCTTAAGCCTCTTATTGATGAATTAACTGAGCAAGATCGTCAAACAGGTCGATCACAGCAGTTTGAATATAGACCTACTCCGCCTCAAGATGTTTCTGAAAATAAAGAGCCAATTCAGGAAGGTGATATTACTGTTCGTGTAACTCCTTTTTATGGTGGGTATTATCGAGAACAAGTTTGTCGTTATGATCCGGCAACGCAACAAATTGTAAAAGAAGCAGGAGTAAAAACAACCTGGTCAATCGATGATCCACCCGAAGACGAAACTGTATGGAAGACAAAAAGAACATATGAAGGAAATTTACAGCCTGGGAAAGAATCACTTGTTAAGCTTCCCTATAATGCGCTGCCGGTAAGTTCTACACTCAATCCACCCAATGCACTTCAGTTTATGCGCGATGACTTAGGAATTATTTCTGTTGATCCAAGACATGGCCAAACAGCGGATAGCACTACTTTTTCATTTGATTTTGTTTTAGCCGAAGCACCCTCCAATCAATTAAATATGCCACCCGCTGATCTTGATACTGTACCTGTTGGGGGAAATCTTGATATTGACACACAAACGCTTATTGATGATTTATCAACTCAAACTTGGATGACAGATGTACAAAAAGCACGAGAAGTTGCATTATATGTCCGTAAAAAACTACGGTATCCGCAAGATGAAGGAGAAATTGCCCAAATTGACTCCTTATACCAATCCACACCACCAGAAGAATTGTGGGCTAAAATTAAGGAAACAGGCGTTGCTCATTGTTATTGGGCAAATATTTTACGAGATGAATTATGTAAAAGATTAGGTGTAGCCTCTCGAATTGCAACAGGTCCTTATGTAAGCAGTAAAGACCCTCGATTTGAATTTGCTGTTGTAGAAGCACCTGGACTTCCAAAACATGCCTGGGGTGAGGTTTGGGATGCTGATAAGCAGGTATGGACACATAAAGGAATGGATGCAACTCCACCAAAAGCAAAAGATGACTCACAAGATCAAGATGGACAATCAGAGCCTCAGGATGGTGATTTTGGTGATTCAGATGTAGACAAACCAGAACTGAGTCAAGAAGAAATTGAAAAACTCTATGAACAGCTATCACAGCAAGACGAATCAACTTCCTCTCAAATACCCTCTCCAGAAGAATTGGCAGCAAAGCAATTTGAGCAAGAAAAAGGTGTTGCCTGGCGTGAATGGCATCAATTAGAGACATGGATTAATGGTGTAAACAGAATTTCTGTTCCTGCGCAATCTTCTATAAGACATAGACAAAGTACGATTTATCAGGAATGGCGTGATTTATTTGATCTACTTTATAAACGTCGTGAGATTCCTCATGAAGTATATAAAGGACCTGTGAGGCAAAGTGAAGGTGAATTTTTAGATGATCCTGTAACTGCATATATAGATGTTCGTTCACATGATGATAATCCTTTGGGCTATCAGAGAACACAAATAAAGCCAAAAGAACGTATTGAAGTATCGGTATTTGAAGACGATTTTATTTTGGATATTTCGGGTTCAATGAGTGGTCTTCCTGGGGATGAACAACGAAAAATGGTTTTAAGTTCTGAATATAATATCAAAACACTTAATGATCGCTTAAATCATTCACGATATAGAACTCATATGACAACCCCACTGAGTGTGCAATCACGAGTTGCCACATTTGGTAACTGGACTGATGTTGTTCAGGAATCAACAGATACAATAACAGAAAAAGGGTTGGTTGCTCTCGATGGTGCATTAAAAGCTCATAATCAATCATCACAAGGGCTAGGTGAATCATTAAAGCAATATCGAGATGCTTTAGATCCAACAACAATACAAAAAATTAAGGAAGGAGGACATGCAAAGGTTTTGACAATTGTTTCAGATGGAGATGTAACAGATCAGGCTCGATGTGTAGCTTTAATTAAAGAATTAAGACAAGCTGGAATTATTGTACAAGGTATCGGATTTGGTAGTGCTGCTCAAGATGTTAGGGTGGTTTGTAATGATCCGGCTGATCCAGATGCAGCAGTTGTTATTGATGATATTACCCAAGCAACTATGACTAGACACAAGTTACTAATGAAACATTTATCAAAACTATAGAAACTTGTGTATAATAATGTTAGAAAGATATATGGCCGAAGATGCAGCAAACATAGAATCACTTTCACCGCAGCGAATTGCTCAAGCTCGCTTTCGTTTGGCACCGCTAACCTTTCGAAGGTTTATGCCTCATGAAGGGAGTGTTGATAATCCCGCACAATTAACTCCACCAGATGTACAAAGCAAATGTTTTTCAGTACTTGGATATTTGGAAGAGTATTACCGTACACCTGATCATTTTACACCTGATGTAAAGCTTGCTGAAGGTGAGGGAGTACGAAGTTTAGAAAGACAACTTGATGATATATTACGTCCTCATCAGAAACCAAGAGATGAACATACACCGACTTCTGGCCTTTTAGACGATTCAGTTGATGGACATGTTCCAACTGCCAATTCAGAGCACCAAGATTTAGTAAGACAGAGATTAACTGATTTATTAGCGTATCCTCAAGTAAGAGAACGATTTGAACAAGAATTCGATGCTGAAATTTCCCAATATCAAGCAGCAAGTCGTTCAATGAGAGAAGTTCGAGATATTGATCGGGTAACAGGGAAGCTGAGGCAAGCAATTTATAGAAGATATTTAGATAGCAAACAACAACACGGAAAACTTACGCAAAGTGCTGCCGATCAGATCGGTTTTTTTCAAGGCAAATTGAGTGAATTGGAAGAGCAGGAAAGAGGTATAGAAGAAACTGCAACCCCAGCCACTTTAGGCTATCTTGAAACGCAAAAACTCCTGGAATATAAACGAGAACTTAAAGAAAAAGGATTTGTTATGACCCCTTCTCGCGAGTATCTTGTAGATCGTATTACTCGTGAAGCACTTGCCGGAAAGAAAATTTTTCTTGTAGGTTCGACTGGTACTGGTAAAACACAACTCGCTTTTTATGTGCTGAATAACTTAACAGGAGGATACGAAATCGTACCTTGGCATGAAGGCACAACGCCTCGTGATATTTTTGGATACCGAGAGCTATACGAAGATGAGAGTGGTAATGTGCAAAGTGGTGTTAAACCTGGTCCATATCCAAGAGCTTTAGAAAAACAGGTTGGATTGGTTCATGAAGAATTCACAGGTGGTTCAACAAGAACGCAACTTTCAATGAAATATCTTATGGGGGCAAAACCAGGTGATAAAGTTCACATACCTGGTTTTAATGGAGAAGTTCACGAAATAACAAATAATTTTGTTGAATTATTTACAGGAAATCCTAAAGATGAAAGAACGAAACAGCGTGAAGAGATGGATCCTGCAATCTTACGTGAACTTACAGGAGTTGAGGTAAGTTACATGCCTGCTCAGGAAATGGATGATATTATCCGTGCCATGTTAATAGAAGAAAATGGAGTATTGAAGCTAAGTACCTCACAAGCGGAATATATTGAAAGACTAACAAAAGCAGCTGAGATGATGCAAAGAATCCATAATCGTGATTTTGAAGGCTTTTCTACTGAAATGAAAAGCTTACTTGGTATTGATGGGCAAGGCAATACTGAAACTACATTAAATACAAACTTTCTTGATCCAGGAACACTTTTTAAGCTATTTGGTGAATGGGAATTAGCTGCTGCTCGTGGCCAAAACTTTGCAGATTACATGACTTCAAAGCTTGGAGAGTTTATTAACGATCCAAAGACACTCAGTACTCCGGAAGAACGAAAAACACTTCAAAAGGTTCTTCATGCGTATGGTTTAACCACGAATGCCACATCCGAGCCGCATGTAACAATTGAAGAACAAGAAAAGGGTTATATTCTCCCATCACAAATGGCAGGAGAAACAGCATTAAGTAATGAAAATCCAATGGGTGTTAGCAGTGCAAGAGAAAGAAGACAAGAGGCAACTTCAGGTCTAGAATCTCAAGAACAACGAGTTTGGCAGGATATTTTAGGTGGACAAGTAGACATTGCTCGTCTCCCTGATTATATTTCTCCAGAAGTAATCAGAAATCTGGAAGCTTTTGGCATGGAGTTGCGTTTTGTTCCAAGCTTAGACTTAATGCAAGCTAGTTTAGGAAGTAAAAATGTCGGTGAATACCTAAGGGAGATAAATGCACGTTATCCAAATTGGAAGCCATATGAATCATTATCAGATCAAGAAAAAGTTGATCACACAAAAATAAGGAATTTACGATCATGGTATTGGGAACAAGTAAAAGCGAACAAAGTTAATTTTCCAACCCTACCAGGAAAATGGATTGCTGTCGAAACAATGGACAAGCCATCTTACGGGAATCAATATGCTCAAACACCTATTACTGCAAGGCTTGGTTTGTCTGATAGGTTTAATGTGAGCTGGAATAATGCTAAAGAAGGAATAAATAGGATCAAGCCTGATCTACTCTCAACATTAGGTCTTACAGGGAAAGCTGACATGAGACTGCTCACAGCCTTAGAGTGGAATTTATTAGGAAATCGTGAAGGATGGGGTGCGACTGATACATATGAGTGGGTAGAAGATGAATATCGGGAGTCCGGTGTCTCGCGCCGTTTGTTGGTCGGTGGCTCTGACGACGGTGGTGCGTCGTACGTCGACTGGGATCACCCTGGCTACTCGGATGACGGCATCGGTTTCCGTGCTGCGGTAGTTCTGGATTCTTGATCGCTTGAATCTTTGATTCTTTTGTTTTGGTCTTCCGAAATTTTATATTCAAAAATAACAATGATGTTGATAAATAGCATTTGTGCTTGATTTTCTTCTGATAATTTTTTATACTCCACAGTAGATTTGGTTAATGTAGATATGGGTATTGCCTGTGTCTCACGAAATCTCTCTTCTTTTGTAGTCGCCTGAGTTTTGACGGGTACGCCTATCAAAAGAGTGCAGAAAGGAAGATGAAACTACTTGTCCTTTTTCGAAGGCTCAATTTATTGAGCCAAGTAAAATACAGGAGAGAATCTTTATAACATAAAGATAATCTTGGCACGAGAAAAACTTTGAATAAGCGTTATTAGCTATCGGTGGTAATAATGAGACGTATTTATCTCAGGAAAGAAAAGGGGCAATACACACGGGAGTCCGGTGACTCGAACCGTTTGATGGTCGGTAACTCTGACAACGGTGGTGCGTCGAACGTCAACTGGGATCACCCTGGCAACTCGAATGACAACATCGGTTTCCGTGCTGCGGTAGTATTATCTTCTCCTAAAAGAAAACGGCCTGCTCTATCAAGGGCAGGTCTTATTTTAGGTGGACGTGGATTTAATCCAACCTCCAAGCATTTTGCCTATTTCTTGGAGAGAGGATTCAAGAGTTAAATATTTTTTATTATCAAGAATTTTTATATCTTTACAAAGTCGGATGAATATTTTTGCTAAATCAAGTTTTGTGCTCGCTCCTTGCAATATGGGAAGTTTTTCAGCTTTTGATAGGCTACCTGCTAAAGTAATTGCTTCGAGAAAATCAAGGAGTGCATTTTCGCATCGTTGTCCAAGTGTATATTTATCTTTCTTAGGAAAATTGACTAAATAGCTATAAAAAATCTTATACGTCTCGTATGTTTTTTGAAAGATAGGAAAATCAAAAGTTCGATTGTTTGTTTGAAGATCATGAAAATCTGGCATAACATTTACTCAGATATTACCACACTTGAGGCTATTTTCCAAGCATGGGATGGCTTTATTCTAGGAAAGAAAAAGAAAAAAGATGTGGTCGAGTTTGGTCGATATTTGGAAGATAACTTGTTCTTGTTGAATGAAGAGTTAAGAAATAAGACCTATGAACATGGAGGATATAAATCGTTTTATGTGAGAGATCCAAAAGTTAGACATATTTCAAAGGCAAAGGTTAGAGATAGGGTAGTCCACCATTTAGTGAGTAGTATCCTTGAAAATGTGTTTGATTCTACGTTTTACGCCCATTCTTATTCTTGTAGAAAAAATAAAGGAACTCATAAAGCAGTTGAAAAGTTTGCTCAAATGTTGTGTAAAGCAAGCAGGAATAATACCTCTGCTATTTATGTACTTAAATGTGATATTAAAAAGTTTTTTGCTACAGTAGATCAGAAAATTCTTTTACAACTGCTCTCCGAAAAAATTAAAGACGATGATTTTTTGTGGCTGTTAAGTGAAATTATTGATAGTTTCCAATCAGATTATACTTTTGATTTGTTTGAACCTAAGGGTATGCCTATCGGTAATTTGACTTCACAGTTTCTCGCAAATATCTATCTTAATCCCTTGGATCTGTTTGTTAAGAATGAGCTTAAAATTAAATATTATATACGTTATGCTGACGATTTTGTTATCCTCTCAGAGGATCAAGAATATTTGAAAGAAGTATTATCAAAAATCGAGCAATTTCTTAAATTTAAACTTAAGCAAGTTCTCCATCCTGACAAAATTATTATAAGAGATTATTATTTAGGTATAGATTTTCTTGGATATGTTGTTTTTCCTCATTTTGTATTACCCAGAACAAAGACAAAGAGAAGAATTTTCAGAAAAATTGATAAAAAGATGCAGTTGTTTAGGGAAAAAAAATAAGTTACGAATCGTTAAATCAAGCATTACAATCATATTTGGGTTATCTTTCTCACGCAACTGCTTATGAACTATCGAAGGAATTAAAAAATTTGGTTTTTTATTTGATGACTAATTAAAAATTGAAAAGTTCTTTAGGCTCGACTTTTAACGCTTTAGCTAACTTTTGTATGTTATCAATCGAAACATTTTGTTCGCCTCTTTCGATTGAACCAATATAAGTACGATGGATATTTGCTTTAAAGTTTTCAGACGAGAAGCAAGGCACAGTGGTTGATGGTTCAGTTGAAATAGAAGGTTTGAAAAAGGAAATTGAAAAAATAAAGAAAGAAGAGCAGCGATATATTAAAGCATTTGGTGCTGAGATAATCAGCATGGATCAATTTAAGGAGGCTATTGGAGATCTTAAAATGAGAAGAGCTGTTTTAGAAAAGCAGGTAGGTCGCTTGGAAGTTAATAACCATGATTCTGATTTAGTCGCACTTCCTAGCGATGACCAGTTAAATGACTTTACTGAATCAGCAGCATTGGTTTTAAAAAACCATTTGAGTTTTGATAAGAAACAAGTCATAATCCGAAAGGTTGTAGACACGATAATAGCACAACAAACACGATTAGTGGTGCGTGGCTACTTACCAATAAGAGAGGAGGTTCAAAATTATGTCAAGTTCCAGTCTGAGTGTCGGAATAGTAGGATTACCAAATGTTGGGAAGTCGACACTTTTTAATGCCCTGTTGAAGAAGCAGCAGGCTTTGGCTGCAAATTATCCTTTTGCAACAATTGAACCAAATGTTGGCATCGTGCCGGTGCCGGATGCAAGACTCAAAAAACTGGCAGAGATTGTCGCAAGAGATTCTTCGTCTTCGACTCAGAATGACCATGAAAGTTCTCGACACGGCTTAAACAATATGCCGCCCATAAAGCCTGCGACTGTGGAATTCGTAGACATTGCAGGTTTGGTGAAAGGAGCCAGTGAGGGAGCAGGACTTGGGAATAAATTTTTGTCACACATAAGAGAAGTAAAAATAATCGCCCATGTCGTCCGAGTTTTTGAAGATGCAGATATTGTCAAAGAAGGTTCAGTTGATCCAAAGTCAGATTACGAAGTAATTACGACAGAGCTTATGATTGCAGATCTCCAAACATTGCAAAAAGCACTTGAGAATAGAAAAATTGAGCCATTTAAAAAAACTACAATACAAAAAGCAATTGATGCGCTTAATAATGATACACCAATTCGTAATGTTGAATTTACTGATGAAGAAAGAGAGGCGATAAAGGATTTATTTTTGCTTTCAGGAAAGCCTGAGGTAATAGTTTTGAATGTTTCGGAACAGGATTATACAAAAGAGAGGATCCCAGAGATTGTTAAAGATTATAGTTCTCGACTTCGCTCGAACGATAAAAACTTTGATGCAAGCAACACTTCGGCTCCGCTCAGTGCAAGTAACTTTGTGGTCATTTGCGCGAAGATTGAATCAGAGTTATCAGAACTTTCAGAAGATGAACAAAAACAATATCTCGCAGATTTAGGACTTAAAGAATCAGGACTTGAACGATTAATACAAAAATCATATGAAACCTTAGGGTTAATTTCTTTTTTAACTGCAGGAGAGAAAGAAGTTCGTGCCTGGACTATCAAAAAAGGAACAAATGCTCAATATGCAGCAGGGGAGATACATACAGATTTTATTAAAAAATTCATTAAAGCAGAAGTTGTCTCATATGATGAATATGTTGCAGCAGGAGGAATAAAAAAAGCACGGGAACTTGGGAAAGCAAGACAAGAGGGAAGAGATTACGTGGTAGAAGACGGTGATGTTATAGAATTCAAAATAGGATCCTAGCTCTTTGTGTCTTCTATCACTTTGTTTTTTTATTTTAGCCTCTTAGCAAATGATAGAATATGAGTAACCCACAAAAATTTCATGAAATTTTAATAAATATTTAATAATCTTTCATTATGAAACTACTTGTTATAGAAGATGATAAAGTTACCGCATTTACTATACGAGATGGACTTTCTAAACATTTTCTAGTTGATATTGCATTAAGTGCAAAAGAAAGCGAGAAGAAAATGCAAAATGAAATATATGATGTCATTGTCATAGATATGATTCTTTCTGATGCCAATGGGATTGATATATGCCGAAAAATTCGGAAGGAAGGACTATCAACTCCTATTCTTATGCTGACTGGACAATCGGAAATACGAAGAAAAGTACAAGCGCTTGATTCAGGTGCTGATGATTATCTTATCAAACCTTTTGCAATGGAAGAACTTATTGCGCGAATCAATGCACTTAGCCGTCGTTCACTATCTACTTTGCCTTCAAATATCTTATCAGTTGGTGATTTGACACTTGATTTAAGTACAAAAGTTGTCAAAAGAAATAACAAGGTAATTCCTATTCGGAAAAAAGAACTTTATATACTTGAATATCTCATGAGGAACAAAGGACAGGTAGTCACCCGTGAAATGATTTTAGATCATGTATGGGACAGTGACGTAGAAGCTGCAACTAATTTTATAGATGTGCATATCAGAAATCTGCGGGAAAAAATAGATAAGCCATTTCATAAAAAACTTATAAAGACAGCTCATGGATTTGGATATAAGCTAGCGACTAGATAGAGAGGAAAGGGGGTGATATAAATGAGTGAAATAATGAAGGCACTTCTTGTAAATAAATCTGCAAGAAGTAAAAAGAGTGTAAAAGCACTCCTTACTTCAAAAACAAACGCGCTTGATCCATGGGGTAATGTATAGGTCAAGTGAGTTTTAGACTTAGAGAGCACACGATAAAATAACCTTTATTGTGTGCTTTCCTTAGGAATAGTATAATAGCTCAACATTATTGATTTTGCAATGTTCTTTAAAACAACGTCTACTTTTTTATTACATTATATTATTCTGCCCCGTTCAAAAGATAAAGATACTGCCCGTCGAGAATTTATCCTTAATATTTTGCTGGTTTCCATCATTATTTTGACATTTGTCGCTTTCGGACAAAATTTGTTTTTCTATTTTACTTCAACACCTTATCATGGGTTACTACCAGTGTTTACCTTTGCATTTTTTTCATTTTTTTGTATCCTCCTAATATTATCCAGACTTAAAAAATCAAAAATAGCCGCAACAATTTTTATCGCCTTTTTATTTTTGACTACTTTCTATACTTCTGCACGATGGGGAGCAGACGTACCTCAGGTTCTTCTCCTGTATGCGCTTATTATTGTTATGTCAGGAATATTGATTGATACAAAATCGATATTCACCGCTACAGCTCTTACAGGAGTTACCTTTATTACAATCTCATATTTGCAAATCAATCATATATACAGACCCGATTTATATTGGAAAAAGCAAGCATATAATTTGGCAGACACAATAGTGAGATATATTACATTGCTTATTATTGCCCTTATTTCCTGGCTCTTCAATATTGAAGGTGAGAAAGCATTGAAAAGAGCCAGAGTTTCGGAAGCAGCGCTCAAAAAACAAAGAGATTTACTCGAAGTTACCGTTGAAAAACGTACTCAAGAATTAAAACAATTGCAAGCGGAAAAGATTGCACAACTCTACCGTTTTGTAGAGTTTGGTCGACTTGCATCAGGACTTTTTCATGATTTGGCAAATCCCCTCAACTTAGTCTCTCTTAATTTAAATCAACTGTCTTCGCAAGCTGAAGAAATATCAGGAAATCAATTGGATGAAAGAAAAGTGTTACTGCATCGTGCAACAATAGGACTTAAAAAGCTTGAGGACTTTGTGAAAACTGCAAGGAAACAAATGCAAAGTCACGAACTAAGAAAGCGATTTTCAGTAACAGATGAAATTCAGGATGTGATTGATATGTTTCATTATAAAGCAAAAGAAGAAAATATCCAGATACATCTCGACAAAACGTCTTCTATTACACTCTATGGAAATCAATTAAAGTTTAATCAAGTTATCACGAATCTTATCTCAAACGCTATTGATTCATACGAACATTTGAAAAGGAAAAAAGAAAAGAAAATTGAAATTACTGCACAAAAACTGAAATATACAATACAATTAACGGTTCAGGATTATGGTGAAGGTATTGAAAAAAAATATCTTGATAAAATTTTTGAGCCATTCTTTACGACAAAAAGTTTTGACAGTAATACAGGTATTGGTCTTTCTATTTGTAAATATATTATTGATAAGGAATTTAACGGAACAATCAATGTAGAAACAGGAAAAGAAAACGGAACGCTTTTTACCATACTCATTCCTTTGAGAAAAGGGAAGTAGTCTTGATTTTACAGGAGTTCCTTTTTAGTATTAAGTAATGGTGTCTGATTTCAAGAAAGTACTTGAAAGAGGAATAAGCTATATCTTATCACAACAACAAAAAGACGGAGGTTTTCTTAGTCTTTCATCACCTGACCCTTTCAATTTTAAAAGTGCTCTTACGTATCATACGACTTTTACGACATCTCTTATCCTTCTTGCCTTAAAAGACATACCTGCAGATACAATAAAATCTAGAGCTGCAAAATTCTTATTAAAACAAAAAAGCAAACACTGGTCTTTTAATTATTGGGCAAGAGGATCAAAAGAATCGTTAGATATGCGATATCCTGATGATTTAGATGATACATTTTGTGCAGTCGCTGCATTATTACATATTGATAACAAGATAATTGATGGAGAGGTCCTCGCAAAAATTGTAATGGTATTAACTTCAGTTGAAGAAAAAGAAGGAGGACCATACCGCACTTGGCTGGTTAATAAGGATGACGGAAAATGGCAGGATGTTGATTTGGCAGTCAATAGCAATATCGCGTACTTTCTTTCTCTTTTTGCAATAGAGTTACCAAATCTTGTAACGTTTATAGAATCTAAAATTAAAAGTGGGAATATCAAATCTCCCTATTATCCGTCTTTTTATCCAATTATTTATTTCATTTCCAGACTTTATAAAGGGAGATATAGAGAGAAATTAAAGACGATGCTCTTAAAAGAAAAAGATAAAAACAACATGTGGGAAAATCCTTTATATACTGCACTTGCACTGTTGGCACTTATCAATCTTGATGTTCCGCTGGAAGGTTTGGAAGACTGCCTCTCATATCTTTTAAAAAAACAAAAAAAGGATGGGAGTTGGGATGCTTGTCCATTTTATTTGGACCCAAGTAAAGATGGAGTGCCGTATTATTCTGGATCATACGCAATGACTACTGCGTTTTGTCTTGAAGCACTCTACAAATATACAACGCTCCAGAAGAAAAACAGGAAACAGGAAAATATGTCTCAACAACAGATTAAAATCTATAAAAAAGTTATTACAAAGGTTGAAGAGACATTTAAGCCATTTGATATAAGTATAAAAGAAGAAATGAAACTGCAGCTCAAAGATATATTGGAAGGAGAGAAAGGAAAACAAATTCCTCTTTTGCCATATTATTTTAATCAGAGTCTGGGAGATAAAGGAAAAAAAATACATGAAGTATTTCTTATTGAACTAGGATGTGCCAACGTATTTGGCTGGCTTGCCTATACTATATATGATAATTTTTTGGATGAAGAAGGAGACATAAGAACATTATCAATTGCAAATATTTCACTTCGTGAGGTGACAAGAATTTTCATCACGATTCTTCCTAAAAACAATGAGTTTCTTACGCTTTTTCAAACCAGCATGGATACGATAGATGCAGCCAATAGTTGGGAAATTATCCATTGCAGAATAAAAGAGAAAGATGATATCTTGAAATACCCGTTACCTGACTTTAGTAATTACACGATACTTGTTGATAAATCCATAGGTCATGCATTGGGACCTTTGGCAATACTTTTTGCGTTAGGTTATACAAAAGATTCTTCAGAAATTCAAAACTTACTTTCGTTTTTTAGACATTACTTGATAGCACGGCAACTCAATGATGATGCACATGATTGGGAAAGTGACTTGAAAAAAGGACATATAAATCCTGTAAATGCACTTATTCTCACACAATACAGAGCATCAAAGACAAAAAATAAAACAGGTGCAATTGATATTGCATTACCCAAACTTCAGGAAATATTTTGGTATAACATTATCAATGAAGTGTGTGACATCATACATTATCATATTACCAAAGCGCGAGAGTCGTACAAAAAAATATCCTTGATAAAACATCCTGAAATTCTTGAGAGAATGCTTATGCCACTTGAGGAAGCAACAAAAAAAGCAGGTTTAGAGAGTAAGAGTGCAATATCATTTATAAAAACCTACAAAGAAAAACCGTAGTCTAAGGTTAAAATAAAGACCTATAATATTGACTTTTGCTGTGTTTTCTGGTATTGTTTAGATAAGCACTTTTACATGTGTACCCCAATATAAACCTTTTCTGGCTTGCCAGACCAAATCCCGCTTCAATCGAGACTTGGTCTGGCAAAGATGGATTTGCAGTAAGGTGCTGCGAACCGTCCCGCCAGAAACGAAAGGAACGCGGCATGCAAGGGGCAGTTGTACCTGTAGTCTTCATGGCAGTTAGTCTAGTAGCGAAAGGATTCTTTTTCTGCATAAAACATGCATGGAGGCAGCCAGATTGGCGAGACAGAATGCCGTGGATTCTTCATACAGGACCTACGGGTCCATCGAAAGACTATCGAAGGAACTGGTGGGATTAACCCCATCATGATTATTGGGGGCACAATGGCGTGCTCCCTTGGAATTTCGCAGGGATGCGATTTGTACACGGCGGTGACAATGGCGTCACCGCAATGCTTGTATAAGCGCATTTGAAGTTCCAGGGGTTTTTTCGTGGGAAAAAGGCTTACATTTTTTTTGTTCACAGCTTAAAAATAATATATCTCTTGCTTTTTGAGGCAGATTTGAGTACAATTATACGATACTACTATGCGTTTATATGATTTAGTTTTGGTTCTTAAGCCTTCACTGTCTGAAATTGAGCGAAAAAAGCTTTTGACAAGTGTCAAAGAATCGCTTAAAGATATAAAAATTACCAAAGAAGAAGAGTGGGGACAAAAACCGCTTGCGTACTCTATTAAAAAAGAGCTTGCCGGATTTTATCACCTTATGAAATTGGAAACAGAAAAGGTTATCCCATCTGATGTTGAACAAAAATTACATAGAAATGAAAAAGTATTACGGCATTTGCTTTTGAGGACGAAGTAAAAGGTATGGCACGAAGTTTAAACAGAGTACAGTTGATAGGAAATTTGACAAGAGACCCAGAGCTTAGATATACGCCAAGTGGTACTGCGGTCTGTACATTTGGTTTGGCAACCAACCGTTCCTGGACAACTGATTCCGGAGAGAAAAAGGAAGATACAGAGTTTCATAGAATTGTTGCCTGGAATAAATTAGCAGAGCTTTGCAGTCAGTTTTTGGTAAAAGGCAGAAAAGTATATGTAGAAGGAAGACTTTCTACCAGAAGTTGGACAGCACAGGATGGACAACAAAAATCACTTACAGAAGTTGTGATTGATGATATGATACTTCTTGATAACAAAAACCAAGGAACTGCAGCTGCCAATGGTACAGAAAGAGCAAGTGAACCTGCCAAACCAAAAGCCAAAGCACCTGCAAAGGAAGAAAAAGAAGAAACACACGAAGAACCAGCGAGTACAGGAGGGGAAGAAGTAGCTCCTGATGATATACCTTTTTAGAAAGTAATTATATGGCAAAAGAAAGAAAAGTTATAAAAAGAAAAAAAACAGTAGCGCCAAAGACGTGCTTTTTCTGCACTGAGAAATCACAGCCAAACTATGCTGATATTTCAGTTTTGCAAAGGTTTGTTACCGATAGAGGCAAGATTGTAAACAGGCAAGTAAATGGTCTCTGCAGTCATCATCAAAAACAACTCACCCTCGCAGTAAAATATGGCCGCCATCTTGCATTATTGCCATTTGTAGCACACGACTAATATTTGCTATTCTAAATAAAGGGTCGCAATGCCTACACTTACATTTTCTTTATCAAATGGATTTTCACCTCTTGTAAAACAAGGTGATACAGTCAAAAAAGGGCAATCTCTTGCAACAAAAGAAATTGTCCAGGAAAAAATTATCAATATTGCAGAAGAATTAGGAGTACCGGTCCAGAAAGCAAGAACGCTGGTGAAGAAAAAACCAGGAGATATTGTCACCCCAGGTGATATCCTTGCCATAAAAAGTAATTTCCTCGGAATGGACAAGTCAGAAGTGATAAGCAACGTCCAAGGAGCAGTTATACGCTATGAACGCGACAGCGGAAATCTTGTTATCAAATTACAGGCAGAAGATGGAAATTCATACCAGTCTCTTACAGAAAATATTATTTCACCTGTTGATGGTATGGTGGATTTATGCAATAATGAAAAAATTGCTGTTACTACTCAGGCAAACGCACTCATAGCAAACAAAGGTAGCGGAGATAAAGGAGAAGGGGAATTATATGAATTGCGTGAGCCGGAAGATGGAAAAGGAATTCAAGCTTATCAAATAGATGATAAAGTGATAGATAAAGTAATTACAGGGAAGCGATTTGAAAGAGAAATTTTACTAAAAGCCATAGCGATAGGAGTAAAAGGAATAATCGCAACCAATATAGAGGACGAAGATATCACATATCTTACAGAAAAAAATATTATCACACCTGTAATTGAAATACCTGATGGAGAATATGATACACTAATGAAATGGAAGGCAAAGAGGATATATCTGGAAGGGAAAGCGAAAGCAGTACTACTCACAGATTTATGAATACATCAAAATTACGATTAGGGCTGATAATAGTTGTTTCATTATTGATAGGCTACTGGGTTGGAATAACCAAAGTTAGTCTTGATTGGAAAAATTTTCAGCCGCAAGTTGCATTCTCAAGCAAGGAACCACCACCTTCATTGATGCATGCAGATTTTACTCAGTTCTGGAATGTACTTGATAAACTTCAATCCAACTATTACAACAAGAACGCAATAGACGCGCAAAAAATCTTGGACGGAGCAATTTCTGGAATGGTGAACAGTGTTGACGATCCATATACTCTTTATCTTCCTCCTCAACAAAATGATAATTTCAAACAGAATTTAGCAGGGAAATTTGAAGGAATTGGCGCAGAACTCGGAATGAAAAATAAACAAATTATTGTCGTTGCACCTCTTGATGGAAGTCCAGCACAAAAAGCAGGCGTTAAAGCAGGAGACGCGGTGATAAAAGTAGATGGTGTAGTAACTGCAGGTTGGTCTCTTAATCAAGCAGTTGATAAAATTAGAGGGCCCAAAGGAACATCCGTTACACTTACTGTACTGCGAAAATCAGGTGAGCCACCAACCGATATTCATATTGTGAGAGATACAATATCTGTTAAAAGTGTGACTTCCTGGACCAAACAAGTGAAAGATATTGAAGGGATAAACAAAAATGGAGATTTAAAGAGTAATCTCAATACTCCCATTACGTATATAAGACTCTCCCAATTTGGAGATTCAACCAATCAGGAATGGCAAAATGTCGTAAATGGGATTGTGAATGATATCCAAAATGGTAAAAAGCCCAAAGGAATTATTTTGGATGTACGCAATAATCCTGGCGGATATTTGAACGATGCGAAATATATTGCTTCAGAATTTATAAAAGATGGAGATGTCGTTTTAGAGGAAGACAGAAATGGGAATAGAACTTCTGAAAAAGTTACGGGACAAGGTCGATTAACAGATATCCCTGTGGTAGTTCTTCTCAATAAAGGTTCAGCATCTGCAGCCGAAATAGTCTCAGGCGCGTTGCGAGACAACAAACGCGCCATACTTGTTGGTGAAAATTCATTTGGGAAAGGAACAGTACAAGAAGCAGAAGATCTAGGTGGCGGAGCAGGACTTCATATCACTATTGCCAAATGGTTAACTCCAAATGGTACATGGGTTGGAAATGGAAAAGATGGTACAGGACTCAAACCAGATATAAGCGTTGAGTTAGATCAAAAAGATCCAACTCATGATACACAACTTGAAAAAGCAGTTGAAGCATTAGTCAATCAATAATATAATATTCATCACATGAGAAGTCCTGAAAATAAACCTTAACATCAACAAGAAAATAACCCTACGATTGATTTTGATGAGATTGCAACACAGGCACTTCATGGAAATGTCGATTCGGATGTATATCAGTGGGCAAGCAATCACTATATACCTCTTTCTGGAGAGAATAAAAGTCAACAACAAGAAAGAGAAAAAATGTTGCCTATGGTAAACAAATTAGTAAAAGCACACATAGAATATAATCAAAATCACAAACCTCAAACTTCTGCACCCAAAAAATAAATAAAAAGATTAGTCACATACTTTTCAGCTTTTTTTAAGAATTCCATACTACACTTGCAGAGAAACATAAGAATATTTATAATAAAGAACAACAGAAATGAGAAGGTTAGTAGTATTAATTGCAGTTTTGCTTATTGTTCTTGGAGTAATAAGTAGCATTCAAAAATATGCTCCAAACCTTGGGAATTATTTTATCAATAGTTCTACAACTCCACAAAGTTCTGAAAAAATAAAAATAGTTACCGAAGAATCAGTAACAATAGACATTGTCAAAAAAGCAAGTCCCTCAGTTGTTACTGTTGCTGAAAACGCTCCACAGCAATCTAACAGTTCGCCATTTGATTCAGGACCATTCTCTTTTTTTGGTATACCTTTCCCGCAGGATCAAGGCCAACAAAATATACAACCAAATCAACCACAGAGCATAGGTTCAGGATTTATTCTTTCATCAGACGGGATGATTGTTACCAACAAACATGTTGTTTCAGATACCCAGGGAAAGTATCAGATAATAACTAACGATGATAAAAAATACACGGTGCAAAAAGTGTATAGAGATCCTCTTAATGATGTCGCAATTTTAAAAATAGACCCCAATGAAAATGCAAGCACGTCATTACCTCCAATTAATCTTGGTAACTCTTCAAATCTACAAGTTGGTCAGTATGTAATCGCAATTGGAACTGCACTTGGAGAATTTAGAAATACAGTTACCACAGGAGTTATTTCAGGATTGGGACGAGGCATTACTGCTGGGAGTCCTTTTGAAGGATTTGTTGAAAAACTTGATAATGTAATCCAAACCAATGCAGCAATAAATCCAGGGAATAGTGGAGGTCCGCTTCTTAATTCTTCAGGACAGGTAATTGGAGTAAATACTGCGGTTTCTGAAAGCGGACAAAATATTGGTTTTGCAATTCCTATCAATGTTATCAAAGATTCTTTGAACAACTTTAATCAAACAGGTCAATTTAATAGACCATATCTTGGAGTTGCCTACAAAACAATTTCACGTGATTTAGCACTTCTTGATAATATCCCAGAAGGTGCATATGTGCAGCAAGTAGTACAGGGATCACCGGCAGAAAAGGCGGGAGTGCAACAAGGAGATATTATTGTCAAAATAGATGGACAGAGAATTTCTGGAACTACAGAATTATCAACTCTTATTAGTAAAAAGAAAGTAGGAGATACGATAACAATAAGTGTATATCGTGATAATAATCAAAATGATAACTCACAAAGGCAAACAGTTGATTTACAAGCTACATTAACTTCTACACCTGAATAAATAAACCTATAAATTTAGGTCTTGCAATTATAAAATGATGACTATATAATACTGACTATGCCGAGAACAAAAGCTAAATCTACAACTAAAAAAATAGTAAAAAGAACAACAGCAAAAAAAACAGCAGTCCCTAAAGAAAATACTATAGATACTTCTAGAAAATCTCAAACTTCTACTACAAAAACTTCAGGTGTTAGGATTAGAAAATCATATGCGATTACCGCTTTTGTACTTATTGTTCTTGCGTCACTTCTTTATATTTTCAGAGGCCTTTTTGTTGCAGCAGTTGTCAATGGACAGCCCATAAGTCGTTTTACAGTAATCAGTGAACTTGAAAAACAGCAAGGGAAACAAGTTCTTGATTCACTCATTACGAGAAAACTTGTCGAACAGGAAGCACAACGAGAACATGTCACAGTCAGCGACAAAGAAGTAAATGATCAAATGAATCAGATGGAATCAACCTTAGCCAAGCAAAATCAAAAATTAGATTCTGCGTTACAAGCCCAAAATATGACAAGAAATGATCTCAAAAAACTTATTGTGGTAGACAAACTAGCTGAGAAAATGCTTGCAAAACGCATTAAGATAACTGATAAAGATATACAAACGTACATAGATAATAATAAAGATACTCTTCTACAAGATCAAAGCCCTGCACAGTTAAACAAATTAGCACATGACAAGTTATATCAAGAAAAACTTAATGAAGAATATCAGCCGTGGCTTGATGGACTCCGTGCAAAAGCACAGGTAAGTACATTTGTAAGTTACTAGTTTACTCATCTATTTTTCCTCTTGACAAGCCCATCTTAAAATACTGTATCATAGATAAAGACCAATTATTTTTGTGGTGAAAAGAGCAATGCAAGTCTCGGATGTTGTAATAGTACTTAATATTAGAATTTAAGAAAACTATCGAGGAAGGGTCCTTCGAACTGCGGTTCTCAGGCCGCAGGCCTCCGTGAGGATCCTTTAAAATCAAGAGATTTTAAAGGAGGTGATCAGATTGAAAAGAAAAAAAGTTTCACACAGACATGTCGCAAGACATCATACATCACATGCAGCAAGCAGAAGTCATCATTGGACAAAGCATGAGAAAGATTTGTTTTATATAGTGCTTGGAGGAGGATTTGTAGTAGTTGCACTTTTACTCTTGCTTTTTAGATAAAATCTGCTTATTTATCTAGAACAATATTCGTTAAACGAATTTATTTTAGAACGATTGTAGTTGTTCATACGTACATTGATGAATATATTTGCTATTTTTTATATTTCTTAAATATTGTTTTAGAATATAGTAGACATCAAGATCAAATATAAGTGTATCTAATGAAGCCGGAAGTATACTATCTTGCTTATCATGAGTAATTTTTCCTAAGTAGCACCATTTATCTAATACATAGTATTCTTTATTTCCTTCATCATCATACTCTTCAATCATAACAGGTCCTCTAAATGGCCACGGTTTGATTTTAAAAGCAGAGAATGCTGTGGTAAAACGCAAATTATAGAATAATGGTTTTTCTTTTTTAATGCATGCGCCTTTACAGGTATTCAGTCTATAAGCAAAACAGGAAGACTTGGTATTTTCAAGGGAGAGCAGCTTCTCACATAACGAATATTCTTTACAAAGATGTACCAGAAAATCCTTTGCTTGTCTTCTTGATCGAAAAAAACCAAGGAATGTATCAAGATATGCTACATCAATTGTAGTTATCGGTTCAAGATAGACTGTTTTATATCCATCTTCATTTTCTTTATATTTAAGTGCAATCAGTTCTTTTTTTATACGTGATTTTTTATTATAAATAGGCAAAAATTTCTTGATCATATACGATTCAAGAAGCAAGGCTCCAAGCTCTCCTGGAGTTTTTACTACTTCAATACTTTCGACTTGTTGGGCTATTTTCATTTCAGATGGAGAACTAATGTCTGAAGAAAAATGAGAAAGCACCCGTTCTTTCACATTTTTGCTTTTGCCGATATAAAGCGGAGTCCCGCCTTCTGCATAAAACACATAGACACCTGCATGCTCAGGAAGTGTTTCAAGGTCAGTGTGTTTTAATTTGGGAGGCAGATATGGCTTTTTAAGTACTTTATTAACTGCTTCTTCAATTAGTTCTAGAGAAAATTCCTGTTGAACTTTTTGAAAAAAATCAAAAAGTACCTTTGCATCATCAAACGCACGATGTCTTCTTTCACAGGAGAAGCCAAATCGTTCAATCAGCGCATCAAGGTTGTGTTTAGGGTATGCTGGATAGAGAAGTCGGGAAAGTTTTACTGTACAAAGATTTTTCGCTGAGAAAGAGATTTCTTCTCGTTTGAATTCATTTTTGAGAAACGAATAATCAAAACGCACATTATGGGCAACAAAAATACAATCTTTTATCATAGTAAATATATCTTTGGCAATTTGTCTGAATGTGGGAGCATGTTCTAAATCCTGATAGGTAATACCAGTAAGCATTTCTATTTCTTGAGGAAGGTAAACATCAGGATTGACAAGAGAGTTAAAGGTTGAGACTATTTTGTTATCTTCAACACGCAAAATTCCTATTTCAATAATCCTATCATAAAAGGATCGTGCGCCTGTAGTTTCGATATCAACAAAAACAAGTTTTTTAGGCAGCATGGATACGCATAGTAGCAAAAAAAAATATGTATTGCAACAAATAGAGTGTTTAGCGTTCTTCAAATCCTCCTCAACAATAATCGGATATTACATATAACTCATACTTTCTCTCTTTTCGCCGTTCGCTATTTACTATATGCTACCTTCTATATGTTTTTCCCTCTTGAGATGTCATAAAAAAAGTTCTATGCTAAAAATAGGCATTTTAATATGTACGAATATGATGTCATCAGTGTAGGTGATACGAAGCTTGATATCTTCCTTTCAATCCATGATTCCAACAACAAATGCAGAGTAGACGCAGCTAGCCGTGACCTTTGTGTCAAGCATGGTGAAAAAATAGAGGTTGAGCATAGTGAATTTTGTCTTGGGGGGAATGCTACCAATGTTGCCGTCGGTCTTTCACGTTTGGGTATAAAAACTGCACTCTTCTCAGAAATTGGAAATGATGAATTCTCTCTCAAAATTGTAAATATGTTAGCTCATGAAAATATGACAAGAAGTTTTGTCAAACATTCACGACACGCTCCCTCTTCGTTTTCTATTGCTATCAATTTCAAAGGAGACAGAACGCTGTTTAGTGAGCATATTCATCGTGAACACGAGTTCAATTATGAAGGGGTTCATGCAAAAATGCTTTTCTTAACCAGTCTCGGACAGGAATGGGAGACACCTTACAAAAAAGCGCTTGAATATGCAGTTACTCACAATGTTCAAATTGCATTTAATCCCGGTAGCATTCAACTTCGAGAAGGAAAAGATGTAGTAAAAAAGCTCCTTGCCAAAACGTATGTTCTTTTTCTCAATAAAGAAGAAGGAGAGCAACTCCTTTTTGGCAGTGAGACTAAAAATGATGATGAAAAATATAAAGAAGAACTTCTTATAAAATTACAAAAACTTGGTCCAAGAATTGTCGTTATGACAGATGGAGCACATGGATCATATACGATTGATGAACATGGAAAGACACATATCTTTGGGCTTGTTCCTGCTAAAGTTATTGAAAAAACAGGAGCTGGAGATGCATATACTTCAGGATTTCTTGCAGCATTACTTCACGGACAGTCAATCACAGAAGCGATGCGCTGGGGAGCATTAAATGCAGCATCTGTAATTGAAAAAGTAGGGTCTGAAGCAGGGCTTCTCACCAAAGAAAAAATGCGTGAGCGGATTGATTCAACAGAATATTCTCTAGGATATAGAAATCCATTATATATTTTGGCTTTTGACCATAGGAATACCTTTGCTGAACATTTATTTAAAACTGAAGTTGAACATATGACTCTTGAGCAGAGAGCTTTGATACGGGATTTCAAACAAATTATTTATGAAGCCTTTCGGGATGCAGTTGCAATGGGTATACCCAAAGAAGATGCAGCAATATTGGTAGATGAAGAATACGGATATGCAATTTTGCGAAATGCCAATAAAAATAATTTTTCAACCATTCTTACTACTGAAAAAACGGGACAGAAGGCATTTACTTTTGAGTATGGTGAAGATTTTAAAGCGCATATAGAACTATATCATCCGACTTTTGCAAAGGCACTTATCAAATACAATCCTGATGATGACGTAAAACAGAAAAAAGCACAGCAAAAAGGTTTGAGGGAACTAAGTAATTTCTGTCATCAAAGAGGCTATAAATTTCTCCTCGAAGTTGTCGTACCTCCATCTCAAAGGCAACTTACAAAAGTGAAAAACGATATAGACATGTATGATAGTATCCTTCGTCCAAAACTAGTAGCAAAACTTATAAAAGAGCTTCAAGATGCACGAATAGAACCTGATATCTGGAAACTTGAAGGATTAGAAACGGAAAAGGATTACAAAAAAATTATGCGGCAGATACGAAGTGATAACAGAAATAATGTCAGTATGGTAGTCCTAGGACGAGGTGCAAATAAAGAAAAAGTTACCAGATGGATACAGGAAGGAGCAAAAGTTCCAGGTGTTGTCGGATTTGCCGTCGGAAGGACTATTTTCTGGGATGCCATTGTTTCCCATTACAATGGCAAGATTACACTTCATGAAGCAATTGATATCATTAGTAAAAATTTCTTCTATTTTTACAAAGTATTTGCAAATCTTCCTGAAAAAGATTTCGAC
Source organism: uncultured Gammaproteobacteria bacterium (assembly GCA_964610465.1). GTDB lineage: Bacteria > Patescibacteriota > Microgenomatia > Levybacterales > UBA12049 > CAZSWA01. Next base: position 62,819 of record CAZSWA010000002.1, on the reverse strand, counting down.
ACATTGGGTTTGCAGAAAGTTTTCATTAGTGCTTAAGAACAACGAGGGATTATTGATTCTCCAATAAAAAACTTTGCAACAATTTCTACCAGCTGGTTCTTACGTGGCTCATGGCAAAGTCTAAATCTCCAAACACTTTTTTACGGGGATTAAATATATGATGGGGATCAAAAATATTTTTAGTTTCTTCAAATAGCTTATAGACTTTATCTCCATACATCTGGTGAAGATAAGGTGTACGAATAAGCCCGTCATTATGTTCTGCGGTGATGGTTCCTTTGTATTGGATTACCAAATCATATACTTCCTTGCCAAGAACCGGAATTATCTCACGCTGCTTGGGGTCTTCGATATTCATAAGCGGAATAATATGAAAATTTCCATCTCCTACATGTCCTGCAACTGTGTAAATAAGATGCGGATATTTGGTAAATAAGGCATTAAGTTTTGGTAAAAATTCCGGTAAATACTCAGGACGTACTGCAAAATCGTCAATAAATGGTGCAGTATGTTTATTGCGGATTTTTTGCCTTAAGAGGTTAAAACTTTCTCTTCGTATAAGCCAATACTTTTGTTCTGCTTTTATAGAACCCGCAATACGGGTACGAACTCCAAAAGGTTTTAACGCTTCCTGTAATTTATCAAGTTTATCATTAATGATATCCGGATTGGTATCTTCAAATTCGACTTGGAGAATCAATTTTGGTTTTCCTCCGGTTACCATCATCAGTACTTCAGGAAGAAATTGAAATCCGGTTGAGATAAAATTCTTTGTACCCAGTTTGGCTGCAAATTCCGGGAAGAACTTCATCGCAAGGTTTAGGGTATGGTCATCGTAAGTTTCAAATGTTTCAGGTTTAAGAGGGAGAACCGCATTGATAATTTCACCCAGATGTTTTAAATCGTTTAAAAATATTATCATCATTTCACTATATGGTTTGACCGGCATAAGTCCTAAAGTAACTTCAGTGATAAGACAGAGAGTTCCTTGCGCACCAACGATAAGTTTAGTCAAATCAAATATTTTTTTCTCTTTGTTATATACATTCCACAGATAGTAGCCTGCAGAATTTTTGGAAACTTTCGGTTTTGCTTCCTGGAGAAGGTCATAGTTTTTGGTAATTAAGTGATACATTTTTCGATACACTTCTCCTTCAAAATCTTTCTTCAGCATTTTTCGTTTTACTTCTGTTTCAGTAAGTGGTTTTATCTCATATCTATTTCCATCTGAAAAAACTGCTTTTAATCTTCTAACAAAATTTTCTGTTTTCCCATAACACAAAGATTTTTCTCCACCTGAATTGTTGTTGACAATACCCCCAATTGCACAAATCTCACGGGATGCAGGATAAGAAGGAAAGAGGAGTCCATGCTGTAACGTTGCTTTTTCAAAATCCCGATAAAACATACCTGGCTGAACAGTTGCTTCGTTGTCCTTAATTTCCTTAAGATTGGTAAAATATTTTTGAAATACTACAAGAATAGAGTCATTGATAGATCCACCACTCATATCAGTTCCAGCTGAACGTCCAGTAAGTGATAAATTAGGATATTTTTTCTTGTATTTATTGACAAATTCAATAAGCTTTTTGACATCTTCATCATCTTTTGGAAATACAACGATTTGAGGCTTTACTTCAAAAAGACTTGTATCATGACTGAAGTGATTTAATGTATCAATGTCAGTTACGACATCTCCTTTGATAAGAGTTTTCAATTCTTCAATCAATTGAATATCGAGTGCTTGAGTAGTTTGTTGCAAAGTTGGAGTTAATTGGGCATCCATATATCTATAGTAGAGCTATTTTGCTTTTCTTACAAGCACTTTCTTGACAGCATCTTTAATTGCACTTATTCCCATATGATATTTTTCAATCAGTTCTTTGGGTGTTCCTGTTTCTCCAAACGTATCCTGCAAACCGATAAATTCCATGGGCAGGGGATTGTTCTTTGCCAAAAATTCAGCAACTGCGCTACCGAGTCCTCCTGTAACTTGATGATCTTCAACTGTCACTACTGCTTTTGTTTGTTCAGTAAGTTTGATGATGTTTTCTCCGTCAAGCGGCTTAATGGTTGTGACATTGGCAACAAATGTTTGAATACCTTCATTTTCCAGTTCTTTGGCAGCAACCATCGCATAATACAACATGTATCCTGTGGCAAAGATAGTTACTTGAGGAGTATTAGATACCCAAAAAGCTTGAATTTTCCCAACACTAAAGGGAGTTTCTTCAGTTGTCATGACAGGAGTTTTATCTCTGGTATAACGAAGATATACAGGTAGAGGAGTTTTCGCAGATTCAATTGTTGCTTTTTTGGCTTCAATGCTATCGCAGGGGATATATACTTGGATATCAGGCCAGCAACGAGTTATAGCGATATCTTCAGTTGCCTGATGGGTTGCACCATCTGGTCCTGTCATAATACCAGCATGATGTCCAGCGATTTTTACATTTGATTGATTATATACAATAGTAGTTCTTATAGTTTCCCAGTTTTTTCCAGGGGAGAAGGTAGCATAGGATGAGATAAATGCAATTTTACCTGTTGCGCCAAGACCAGCCGCAACAGCTGCCATGTTTTGTTCTGCAACTCCGCAATCAAAAAAACGTTCAGGATATTTTTGCGCAAATTTCTCACATTGAGTAGAGTCACTTAAGTCAGCAGTTAACACCACAATATTAGGATTGGATTCACCAAGAGCCATAAGACCATCACCAAATCCTTCACGCGTTGCTTTTTGGGTAACGTCTTCATCAAACAATTTTAGATTTAATTTTAGATATGGATTGAGCATAATTCACCTATCGTCAGTGCATGATCTTCTTATTAATATATTTCTTTTAACCTTTGTTCAATCATCTTCAGTTCTTCCAGTGCTTTTTTGGCTTGTTCGCCTTTGGGTGGTGCGCCGGACATATCTTTTAGATCAGGCGGCATGCCATGCCAACGATAATCATACTCCATAAAACTTACTCCTTTTCCTGGCACTGTATCAGCGACAATGACAGTTGGTTTTTCAGTCACTGCACGTGCTTCTTTGACAGCATTGACAATCGCCCGGATATTATTCCCTTCGATTTCAAGCACATTCCAGTTAAAGGCTTTATATTTATCAGCAAAAGGTTCAAGCGGCATCACGTCTTCTGTTGTCCCATCAATTTGAATATTATTTCTATCAACAATCAAGGTTAAATTATTCAGTCGATATTTTGCCGCAAACATCGCTGCTTCCCAGGTATTGCCTTCCTGATGTTCGCCATCTGAGGTAACTACATAGACGTGATAATCTTTTTTATCAAGTTTTCCGGCAAGTGCAATACCTATTCCTTGTGATAACCCTTCACCAAGTGGACCGGATGTCGTCTCAACTCCTTGTAATGCAGTCCGATGAGGATGTCCTTGAAGTCGTGAACCCATGTGTCGTAAGGTTTTCAATTCTTCAGTTGGGAAATATCCTGCCATTGCCATAACGGTATAACGAATAGGGCAGGTATGACCATTTGAGAGAATAAGTCTATCTCTATCAGGCCAATCAGGATTTTTTGGATCGTGACGCAGGATATGAAAATAAAATGAAATAAATATCTCAGTAAGTCCCAATGGTCCGCCGGTATGCCCGGAACCTGCGGCAACTAATGATTCAATCAAAAGCTGACGCGCTTCGTTTGCTTTGAATTCCAAATCTCTCAATTTGTCTTCGTACAATTCAGCAATCATATAAGAATTATGAAAATAATTTTCAATTCGAAATTTTCAATTTTTATTAAAATCTAAATGCTTAAAAATTTGCTTCTATTTTTTCAACACAATATACAAATCCGCCACGTTTGATTCCAGTTTGCCGGTATCAATTCCATCACCCTCTTTTGAAAAGAACTCGTAACTATTATCATCATCTAAAAATGTTTTATAGTCAAGTTGCAGCTCTTTTGCTTTCCGTAGTGTTTCTTTATCACCAATTGCTCCGGCAAATCCATAAAAATCCCATCCATCTGAGCCAAATGATGCAAGAACTGTATTGTTGCCAAGATAGAGAAGGGCACTAAGTACTAAAGCCTGATTGCGTCCGCCTTTGCCTGTTCCTTTTACTTTGATTGTAGTTTCACCGCCCGCAAGAAGTATTTCACCAGCAGTTGCCTGGTCAATAAGTTGTTTGCCCATGACTCTGGCATCGCCTTGCAATCTATCAGTTGTCGTCAATGTTTTGAATCCCATCTCTTTTGCTTTTTGTTCCATTGCAGAAAGAGCTGTAAGATTACTGATGATAAGAATATTTTTGACTTTCTCAAAATATTTGTCTTCTCTTCCTGTTTCTGTAAAATCATCATCTGAAAGCTCGACTTTTTGATGTATTTGATATTTTTCAAGAATATTTGCGGCATCCTGCAGAGTACTTGCGTCTTTTACCGTTGGTCCTGATGCGATTGTCGACAGGTTATTTCCTGGCACATCGGAAAAGATAAGACTTGCGACACTTGCAGGATATAACAGTTTTGCCAGACCTCCACCTTTGACCCGTGATAGATGCTTTCGTATTACATTCATTTCTGTAATATCTGCACCTGACTTAAGAAGCGCATCAACAACTTGTGTAAGTTTTTCAATACTTACTTTATATGGCGTTTCAAACATTACCGACCCGCCCCCGCAGATAACGACTAGCACCAAATCTTTTTCAGTAGTTTGCCCGATAGCATCAAGCGCATTTTTGGTAAAATAAAAATTTGTTTGAGAAGGCAGAGGATGAGTGCCTTTGGTATATTTAACTTTTTGAAATGTCTCATCGACCAAATCAATATCAAAGCCAAGAGTAAGTTTCTCTCCCAATTTCTCTTCAATAATTTTACAAATACCAGATGATCCTTTGCCAAACCCAAGAAGAAAAATCCGATCATAACTGGAAAGATCGAATTTTTCGTTTTTAATAGTGAGAGAATTTTTTTCGATTACAAATTCGTGTTCGAGAACTTGTTTAGGCTGAACAGAAGAGAGTGCTGCTTCAATAAGGGAAAGGACTACTTTTCGTTCATCATTTAATGCAAGTGAATCATAATTCCTAATCAACCCCATACCTCATTATGCGGATTTGAGTAGGCTGAGTCAATATCCTGACGATAGTCTATGCATATTACGTAAATAGATGCCATTTGCGTTTGAGTATCCAAAATATAAGAAAAGAGAGAAAGATTTTCCAGACTAATGCTCCTGCGGGAGGTAGGATACGATTGTTAAAAATAAAAAAGAATATACCACTAAGCACAAAATTAAGTGCATAGCAGATACCATACGCGTATAGAACTCTTTTATCCCAAAGAATAACGCCAATAACAAATAGTAACGCCTCTGACAAAGCTACACAACGGTATATAATTTCAACGAACGGATTCATCGGAAAAAAATGAAAAACTCGTGAATACTGTAGTATTTGTGAAAGAAAAAAATGGATTTCTCCCAGAATCAAAAATATATAGGCTATGAGAAGTAAAGTAAGTAGTATCCCTCGTTTTTCTTTCCTTCTCTGTGCAATAATAGATATCTGTTTTATAAGTATTTTAAGTGTAGCATAAGTACATCATTGTAAAAAACAGAGTAAAAAAGCATCTATATAGAAGAGAATACTTATTTCTTGCTTCTTAATTCTTAATTCTAAACTTTTGTGTTACCATAAGAATAGATGGAAAGTATTTTTTTTGAACTTACCATTATCATTTGTGTTGCGGCATTCTTTTCAATTGTGTTCCGCTTTTTCAAACAGCCTTCTATTCTTGCATATATACTAACAGGAATTATCTTAGGACCTTTGGGGTTATTCCATATCGATAACAAAGAAGCGCTTGCTGCATTTGGACAACTTGGCATTACGCTTCTTTTGTTTACTCTTGGTCTTGAACTCAAAATTACCGAACTTCGTTCCATTGGCAAATCAGCAATTATTGTCGGAACCCTTCAGATGTGGTTTAGTTTTGTCGCAGGATTTTTTCTCGCCTTGCTTCTTGGCGTTGGCAAAATTCCATCAATATATATTGGTACTGCCCTTTCGTTTTCAAGTACGATTATTATCGTCAAATTTCTTTCTGACAGAAAGGATTTAACTTCGCTTCATGGGAAAATTGCCATAGGAATTACGCTGATGCAGGATTTATTTGCCATTCTTGTTATTGTCTTTTTGTCCAGTATTCATTCATTGGGTGGAGGAGATATTTTGCAACAAACAGGTGTAATCATAGTTAAGGTAACTGCTCTTTTTGGAGTAACAACGTATCTAAGTACTGCAGTTTTTCCACAGTTTACCCGGATGATTGCTAAATCTTCAGAATCCTTGTTTCTTTTTAGTTTAGGCTGGGTTTTTCTGCTTTCTGCGATTGTCTCATCGCCATTTATCGGTTTTTCAGTTGAGATAGGAGGACTTCTGGCAGGCCTTGCGCTTGCTAATGCGCATGAGAATTTTCAAATTATTGCCAGGATGCGTTCGCTTCGGGATTTCTTTGTCACGATTTTCTTTGTAATGCTTGGATTGCAAATGACTTTTGCTAATCTTTTCCAAATTCTTCTTCCAGGAATTATTTTGTCTCTATTTGTCATAATTATCAAACCTTTCATTGTAATGGCAATTGTGACTGCTCTGGGATACAGAAAGCGTACCTCATTTCTTTCTGGTATTTCCCAAAGTCAAATTTCAGAATTCAGTTTAATTATGATTTTTTTGGGCAACAAACTTGGCTTTATCTCAAATGAAATAGTTACGCTTTTGACTTTTGTTGGGATTATTACGTTTGCAGTTTCTGTGTATCTTTTACAAAACGGAAATAGTTTGTATAAGAAATTTGGAAAACATCTTGATATTTTTAATGGGAGTTCATCTCTGGAGCACTCTATGTCTCAAGATGAGCTTTCTGACTTAAAAGATCATGTTATCTTAGTTGGGGCACATCAAATGGGACAGAGTATTCTTCGTTCTCTTGAAGGAGATGGAGAGAAAGTATTGGTAGTCGATTTCAATCCTGACATTACTAAAAAACTTAAAGAAGAAGGAGTGTTAAGTATTTTTGGAGATATTGCAGATGGTGAAATTCAGGAAAGAATAGGACTTGATAGAGCCAAACTTATCATCTCAACAGTTCCAGACTTGGAAGACAATCTTATTATGATTGAAGCAATGCAGAGACTCAATCATAGAGCAAAAATTGTTGTAATGGCATTTGATAAAGATGAAGCAAAAATTCTCTACAAAGCAGGAGCAGATTATGTCGTGATGCCGCATTTGGCAGGAGGAAGACATGTGGCAAAAATGCTTAAAGACAAACACTTGGAATCTCTAAAAGAATTTAAGGAAAAAGATCTTAAATACCTCGAGTAAATTTCAAATCAAAAGAATTTACTCTTGCACTCCTATAGCTTGTTCTTCTGTTGGTTTTTCTTCAGGTATATCTCCATCAAGTATAAGCGGCAAATTTTTCCAGGATTTATTAATTCTGTGATCTGTGAGTCTATCCTGCGGGAAATTATATGTTTTGATTTTCTCAGCCCGCATTCCGCGTCCCACCTGAGTTGCTTTAAGGGACGAGATTTCCTTATTTTGTTTTTCAATTTGCATTTCCCAAAGTTTTGCTCTAAGAAGTTCCATTGCTATCTCACGATTCTGTATTTGTGAACGCTCAGCCTGTGAGGTAACTACAATTCCTGTTGGGATATGTTTTATCCTTACTGCTGTTGAAACTTTATTGACATTTTGGCCGCCATGTCCGCCGCTTCTAAATGCTTCAAAATCTATATCTTCCGGATTAATATGCATATCAATATCTTCAAGCTCCGGTAATATCGACACAGTTGCAGTTGAGGTATGGATACGTCCTTTTTTCTCAGTCTTAGGAATTCTTTGAACACGATGCACGCCAGCTTCATACTTAAAATTTCCAAATGCATTTCTTCCTTTTATTTTAATAACAGTTTCATCAAGTAGTTCGACATTGAATCCTTTTCTTTGAGCATAGCGCAAGTACATACGAATCAGTTCTTCAGCCCACAATTTTGCCTCATCTCCACCCGCAGCTCCTTTTACTTCCAAAAGCACATTTCTTTCATCAAGACTCTGTTCATTATTACTCGTAGAACGCTCAAGACTTTCTTCAATTACTTTCTTTTGGTTTTCAAGATCTGCTATTTCTTGATGTGCCAATTCAGCCATAGAAGGATCTTCAAGAAGTGATTTGGTTTCTTGTATTTTTTGGTCTAGTTCCTGGAGTTGAATGAGTCTATAATCTGACATAAGAGGTTTAGGGTCATCCTGAGCGATAGCGAAGGATCTCATGGGATTCTTCGTTCGCCAAAGCGGCTCAGAATGACAGTAGAGCTATTTAAGCCCCATAAGCATTTCGCGAAGAGTCTTTGGACCTTCTGTCTTTTTCTTTTCCTCAGCTTTTTTCTTGGCTACCGTGGTTTGATATTGAGTGGCAGCTTGACGTTTGGCTTCGAAATTCTTGATCTTTGAGCGTGAATCAATAAAAGCCTGCTTGCCGGTATAAAACGGATGGCATTTATTGCAAAGCTCCACATGAATAACTGGGCTTGTTGAACCTGTGGTAAATCTATTTCCACAGACACAAATTACCTCAGCGTTTTCGTAATATTTAGGATGGATAGTTGCTTTCATAAAAACTATTATAGCGTATTCTAGCAGGATATACAAGCTGGAGGCCAGGGTTTTACCCTCAAAATTGGGTAGCAAGTAAAGACTAGATGGAACTGAACCTTGAAAAACGGAATCTTTTGTACTATCATAACTATATGATACATAACTCTTCTTTTGCATTTTTCTTTACTTTTCCCTTCATAAGGAGGGGATAGGTATTCTGTAAAGAAAATAGTATACCTAACCCTCTGACAAGAGGGATTTTTTTTGGAAAAAATATGGAAAACGAATCAAGATTATTAGCCCAATTCTCTATTGAAGCACAGGATAAACTGAAAGCACGGAAAGAAGAATATAAAAAAGGACCTCGTCATGAGATAGAAAAGTTGCAAGGGGAGAAGAAAAGAAATGAGAAAGATATCTTTATTGCTCAAGAAAAAACTCCAAAACCACCTCGACAAAAAGGACCAGAAGAAATTGATCCTGATTTACGTTATCCTGATCTGCCCACATTTTAAGAACTTTTTATAAGAGCAACAATAAAACTATTGACAAGCAATTAGTTTGGTGATTTAATGAAACCATGAACATGAAACATACATTTTCTATTATCTGCTTTACCCTTCAAAAGATGAAGGGGAGGGAGGAGTAGGTAGAAAAAATATCGACAAACCTTCCCCTCACACAAAGAGGGGTTTTTTTGTATAAAAATATGGCAGTACCTAAAGAAAATTTACAAGATATTCAAAGTTTACAAGCAAAAGGTTTCACACAACAAGAAGTTAACAGATTAGCTAAATTAAGAGTTACTAATCAGGAAGGAGAATTGCAAGAACAAGGAATAGATCCTAAGCGTGCAAGATTTGCCCGTTGGCAAGCGGAACATGGTCTTTTAAGTGAGGATATTCCCCCTGGAAGCGAACGTGTTATATACCAACCTGAGGAAACAGTAGGCTCAGAAGATATTGAAAGGGCATCAAGACAGAAAATTCGTGAGACACAACAAAACATCAGAAACATATTTCAAAACATGACAATTGTATTGGGAAAATATAATGGGGATGGTAAACTACTTACTCCAGAAGATAAAAAACTTTATGCACATATGAAATCTTTAGCAGAGAGTGAAGGGAGAAAACCAATTGAGGTATGGCATAGAATGAGACTTGAGACAACAGATGGTAGATTTCAAGAGGTATCTCAAGTTGATGGAGAAGATGAGCTATTTATTACTACTGGAACAACTGATGGAAGAGAAAAAGCAAGAGTAAAAAGTCTTACAAGAGAAGGGTCAGCATATACACTGAGAAATATATCTGAAGCAAGAAGGATACAGAGAAGTAATCCACTCTATAGAACTCCGCTGCTTCTTTCAACAGAAAACGCATTACCTGATGATAAACAATCTCAAGTGATAGAGCAAGTAAAAGGGATTATTAAGACAGCTGGGGAGTTTTATATCAAGGACAGAAGACTCGAAAAAGTAGCGGCAAAATATATAGGAGAAAAAGTTAATTTACGAAGTAAAATAGCCTGATAGTGTTCTATAACTGACCGTTTAATAACTGCCATTTATACATATCTCAATCATGAGTCTTGAAAGAAGTGAAGATTTACCTCTAAATGCCGTTTCTAATGGGCAGTTTCCTCGTGAAGTAACTTCTAGTAGAGTGAGAAGAGCTTCACAAGTTGATATCTTACCGTCACCTAAAGTTCTCTCAATAACACGAGAAACAAGAAGAAAATCCAGAAAAATACCTGAAAAGGAGGTATATTATGACCCTCGTCCTATTCTTGAACGTATAGCTCGTGAACAGCAAGAAAGAGAAATAGTAGATAGAGAATTGACTGTTCAAGAGCTCGTCAATAAAATCGCAACAAAAGAAAAGCGTCCTGCAAGAAATGCTGCCCACCGTGTATATAGAGCATTAATGGAAGGTGAACATTATCCACTTCCTTCAGGCCATATGGAAAATACGTTCTATACATCAATGAGAGATTCAACTGAGAGAGTAGATGGAATGGGAGAAGTGAAAGAGCAGATAGAAAATATTGCGAGAAAACAAGCAGGAGAAACACAATCTTCAAAAATGGTTTTCCTTGTAGGTCCAAGTGGATCAGGAAAGTCGGTTATTTTAGATGCTATTAAACAAGGCACAATTGACTATACAGTAAAACATTTTGGAGATAAAGAATCTTTTGACATAATAAAAGGTTGTGAAATAAATGAACCAGCATTAAAAGCTCTTCTCGCAGGGAAAAATATAACAGTTCAAGAAAGACAAGGATTACGAAAAGCATATGGAGTAACAAGAGGGCTATGTGCCCATTGTGAAGCTCTTTTAAAAGAACATCATTATAATCCATCAGAAGTTCTTACAGAACCAGTGGCATTCTCCTCGTCACAGTTGTCACGTGGGGTAGCAACTCTTGAACCAAAGGATACTAATTCTGAAGAAGGGAGAAAGGACGCATTTAAAAGAATATTAGGCGCGAATGGAGGAATCCTTCATATTGCTGAATTTATGAAGCATGATCCTAAATTTAGAAATGATATACTTAACTTTATTCGCAGCGGATCTTTGAATATAGATAGTTTACGATATGAAAATCTTGATTTTATGATATTTGCTGAAACTACGAATGAAGAGTACGACACTCTTCTTGGAGAAATTGAAGAAAAAGGCAAAAAAGATTCCTCAGGAGATATAGCAAAAGCAATTGAAGAACGTCTTGAAAAAGTTGATATTCATTACCGCCTTTCACGATCAGAGGTAGTGAGTGAATTAGAAACGACATTAGAGAAAAAAGACATATCGTTTTACCGTAATATAAAAGAATTGCATAGAAAAAGAAGAAGAGAACGAGGTTTTTTTGATAAGGATGCCATGCATATCAGAGCTGAAAGAATTGCGAATGTTGCTATATTATCAAGGATTACGCAACCTAAAGACAAACAGCTTGTTGATAAAAAATTAACACCAAGAATCAAGCTTGCTATTTATGATGGTAGATCAGAAGATGGTTTCTCTCAAAAAAATAGAAAAGATATTGAAGAAGATGGAAAAGCGAATGGAGAAGGTGCTATCGGCATGTCTGAAGCATATATTACAGATAAATTTTACAATATCGTATTAAAGGCAAAAGAAAACGGCGCAAAATGCTTGAGTCCTTTTGATGCGCTGGTAGACCTGCGAAAAGAAATAGAAGCAGATACCCGAAGTTCAATTAGTAGCAATAAACAAGCATGGTTACATATCATTGATGATGAAATTGGAGATTATAGAAAATGGCTTCTTAAAATAATTCGTATGGAAGGAGCTGGAACTGAAGAAGAATCGTTTGAGCAGAAGAGAGACAGAATATTTAATAGTTACATTGATACAGTAATGTTATCACCTGGAAAAAGAAAAGAATATGAGCAAAGAGATCCGTTGGAAAAAAGGCATAATGATGAAATAAAAAATATTCTCTCAGAATCTGAATTAAATAGAATTGAAGATTGTAGCAATCCTGTTCTTGGTAATGGAGAAAGAGTACCATTATCAAATAAACAACGTGAAGATATAAGATCTGAAGCAGCAAGAGCTACTGGAAGCTTACATCGCCAGGGAAAGGATATATCAACAGAGTCTCTCTTACAAGCTTTACCAAAATTACGTAGTGCTGTAGAAGAATTTGTAAGTGATTCAGATATGATAGAAAAATTATTTAGAACAAACACTCCTGACTTCGAGCAACAACAATTGCTTGAAAAAATCAGAGAAGGGCTTATTAATAAACATGAATTTTGTGAACATTGTACAAAAAACTTACGAGATCAAGTAGGGAAAACTATTAAACAATAAGGTACTGAAACTATTGTAAGTATAGTCCATAACACAGAATCAGATAATTATAGATTTATAAATTTTATCTCAATAAATGTACCGGGTGGAAGTGGAGGCGACCTTTGGCAATAAAGATGCCAAAAAACACAAGGACTGCTCCAAAAAGAAATGTAGGATTGACAGTCTCACCAAGTAAGAGCCACGCGATAACTGCAGTAACTACGGGGTCAACATATAAGAAAATTCCTACTTCACTTGTTGCAATATATTTTACTGCAAATGAATAAAAAAGATAGGCTATAGCAGATGAAATAAATCCTCCCCAAAGTATTCCAATAATGCCACGTCCAGTAAATCCATCAATGATACGTCCGTTATGTATCTCAAGAAGTACAAAGGGGAGAAGTGCGAGTGAAGAGATTGCAAAAACCCAAAATGTGATAGTAAATGAGCTATATCTTGGCATAATTTCTTTCAAAAGCAAGGTATACAATACAGAAAGCATCATAGCTACCACAAAGAACGCATTTCCCATCACTGCACCATCTAGTTTGGTAATAAGCAGCGGCTGGAAAACTATAACAGAGACACCAATAAGACTGATAATTGTTCCTAAGACTACTTTTACCTTTGGTCTTTCATGTAAAAAAACTACAGAACCAATTATAAGTAAAATCGGCGCAGCAGATGAGATGATAGGCGCATTAATACTTTGGGTATATTGTAAACCCCAAAGAAAATAACTGATATTAAAAGCCATTCCAAGTACTGAAAGAAGAATAAGAAGCGCCACATCCCGACGTTTGACTTTTAATTTTGTAATAGTGAAAGGAAGAAGCACCATTGCAGCAATAAAGGAACGGAAAAATGCGAGGGTGAATGGATGTATTCCTTGAAGCGACCATTTAAATATAGGAGGGGCAGCTCCCCAAATAAAGTTTGCAATAATAAGCCCGATAACAGCAAGACGAATTTTAGAGATTTTCACTGCTATCTTTTAGCTTATTAAGAAGTTCATCTAAAGTCAATGATTGTTCTGTTCTTTCCCTCATATTTTTTACTTTTACCTGATTGTTTTTTATTTCTTCAGGACCTGCAATAAGTACAAAGGGAATATTTTTGTTGTCTGCATATTTAAGTTGCTTATCAAGTTTTGCATTCTCGTTTAAGTAGATTTCAGTAGTAATATTGTTCAAACGCAATTGAGAACTGATTTTAATTGATTGCTCTTTTAACTCAGGTGAAAAAATAGTTACCAGAATTTTGGTTGAGGATTCAGTAAGGTTTGATGGGAAAAGGTTTTGTTTTTCCAATGCTTCCATAATTCTGTCAAATCCAAATGCGCAACCAACTGCTGGAATTGGTTGGTTAGTAAATAAACCAATAAGATTGTCATATCTTCCGCCTCCTGCAACGGAACCTGCACTATATCCTTCAATTTCAACTTCAAAAATCATGCCTGTATAATAATCAAGACCTCGTGCAAGTGTCGGGTCAAATTCAATATATTTCTCATCTATTGAAAGAGTTTTAAGAGTATTGCGTATTTCCTTGACAACAGTATCTGATTCTTGCTGGGATTTCATAGTATCTAATATCTCTTGTGAACGTTGCTCAGCAATTCCTGCGTCAATAAGCTCTTTTATCACTCCTTCTGTACCAATTTTTTTCATTTTATCAATCGCGCGAACAATAAGTGGTATCTCAACTTCACTTGCTAGCTCTCGCTCAATAAGAGTTGAAAATACGCGTCTGTCATTTACGAGTATTTTAAAATTTTGAAATCCAAGTTTCTGTAATGCATTTACGCAAGCAGCAATAATTTCCGCATCTGCGATAAGAGATGAAGTACCAAGCGTATCTATGTCACATTGCAGAAACTCTCTAAACCGTCCTTTCTGCGTGTTTTCTGCGCGCCATACCGGCTGGATTTGATAACGTTTAAATGGCATAGGAAGGAGTGGTTGACCTTGTGCTGAGCTTACTGAAGCATATTGTGCTGCTACACGGGCAAGAGGAACGGTTTGGTCATAGCGAAGCGCGACTTTGCGTTTCCCCAAATCTTCAAACCGATACATAAGTTTATCGCCTTCTTCGCCGTATTTCCCAAGAAGAATCTCTTCATATTCAAGAGCTGGAGTCTCAAGTGGTTCAAAGCCATAGAGTTTAAACACCGATTGTAAGGTGTTTATGAAGTATTGCCGTTTCTTGGCTTCCTGTGGTAGAAAATCCCGAAAGCCTTTTAATGTTTGTGCTTTTAACATATGTACAATTTTACCATAATGTATGGGTTATAATTCAATAAGATTCTTAGGGGATTTTGTAAGGTGTAGAAGTTTGCCTTCCTGTATTGTAAATAAATCTTCAATCCGAACTCCCATGAAATCCGGTACATAAATTCCTGGCTCTAGAGAGAAAACCATGCCATTTTTTAAAACATCTTTTGATTTTGGTGAGAGGTGAGGTGTTTCATGGACTTCAAGACCAATGCCATGACCAAGAGAGTGAGGAATAGAAGGGAAGTTTTGGAAAATAATATAGTCTCTTGCTACTTTATCAACTTCAGAAGCTTCTAGATTATTGTTTGAGCGAAGTCGAGAACTGTCGTGCTTAGTATAGGGAGAAACTTCTCGATTCCCACGCTGAGCGTGGTCGCTCGAAGAATATAGCTTTAGTTGTTGTTCAATATAGTATATTGCTTTCTGTTGTGCGGCAAGAACTGTGTGATAGATAGTTTTTTGTTTCTTTGTCGCTTTGCAAAAAAATACTGTTCTTGTCATATCAGAACAATACTCATTATACTTGACTCCAAAGTCCAATAGCACCGGCATATTGTCTTCAAGTTTTTTAGTGCCGGTTTTGTGATGAGGGACGGCTGCATTTTCTGCAAATGCAACTATTGCCGGGAAAGAAAAATCTGCACCTTCTTTTTTGATGAACCACTCAAGTTCGAAGGCAATTGCTTTTTCTGTAATTCCAGGTTTGAGTTTTGTCAGTATAAATGAAAACGCTTTATCTCCGATAGTACAAGCATTTTGTATCAAAGTAATTTCCTGTGGAGATTTTATTTCGCGAAGCGAATGCAAAGTGATATGGTGTACTTTTTTAAAAAGCGGTTTTAATTTTTTGTATTCCGCCACTGTAAGATTGGTTTCTTCAATACCAACATTTGCAAGTTTCTCTTTTTTGACTATTTTTGAAAGTAATTTTTTCAATGGAGTATGGGATGAGATTTCTTCAAGCTGAAAATCTTTGATATGAGTTCTCACTGCATGCGAGTAGCGTCCATCTGTCAAAATATACTGATTCTTTTTAGTAATTAACAAAAAAGCTTCCCGTTCATCTTTTGAAAAGTGAGAAAACCCAGTGAGATAGAGAATATTGGGAACTGATGATAGGAGAATTGCATCAAGTTTCTCTTCAGCTAATAATTTTTTTACTCTCTCAAGCAAATTCATAGAAGAAAGTATTTATTTCGTTGGTACTGAAGCTTTTGCGGTTGGAGATGGCGTTTTAGTAGTTGGAGTGGGTGAGCCTTGGTTCGTTTTCTTTCCACTTATACTTGATGGAGTATTTTCAACTGGGATCTCAGTTGGCGTTGGAACAGTTACTGATATTTTTGGATCTTTTGCTACGTCACCTATCACAAGTATTCTATCAGCGACAAGTAGAGTCGAGTCTTTTTTGTCTGGGAATCCTATGACAAATAATAAATCTCCCAACTGTAATTTGGAGAATCCATATTTTGCAATGCCTCCATCCTTGGTATATTTTGAGATTTTTGTAAAATTTTCAATGTCGATATTTTTTTGTTTGTTATCTTCTGTTGTTAACGTAAGAGTGAAATTAGTTTTATCAAGACTTGCTATTTCACCCACTAGACGAGTTGGTTCAGTGATAACATCTACAAAACGCGCTTGAATTCTTTGTGTTTGCTTGTTGTAAAGTCCCAATACCCTCACTTTTGTTCCTTTAGTCAAGTCAGAAATTCCAAAGGAACCTTTGGCAGAAGGTGATGAGAATTTGGTAATTTCATCAACATCAACGTATCTGGTATTGCCTTGTAAATCAGTAAGTGTTATCTGGCTTGTTGTAGTACTTTGTACATTTCCAATAACTGCTCTTTT
Source organism: uncultured Gammaproteobacteria bacterium (assembly GCA_964610465.1). Taxonomy (GTDB): domain Bacteria; phylum Patescibacteriota; class Microgenomatia; order Levybacterales; family UBA12049; genus CAZSWA01. Next base: position 46,230 of record CAZSWA010000002.1, on the reverse strand, counting down.
TTCAACTAGATTTAATTGTGCCACACGTGATGCAATACGTTCTTTTATCTCATTGAGTTGATCTTCAAGTTTTTTTCCGATATTGGCTGAAGAAGAAGCATTAGAAGAAGAACTTGCAGTTTTATCTGAATTTGTTGAAGCTGTAGGAGCAGGAGTCGCAGCGTATGCCTTCATTGTAACTATACTGACAATACAGAGTAATAGTAGTAATAATAAAATTTTTTTCATATTAGAAACTTTCAGTTGAATACGTAACTGTACGTGTTATTGTTTTTTGTTGTCCATTTGTAAATATCGCGGTAATTTGAATAGTACTTGTACCATCAGGAAGAGTATCAGTTAATGTATAATCTCCGTTGGCTGAAGGTTTTACTACTTGATCATCTGATTCAGATGAGACGATAATGGTTGCATCAGTTGCAGTTTTCCCAGATATTGTAAGCGTTTTTTTATCAAAGACTGCTTCATCCTTTGGACTATCAACAGTCAATAAGTTAGCACTATCAGGTGTAGGAGTAGCATTTGTTTTTATCGTGATAGGTTGACTTTTGGAAGAAGGAACGGTTTTTGTCATTTGGTAAAAGTAAAACGCAACGCCTGCAGCTAATAATCCAACAACAATTGCAATAAAGGACAAGATTATTTTTTCTGTCTTCATAAATTAGATTTAAGAGTTTTGATGAGTGCTGAGCAGAATATATATAAAAGGACAAGAATCAAAATTCCTGCCTTTCATACGTTGAGTTCATAATACGACAAAAGAATCCTCTTGTCAAGGAAGGTAAAGATATGTTAGTATTTTCTTCATGGAAATAACGACACTTCCAAAAGGCGCTTTAAAAATAAAAGGCAAACACGCGACTCTAGCAATAAATCCTCAAGATAGAAGTACCTATAATGGTATTATTGCGCTTGGGAAATCACCTGAAGAAATATCTAATCAAGAAGATACAGTCATAATAAACGGACCTGGTGAATATGAAGTTGGAGGAATTAAAATTACAGGATTACGTAATGAAGGAGATACTATTTATAGTTTCATAGTAGATAGAGTAGAAATTCTCCTGGGACAACTCAAATCACTTGAGAAAATGCAACACAAATTAAAAGAACATAATGTGGTAGTAGCAATTGCTGATTCTGTTGTAAACCCTGAATTTGCTACATCCCTTGCCTCAAATGTACTGATTTTCTCAGGTGAAAAAGCGCAGGAAATTATCAATAATTTTGGAAAAGATTCTCTCCAAACAATGCCCAAATATACAACGACAGTTGATAAATTACCCCAGGAAATGCAAACAATACTTCTCCAATAGAGAAAATAGCAAGTGTGTTCCATTTTGTAGTATTTGCAATTTATGCTCATGGCAGGTAAGATATGGCATATGTCGCAGATAAAGGTTCTTCCTCATAATGATGAAGCAGAGCAAAGTGTACTTGGAGCAATTCTTATAGATAAAGATGCTATCAATCTTGTCTCTGAAATGTTAAGTCCAAAAGATTTTTATAATGATATCAACGCCATTATTTACATAGCAATGCTTGCACTGTATGAAGAAAATCAGGCGATAGATATTCTCACACTCACAGAAGAGCTTAAGAAAAATAAACAAATCAAGAAAGTTGATTCTGCCTATCTTACAGACTTGGTAAATGCGGTGCCAACAGCTGCCAATATTGAATTTTATGCCACTATTGTCAAAGCTCATGCGACCAAAAGAAGGCTTATTCAAGCAGGAACTGAAATCGTAGAAATTGGGTTTCAAGAAAATCAGGAAGTGAAAGATATTCTCGATAAGGCAGAAGCTTCAATCTTTGCGATTTCTCAATCTCATATGAAAAGAGGCTTTATATCAATTAAAGCAACTCTTACTGAAAGTTTTGATAGAATAGATGATTTACATAAAAATGGCGCAGGCTTAAGAGGAATAAAAACTGGTTTTACTGACTTAGATACAATACTTTCAGGAATGCAAAAGTCCAATCTTATTATTCTGGCTGCACGTCCAGGACAGGGGAAAACAGCATTGGTACTTAATATTGCACAATCAGTATCAGTTGCTGAGAAAGTGCCCGTTGGAATATTTTCTTTGGAAATGAGTAAGGAAGAACTGGTAGACAGGTTGCTTATTGCGCAATCTGATGTAGATGCATGGAGGCTTAAAACAGGAAGGCTCTCAGAAGATGATTTTCTAAAAATTTCAGACGCAATGGGACAGTTAGCAGAAGCGCCTCTTTTTATTGATGATACCCCTGGATTGTCACTGGTTGAAATGAGAAGTAAAGCAAGACGTTTGCAACTTGAACACGGAATTGGACTTTTCATCGTTGACTATTTGCAGCTTGTAGATCCAGGCAAACGCTATGATAACCGTGTACAGGAGGTTTCAGCAGTTTCACAAGCGCTGAAAAATCTGGCACGTGAACTCAATGTTCCTGTTCTTTCTGCATCTCAGTTATCTCGTGCAGTTGAGCATAGGGGAGAGAGAAAACCTCAACTTGCGGACCTTCGTGAATCGGGAGCAATAGAACAGGATGCAGATGTCGTCATGTTTTTATACAGACCAGATATTGAAAGTACCGGCGCACATATCCCAACCAAACTTCTCATTGCCAAACATCGTAACGGCCCAACAGGTGAGATAGATTTACTTTTCAGAGGCGATAGAATACGATTCCATTCAATTGAGAAAAAGAGAGAAACTGTATAAGAGCGTGTTATGTATACCGTTTAGTTTAAAGGTATGAAAAGAAAGAAACGAATTGCGATTTTGTTTGGCGGCAGGTCAGCGGAACATGAAATTTCACTTCAATCAGCTGAAAATGTGTATGACGCAATAGACAAAAAGAAGTATGACATTGTTCTCATAGGAATTGATAAGAAAGGCAAATGGCATAACACATTGTCTCTGAAAGAAATTTCAGAATCCTCCAGTGATGTCCTTTTGCAACCTGCACGATTGGCTGAGAATGCAGTAAAATCTCTTAAGCCAAGGGCAAATACGAGCATTACTCAGGTAATAAATGCTTTGGATGTAGTGTTTCCAGTTTTGCATGGACCATATGGAGAGGATGGTAGTGTACAGGGATTGTTAAAACTTATCAATGTCCCGTATGTTGGTGCAGGTATTTTGGCTTCAGCTGTTGGTATGGATAAAGACATAATGAAACGTCTTCTTCGGGATGCAGGGCTGCCAATTGCGAAATTTCTGGTTTATGAAGAGCAAGACAGAGAGCAGATTAATTTTGAAAGAGTAAAAAAAGAGTTAGGTCTTCCAGTCTTTGTAAAACCCGCAAATTTAGGTTCATCGGTTGGAGTTTCCAAAGTACAAAATGAGTCAGAGCTTAGAAAAGCAGTGGAGGAAGCGTTTCAGTTTGACAGGAAACTACTTATTGAAGAATGTATACATGGCCGTGAAATAGAATGCTCAGTTTTAGGAAATGAACATCCAATTGCTTCACTTCCAGGTGAAGTAATTCCTCAGAAAGGATTCTATTCATATGAAGCCAAATACCTTGATGAAAATGGAGCCATTCTTGAGATACCTGCGAAGCTTGATAAGGATATAGTAAGACGAATTCAAGCAATTGCACTTAAAGCTTTTAAAACACTTTGTGGTGAAGGTATGAGCCGAGTTGATATGTTTCTTCAAAATGGAAAGATATATGTAAATGAAGTTAATACGATTCCTGGGTTTACCAGAATAAGTATGTATCCAAAACTTTGGGAAGCAAGTGGGATCTCATATTCTGAACTTATTGATAGACTTATTGATTTAGCAATTGAACGCTTTCAGAGAGAACAAAAGCTTAAAACTTCATATAAATAAAATCCGAAATTTGAGACAAAGAAAGCATGAGAAGAATTATTTTAGCATCAGAATCTCCAAGGCGTAAACGGTTGTTGAAACAACTTGATATCGATTTTGAAGTAGTTCCAAGTGAGATAGAAGAAAAGCTCAATCCAAGACTTAAACCCAAAGGGCAAGCAGAACTGCTTTCAAAAGAAAAAGCCAAAGCTGTTGCCGCAAAGTATAATGACGCAATTATCATTGCAGCAGATACAATAATTGCTTTGGAAGATGAAGTACTAGTCAAACCGCAAGATGGGAGGGATGCAAGAAGAATTCTTAAAAAATTAAGTGGAAAAGTACATACCGTTATTACAGGGTTTACTATTTTGGACACAGAAAATCAAAAAAAAATAACCAAATCAGTTGAAACAAAAGTTTTTTTTAAAAATCTGCAGGAGAAAGAAATACGAAGTTATATAGAGAAAGAAAATCTCTTAGACAAAGCCGGCGCGTATGCGATACAAGGAATAGGAGTGGTATTTGTTGAGAAAATAGAAGGAGATTACTTTAATGTAGTAGGTCTTCCTTTATTTGCACTGGCAAGGGAACTCAAGAAGTTTGGAATAACTATTTTTTAACCCTCACGAGTTTTTGAAAGCCGGGCGAAATTAAGTGGACAGTCAGGGCTCATTCTCGAACCAATTGATAGAAGATTTCTTGAGCATGAATCAGTTATTTGAACAACTACAGTATCCTTTATTTTTAGCCTAGACTTTTCTGTCATGCTATACTTACTTAATGCAACAAAAAGTCATAGACCACTACCTTGAATATGGATTGTTTACTTACCCTGGTTTATATGAAGACTATTTGAAAACCCTTCCTGATGATGTCAGAGAACTAGGCTTACTACTTCGGAAAAACTTCATTCACCGCACAACCCTTGCTGCTGGTAATGTTGGGACAAATGCAGACTTGAAATATGGAGATATGACAAAAGTTCCTTGGTACAGACAAGCAGAGGATGATAACCTAGCAACAACTGCTGCTATGCTTGCAGAATTTTTTAGAAGAGATCAAAATGGACTGACTATGGATAGAAAAGTTGAAGATAAGGTTGTGCTAACATGCAGATATGTCTCTATTCTTATGGCATCAATTCTTAAAGCAAAGACGATACCTGCAAGAGTACGAGCTGGATTTGCAGGATATTTTGAAGGAGAGAAAGTAGCATGGGATCATTGGATAACTCAGTACTGGAACAAGACAGAAGATAGGTGGATAACAATGGATGTGGATGGTAGCTTGCATAGAACTGGATTTGATATGTATGACATCCCAGAAGGAAAATTTGAGTGGTCAGCAGATGCATGGCTTGCTGTAAGAGAAAAAAGAAGAGATGGTAGCTACTTTAACAATGCAGGAGGATTTAAGGGACTCATAACTATTGCTTGGCAACTTTTCTATGACTTCCATTGCCTTATGAACAGTGAAATCATGTATCTTCACCATCCAGAATTGGCTATGCTGCAAAGTTTTTCAAAAAACCCAGAGGAGAAGTTACAAGAGATAGATGACCTAGCAAAGCTGATGCAACAACCTGACGAGAATTTTGAAAAGCTCTTGGACATTTGGAACACGAAGAAAGAATTTAGGCTTCTAAAAGGTGCACTTCTGTAAAAACTGCGATAGATGTTTGTATAGCACTGCAATCATTTTCTTCTGCGTAGTATAATTACACCATGAGTAAAACATATAGGATAAGAGCAGTATCGCAAGTACCAAGTGGTGCTGTCTTGAGTGATTTGACTGACGAAGAATTATCAGATGTTGCAGATACAGGACTTCGTGGACAAGGTGCAGTTGTTGAAATGATGAGTAGGTTAAGTAGGTCTATCCAAAGCATGGACAAAACAACCTCACACTATTCCAAAGTGATAAATTTCTCAAAAGACTACAGGAGTTGGTAATTGCTGATTGGCAAAAGAAAAGAGGAAGAGTAATCGAAGACAGTATATCTCTTACACAAAAACTCAAAGATATTGAATCTGAAGAACAACTAATCAATGAAACATTACCGAGACTTACATCTATACATGCAATCCGAGCACAGGAACAAAAGCTAGAGGAGCTTGTGTTAGAAAGAATGCAAATTCAAGAAGAGAAACTAAGAAAGGATGTTGAACAATCAGATGTTCAGACTGTCATAAATCGCTGCTTTTATTTTCTCGAACATCTTGAAGATACATTGCTAAATGGGTCTGATCCTATCAAGAATGCAGTACTATTTGGTGCTATTTTTAAGACAAAACCTACTTATGATGAGTTGAAGTATCGAACTAACACTATAACTAATAAAATGAAGTCAATTTTTCAATTAAATGAAGCCTATAAACTGACAGGTAACCTGGTTGTGGGCGAGGAGGGAGTCGAACCCACACAGCCTTGCGACTAGTAGTTTTTGAGACTACCGCGTATACCATTCCGCCACTCGCCCGGAAAGTAACTTTAGTATTATATCATTTTAGCCTTTATTTTTGAAAAAAATAGTGTTACAATACCTACGACATGCGTTTTGAGTTTTCAGAAAATCCACTTTCTCAAATATCTTCAGATGCTGCACTTGTATTTTCATTTCAAAATACCAAAGACCAAACATTTGTTCCGCTTGGCAGTTTTCAGGATATGGATAAGGCATTAGCCGGACAGTTAAGTACTGCCGCCAAACTTTCCAAATTTACCGGAAAAAGGGGAGAGATTTTATCTGTTATCCCAAATAAAAAAATAGTTCCAACCAGAATCTTTGTTATTGGACTAGGTGCAAAAGATACATTTGTCGCAGATGACTTGCGCCGGGCAATGGGAGTTTTTGCTGGAAGAATGAATCACTTGATTGACTCTGCGTCTCTTGTGATACCAGGAGACTTGGAGAAAGTAACAGACCTAACAGTGCTTTCTCATGTAATAGCGGAAGGATTGCTTCTTGGCGTATATGAATTTAATAAATACAGAGAGAAATCAAAAGAGACAAAAGAATTTGCATCAGTTATCATTTCAGCCAAAAAAGAGTCTGAGAAAAAAGAAATACGGGATGCGATTAAGACTGCAGAATTATATTCTCAAGCGACTATCTTGGCACGTGACTTGGTTAACGAGCCGGCAAATGTCGCAACACCTACTTTTCTTGCCAATTTGGCAGTCGATATTGCCAAATCCAACCCCAAACATATCAAATGCAGAATTATTGACAAAGATGAAGCAAAAAAAATGGGTATGGGAGCGTTTCTTTCTATTGCGCAAGCTGCTGATACTCCACCGAAATTTATCCATCTTGAGTACACAACACAAAAAGGAAAGAGTAAAAAAAAGCTTGCACTGATAGGAAAGGGAATAACATTTGATAGTGGAGGAATTTCTCTCAAACCGCCAGATAGCATGATGACAATGAAATGCGATATGTCAGGAGCTGCTATTGTGTTGGGAGTTTTCTCAGTGATTTCAGATATTCAACCGGATTTTCCAGTGATGGGACTTATTGCTGCCACTCCAAATCTTATTTCAGGAACATCCACTGTGCCAGGTGATGTAGCCCGTGCATACAATGGTAAAACAATTGAAATTCTTAATACTGATGCAGAAGGTAGAGTGACAATGGCTGACAGTTTGTCTTATGCTGTGAAAGAAGGAGCAACAGAGCTTATAGATTTTGCTACACTCACAGGCGCATGTATTGTAGCGCTTGGAAATGATATTACCGGTCTGTTTTCAAACAATCGTGATTTGGCTGAAAAAGTAAAAGCTGCAGCATTTGATGCAGGAGAAAAAATGTGGGAGTTACCACTTGAAAAAGAATACAAAGAACTCAATAAAAGTGATGTCGCAGATATCTCCAATATTCCAAACTCAAGATATGCTGCAGGAGCAATCGCAGCAGGACTTTTCTTGGAAGAATTTGTAGACAACAAACCATGGGTTCATCTTGATATTGCAGGGCCGGCATTTCTTACTAGACCAAGTGATTTGGGTCCAAAAGGTGCAACAGGACATGGAGTAAGAACGGTGCTTAATTTGTTAAGAGAAAATTAGTCAACTAAAATAATCTTCTATTATCTCCCAATTTAAGGTAGCGCAAAATGCAAAGCGAAAAGTGTAAAATAGCAGTTTGAAAATAAAAATCAATTTTTGTTTTATACTTTGTACTGTTGCTGTATAGATTTGTAATACATACTCCTTTTCTGGTAAAATAGAGTCCTATGATATCCGTTACAGAGCTTCGTGCTGGAACAACATATAGAGAAAACGGACAGCTTCTGCAGGTTGTGTCTTATGAACATATCAAAATGGGAAGAGGATCAGCCAATATTAAAGTCAAGGTGAAAAACCTCAAAAGCGGTTCAACAACTGAAAAAAGTTACATAAACGGTGCAAAAGTTGATGATGTACAGGTTCAAAAAAGAGATATGCAGTATCTCTATAAAGATGATGATTTTGCCTACTTTATGAATCCTGATACATTTGAACAAGTTTCCATCTCACTTGCAATAATTCCTGACAATCAGTATCTTAAAGAAGGGGAGAGTTTTACCATAAGCTTTTTGGAAGGAGAGGCACTCTCTGTTTTATTCCCGCCCAAAATGGTTTTTAAAGTGCTGGAGACAGGACCATCAATTCGAGGGAATTCAGCAACCAATGTTTTCAAAGACGCAGTACTTGAAAATGGTATTACAACAAAAGTGCCTCTTTTTATAGATACGAATGATTCCATTCGTGTCGATACCCGTACAGGTGCATATTGCGAAAAAGCATAAAATGAAAAGCAACATTTTTCGTGCTCTCACGGAAAAATCATTTCTCTATCTTTGGATAGGGGAAGTGTTCACTCAAATAGCAGTCAATCTTTTTAACTTTTTCCTGATACTTGTTGTATTTAAAATAGCACATTCAAATACTGCAGTATCAGGGATTGTTATTTCATTCACTATTCCGGCAATTCTCTTTGGATCATTAGCCGGAGTATTTGTTGATAGATGGAGTAAAAAAAAAGTTCTTATTATTACCAATATTGCACGAGCCTTACTTCTTCTTGTTCTCGTATTTTCTATTCATAATCTTTTCTTGATTTACTTTATTTCGTTTGTATTTTCGGTTCTAACCCAGTTTTTTATTCCTGCTGAAACTCCTATCATTCCATTAGTTGTTGATAATAGACTTCTTCTTTCAGCAAATGCGCTTTTTGGCATGGGTATTTATGGTTCAATACTTATTGCTTATGTTCTTTCAGGTCCGTTAATTTTACTTTTGGGAGATACAAAGACACTTATCGTTCTTGCTTTTATGCTCGTTGTTGGTGGAATTTTTATCTCAATGATTCGCATACTTAGTACGAAAGAAAAAGAGCAGCTAGATGAAAAGCTTAATATTATTCAAGACATACGATACGCATTATCAATGATGGCGCGTACACGCGAAATTTACAATACGCTTTTTCTTCTGGCATTGTCTCAAATTCTTATTCTTTTGGTTGCGACTATTGCTCCAGGATATGCAAGTCAAGTCTTGGGTATTCGTGTTGAGGAATTCCCGATAATTTTTGTTACTCCTGCAGCACTCGGAATGGTAATTGGTGCAATGGCCGTAGTAAATTTTTTCCATATGCATCCTAAGAAAAATATTATTACCTGGGGAATATTTTTTTCAGGAATTGCAATGCTATTTTTGCCATATGGATCAAGAGTGACATCGCGAGATTTTGTGCATGACATTAATGTATATCTTCCTCATTTCCTCCAAATCAATATCCTTCATATTATGACGTTTTTGGCATTTATTCTTGGTTTTGCAAATGCATTAGTTTTTGTACCAGCAAATACTATCCTTCAAGAAAAAACCTCAGATGAATTTCGGGGGAAAGTTTATGGATTTATGAATACAATAGTTGGAATTTTTTCCCTTCTTCCTATTATAATTGTAGGAGGACTTTCAGATTTAATTGGAGTTGGAGCAGTAATTACAGGCATAGGAGTATTACTCTTATTACTCAGTTTAGTAAGAGTTTTTTGGAAATAATATGCAATTTTTATTACTATTTATCATTTTTTTTATCTTTCTTTTTGGAATTTACAAATTGGGTAAGGAAGATTTTGTCTTCATGAGAAAAAATATCTCTATGGAAAAAATCTTCGACATTGCATTCCTTATTACTTTTGGAGGTTTTATTTTTGCTCGTTTTTTCTATCTCGTTTTACATGCCTCAAAAGAACAAAATTCTTTTATGGAGCTTTTTTCATCGTCTATAAATGGATTATCACTTACCGGTGGAGTGTTGGGAGCTGCTATCTGTTTGTATCTTATTAGCAGAAAAGATAAGTTGCCCCTGGGTCGAGTTTTTGACTTCTTTTCTCTTTCATTTCTATCTGTTCTACCAATTCTTTTTATAGGGAATGCGTTTTTTGTTGCAAAAGGAGACATCCTTTTGACACTTGTTTCAGGCATTCTTTATCTTATCTTAACTGCGTTTTTTATAAAAATACTCTATCCAAGATTGTTAAGCGGAAATCTCAGAGAAGGCAGTTTGAGTATTCTCTTCTTACTTTCTTTTTCAGCAGCATCAATCCTTTCTTCAATGCTAAATCCGGTCAACGGGATATTTTTATTCATGAAAATAGATGATTTTTTTATGGTGAGTTTATTTCTGCTTAGTCTTATTCTTTTGATGAAACAAGAGCATAGAACAACGAGAAACAAAAAGTAAGAATCAAGAAAATCATGAAGCAGGATTTATTAATTTTTCACTTTCTTAGTTCTTGAATAAACATATGGAGACTCAAAAAAATATTGAAGACAGGATAAAGATCATCTATGAAGACGATGATCTTCTAGTCATTGATAAACCTGCCGGAATAACAGTAAACAAAGCTGATACTACAAAAAATGAAGTTACTGTGCAAGATTGGGCAGAACAAAAGATTACCAATCTTAAATTATCGTCTCCTGAGAAAGAAACATCAGATTTTTATAAAAGGGGAGGAGTGGTACATAGATTGGATAAAGAGACATCAGGTATTTTATTACTTGCGAAAACTCCTAGAGCATTTGAAGATTTACAGAAACAATTTAAAGAAAGAGTTGTCAAAAAAGCATATGTTGCATTAGCACATGGAAAAACAATTCCTCAAACAGGGGAGATAAATGTTCCTGTTGGACGACTGCCATGGAATAGAAAACGCTTTGGAATAATTCCTGGTGGGCGGGAGTCAGTTACGGAGTACAAAGTACTTAGATATTACCAAACAAAAGAGAATGAAACATTAAGCTTTCTTGAACTCTATCCGCAAACAGGGAGGACTCACCAAATCAGAGTACATCTTAAATATGCGGGATATCCAATTTTTTCTGATTTTCTCTATGCCGGGAGAAAAACAATGAAGCGAGATAGAAAAATATTGGGAAGAGTATTTCTCCATGCGGCAAAAATTTCTTTTACTCACCCGACAAGCCACATACAATTATCATTTGAAAGTCTGTTGCCAGATGAGCTTGATGAATTCTTGAAAAACAACCTCATTCAAGCGTAAAATAGATATAATGCCTAAAAAAGCAACGTCTCCCAAAAATACTTTTCGCATTTTTATTGTTTTTTGTGCAGTAGTACTTATTCTCATTCTTAGTTCATTTGCTATTAAAACAGTTTTTGTTATTAAAGAAAGCAAATTTGACGGTACTCATAGATTTACTCTAGTCTTTTCACAAAACCAGAAGGTAAATGAAGTAGTTTCATTTAACCCTCAGACTACATCAGCATCTATTCTTACTATCAAAGATAGTACAAAATTGACCCTGTCAACAATAGCAAGAACTTTAGGTATTGCTTCTGACGCAGTAGTTACAACAAATAACTCTATTCCCGATACAACAAATATCAATGCCTTTTCTTCACAAGTACTATTTAATACTAACTTTAGAAGCTCATTATCATTGTTTGACAAACTTAGATTGTTTTTGCTTACACAAAAAATCCAAAGTGTAAATGTTTCACAAGAAAATATTTCTCTTCCGATGGATATGCAACAATTAGACAAAGTAATATCTGAATTATTTACTGATGCTACTATTTCACAAGAAAATATCAGTATTGAAATTATTAATGGAAGTGGAGTAGCAGGAATAGGAACACGACTTGAACGAATACTTAACAATATGGGTGCTAATGTAGTGTCTGTAAGTACTTCAAGAGATATAGATCCTGATACATACATTGCATATTATGGCAATGAGTCGTATACTTTGCACAAGTTGATGCAAATTTTTCAAATGCCATCTGAAAAACTAACGCAGAAATCAATAGCAGACATTGTTATTACAATCGGGAGAGACAGTACAAATACGACTTTATTTTAAAAGCATGTTTATTTATATTGTTATCGTTATTGCACTAGTTTCAGTTTTACTTGCTTTATGGGAACTTAAAAAACAGAATAGAATAGAGGAGTTACGGCTTGCGAAAAAATCATTAAAACGAGGCAAGGTTATTTATCATAAAGATTCTTCTTCTTCTGGCTGAGATTCTTTTTCATCAATATCTTCATTCACTTTCTGTTTGGTATTGTTTTGAGCCTTTATAGAAAGCGTGTTATTTTCCAAAGAAAGTTTTACTTTGTCAGTTGAAATAAATGATGGTTGATCCTTATATCGTTTTACACGTTTCAATTCGCGAATGAATATCGTTATCCGATTATTGCCAACAGTCCGAACATATGCTTCATATTTGTTTCCGCCATTGATGAATTTAATAAGTCTTTTACCTATATCATCAGGAAGCATGCCAATGTATTTTTCATCTGAATCAAGAACAAAAATTTTCATGCGTTTTATACACATGTTAAGGTATTCTCCTGAACGCAGAGGACTAATTAATTTTTTATCAGCGATATTTATAAGTTCAACGACTTTCGTTTTTCCGGGTTCTTCAATAAAAAGATTATTTAATTGCACATTGGAACGTTTAAAATCCGTATCAGACAAACGTTTGAGGTTTTTTAAGGCAATAGGGTTTTTCATATCAAGAGTAAGGACTTTTTGATAGAGGTTTTTTGCTTCTTTTACGTCACCTGCACTTAAGCATGCATAAGCGAGCCTATTGAGAGTATCAATATCATTAGGACTCTCTTCCAGAAGTTGTCGATTAAAAATGATGGCGCTATTCCAATCTCCCATTAAGGCAGTTTGTATAGCTTGGGATTTTAATGGCGTCATGTAAATTGTCTTTCTTCCTTCGGGTCTATTATCCCTGTAGAAGAGTTCCAATAATGAAAGTCATTCTACTAACCTTTGTTGCAAAAGTCAAGTAAGAAAAGGTATAATTAGCGAATGAGTGGGCATTCAAAGTGGGCAACCATTAAAAGACAAAAAGGCGCAAATGATATAAAAAGAGGACAAATGTTTACTAAATTGTCCAATGCAATTACGTTGGCAGTACGTCAAGGGGGAGGGATAGGTGACCCTGAAAGTAATTTCAAACTTCGTCTAGCCATTGAATCAGCACGCAATGCCAATATGCCAAAGGAAAATATTGAAAGGGCAATACAAAGAGCAGCAGGGAAACAGGCAGAGAATATGGAAGAAGCACTCTATGAAGGATTTGGTCCAGGAGGATTTAGTGTCATAGTTGAGGCAGTTACCGATAACAAACAGCGAACAGTTGCAGAAGTCAAAAATACTTTTGATAAGAACGGTGGAACAATGGGAGTACCGGGAAGTGTAATGTACCAATTTGTCCAAAAAGGTCTTATTACAGTAGATAAAAATGGCAAATCAATGGATGACATTTTTTTTGCTGCAGCAGACAACGGAGCAGAAGATGTAGAAGAAGTTATGGATTCAGTTCTTGTCTATACGAAACCTGAAGATTTATCCAAAGTAAGAAGTGCATTACTTAGTGCAGGATTTTCAGTAAAAGAAGCAGAACTTACATGGAAACCAGTCACTACAACCCCTATTGCTGATAAAGAATCAACTGATAGAGCATTTTCATTTCTTGAGAAGCTTGAAGATTTAGGCGATGTACAAAAAGTATATGCAAACTTTGACATACCAGATACTTTGATAAAAAGTGAGCAAGCAGAATAGGGAATAGAGTATACTTTATAAAGCACATATTCTTCAGAAATCTAGCAACATGATAAACAGACAAAACGCTCTTTTAGGTTCATTTACGAAGCGCTTTATTGGTAGAAAAAAAGGTAAAAAGTCCGTTTCTTTTGCAATTGATAAACGAAAAAAAATTGTAATTGGAACTATATTTTTAGCACTCAGTCTTTTTATTGCTGAATATAAGTTTAGTCAGGCTGGTCTTTATATTTCTGTGTTACTTCCAATTCTTACCAATATATTTATCTTTTGGGCACTTTATCAGGACATACGGGAAAGTTTTACCTATGAAGTATTTCTTCTACCGTTTTTCTATAGTCTTGCGTTCGCTTTATTTTATTTTCTAACTCCTGCGGTATTTTTGTCACGTATTATCATAACTGCAATTTATGCATTTGGACTATATTCTTTATTCCTTAGTCAAAATATATTTATTGTTTCATCGTTTAGAAGTATTCAACTTTTGTCAGGAGCACGTATTGTGTCATTTGTCATAACTCTTATGTCTTTTTTCTTTCTTACCAATATCGTATTTACTTTTCATTTCTCGATTTTACCAACAATTGCCATCATATTTTTGTATACTTATTTACTGATGTATCACTCAATGTGGACATATACGCTTGCAAAAATACCAACACCCCTGCCTTTATGGGTTCTGGCGCTTACTTGCTGTATCAGCGAAATTGCGGCGGTACTTTGGTTTTGGCCAAGCAGTCCGACTGTTATCTCACTTTTCCTCACAGGATTTTTCTACAATATTGGAGGTCTGTCACATATATGGTTTGAAAAAAGATTATTTAAAGGAGTACTTTGGGAATATGTGTGGGTAGGAGCAATTGTATTCTTTGTATTAATTTTATTCACTCAATGGGGGAAATGAGCATTAAGCTTATGCTATAATTTTTTATATGGATAATCAGAATAACAAAAATTCAATATTTTATACTCGACTGGTTGGAGATGTCAATGAAAAATCAATAAAAGAAGTTATGAAAGATATTGACACGGCAAACTCTTTAGATCATGTAGAAGAAATTGTAGTAACAATATCAAGTAGAGGAGGAATGTTATATGAAGGATTTGCGTTGTATGAACATATAAAAGCGTCCTCAAAACCAATAGATATTATCGCAGAAGGATATTGTATGTCTGCTGCTGTGATGATACTTCAAGCAGGAAGAAAGAGAAGCGCACGTCCACTTACTACTTTTATGATACATCCTTCTAATATGTCTCAAGAAGAGGGAAAACCATATAATGAGATTTTAACAATAGTTGAAGCATATAAAAGAAATCATGATTTGTTCATAAAATTAACAATAGAAAGAGCAAAGGTAAGTAGGGAAGAAGTAGAAAAATTGTATGAACCTCGTAAATATCTCTCAGCAAAACAAGCATTAGAGATGGGTCTCATTGATGAGATAAAAGAAAAATAACTTTTTTTATTTCTAGGACTTTGAAATTTTTTTATCTCGGGAAAAGTGGGGAAGAGGGAAGGAAGAAATATGAGAACCAAAAAGCCTATAAGAAAAATGATACAACTTGACATAATAAAGTTATAGGACCTAAATGATATAGTTTGATACTATATTGTGGATAACTTCTTACAATTTTCACATACTTCCAAGCTGACTTTTCACAGCTTTCTAGGTTCGTTTTTCAAGCATGGATATACAGGTATTAAGTAACATATATTCATAGAGAGAAACTTTTTATACTACTCAATTCGAATAAGGGAGTGGATTCCACCGCTCTTCTAAGCATCTCTGTTACATATATCTCCTCGAAAAAAATACGAAAACATAAACTCGCCATTTCTGAGGCTAAAAATTAATGTTTAGGTTGATATATCAATTAAAATTGCAGTGATTTCTACTGAGTGCTAATAATGCAACTCAGTAATATTGAAGCTAAATTATTAAGATTACATTGATAGGACAATCTAATTTAAGTTACTCTTAACAATATTCTGAGAGAAGGACTTACTTTCTCCCAATAATCATTGTCTATTTGTAGTCTAAGACTATCAAGTGTACCTTTTGGATGATGAATGTTGTTTCCAGGGCATTACGTGCCTTCCTAACTAGAGAACATTACTATTAGTTTCTTTTATCTTATGATTGGTGGGAATAAGATTGTAAACAAAAAACCAGGTTAGGAACATAAACTACCTATGTCGCACAATAATACTTTTACGACGTCAAGAAGGCTGAAATCCGGGAGGAGTGGCTTACATATTGCACATTCTATTATACTTAAACTAGCTACAGGTAATTATTTTTCTTCCGGTTGTGTACCAATAGCTCTTTCGATTTCAGTACTACTGTTTAGTTTTATAGGTTCCTAAAATATCCCCTACTATAGGGCTGAAATTGTGAAAAACTGAAGCTAATTTCACAATATATGTGAAAATATGAGGCTACTTTATAAGAATTACTTACTTGTCCCCTTGCAAAATAGATTTTTGATAGGTAGAGGATACCTAATAAATAATAGAAAGTTCGTAGGGCGGCTCAGAAGGTTTGGGCGTAAGATATATATCTTTTGAGCTATCTAATGCGTCAAGAATTTGGATATATCGATAAAATACAGCATTGGTCCAGCCAAAACCTTTCTGACTTTCATAATGAAAACTTGCAGAAGGTTCACCAGTCTCACCGTTAATTTTTTCAAAAAAAGATTGGTATTTACGGAATAAACTAGCATGAGCATTAACTGAATTTTTCATAATGCGTTTAGCATCAGCGATAAAACCATACCGAAGTAATCCTATGACAGTGAGATATTCCAAAGGTGACCAGATATTTGGATAATCCCATTGCTTAGGCTTTATAACCTCTTCAATTGCAGGACGATATTGTTCCTGAATTTTCATAAAATCAATTGCTTTTGCCAAAGAATTCTTATCTGTAATAGTAAGTCCGCATTTCGTCTCAAATTTTGCTAAATGTTTCTGCATTTTCTTTGCCTGTTCAAAGGTCGCAAGACCCGCCCAAAGCGGTGTAAATGACGCAAGTGAATAGAAATCGCTTTTTTGGTTATCCTTATAGTTATAGTCAAAATAAAATCCTAATGTATCATCCCACATATACGTATTGATAGTAGCGCGCCGTTTCTCAGATTTTTCAAGCCAATAGGTTTCATCATTTTTTTTGTGGAGTATTTGACCGGCTTTTGCAAAATCCAGTTCATACTTATAAAGGTATATGTTTAAATCGATAGGAAAATATTCATTGCAGCGATTATAAAAGCGGGAAGTCATATCCCATCCGGATTCAAGCTCTGATGAATGTGCATAGCCAATATCTCTATCACCAAAACGGGAAAGTTCATAGCCGTCAACTGAGTGATTATACAGCTTTTCTTTATCTATCCAGACAATATCGTATTCTTTTTTGGCAGTTTTTATAGCATTTTTAAACCACTGCGTGTTCCCTATTTTATAAACTTCTGAATAAAACCTTCGAAGATTGCCTTTGCTCTTTTGTTTTATCAGTGTAAGATAGGAATCCATAATCATTGAAGAAAAAAATGGAGGTTGCGAACGCCCCATAGATGCAGGCGCATTGAAATTTGGAATAATCTGGTATTTATTAAAAAGATACATAAAATTATTCACCATTGATTTGGTAAGCCAATGTCGGTGGGTGCCTAAAAGACCTCGGAACATAAAAAAGCTATCCCAGTAGAATATGAATTTAAATTTTTTGTCATTAGGAACAAAATATGTATGAGGAATAGGAATAATATGATATTTTTCAATCTTATCTTTTACTGGAAATATATTCATAGTATGAGGAAGTCTCATACTATATGTTTTGTAAATTATTTTATTCCAGTAGCTATCAATATATTCCAAACAATCTTTATATTCTTCTTGCCAGGGGGACATATTCTTTTATTAAACCATTTTTGAGAAGTAAGAATCAAGCTTATAAAATCTTATTAGATCATTTTTAAATAAATGATATATTATTAGAACCACAAAAATAGCTCCGAATAGAGTAAAAATATAGTTTTTCGAAAAAATTACCTCCGTGTCGCACAATATTGACAGACTTCCCTATTTTGTACTAAAGTAAAAGTATGCAAACAGATCTGCCAAATTTAATTAATCAGTTCTTAGAGTACTTGGAGATTGAAAAGAATTGTAGTAAGCTAACACTTCGGGATTACAGGCATTACCTTGAGAGATTTCTCAACTGGTTTTCCTCTACTCAATCGCATAAGACAATTGAGCAGCTTGATTTGGCAACGGTAAGACGGTATCGGGTCTATCTTGCCAATCAGACTGATGAACAAGGCCAAATGCTTAAACGCGTGACACAAAATTATTATGTGATAGCGCTTCGGTCTTTCTTGAGATTTCTTATTAAAAGTGATATCAAAACTTTGGAGCCATCAAAAATTGATTTACCAAAAACTGAAAGCAGAAGTTTGAAGTTTTTAGAACGTGAACAGATTGATAGGCTCGTTACAATGCCTGATACATCAAAGGAAGAAGGAATACGGGACCGGGCAATTTTAGAGTTATTATTCTCAACCGGACTTCGCGTATCAGAATTAGTGCGCCTTAATCGTGATCAAATTAATCTTGAACGCGGTGAATTTGGAGTAATTGGCAAAGGCGGACGGGCACGGGTTGTGTTTATATCAGACAGAGCAAAAGATTGGGTTAACAGATATATAAAAGAGCGGAAAGATAATTTTAAACCATTATTTATCCGTTATTCAGGTCAAATAATTGAAGAAGATAATGGTGAGAAAATGCGGCTTACCGTTCGTAGTATTGAACGGATTGTCAAAAAATATGTAAAGCTTGCCCGTTTGCCGGTTGATGCATCGGTACATACTCTTCGGCATTCATTTGCGACAGATCTTTTGACAAATGGCGCTGATATCCGTTCGGTTCAGGAAATGCTGGGACATAAAAATATTGCAACGACACAAATCTATACTCATGTTACCAATAAACAACTTCGTGATATCCACAAAGCCTTCCATTCAGGGAATAAATAGAGAGCAATTGGCAGATAGTTTAGTTAGTATGTTTCGTAAGAAAGAGTTACTGTTGTTGAAATACTATTTTTCCCAGGATTAAGTTGTGTTTGATCTGATGTTTTCTCTGCACCAACAGGAGCCATCATTGGAATTGGACGAGGGTTTTGAGCATTTTCTTGGACATTGACAATTCTACCAAGCCGAATTCCTGCTGCATAGGCAATACTTTCTGCTTTTTGTCTGGCATCATCAATTGCCATATTGCGCGCTTTTTCCTCAAGTGATTTCAGCGTTGCATCATCAACAGTGAATATCACTCCATTGACCATATTGGCACCATCCGCTGTTGAGATATCAACTGCTTTATTTGCTTTGTCGATTGGTTTTACTTTGATATCAAGATTAGCAGATACCGTATATCCATTGGTATTTTGTCTACCATTGAGAAAATCATAATTGGGATTTACTGAGTAGTCGGTTGTCTTAATATCCTTTTCATTGACTCCTAAATTTTTCAAATCCTGAGTAATTTTCGTGATAGTGTTATTTACTGTGTCCTGCGCATCTTTGACAGTTGATGAAGACTTGGTAATGCCGACTGAAAAAGATGCAGTATCAGGAATAACAGTTGCCTCCCCTTTCCCATCAACAGTAAAAAGATCTGTCTTGGTAGTGTTTACGCTATTTACAAAAAGAGGAATTGGGCCAAAATACTTGGCAAATATAACCAAACAAACAAAAGTGAAAAGAACAGTAGTCAATGCAATTTTAAGCGCGTTTCCTATATGCATAGATTATCTTGCTTGTTTTACTTCATAAACAATTGTTCCTGATGGAAGAGTACGTTTTACAAAATCAGAATCTATTGAAGGGTTTGGATTATTTTTTTGCACGGATCGTTTTTCTTTTCTATTTCGATTGTCTGGATTTCTTCCAATTCTTCGAAAGTGTTCTGCCATACTTATTATCTAATACTAAAACGGCAGGATATGTCAAGGGATGAGAAAAAAAGAAAAATAAAAGTTCTTATTGAAATTAGTTATTTCTTAAGAGTACTAGAAGAGTTAATGTCTTTTCCAGTTTGTTTTTGAGATTCTGTTTTAGATATAGAAGAACCATTGGTGCTTAATACTCTCTTAAAAGTATCTGCGTACATTGGTTTATCTGTAACAGATTTAGCTACAGGATGATCGTATGGTCTCCACATTGGTTCTTCAGGTTTTCTGGTTACAACTGAAATTTCTAGACTTGGCATAGATATTTCTTAGTTAGATTGTATCTTAATTATTCTTTTTGTCAAGATACTGTTTGGTAATTGTCAGATTATTCCCATTTAAACGTTCTGACTGCAAGAAGATACATCACAGCACTCCACGCAAAAAGTCCAAAGACAGAAAGTAATAATAGCTCAAGAGTAGTTATTAATAGTAGGGTTTCTTACTGTATTTTGAAGATTTACAAGCAAAATTACTCGAGAAATAAACAATAAGTTATGCTATTCTTGAGTCTATTATGCCATCAATTGAAGAATTACGAATAATCCGTCTGGATCAAATGAGAAGTATTGGCGGTCGTAAAAAACTCGCAGACCCAGATACTGTAGTTCTTCGTAGAGGACTTCGTGAAGATAAAGAACAAGCAAGACAAAAACTTATTGATGAATTTACTACAAAAATGACTGACATATTTCAAAAAGGCGGAGTTATTGTTCCTTCGGTACTATATATGCAAAGTGGTGATGAAGCATTTCAATTGTTAAATCTACAAGAAAGAGCAAATCTTGCCAAATATGGAGTATATAAAAAAATGCGAATTCTTTTACGCCAATTAATAGAAGGACCATCTCGGAAAGATAGCCCTGTTTTTAATAAAGGTCTTCCAAAAAATGAAAAAAATGTTATAGGTATCTTTATCTCAAGTGATGCAAAGAACCATTTACAAATAATTCAGGATGAAGAATTCAGGTTACGCAAAAAAGGTAGTAATGTAGCCGAATCTCACCTGGTAACTGATTTAGCTGATTTTATTAAGGCTGGATATCTTGCGCTTCGTATCCCAACAGAATCTAGTACTTATGGACAGTTTGGTATAGAAGACAAAACAGCGAAAAGTCTTACTGCTTATCGACAGATTGCGTTTGAAGCTACAAAAAAGGCATTAGAGGCTGCAAAACAACCGCCAGCTGCAAACCAAGGAGGAACTATTTTTCCATAAGATATTTTTTACCGTGTCCGACACTGGTATTGATAGCGATATTCTGTTTACAGAGCTGACAATCTTTTTCTTCCCATGCTTCAACCTGTAGAGTAGCAAGTGATGAAAAAGGTACTCCCATAAATTCTGAATTTACATTTTCCGGATTGCGATTTACCATAACCGATACTCCTATTACATTCCCTCCGACATTTTGTACACTGGTTACGACTTTTTGTACTGAACCTCCTGTGGTCGTTAAATCTTCAATTACGAGCACATTTTTACCCTTTACTAATTTGTCATATCTTCTGGTAAAGACCTGATTTTTCTCAGTATCTTTTTCCGTATACACTCCAAGCACTTCCCTATTTTTCATTTTCGATAAATGATATGCGGTCCATTGAGAAAGAATTATGCCTCCCAGTGCCGGTGCTGCAACGATATCAATATCCAAATCTTTATGTTTTTCTGCAAATAGTTCACCAATTCGTGATGTAAATTGTGTATGAGGATAGAGCGCATCTTTGTTGATATAACTATCTGAATGTTTGCCAGAAGTCAGGACAACATGACTGTTGGTAATAATTGCATTCGATTTTTTCAATATTTCCAGAACTTCAGTCATATATTAGAAGTAAGAATCAAGAGTTACCTTTACTAATTCTTGTTGCTCCTATGTTTATTTATTTCATTTTTTAGTTTTTCAGTTTCTTGCCTTGCCTTTTCTGCAAAATCTGCTCCTTTTGAAGCAAAAATAATACCTCTTGATGAATTAATAATCATCCCCCATTCCCTACTATCTTTTCCGGCTTTTACGGTATTTTCAATTTCTCCTCCTTGTGCTCCAATACCTGGAATAAGGATTGGCATATCACCAATTAGTGTTCTTACTTGAGCAAGTTCATGAGGATATGTTGCGCCAACTACTACGCTACAATTGCCGTTTATATTCCAATCCTCAGCAACATTTCTTGCAACCACTTGGTATTGAGGCTTTTGTTCTCCATCAACTAAAACCTGAAGATTCTGAAATTCTTCAGAACCAGGGTTTGAAGTTTTTACTAACACGATAATTCCTTTTTCTTTTCTATCTAAAAATGGTTTCAGTGCTTCCTTTCCTAAGTATGGATTGACAGTAATTGCGTCAACTCCCAATTCATCAAACGCTGATTGGACATATTCATTATTGGTATTTCCTATGTCTGCGCGTTTGGCATCTAATATCACTGGAATATCAGAATATTTGTTCTTAATATATTGTACCGTTCTTCTCAGTGCTCTATATCCATTATCGCCTTGCGCTTCATAAAAGGCGGCGTTTGGTTTGTATGCACATACTAAGTCATTTGTTGCATCTATAATTTGTTGATTAAAGGTAAAAATAACTTCTTCTTTTAAGGTTTGAGGAAAAGAATCTTTTACCGATTGAGGAATTTGTTTGTATTCAGAATCAAGCCCTACACAAACAAATGTATTTTGTCTCCAGCGGTTTTCTAATTTAGTAATAAATTCAGATTTGTGTTTAGTCATAAGTACTAAGTGCTTTTTGTTTCGTTTCCTTTGCCAGATGTGGATTCCACATAGCGCCAGTTGCGCTCATTACTACATCGGCACCTGCCTTTTTATATTCAAAATAATCTTCAGGAACAGTTACTCCGCCGACTCCAAATATGGTGTAGGACATTCTCAACTCTTCATGAAGTTGTTTTAGTCTTTTTACACTTTCAAGTCCTGCCCATTTGATAGCATGTCCGCATGTGCCGCTTACCAAACGATTATTTCCAGGTAATGCTTGCGTTGTATGTTCTTTGTCTTTGTAAATCTTAGCAGGAATAGTATTGATGGTTGAGATTCCATCAACGATATTCCCTACTTCTTGTACGAGTTTTCGAAACGCTACGACATCTTGGAAATAAGCAACTTTTATTACGAGCGGTGTATTTCCAATTTCGTTTTTAATCGCCTCTACAATTTCTTTTGTCCGCTCAATATCAAAACAAAGTAAATGAGAAGTGCTTTCATTGGGACAGCTGAGATTTGCTTCAAGAATTTTGGCTCCTGTTTCTTTCACGAGTTTGGCAGCAAGCACAAAATCTTTTATATACTCTTTTATATTTCCATCGGGAGTGGTTGTTCCCTGAAAACTTCCTACAATTATTTGTCCTTCTTTGGCATACTTTACTGTATCTGCCATATCTTTTTGCCAAAAGTCCGGCTCAAACGACGGGACTCCAAAAGAGTTAGTGATAGAAAGCGGTTCTTGGTACTGTGTATCAGCAAGCACTCCTTTGTCTGCCATTTCAAGTGTAATTTTGTCTTTTACCCTGATAGCAAGTACATTTGGCCAGGGAGCGCATGGATATTTGCGGGTTCGAACGGTTTTGTAGACAACAATATCAAATCCTTTATCCAGTGCAGCTTTAACAAATTTGCCATTGAGAAGTGGACCTGCAGGAATACCAAATGGGAGATGCACAGGGATTCCAAAGACTTTATATTTTGGTTCTCCTTTGTCTTTATAGATTTTTTAATCTGCAAACGCGCCAAAAGGACCTTCATTAAAATTTTCTTCGTAAGTTTTATTTGGATTATAAAAAGGAGCAATATTCATGTTGTATAGATTCCCGATCAAGTCGGGAATGACAATAATTAAATAATTATCTAAGAAACTATCTTTCCAAATCCTGGTTTAACAAGCATTGTATCATTTTCAAATACTTTTGTACCTCTTAGGAATACCCGTTTGACTTTTCCTTTCATTTTCCAGCCATTGAAAGGTGACCATTTGCATTTGGTAAAAAGATTTTCATTTTTTAGTTCCCACTCTTGCGTTGAATCTATTTCAATTTTTGTTTCTTTATCTTGTTTAATACCAAATATTTTTGATGGATTTGTAAAACATAATTGTATAATTCCTTCCAGCATAATTTTCCTCTGATGCATACTGGTCAAAAGTAATGGTAGCGTTGTCTCAAGTCCTGGTACACCAAATGGCGAGATTTCTGATAGCTTTTCTTCTTTGGTATGAGGAGCATGATCTGATTCAATTATGTCAATTGACTTAAGATGTTTCCATAAAAATGCAACATCTTTTTTTGATTTAAGAGTTGGTTTCATTTTGGCAAAACTTCCCAGATATTTTTCATCATCTGAGGTAAGAAATAAGTGGTGCGGAGTTACTCCACAGGTAACTAGCTGTCCTTTTTCTTTCGCAGTTATGATGGTTTGCAGTTCATCTTCTGAGCTTACATGTGCAATATGTAGTTTTTGCCTGGTTTCATGAGCGATTTCGATAATTTGCGCAATAACATCAGCTTCCGCATGGACAAGAATTGGATGTTGTTTGGGCCAGGCTTCACAGATTTTTCTGAAAACATTTTCATCAACAATAAAACCGCCAGTTGTTTGATTAAGATAGATTTTAAGTCCCAATACTTTATTCTGCACTTTGCGAAACTCAGCAAAATTTTCCCCAAGCGATCCAAAGTAAAAACCTATATCACCTACGGCTTGCTCTTTTGCTAATGCAATTTTCTCTTTGAGTCGCTCTTCTGTAGTGATTAGCTGAAGATTGTTTGGCATGTCAATTACTGTGGTATAACCTCCGGCAAGGGCGGCAGAGGTTCCAGTAAAAAAATCTTCTTTATGAGTTTGGCCAGGAGTGCGAAAATGCACATGTGGGTCAATAAGTCCTGGTAAGGTAAATAATCTCATGCGTTTATAGATCGGTTTTTGTTGTGATTAATTCTGCAATCTGTGGAGCTTTTTTTATTTTTTTAGATGCTTTTTCATTATTGAGATATTGATCCCATGACTTGATAGGAAGATGTAGCAGATTTTTTTCAGACAGTGCTTTGATAAAAAGTGCTGCTTTTTGCGGATTGGTAAAAAGCGGGATATTTAAATCCACTGCAGTTCTACGAATCGCATAGTCATCATTCACTTCTTTTTTTATATCTTTATCTGTAATATTAATTGCAAGGTCAACTTTGCCTTTCTGAAAGTACTGTAAAATGTTTGGAGTTTTTTGTTCATGCAATTTATACAAGCGTTTTACTTGAATTCCATTTTTTTTAAGATATTTGGCAGTTTTTTCAGTTGCATATATAGGGAGCCCAAGTATTTGTAATCTTCTTGCGCTTTCCAGGAATTTTACTTTATTTATATCTCCGCCAAGACTTACAAAGACTCCTTTTTGTGGTATATGGCCTCCCACACTTAATTCTGCTTTGAGAAATGCTTCTTCCGCATCTTCGCCAAAGCAGGCAACTTCTCCTGTTGATGCCATTTCAACATCAAGCACAGGGTCTGCTCCAGTTAAACGAGCAAAGGAGAACTGTGCGACTTTTGCTGCAACATAATTGTAGTCAAGGAAATTGATTGATAAAGGTTTTATATTTTTATGGAAAAACGCATCTGTTGCCATCTCAATAAAATTCACTCCTGTTACTTTCGAAATAAACGGTAATGTGCGGGAGGCGCGAAGATTGATTTCAATAACTGAAACCTGATTGTCTTTGGCAAGACACTGGATATTAAATGGTCCTGTGATGTTGAGCGCTTCTGCCACATCAGCAGCAATGATTCTTAATTTCCGAAGTGTTGCAATATAGAGTTTTTGCGGTGGAAGCAGAATTGACGCGTCTCCTGAATGAACACCTGCATTTTCGATATGTTCTGAGATAACAATTGCTTTCACAATTCCTTTTTCAGAAACACCATCTATCTCGATTTCTTTGGCATCACGTATAAACTTTGAGACAGTGATAGGATACTCCTGAGAAATTGTTGAGACTTGCTCAAGATATTGCATAAGTTCTGCAGGATTGTGACAAATTTTCATGTTACTTCCAGATAATACATAGGATGGACGAATAAGAACAGGAAAGCCGACTTTCTCAGCAAATTTGAGCGCTTCATCAATATTATTAAACTTATTCCAGGAAGGCTGCTTAATACCAAGTGTATCAAGAAGTGCTGAAAATTTATTCCTATCTTCTGCTCTATCAATATCATAAGGGTCAGTTCCTAGTATATTGCATCCATATTTTTTTAATGGCATTGCTCTGTTGTTTGGTGTTTGTCCACCAACTGAAATAATAACTCCATAGGGATTTTCAAAGTCATACACATCAGCAATACGTTCAAAGGTCAATTCTTCAAAATACAATCTATCAGAAATATCATAATCAGTTGAAACAGTTTCGGGGTTGCAATTGATAATGATTGATTTTTTCCCATGTTTTTTTAGGGACATAACTGTGTTGACACTTGTCCAGTCAAACTCAACCGATGAACCAATTCTATATGGTCCAGAACCTAAGACAATGACTCCTTGCTGATTGGTAGGTTTCACATCATTATGAGCACCATTATAAGTGAGGTAGAGATAATTAGTTTGAGCAGGAAATTCTCCAGCCAACGTATCAATTTGAAATATGGAAGGGATAACTTCATATTTTTTCCTCAAACTTCGTATTTCAAGCTCAGATACTCCTAAGAGAAATCCTATTCTTTTGTCAGAAAAACCAAGCTGCTTAAGGTGAAGAAGATGGGATTTTGTTATTGTGTCATTTCGACCCCGCCGAGTGTGGGGAGAAATCTCATGCATGCTACTTGGGTGTAGGGGATCTCTCGTCGTTCTGCTTTGCAGAACTTTTCGAGATGACATGGTTAATTTCTTTTCTTCTTCTACAATATTTTTGATTCTATAGATAAACCACGGATCAATGCCAGTGATATCATAGATTTCTTCAACACTTACTCCTTCCATCAATGCCTTGGCTATTGCAAACATACGTTTGGGAGTTGGTCTTCCAAGAAGATGGGTGATTTTTTCTCCATTCTTTTGAAATACTTTTTCATTAACTGCTCCTTCAAAATTTAAATCCAGCATTCGAAGCGCCTTCTGATATGCTTCTTCAAAAGTTCGTCCGATTCCCATTACTTCTCCAACTGATTTCATGCTGCTGCCGATAGTTTCTTCTGCACCTTTGAATTTTTCAATATCCCATCTTGGAATTTTGACAGTGACATAATCGAGTGCAGGCTCAAAACAAAATTGGGTTGCTTTGGTGACTTTATTTTGCAATTGGGTAAGATTCTTTCCAAGAGCCAACTTGGCTGCAACATATGCCAAAGGATATCCGGTTGCTTTACTAGCAAGTGCTGAACTTCTTGAAAGCCGTGCATTCAGTTCTATTACGTAATACTCAATTGAAGTATCATTTTGTGGACGCGGATTCAACGCAAACTGTACATTGCACTCGCCTACTATCCCAAGACTTTTTACAATTTTGATAGAAATATTGCGAAGGGTATGATATTCAAAATTGGTAAGCGTTTGGCTTGGAGCAATAACAATTGATTCACCAGTATGAATTCCAAGCGGGTCCATATTCTCCATATTGCAGACTGTAATACAGTTGTCATATTTATCTCTGACTACTTCATATTCAACTTCTTTATAGTGATGCAGATATTTTTCAACCAGAATTTGGGGTACAAATGAAAACGCATGGTCAGCAATTTGTTTTAGATGCTCCTCATTTTGTGCAATACCAGATCCCTGTCCTCCAAGCGCAAATCCTGCACGTACCATAACCGGATAGCCTAATCCCTGTGCAATTTCTAAAGCCTCTCTTGTTTTATATGCAGTTTTACTGATTGGTGTTGAGACATTAAGTTTGTGCAGATGATTGGCAAATTTTTTTCTGTCTTCTGACAAAAGAATTGCAGACATGGGAGTTCCCAAAATTTCGATGCCATTTCTCTCAAGAATTTTCTTTTTGTACAGTTGAATACCGCAATTTAGTGCTGTCTGTCCGCCAAAAGATAAGAGAATGCCATCAGGTTTTTCCTTTTCTATCACTTTTGTAACAAAAAATTCATTGACCGGCAGAAAATACACTGAGTCAGCAAGAAATTTTGAAGTTTGTATAGTTGCGATATTGGGATTGACCAATACTGTTTGTATCCCCTCTTCTTTCATTGCTTTTATTGCCTGAGAGCCAGAATAATCAAACTCTCCTGCCTCCCCTATTTTGAGTGCACCGGAACCAAGAACTAATACCTTTTGAAACTTTTTTTCGTTTTTCATTTGTTTCATAGCTTTTGAATCATGAATAAGGAATCATGGTTTGATTCATAATTCCTGATTTCCAATTCGTTTCAAGAAATAATCAAATATCCAATCTGCATCAACAGGGCCAGGTGTTGCTTCAGGATGAAATTGTACTGACATAAAAGGCAATTTGGTATGAATTACGCCTTCATTTGATCCATCATTGGCATTGGTAAACCAGGTCTTAAACCCATCCGGAATTTCAAAAACGGCAAATCCATGATTTTGCGTCGTAATAAAACATCTGCTGCTTCCTTCCATAATACATGGTTGATTTTGGCTTCTGTGTCCGTATTTTAGTTTTTTCGTATCTCCGCCTGCTGCAAGGCTTAAAAGTTGATGTCCAAGACAAATTCCAAGAACAGGAATTTTGAGATCTAGTGCTTTTTTAATTGTTTGAATTGTTTTTTGTGCAAATTTTGGATCGCCTGGACCATTGGATACAAGTATGCCATCAAAGTGTTCTTTGCCAGTAAGTTCTTTAAGCACATTTTCTCCTTTTGATGAAAAAGGATTAAAATCCCATGGAACTGTTATTACATTTACATTTCGTTTAAGAAGCTCCCGTTCAATATTTTTCTTCGCTCCGCAATCAATAAGTAAAATCGTTTTTGTTTTTCCGTTGGACGCAGGTGCAGGATTGAAAATAATTTCTTTCGTTGATACTTGAGCGACAAGATTTTCCTGATTTGGGTCATAATACGTAATATCTTTATCAAAAACTATTTTTGCAAGTTTGTTGCCTTCATCCCGTATCTTTTGGGTTAGCATTCGTGTGTCTGCTACCTGTATAAGCGGAATACCTTCGTTTTGAAACCACTGAGCAAGAGTTCTTGCACTTAGAAAATGTGAAGGAGTATCAATATAGTTATTAACTATGAGACCTGAAACCATAAGATTATTTGATTCCCATAGTTTTTTATTTGGGACTCCATAATTTCCAACTAATGGATAAGTTAGGATAAGCAATTGCCCTTTATAAGATGGATCAGTGAGACTTTCCGGGTATCCGACCATACCGGTTGAAAATACTGCTTCACCTGCGCTAGCTATCGTTGCGCCAAAGCTTTGTCCTTCAATTGAGGTTCCGTCTTGCAGAATAAGTTTTCCCACCATATTATTAAAAACTTCTTTCTTAAAAGATTTACAGTTTGCCTAGCACCAAGCCCAGGAGTGCCATTCGTACATACATTCCGTTTCTGATTTGAGTTGTCAAATATACAGAACGAGTATCACTATCAACAGCTGTACTTATTTCTCCAACTCTTGGCAAAGGATGCATAAGAATCATATGTTTTGACGCATATTCTTCAAGAAGTTTTGGGGTAACAATAAATGCGTGTTTTACTTTTTCATATTCTTTTGGGTCTGAAAAACGTTCTTTTTGCACTCTCGTCCAATACCAGAAATGACTATCTTTTGGAATATCATTTTCACTGTCAATTTCAATAAGTTTGACTCCCCTGTTTTGAAATTCAAGCAAGTCATCTTCTTTAAGCTTTAGCGATTCAGGAGACAAAAGATAGAGAGTGTTGTTTCTAAACTGTGATAATCCTTGAATTAATGAGTGTACTGTTCGGCCATTGAGCATATCACCTGCAAGTACTCCTGTGAGATTGTCCAGTCTGCCAAATTTTTCATAAATAGTATACATATCAAGTAATGCTTGTGTTGGATGCTCGCCTATCCCATCACCTGCGTTGATAACAGGTACAAAAAAAGCAGCGTCTGCTGCTTTCTTGGCTGTTCCTACTTCCGGATGGCGGAGTATTATTGCGTCACAGTAGGCTTCAAATACTTTTATTGCATCCTCAAGGGATTCACCTTTGGCAAATGATGAAAACTGCATAGGATTTTGCTGTTCAAGTGTTTGTCCGCCAAGCTGCTTGACACTTGCTGCAAATGAATTAAATGTTCTGCTTGATGGTTCAAAAAAAAGAATAGATACAATATTTCCTTCTAAAATATGAGAAGCTTTTGCATGCTTGGCAATATCTGCCATTTTGGGGACAAAGGAGAAAAGTTTGTGGATGCTTTTTGCATCAAATTGAGTAATTGAGAGGATATCTTTTCCTTTAAATGAATTGCCTATAGGTGTATACCCTAAGTCTCTCATAAAAAAACAGAGCTGGATAAGTGGATAGAGCTCTGGGATTTAAATTTAACAGAAATAAATGAATGAGTCAATGGGAAAAATACAGGTTATTAGATTCTCTTTGCTCTTACCACAAGTCTTTTTTCATCGAACACTCCATCACAAGTAAAAAGGACAATGGTATTTTTTTCATTTGATTCAACTTTACCTACTTCATTTCCACGTATATCTTCCAGATTATAAACATCATAGGTATATGTTTTATTTTTATTATCCATAACAATAATTTTATCGCCTTTTTTGACATTCTTAAGACTTATAAATAGATTTACCCGTTTGTGTGCATAGACTACAAATCCGTCTCCAGCTGCAATATTCGCATTAACCGGCATAAAATTTCCTGTAGTTTCCGATAAAACCCATTTGCCATTATAAAATCCGCCTGGTTCAAGGGATAGGTCTATATTGACTGATGGAATTTTAACTTCTTCAGGAGATGAATTAGTTACCTGTGCTTGTACGGTAACTGGAATTTTTGGTGCATCGATAAAAGTATCAGAA
This sequence comes from uncultured Gammaproteobacteria bacterium, assembly GCA_964610465.1. GTDB lineage: Bacteria > Patescibacteriota > Microgenomatia > Levybacterales > UBA12049 > CAZSWA01. Next base: position 15,311 of record CAZSWA010000002.1, on the reverse strand, counting down.
AATTGAAGAAGAATTCCAGAAGAAAGAAGTAAGATGCTTCCAAAGACAAGGGCAAGTTGAGTTTTCATAAGATTATCTCGCCTCTGCCAATGTTTTGTTTTTTCGTATACGAGTTATTGCTATTAATCCTAATGCAAATGCTGCCCATGCTTGGAAGAGTTTTCCAAGATTTGGTAAGAAATTACCTGTGTTTGGAAGATTTTCAGTTGATACCCCCAAAACCTTTCCTTGTGGAGTTGGAGTTGGAGTTTGTGTAGGAGTTTCCTCAACTGAATTATTGTTGTTATTTGTATTGGTGTTTTCGTTGGTATTGGTAAAGTCGTTGTTTATCGTGACATTATTATTATTGGTATTGTTGTTATTTATTACGATAGGTGTTTGGGTTTCCACTTCTTGTGTAGGAGTTGGTGTAACAGTTGGCAATGTTGTTGGTGTAGCAGTTGGAGTTACAGTTGGTGTTGGCGTATGAGTTGGTTTTGGTGTAGGAGTTTCCGTTGGCTTATGAGTAGGAGTTGGTGTGACCTTTGGCGGGCAATCAGTCGGCTTTGGAGTAGAAGTCGGTTTTGGTGTTATTGTTGGTTTTTCAGTTGGTTTTGGTTTATAAGTTGGTGTTGGAGTTGCTTTCGGTGGACAATCAGTTGGCTTAGGTGTAGGTGTTTTTGTACAATCAGGTTCTCCATGTAAGCATCCTTCTGGTGAAGCATTATTTTTCCCAGGATTGCATGGTGCACCGTTTTTATCACCTGTTGAACCATTTTGGTCACAACCACCTGGATTTTTATCTTTACCGTTATTTTGGTTTTTATCGTCATTTCCTTTGGTAACAAGATTTACGTCGATATGGACATTGTTGTCTTTTAGGTCTTGAGCTCCTTTTACTTCTTTATCAAACTTTGAGAAGTCTATTTGAGGCATGTCAACTTTTTGTTCAGCCTTGGCATCATCGTTATTATTATTTGTAGCATACGCTGGAACTACCTGATCTGCAGTAAGCAGTAAGGTAAATAACGCTAAAATTACAGAAAGATATTTTAAATTCTCCATATAGTTATAGTATTATACTATAAGGCTTTATAATATGCAAGAGGTATTTTGGCAAAGGGACAATATGCACAGCAGGCAACAAATATAGGTTCAATAGTACATACATACAATATTGTGCATAGTTAGCATATAGGAGGTTAAGCGGGATTATAAAAGCTATGTATAACTTCTTTAATTCTTAACTTTATCAATTATAGGTAAGCTGAAATAGAACGAGGAGCCTTTACCTGTGGTACTTCTTACCCAGATTTTCCCGTTATGACGTTTGAGAATTTCGCTTGAGATATAAAGCCCAATGCCAAGGCCTGGATAGCCTGAATCAGTACTATTTGCCTGATAAAACCGTTCAAAGATTTTCTTTTGCTGGTTTTTATCTATTCCAATTCCTTGGTCTTTAACCCGAACAGTAATGTGCGAGTCTTTTGTCTTGGTAGATACTGTTATGCGGCCTCCTTTTGGTGAATATTTAATTGCATTGGTGAGTAAATTTATGACTACCTGTCCTATTCTATCTCTATCTCCCTTAATTTTCTTCTTTTCCACGTTACTTATTATTATTTTGTGTTTACTGGTAGTTGGTTGGATATAGTCAACAATCTCCTTTATCAATTCATCAAGAGAAAAGAGTTCTTCTTTATACTCAAATTTTCCAGTTTGGATTCTTGATAAATCAAGCAGATCTTTCACAAGTCCTGTAAGCTTATCAGTTTGTCTGTTCATCCGTTCCAGATACTCAAGGATTTTTGTATTCCCTTCTTGTTTCATGATTTTTTGTAAGATATTGATAAATACTTTGATACTGGTTACAGGTGTTTTTAGTTCATGTGAGGCAATACTGATAAATTCATCCTTTCTTTTCTCAAGCATTCTATTTTGAGTAATATCATGGAAGATATTTATGACTAGATTTATCTTTTTATCACTTCCATATACTGCCCGAGTTTTCACATAAGTCCATTTCTCCTCACCTGTCTCTTTATTTATATACCGAATAATTGCATCGTGTACTCCTTTTCCGTTGAGAGTTTGTCTCCCTGGTAGTTCATTTGCTGTGAGCGGGTTCCCGTCTTTATCTCTTAATTCAAATCGACTTAAAAAATCCTCAAAAGAAGCCTTGAGAAACTCTTCCGTTGACTTATAACCTGCCAATTGAGACGCTGCTTTATTGGCATAGGTAACTCTTCCGTTAATATCTTGGACAGTGATTCCATCAGCTGCGTTTTGGAGAATGACATCAAGCCTTTCTTTGGATTCTTCAAGTTCCTGATATACTTTTGCATGGTCAATTGCAATACCGGCTCGCCAGCCTAATTCTTCCGCAACAAAAAGATCATCCTGAGTATAATGCCTTCTTGACTCACTATACACAAGACTTAGAACGCCTATCACTTTTTGCACAGAAACAAGCGGAACAGTAATAGAAGAACTAAAGCCAATCTGATTGACAATTTCAAGCAGTTCTTTATCCTTTATAACAGCATTTATCATTTCTTGAGTAATAAGCGGATAAAACTCAGGTTTTCCGGTACGGATTACCTCAGGAGCACCTGTCTTAGCAGTCATATCTGGTGGAAACTTTTCACGTAGTTCATATCCCCACTTTACTTTTTTAGGATCAATATGTCTAAGCGCAATTAAATCTATTCCTCCTTTGTCATTTACTACATCTACTGAAAACCAGTCAGCAAAGTCAGGTACAATCAGCCTTGATAAACTTTCAAGCGTATCTTTATAATTGAGAGATTCATGGAGAATTTTACTTGCTTTGTACAAAAAAAGAAGCCTTCGTTCTTGCGATTTACGTTCTGTAATATCACGTGTAATATTTGCTGCGCCTATCACATTACCTCTGGCATCTTTTATAGGAGATATACTAAGAGAAACATATAGTCTCTTTCCATCTTTTGTAATTCTTACCGTTTCAAAGTGCTCAATTTGTTTTCCTTGTTTTAAATTGCTAATAATCATTTTTTCTTCATTCAAAAGTTCAGGAGGAATGATAATTGTGATAGGTTTGCCTATCACTTCTTCCGCGGTAAATCCAAAAATTTTTTCAGCTGATTTATTCCAGCTCGTTATTATACTGTTGAGATCCTTGCTGACAATTGCATCTTCAGAAGATACAATAATCGCAGCAAGATATGCATGAGAAATATCGGGAGATATATTGACCTGGTATTTTGCTTTTTTTTTAGGAGATTTAGAATTCATGCAATAAATTAGTATGAATTATACCATTTGTTTGCAAGATACGGTAGTGAAGTTAATGAATAGTTTGGTTTTCACACGCGGTTATAAGATTCTCAAGAAGCATTGCAACGTTGACTGGTCCTACTCCTCCAGGAGTTGGGGTATAAAACTCAGCGGTACCTTCGACTTCTTCATCTTCATAATCACCATGTAATTTCCCATCAGCTCCTTTAGCAAGCCCAACTCCTATCAGAATAACTCCTTCTTTTAGCATTTTTGGCTTAATAATATAAGGTTTGCCAATTGCTGAAATCACGATATCTGCAGTTTTTATCAGTACATCCGCATCCTGGGTTTTACTATCTACGACTTGCGGAAGAGCACCTTGTTGGATCAGATACTCAATTATTGGCTTACCCCCTGTTGGACCTTTTCCCATTACTACGATTCGTTTGTTATGCAACCATTCACTCAACGTTTCTGAGGCTTTTTTATTGGAATACTCAAAAATATATTCCAAAATTTTCATCACTGCAAGCGGAAGCGGCAGCACGAATGGAGAATACGGATGGAATCCATCAATATCTTTTTGAGGGTCTGTTTCTTTTTCAATTTTTTCTATATCAATATGCTTTGGTAATGGACGCTGCACAAGAATTGCATGAGTGTTTTTATCAGCATTGAGTTCTTGTATTTTCGCTATGAGCGTTTCTGTACTGATACTTTCAGGGTAATGAAGTATTTCTACATCTGCCTTGATATATTTGGCTTGTTGTTGTTTCTGTGCAACATACGCTTTGGATGCAGGATTTTCTCCTACCAGGATGACTACAAGGCATGGAATAACTCCTTTTTGTGCGAGTACTTCTACTCTCTTTGTAAGTTTCTGATATATTTTTTCTGCAATTTCACGACCTTTGATTAACATATAATTTAAATGTAAAACGATCGAAGGTTTTAAAGATTTCTCCCACGCTCAGCGTATTCGAAATGACAGCCTAAAATATTTACATTTTCACTTTACACTTCTATTATACTATTTCCTTCCTAAAATCTCCCTTACTTTTTCCAAATACCATGTATCTCCATGTATTGCTTTCCAATACCAGTATTCATAACCCCAAAGCAAGATTACATTTGGCCGCATGTTGATTGCATGCTCAAAATTTTCTTGAAGTAACTCTAGGTTAAAACTCGTAGGATTATCTGCAAATTTTTTGTCAGTATTTGTTTCCCAAGGTTCTGCTTGCAGTTCTGTTATCCAGAATGGTTTTTGAGTTTGTCTGATCATTTCAGTTATCTTTTCGTCTTTGTTGTTAGGGCCTTGATACAGTGGACCAACAAGCGGAACATTATAATAGATATCAACTCCAATAATATCTGCTATTTCCGCAATATCTGAGAGTAAATTTCTTCTTGCAAGGTCATTTCCCCAAAGATTTACTACAACAGGTCGATTATCCAATGCTTTAACGGTTTGAATCTCGTCTGTCAGAGTAGCAAGAGGCACTTGCAAATTGTCCGGTCCGCTTGGGTCAAGCGGTTCGTTTTCAACTTGCCAAAATTTTATGCACATATATCTTTTCAGTTCTCCTATTACTTTTTGTACATACGGAACAGTTTCCATACTAGACAAAATTTGTCTATCACCTCGAAGCCATGAAGGGATATAAAACTCAGGCCAGCGCGGTGCTTTCATCCCGACTGTCACGACTGTTTTTTGTCCTGCATTTTCAAATTTTTCCAGTATGCTATGAATTTCTGAGAGATTAAAATCATCTTCATTTACTTGAATATCATTCCAATAGGTGCCAAGACGGACAATATCAAACCCAAAATCCAGAAGTGTTTGCAATGACTCATCTACTGATAATTCCAGTTCTTTGAGATGAGGATAACTATAAGTGGTGCCAATAAGAGGTTTTTTGAGATTCTCCATTAGTTTATTGTAGAAGAATTATTGTTATTTCACAAAATTTAAGCTACCCCCTTTTTATTAGAGGTAAAAGTATATCAATTTTTTTATCATTATCTATAGTAAACGGAATGATTATATAGGAAAAAGAGCAATATCTCTAAGTTCATTATGTAGTTTTTCTTTCATTTAAGAAGATACGTTTTATAGATGTTGTTTAACGTTCTTTTTGGTGAGGTTGGTTGCTTTTACGAAGACCATTTAGGTTATGTTTTAATTTCAATAAAGCAAGTGCACCATTTATAGGATAAATGTCATATCTTCTGGACTTAATGTAGTTTGGTTGTTGTTCATTTCCCATAGCAATAGCTACTCATAATTAGTATAAGTTTCAACTTACAGGCCTTTTTATTCTATAAATCATGCTTCATCGTAGAATAAAATGTATAAGCAAGAGGTATTAACTTTTTTCAATACAAGTGGCAGATGCAACCTTGTCTGCGCTATCTGAGAAGCGCATGAGAATTACTCCTTGGGTATCACGCGACAACTTTGGTATTGATTGAAGAGAAAGTTTGACTATCTGTCCTCTTTTGGAGGTAATAATTACTTCTTCACCATTTGCAGGTACCACTTGTGAGACGACTACATTGCCGGTTTTGGATGAGACTTTGGCTACTTTTACGCCTTGTCCTCCTCTACTTTGCAATGGAAATTGATTAATTGGTGTCTTTTTGCCAATCCCATTTTCCATAAGACTTAACAAATCAGGATTATCACCTTTAGCAATTACATCCATACTTATTACATGATCATTTGAGCCGATTTTAATTCCTCTGACGCCCACTGTACTTCTTCCAAGAGGTCGTACTTCTGCTTCTGAGAATCTGATTGCTTTTCCTTCCATTGTGACAAGAAGTACCTGGTCGTTGCCTTTGGTAATATTGCTCCATACCAATTCATCTCCTGCATCAAGCTTGATAGCTATCATGCCGCTTCTTCGGATATTCTCAAATTCCTTAATATCTGTTTTTTTGACAGTCCCATTTCTTGTAGTAAGGAAAACAAATCCTTCTTTTTGAGTCTTCCCGTATGAGATAAATGATTCTACTTTTTCATTGGCTTCAATATTTAAGAGATTGACAATTGCCGTTCCTTTGCTGGTTCTGCTGCTTTCTGAAATTTCATAGGCTTTCATCTGGTAGACTTTGCCTTTGTTGGTGAAAAACAAAAGATTGTCATGCGTCTCAACATAACGGATAAGCGCAATCCCATCTTCATCTTTGATACTCATGCCGGTAATGCCTTTGCCGCCTCTTTGTTGAGTGTGGAAGCTATTAAGAGATTGGCGTTTGATATATCCGGTCGTTGTTAGGGTAATAACGGTTGGTTCGTTTGGAATCAAATCTTCTTCTGAGAACTCGCCGACTTTACCTTTAAATACCTTAGTGCGTCGTGGATCACCATATTTTTCTTTGAGTTTTTCAAGTTCAGTTTTAATTACTGTTAAAATTTTCTTCGGATGTGCCAATAAATCTTCAAGGTATGCAATAGTTTCTTTAACCATCGAAATTTCATCTTCAATCTTTTGTCTTTCAAGTGCCGCAAGACGGCGAAGTTGCATATCCAAAATTGCCGTTGCTTGAATATCAGTCAGTTTGAACTTGGTCATCAAATTGGTTTTTGCTTCCTCCTGATCTTTTGAAGCACGAATTGTCGCAATGACTGCATCAATATGATCAACTGCAATTTTTAATCCTTCCAGAATATGAAGTCTGGCTTTATTTTGTTTGAGTTCGTATTCTGAACGTTTTTTGATAACTATATATCGGTGTTTGAGATATTCCTCAAGAATGAGTTTAAGATTTAAAGTCATTGGTGTTCCATTGACAAGCGCAACCATATTGACAGGGAAAGAAGTTTGAAGAGATGTGTGTTTGAAAAGATTATTTAACACTTTTTTTGGAGACGCATCACGTTTGAGTTCTACATAAATTCGAAGTCCCCGTCTATCTGATTCATCGCGAAGATCTGAAATTCCTTCAATCTTTTTTTCTTTGGCAAGATCTGCAATTTTGGCAATAAGAAGTGCTTTATTGACTTGATATGGAAGTTCAGTTACAATAATTGCTGATTTGCCTTGTCCTATCTCCTCAATTTCTGCTTTGCCGCGAATGATAATCTTCCCTCGTCCTGTAACATAAGCGTTTTTAATTTCTGTTTGGTCATAAATTGCACCGGCTGTGGGGAAATCCGGACCCTTGATAAATTGCAATAATTCATCAACTGTCACAGTTGAACTTAATTGTATTTGCGATTCAGGTGCAGTAATTGGCACATCCAATGTTCCGGTTGATATGACAGGAGTTTGTTCTGCATGGCCGTTGGCGCGTGAAGAAATATCAGTTTTCTCAATAAGATACAAGACTGCATCAACTACTTCTCCTAAGTTATGAGGAGGAATTTTGGTTGCCATTCCAACTGCAATTCCTTCAGAACCTGCTAAAAGAAGATTAGGTAATTTTGCTGGAAGATATACAGGTTCATTATCACTCGCATCAAAGTTTGGCACAAATTCCACTGTCTCTTTATCAATATCCACAAGCATTTCAGCGGTAATTGCTGCCATTCTTGCTTCGGTATAACGCATTGCAGCCGGCGGATCGCCATCAATTGAGCCAAAATTTCCCTGTCCATCAATGAGAGGATACCGCATGGCAAAATCCTGAGCCAGACGGACCAACGCGTCATAAATTGGCATATCACCGTGAGGATGGTATTTTTTCATTACTTCTCCGACAACGGATGCGCTTTTGACATATTTTGTAGAATGTACAAGCCCCAACTCATGCATTGCATAAAGAATACGGCGGTGGACGGGTTTTAAACCATCCCGTACATCAGGAAGCGCGCGGGAGACGATAACAGACATCGCATAGTTGAGATACGATTTCTTCATCTCCTGTGTAATATTTGCAGATTGTAATTGACCAATATTGTTCATACCATTAGAAATTAAATAATAAAACTAAATACATTATTTGGAGAATCCTTCTTCTTTGTAGCGTTTTATACATTCATGGATAATCTTTTTGGCTTCTTCACTATCTCCCCATCCGAGTACTTTTGTTGTTCCTGGTTTTTTCAAATCTTTATAGTGAGCAAAATGAAATTCTATTTTTTGCTTCCAGCGTTTTCCCAAATCATCCAAAGATTGAATAGCATCTCCTGTGTTCCTGTCGTCTTCTGGAACACAGACAATTTTGTAATCCATTTCTCCATCGTCTTCAAAATTAAAAATACCAAGAATTTTTGATTTTACCAATACTCCTGTTGGAATTGGTTCATGACACACAATAAGTACATCCAATTCATCTCCATCGGTATCTTTTGTTGCAGGAATAAATCCGTAATTTACCGGCTTTGGAAATACATTGGGTTCTACTCTATCCAATATAAATATTCCATGTTCTCTGTCATATTCGATTTTGAGTGAGCTTCCTTCTGGAATATCAACAATTGCATTGACCCATCCTTCGTCTATATTTCCTGGAGTAAGTAATTTATTGTAATCTGGCATAGGCTAAATTATATAAAATCAAGAATTAAGAAGCAAGAATTAAGGTTTATTTTTATCTTCCTTACTACTTATTTCTCAATATCCAACGTCGCTTGCTACTATATATCTAATGTTGCAGTTATAGCATTCTGTTGGATAAAATGTTTTCTTGGTGGTACTTCATCTCCCATAAGCATCGTAAATACTGCATCTGCTTCTTCAGCATCACCTATACTTATTTGTTTTAGCATTCTATTTTCAGGATTCATAGTGGTTTCCCATAATTGATCAGGATTCATTTCTCCAAGACCTTTATAACGCTGAATTGAAATGTTAGCATTACTATTTCCTTTTTTCATATCCTTTACTAGGTTGTCACGTTCTTCTTCTGTATAGGCATATCTCATATCTTTGCCTCGTTGAATTTTAAAAAGCGGCGGCATAGCAACATAAAGATAGCCATTACGTACAATATCCGGAAGATGGCGATAGAAAAAGGTTAAAATAAGCGTTTCTATATGCTCTCCATCAACATCAGCATCTGTCATGATAATAATTCTGTGATATCTAAGTTTTTCAAGATTGGTTGTGTCCCCTATTCCTGAACCTAATGCAATAATAAGATTTTTAATTTCTTCATGTTCAATCATTTTATCCAGCCGTGCTCTCTCTGTATTTAAAATTTTACCTCTCAGTGGCAAAATTGCCTGGAATTTTCTATCCCTTCCCTGCTTGGCAGAGCCGCCTGCTGAATCTCCTTCAACCAAATACAATTCTGAAACTGCTGGATCTTTTTCCTGGCAATCTGCCAATTTTCCTGGAAGTGTTGATCCTTCAAGTGCACCTTTTCTTATAACTGCCTCTTTCGCAGCTTTGGCTGCAAGACGGGCTTTGGCTGCAAGATAGACTTTTTCAAGAATTCTTTTTGCATCTGACGGATTTTCTTCAAAGTATACAGTTAATGTTTCTTTGACAATACTATTTACAATTGGTTGAATTTCAGAATTTCCAAGTTTTCCTTTGGTCTGTCCTTCAAACTGGATTCTATCTTGAGGCATTTTTATAAATACGACCGCAGTCAAACCTTCTCTTGTGTCATCTCCAACAATTGAATCCTCTTCATTCTTAAACGCGCCTATTTTTTTCCCATAATCATTTATCGCACGAGTCAGAGCCATCCTAAATCCTGTCAAATGTGTTCCGCCGTTTATAGTATTAATTACGTTTACAAAGGATTCAACCGTCTCAGAATAGGTTTCATTGTACTGTACTGCGACTTCAACCTGCACTTCTCCATCCTGTTTGTTAATATAAATTACATCGTGGATTGGATTTTTGTTGTCATTTAATTTCTCAACGAGTGAGACAATTCCACCTTCAAAATAATAATTAAGCTCTTTGATAGCGTCAGGTTTGCGTCTATCGATAAGGTGAAAATAGAGTTTGGGAACAAGATATGCTCTTTCCCGGATTTGTTTTTTGATCGTATCAAAATCAAGTTCAATAGTTGAGAAAATTTTCCCATCAGGAAGAAATGTAACAGTAGTTCCAGTTTTTGCTGGAATTTCCCTATCAAGCTTTGATTTGGTAGGGGTTGTAACATCGGTATCAGGAAGTCCTATCTTATAACTTTGGAAATAAATTTTGTTATTACGTCGTACTTCAACCCAAAGCCATTCAGAAAGCGCATTAACTACGGATGAACCCACTCCGTGAAGACCTCCTGAGATTTTATATGCGCTGCCCCCAAATTTTCCTCCTGCATGCAATTTGGTCATAACTATCTCAAGTGCAGATTTTTTGTATTGCGGCATCATATCCACAGGAATGCCGCGCCCGTCATCCACAACTGTTGCAGAACCGTCAGGATTTAAAAGAATCCAGACATTTTTTGCATAACCTGCAAGCGCTTCATCAACTGCGTTATCAATAATTTCTCGTAAAGATTCATGGAGTCCTATGACATCAGTTGAGCCAATATACATTCCTGGTCTTTTTCTTACTGGCTCTAATCCTTCGAGAACTTGAATAGATTGTGCAGAATAATCTGAGGGTTTAATATTGTCCGCCATCGCAATATAATACATTATACATAACTCAAATATAATTTCAACCTCTTCGTTGAATTCAGAAATGAATTAATCAAAATTTTCAACTTGAATTATTTTCGCATTATCTCCTCTTGTCGTTTCTTCTCCTAAAGCAAATTTTCCATATTTATATTCAACTGTAGCATCAATATGTCCCGCAAAATGCTCGAGTACCTGTGTTTGAACCTTAACACGGTTGCCTATTACTGCATTTTTACCATTTAATATAACTGTCCCTTTTTTTGCATCAATATCTGCTTGATTAATAGTTCCTCCTTGTATAGTCATTTCTTGTCGTACCATAAGTTTTATATCATCTTGTTCAGTAGATTTGCTGGAACCAATTTGTGAACCTTTAAACATAACTACCCTATCACTATGAATCGTCATATTATGTGTTAAAACTCCTTCAGGAGGAAGTATAAAAATGCCACAAAGTAAAGTTATTGGACTTTTGAGAGTAGATTCAGTGCTACTACAGGCAAAATATACTTGATCCTGAGTGAGGTTACAAAGCCAAGGTATAGGAGTTGGAGATGCTTCATCAGGAAGAACATATACAAACGTACCATATTCATTGCTGAATGAGTTTATGTCATGTAGTTTTGAAAAACGACTTACTATTGCTTTTTTGGGTACCGGCAAGTCAGTATTCTCTGCATATACGTTTACTAGTTTTTTTACAGAAGTTTCTGCAAAAGAAGAATATACATTTTTTTCTTCTTTTTCTGTTTCTGTTTTGTTGTTTTCTTCATCTACTCTTTCCTTTGTAAACCAGTTTTTAATTGATGCTTTAGCAGAACGAAAATCATCATATTCACTCTTTGTTTTTTTACCAAACTTATTAAAAGCTTCAAGCAATGTATTTGCAAATTCATAGAGTTCTTTTTCTCTCCCTTCAAGTCTTTGTACTATTTCAGTATCACTTTCTTTTTTTGCTTCTTTTTTAAATTTACTTTCTTCAAACTCTGTTGATTCTTCTTTTAAACTTTCTACCCATTCAGAAGGCTGTGAAGCTATTGCATTATTAAGCATTCGTTTTGCTATATCATAAAGAGTGATTGGCTGAGGTATTTCAGGGTTTTGTTTACCTGCTTGAGCAGGAATTTCTTTTTTTTTCCTAATTGGTTTTTCAGGATCAGGTGGAGATTCTCTATGCTCTTGCATACTGTATTATATACCTAACACATGGTTGTATAACAATACAATTCCATGAAACTTGTTTTAATCAAAATCATTTTTACGTATAAGTTTTCTACTAACACGTTCCAGTTTCGCAGGATCTTCAGATAAATCTTGTTTATATTCAACATACCCATTAAGACTTCCGCCTGTTTGCATTAAAAATTTTGCTCGTATCCGTGCTGGATGTTCGACTCTCGAAGTTTTAGGGTTTCCACTAAGTTCATACCACTTACATTCTACATTTCCTCCCATTTCTCCGTCTTTTTGTAGAAATGTACCATATTCAGGAGAAACGACATGTACACCATTTCCAATAAAAGCAGAACTACTATTCATAATAACAAGTGGAGAGTTAATAAAGCCTTCTACTATTGTACCATTTATATCTACCTGTGGGGTTTCAAGCCTTATATCTTTAGTAATAGCAGGATATTCTTTTGAACCAATTAAACTTCTATAGGTTACTACAATTTTTCTGTCTGCATAGATATCTACCTCGCTGTCTATATGTTTTCCTACATATACTATGCCAGCATTTACCTGATACATTTCTTTACTGTATACAGATGTAGGGCAATGAAAATATACTTGTGATTGTTTCAAATTTACACGTGATGATCTGTCGGGCTTTCGAATTTTTAATTTTGGACTCTTCCACACAGTTTCTTCAGATATTTCTTTGTCAAATACATAGACAAAATCTTCATATGGAGTATCACTTATTATGTGGTGGTATGCAGTAAGCTTTGATATATCAGCCATAAGAATTCTTGAGGGAACCTTGAGGTCAGGATGAAGTAAGAAATATTCAACTATCTCAAAAGCAGCTGTTCCATGGCTCTTGCCTTTTCCCAAATTTGAGCGGTCAATTCTATCTATGGCTTTTATAGTTTCTTCTTTTCCTCGAAACCATTTCTCATATTCGCTTCTTACTACATATTCAGGTTGGGTTGTGCCATCAATTTTTTTAAGCAATTTTTCTCTCTGTTGCGCAATCAACAATCTTTCACCAAACTTATACACTGCTTGTTTATGTGCACTTTCACCAGCTTCCGGTGTATTGGATTGCGGTTCAAGTCGAGTATGAGTTATATGTATAGGGATACTATGTGGTTTTTCTCTTGCTTCATCCAAATAAGAGGCAATCTCAGGTTGTGCAAGTATTTCATTTATTTGATCACGGATACCGTTTGGTCCTTCAAATTCTCTTCCATTTACCATAGCTCATTATAAAATATTTGTAGCCTATAGGCAAGAGAAGATGAGATTTTATGATTTGAAAAACTTTCTTCCTTTCAACTTCTCAGGAAGAAAAGAGAGGTTGTCTTTTGGTCCCACATATTCCTCAGACCAATTATACTTTTTAGCATAGCCCAAATCTTTCATAAGTTTGGTGGGTGCATTGCGAAGATGCAAAGGAATTGGTTCATTGGGATATTCATAGACCGCTTCTTTGGCGCTGGACAAAGCATTTGGAACTGCACGGGATTTTTTGGCAAGCGTAAGATAAATGGTAACATGTGCGAGGATAAGCTGGGACTCAGGCATTCCGATTTTAGTGACTGCTTCAAACGCCTCATTGGCTTGAATAAGTGCGCCTCTGTCAGCCATACCAATGTCTTCTGATGCAAAAATAATTATCCGTCTTGCAATAAATTTAGGATCCTCGCCATTTTCAAGCATTCGGGCAAGATAATACAAAGCAGCATCTACATCTGAGCCTCTCATCGACTTAATAAACGCTGAGATGATATTGTAATGTTCATCTGCTTTTTTGTCATAAAGGCCTGCTGATTTGGTTTGGAAGACTTCTTGGATAATTGCTGGTGTTATTGTTTTTTCTTTAGATGTTGTAACTGCTATTTCAACAGCGTTGAGCATAATTCGTGCATCTCCACCTGAAAGTCTCACTAATAATTCCTTTGCATCTGGTGTAATTGTTTTCTTTGAAGATCCTACTCCCCTTTCTGTGTTCTGCATTGCAGAATCAATAATTTTTTTCAAATACTCTTCTGATAAGGGTTTAAGTACAAATACCCGGCAGCGCGAAAGAAGTGCTGCTATCACTTCAAATGATGGATTTTCAGTGGTTGCGCCAATAAGGGTAATAAGCCCGTTCTCTACATAAGGCAACAAACTATCTTGCTGTGTTTTGTTCCATCTATGAATTTCATCGATAAATAAAATCGTTTTTCTTTTTCTATTTTGATTAGTTTGTGCAATTTTTATAATATTTTGTAAATCACTTTTTCCGCTTGTAACTCCTGATAATTGATGAAAATCAGCATCAGTTGCTTTGGCAATAAGATAGGCAAGCGTTGTTTTTCCGCTTCCTGGCGGTCCCCAAAAAATCATTGAAAAAAGCGTTTTGTTCTCAAGCATTTTCTGAAGTAATTTTCCTTCTCCAACCAGATGCTCCTGCCCAACAAATTCTGAAAGTGTTTGAGGTCTCATGCGATATGCGAGGTTCATAATGAAGGTATTGTAGCATAAGAAAGAATCAAGAATTATTATGTAGGGACCCGTGCTCTGCGAGGGATCTTCGAAGAAGCAAGAATCAAGTATTAGGTAGTAAGAGATAGCAAACTATTTTCTATGGCAAATCTCATATTGACATTGGTAGTTTTTAAAAGTACATAGAGTTTTTGCAGTGAAGTAAGAATAGTCAAATAATACTGAATTTGTTTACTATTTTGCACAACGGCAATTATTAGCTTATTTCTTGTCAGTATTTGCGCATTTTCAAGCCAGACAAGTGTTTGACTCTTATCTTTATTTAAACTTTCAGCTTTTTCAAGACAATCAGCAATGGTAAACGAAGAAAGTTTTTCAATAAATTCTGAAATTTCTGAAGATTCTTCTTGAGAGATATGTTTCTTTTCTTCTTCAAGTTCTATAATCTGGCAACGGGAAAGGATTGTTGGCAGTAAAACTTCTTTGTTGTCAGTACCAAGCATAATGATAGTATTATCCGGCGGTTCTTCAAGGGTTTTAAGCAGTGCATTTTGTGCTTCAATTGTGAGAGTTTGCGCGTCTTCAACGATTATTGCTTTTGTTTTGCTTTTGAGAGGTTTAAGATATAGTTTTGTATACAATTTTTTGATATCATCAATCCCAATACTCTGAACTGTTTGTTTGACTGAAAGCGTTTCTTTATCAATATAAGTGATATCAAAATCTACAATATTGAAATTTTTACAATATGATAACTCGTGCTCTTTTCTTTTGTCCTTCTCTTTGGAGACAACAATAAAACTAGTCATAGAAAAATAGTGGAGTTATTATAGCATCTATGAAAATGTTTCTCTTGCACGACATTGTACCATCT
>CAZSWA010000001.1:0-150081 GCA_964610465.1 uncultured Gammaproteobacteria bacterium | reverse complement strand
ATGAATACTTGCTACTCACGTTACACCTTGTGCCAACTCCTTAAGAATACCCGAATGATGATATGCTACACTGATTACGTGCAAGAACGCAAAATAAAAAACAAAAGAAAATTGAGATATTTGTTCTTTGCTACAGTTACTTTTATATTTTTAGGTCTTCTTATACATTTTTTTTCTCCTGACTATCAAATTTCTTTTTCATCCCTTAAAATTCAGCAGTTGCCAGTGTTCACACTTCCCATTCTTTACCTTTTTTTTCTTTTGCTTTTTCTTACTCTTTCTTCCTTATCTCTATTTCTTTTGAAAAATCTAGCCTTGGGAGTTTTGATTGGATTATTTTTTGTTGTCTATCTTATATTACGTCTTAATGGTTTTATGCAACCGTTTTTTCTTGTTATTCTTCTTGTACTCTTTGTTTCCTTAGGTCTTTTTGTAAGAAAACAGAGATAAAAGAACTACATTTCTGTTTCTTTTAGAGTAATATCAAGCTTGTTTGAGTTTGACGTATTTGTTACAATTCCATCATTATGAATAAATTTTATCTGACAACCGCTATTCCATATGTCAACGCAAAGCCGCATATTGGGCATGCCCAAGAATTTATTTATGCGGATGTGATTACACGTTTTCATAAGACACTAGGTGACGAAACACTTCTTCTCTCAGGGGGAGATGAAAACGCGCTTAAAAATGTACAGGCAGCTGAAAAAGAGCATCTGCCAATTCAAGAATTTGTAGATAAAAATAGCGAAGCATTTGCAGAACTTGCAAAAAGGCTGAGTGTACACTTTGATGTCTTTCAGAAAGGCAGTAATAGAAAACATTATCTTTCATCTCAAAAGCTTTGGGAGTTGTGTTTTAAAAATGGAGATATTTATAAAAAAGAATATGAAGGCTTATACTGTATAGGGTGTGAAGCATTTTATCAACCGGATGAGCTTGACAGAAATGGTGAGTGTTTTGAACATCCGGGAAAAAAACTTGAGAAAGTAAAAGAAGCAAATTATTTTTTCAAATTATCCAAATATCAAAAACAACTTCTCAAAATTATTGACTCCAATCAGATACGTATCGTTCCGGAAAAAAGAAAAAAAGAAGTATTGTCATTTTTGCAGAATGATCTTTTGGATATTAGTATTTCCCGTTCCAATGAACGTGCCAAAAACTGGGGAGTACCAGTCCCCAATGACATTACACAACGTATGTATGTCTGGTTTGATGCGCTCAACATTTATCAAAGCGGAGTTGGGTTTGACTGGGATGAAGAAAAGTATAAAAAATGGTGGCCTGCAGATTTGCATGTGATTGGAAAAGGAATTTTGAGATTTCATGCAGTATATTGGCCGGCTTTTCTCCTTTCAGCAGGTCTGAGTTTGCCAAAAGGAATATTTGTCCATGAATATTTAACTGTTGATGGACAAAAAATGTCAAAGACATTGGGCAATGTGATTGACCCGTTTTATCTTATCGAACGCTATGGAGCAGATACTGTACGATATTATTTCTTACGCTATTTTTCTCCTTTTAATGACAGTGATTTTTCAGAGACCAAGCTTGTTGAAGCTTACAATGCAGATCTTGCAAATGGGATTGGGAATCTTGTGGCTCGCGTTGCAAAATTGTGTGAGAATGCAAATTATATGCAGATGGAATCAGAAAGCCAAAAATCAGCACATGTCATAGATATTGACGAATATAATAGAGCATTTAGTGAGTATAAATTTAATGATGCCTTATCTGTCATTTGGAGAAAAATTAGTGAGCTTGATAAATATATCAATGAGGAAAAGCCCTGGGAATTAGTCAAAACAAATAATCAACGCTTGGGCAGTGTCTTAACTCATGCAGTTGATGAGATTCAGGAAATTGCAATTCTATTGCAACCTTTTTTGCCGGAAACTTCAAAAAAAATCTCAGAGCAATTTAAAAATTCACAAATCAAAACCCACAAACCTTTGTTTCCAAGAATATAGAAGAAAGTTATAAGCTCATAATCTTAATTCTTTAGTATGGTTGATTCACATTGTCATCTTAACTTTCACTCTTTTGAAAACGACTTTGATGAAGTTATAAAAAATGCAGAAAAGGCAGGAGTTACAAAAATCATAAATGCTGGCACGCAAGTTTCATCAAGCAAATGGGCAGTTGATTTAGCACAGAAATATGAAAATCTCTATGCAGTAGTTGCCATACATCCTCATCATGCAGATAAAGTAGAAACAAATTGGTTACAAGAGTTAGAAAATCTTGCCCAAAATCCAAAAGTTGTTGGAATCGGCGAGTGCGGGCTTGACTACTATGAATACAAATCGAATGGAATAGTTGACCCAAAAATACAAAAAGCAATCTTTGAATCACAGATTGAATTAGCTCACAAACTCAAACTTCCTCTTCAAGTACATAGCAGAGATGAAAAAGCAAGAAAAGAGATTATTGAGATACTTACTCACCACAAAAATCTTTTACAGAGTGTTCCAGGTATGTTTCATTGTATTGCAGGTTCAAAAGAAACGCTTGCAAAAATCTTAGATTTAGGGTTTTA
Source organism: uncultured Gammaproteobacteria bacterium (assembly GCA_964610465.1). Lineage (GTDB taxonomy): Bacteria > Patescibacteriota > Microgenomatia > Levybacterales > UBA12049 > CAZSWA01. The sequence continues at coordinate 147,539 of CAZSWA010000001.1, read as the reverse complement.
TGTAGGCTTTGACGGAAATATCACGTATGAAGGACTTCCTCCACAAGAACCAATTGTGATAAAAGAATTGTTGCCTTATATTCCACTTGAACGAATGGTTATTGAAACAGATAGTCCTTATCTTACTCCGCTTCCCTATAAAGGGCAAAGAAATGAACCAAAATATGCTATAATTACAGCACGTTTTATTGCAAAATATATGCATACTACTCTTGAAAAAGTTATAGAAGTAACTGACAAAAACGTATATACTATTTTTAGTTTATAAAAATAGTATATTTTTATGTGCATTAAGATATAAGTTATGACTGCATTTTTCCAAAAAGTATTTGAACGCTACCCAGTGAGAACCAGACGTATGCTTGAACTTTTTCCAGGATTAGTTGCATGGACAGTAATCCTTTTTCCTGTGTGGGGTTCTTTTCTTTTTCCTACTGTTCTTTCTTATTTTATTTTATTCTTTGATATCTACTGGTTTTATAAATCTTTTTCCCTTGTGGTAATGGCATATATTGCGACTAAAAAAGTCAAGAAAGCAGAGATTACTGATTGGCTAGGAAGAGTAAAGGAGCACGAACATGAAGAAAAAGTACATCATGTGCTTATAATCCCAAACTATAAAGAAAAAGTAGATAAATTAGCATTTACTCTGGAAGCGCTCACTCATCAAACCTATCCATTGAAACGAATTCATGTAGTTTTGGCTATGGAAGAAAGAGAAAAAGAAGCCAAAGAAAAATCACATCTTTTGATAAAAGAATTTAAAGATGTATTTGGAAGTATCTTTGCAACCTTTCACCCTGATATCGAAGGCGAAGTGAAAGGAAAATCTTCCAATGAAGCTTATGCTGGACGGATGGCATACAAAAAATTATTTGAAGAAGGGAATCTGGATATCAATTATGCAACTGTCTCATCTGTTGATGCGGATTCTATTTTTGATAAATCCTATTTTTCCTATCTCACCTATAAATTTCTTATAGACCACAAACGCTACAATAAATTCTGGCAATCAGCAACTGTGTACTATAACAACATTTGGAGAGTGCCAGCACCAACCCGTATTATTTCTTTTTTTGGAAGTTTATGGCGTACTGCACTTCTGATACAAGGAGACAGACTTATTACCAATGCGACATACTCTCTCTCATTTAAATTACTCAAAGATATTGATTTTTGGGACGTTGATGTCATTCCTGAAGATTATCGTATTTTCTTTAAAGCATTTTTTAAAAAACAAGGTCAAATTTGGTGTGAGCCGATATTTCTGACAACTTCAATGGATGCTGCACTTTCAACAGGATACTTTAGCAGTTTGAAAAATAAATACAATCAAGAACGAAGATGGTCGTGGGGAGTATCTGATGATCCTCTTTTTCTCAAATGGTGGTTTACGATTCCTGGTGTTCCATTCTGGAGAAAAACCAGTTTAATTTATCATGTACTTCTTGATCATATTCTTTGGCCGACCAACTGGTTTATCATTACATTAGCGGCAAATATTATGCCCATTATCAATCCTGTCTATGCAAGAACTGAACTTGGATTTATGCTTCCGCCTCTTGCCGGATTTATTTTAACGTGTTGTCTTGTTGCGCTTCTTGCAATGCTTATTATTGCCTATAGAAATTTTCCGCAGAATACTCCTTTACCAATATACCGTAAATTATTATTTCCCTTAGAGTTTCTGCTTATGCCTGTTGTTGGATTTTTCCTATCAGCACTTCCCGCGCTTATTTCTCATACTCAACTTATGCTAGGAAAGCGTATGGAGTATAAAGTTACTGAAAAAGTATGAGATTTATTACTCATAGACAAAAGGACTTGCTCTTTCTCACATTATTATCTTTTCTTTTCTTTCTTCTTCGTCTCCCCTCACTTTTTGAACCAAACTGGTATGGTGATGAAGGCATTTATCAAGCAATAGGACTTGCGCTTAATCAAGGACGCATTTTGTATTCTCAAATCTGGGATAACAAACCTCCACTTTTATATATTTTATACGCCTTTCTTCACAGTGATCAATTTACTATACGTCTTGTTTCTTTACTAATTGGCATACTTTCCCTTGCATGTTTTTATTATCTTTCTAATAAATTATTTTGCAATAAAAAAATAAGTGTGCTTTCTACTCTTCTTTTTGCAATACTTTTTGGTTTACCTACTTTTGAAGGCAATATTGCCAATGCGGAAAACTTTATGCTTCTTCCTAGTATCATTGCTGCATACTTTGTGTATGTAACTTCTCAACAAATTACAAAATACCATACGGTAGTCAGATGGAATTCTATTCCATTTCAAAAATACCAGGTGTATTATTTTATCGCAGGACTATTTCTCTCGATTGCATTTCTTTTTAAAATTGTTGCTATTTTTGATCTTGCCGCCTTTATAAGTTATTTAGTTAGTTTCCAACTTCTCAATAAATTATCTGTATCTCTTTTTAAAGATAAAAAACTTTTGCTGAGTGTGGGACAAAAGATACTTCCTCTTCTTATCGGGTTTCTTTTACCAATATTGCTTACCATGTTTTATTTTATTGTAATGAATGTCCTCCCTGATTTCATACAAGCAATATTTTTAGGAAATATTGGGTATGTAGGATATGGCAATAATTTTTTTATACCTCAGGGAATTTTGCTGTTTAAATTATTGTTTCTTGGTATATTTGTTTTTATTCTTTTTAAGAATAGGGCAGTTCTTTCTCCCGCCGTACTTTTTATTCTCTTATGGACTGGTTTTTCTGTTTTCAATACCTTCTTCTCACAACGCCCTTATACCCATTATCTTCTTGTTTCTCTCCCAAGTTTCTCTTTACTTTTTGGTTTAATCATGACAAAACAAACTACGGCGAAAAAGAGTATTTTTGCTATTCTTTTCATTGGCATTACGTTTCTCTTTCTTAAGAGTTTTAATTATTTCAGCGCGCAAAGAACAATTGGATATTATCAAAATTTTTTAGACTATATAGAAAATCACAAAGATACTTTTTCCTATCAATCTTTTTTTGATAGGAATACTCCAAGAGATTATAATCTTGCTAATTTTTTAGAACATGCAACAAAAAAAGAAGATACACTATTTGTCTGGGGAGATAGTGCACAAATATATCCACTTTCTCATAAAGTTCCTCCTATCAAATATGTTGTTGCATACCATATGCTACATGATGCGAATACATTAAATATAGCGCAGAGAGAGCTTGCTCAAACGCGACCTAAATATATAATTATACAGCCTGGTAGTCAAATAATTCCATTTGACATGTCTAATTATCTATTTCGCTATGGTATAAATGGCGCGTCAATTTATGAAAGGACTCTTTAAGAATTTAAAAGCAGATAAAATTGTTTGGAGAAGTATATTACTTACTTTTATTCTTTTGCTAATAAACATGGTATATACTGCTATTGTATATAATTTTCTTCCTCCTTTTATTCCTCTTTTTAATCAAATGCCTTGGGGTGAACAACGACTTGGTCTCAAAATAGAAGTATTTCTACCCTTTCTGGTAATTCTTTCAGTTTTTTTCATAAATATCATTCTCTCTTCTCTCTTTTATGAAAAAATGCCTCTTATTTCAAGAATTCTCAGTGTTACCACTTTATTAGTTGCAATTATCGTTTTAATTTTTATTATACGAGAAACACAACTTATTTTATAAAATATGTCACCTGCAATTATAGTAACTGTACTTTTCCCTTTTTTAATAGCTTTTGGTATTACTGTTTTCGCTACACCTCTTTGTGTTACCCTAATGAAAAAATTGAAAATTTTAGACGATCCAAAAATCCATGTTCATCCGAGTATCATCCATACAAAACCAATTCCAAGAGGCGGCGGATTACCACTCTTTATAGGTGTATTTTTAACAGCGCTAATATTCCTACCAATGAATAATATTACAATTCCTGTCTTTTTTGCAGCATTTTTAGCACTTATCATAGGTCTTATTGATGATAAATTAAATGCTATGGCAAAAGACGTATCTCCATATCTTAGATTTTGTATTAATATCCTTACTGCGTTAATAGTTGTTGGGAGTGGAGTAAGTGCTCATTTTATTACTAATCCTTCAGGAGGTATTATTCATCTAGATACTATTAAGATTCCTTTATTGGTTATCCCAGGCTACATCTTATTTTCTGATTTAGCATCTGTTGTCTGGATTATCTGGGTTATGAATATGTTGAATTGGAGTAAAGGGGTTGATGGACAAATGCCAGGTATAGTTGCGATATCTGCAATTGTGATTGGTATTTTAAGTCTTAAATTATCGCCTGCAGGCGGGACCGTTAACTTTGCTGATACAAAACTCTCTTTTATTATTGCAGGAAGTGCCTTAGGATTTCTGATTTTTAATTTTCATCCTGCAAAAATTTTTCCGGGATATGGAGCAACCGCTCTGTATCTTTTACTTGCCGTTGCTTCTCTTTTATCGAGTACAAAACTCGCAACAGCAATACTGGTTATGGGAGTACCAACCATTGATGCGTTATTTACTATTATGCGAAGAATTCTTGCAAAAAAATCTCCTTTTGTTGGTGATAATAAGCACTTACACCATATTTTATTGCGACTTGGATATTCACAAAGACAAGTAGCATTGTTTTATTGGTTTATCTCTGCTATATTAGGAATAATTTCATTAACACTTGAAAGCAAAAGTAAAGTTTTTGCTATGATAATGTTACTGGTTATTGTAGGAGGTTGCTTGTACTTTCTGCATTTTGTAACAATGAATACTAATGAAAAAAATGATTCGTAATATTTTAAGATTATTAAGACCGCGTCAATGGGTAAAAAACTTTGCAATATTTGCCGCAATTACTTTTTCTGGGAAATTATTTGATTTTACTATACTTCCGTCGGTAATCTACGGTTTTTTAGTATTCTGCGCAGTATCTTCTGCAATATATGTTATTAACGATTTATTTGATATTGAGAAAGATAAACTGCATCCATTCAAACGATTCCGTCCTCTGGCCCACGGAGATATTCCAATTCCTCTTGCATTACTCATTGCGACAATATTTATCAGTTTATCTCTTATTGTAAGTTATTATATTTCACCTTTCTTTTTTCTTATTACTGTCGTCTACCTGGGTCTCCAATTTTCTTATTCTGTATTTCTGAAAGATATTACTGTCATTGATATTCTTGCACTTGCAGGAGGATATATTCTCAGAGTATATGCAGGAGAAATAGTAAGTACCTATCATATATCAGTATGGCTTCTTCTTACAACAATTTCTTTGTCTCTTTTTCTGGCAATTGGAAAAAGGCGATCGGAGTTAACTCTTATTTCACATCATACCGGCGCGCAAATTGCCTCTACCAGGAAAACTTTATCTCATTATTCAGAAAAGCTCCTTGATGTCTATGCATCTATTTTTGCAACATCAACATTTATCTCGTATACTCTTTTTACATTCCTTACAAGTGGTCAAAAAGCAAGTACAGTATCCAATGACATTTTCTTACCTGATTATCTTCCTTCTTACTTTCAAAAAAAGTGGCTTATGCTTACGATAATTCCTGTTGTCTATGGTCTCATGCGGTATCTTCAGGATATTTACGAGAAGAATGAAGGAGAAAGCCCAGAACGTGTTATTTTTTCTGATAGACCGTTATTGGCAACACTTATTTTATGGGTTGTACTCGTAATTATAATTATTTATTTCATTTCCACAAATTATTCCTAAAACACTTATTGTTTTTTTGCATATTGAGCACTTATCCAACCTTGGCTCCCATCAGAAAGTTTTATCGCATACCATCCGTTCTGTTCATCAAGAAGAGGAAAAGAATCACCAGGTGAGACTCGTGCTATTTCAGGTGAACCTAAAGAATTATTTTCATGGACTCGTAAAAAACCAGTTGGAGTATTCAATATCACGACTTTTGAAGCGCCTGCACTTGGAGAAAGAGTTGGAGAAATGATGACAGATGCTGATGCAGTTGCAGCTTGTCCATTATCTTGTGAAGCAGCATCTTTTTTAACTCCCAAATATACTGTTGCATTGAGTTGATATCCGCTTGGGGTATGGATTCTTAGTGTTTTTTCATTGTAGCCATTCTTACGAAGTGTTAATGCATGATCTGAATCAGTAATACTTTTCAGAAGAAGCGGCGTTGAACCAATCATATTATTATCTAGATAAATATCCGATTTTTCAGGGAATGAAGTAACAAGAAGCTCTATATTTTTTTTATCACTAAGCGGAGCAAGAGAAATGATATAACCTTCATTTTCTGCTCCGGGTCCAAATTTTCTATCAACAACAGTCAATACACTTGGAAAAATATTAATTTTTTCTTGAAATTCAGATAATATATTGTCAGATGGGACAAGACGTATCGTATAATCTCCAGTGGAGAGAGTATTTTGGGCATCACATTTGCAAAATGGTGTATCCCCAACATATTTTCCATCCAAATATACTTTGCTTTTAGGAAGAGATGTTACTTGCAGGTAGCCTTTTTCATTACGAGCTTTTATTACATAGAAAAAGAGTAAAATGAACACCAGAATTACCAAACCAGTTATAACAACGATAAAAATAATTCTTGTCATACTTTGAGAAGATGAAACAGATTCCTAAGTTTCTATATTGTTTATTATATCGCCAAATAATGAAAAAATCTGGTGAGATTTAAAAATTCGCTTAAATTCTAAGTATTTTTTTACAATTGGCTGTAATTTTTTAACCGCTTTATAGCGAGGGTTATATTTTTTTGTTTCTTCCTCACTTAAGTCATCTTCATGATAGTATTTCCTTATATCAGGCAGATAAAAAAAATGACCGATAAGGATATCCCTCAAGGAGTCTGAATGCGTTTTTTTTGCAATCATTCCCTGTATTTCTCCTTTTACCGACCATGATTCACCTGATGGAAGTGCAAAGGTAACAACTACTTTAAAAACTGCATCCGATTATCATCTTGGCAATTCTTTTGCAACTTTTTTCATATGAGCAATTAAATCTCTTTCAGTTGCATCTTCTCCTAATCAACGTCTGGAATGAACTCCAGGTTTTTCTCCAAATGCAGCAATTTCAATTCCTCCGTCATCTGAAACAGCAGGTAATCCGCTTAATTTTGCGTAATATAATGCTTTCTTTTTGGAATTATCTTCGTAGGTTTTCCCATCTTCTTCAATTTCTTGAGTAATATGGAGATCGTTTAAAGAAACTAACTCTAAAGGTAATTCTGATAAAAATTTTTTGAGTTCTCCAACTTTTCCACTATTCGTAGTTGCGATAAGAAGTTTTTTCATTTACCAGTTTCTACTCCAAAAGTTTCTATTTTCCCACCGCAGTATTTTAGGATTATATTGCAAGCTTCATGTAAAACTTCTTCTACTCTCTCAGTAGTAATCTCATATATACCATCAACATTAATATAGATATTTTTTGTTTGTTCTGTCACAGCTGTCCGTTGCGCATCACGATAGTTAAAATCTATATTGTATCCACCTTGTTTATCGAAATAGGCGATTTCTCCTTCTTTATATTGTGTTGGTTGTTGTTCACCAAGTAATAGTATCTCTTCACCGTTTTTTGCGAAACGTAAACCTGTGGGAAACTCAATTCTATCTAAATCAAAAGCACCGACCGAGATACGATGTTTCATAACGATAAGGTTATATGCGTCAACACATGTATTAACTGTATATAATCCTTTTTTAAGGGCTATTCTCCGAAGTAATGCTTCAGGACTTGGACGACGTGAATGCCAATCGATACCCATTGCTTTATATAATTTTCGATAACTCGCAATCTCAGGATACTGACCTAATTGTTCTGTTGTTAAATCCTTTAAAATAGTCAATAATTCTTGTTTTTCTTTTTCTAATTCCGAGTTTGTTTTCTGTATATTTACTCCTTTAATTACTGCAATACCGACTGAAATTGAAGAAAATTTTTGTTTAATCTCCACGCCAATAGAAAATATCTCAGGTTTATTGAGAAGTTGAATTTGTTTATCATTTTTTTGACTCTTACTTCCCCTCGGCGTGAGGTCATCGGTTGAGCTTAGCAGACTCTCATCATGACGAAGGCTTGCTCTTTGTTTTTCTGTAGTAACTTCAGTGAATCTTTTTTTAATAAACTCTTTCTCAAGGGATAAAAGGAGCCAAGCAGCTTTCGGACCATGATCCTTCCCAATAAGAGACAGATAAATTGCAGAAAATGCTTCTTTTGGTAAAACTCCTAAATCTTTTGCCGATTCATAAAGTTTTTTTTGAAAATCTTCCGCATTCCAATTTTTGTCTATACAATTTGCAATCGTTTGTAAATAGTGTTTTTGTGTCTCAGAAAGTGATTTTGCAGCTTGCGGAACTTTTTCTTGCACCAAAAATTTTTCTGATTCAGGAGCATATTTTTCAACCCATACTCTGGCAAAACGGGACCATTCTTCCAGTCCTTCTCTTCTTATTTCTTCTTCTTTGTTAGGCATCTGTACTAATTGCGAAATTACTCTCATTCGGAGTGCGGGGATCCTCTTTGGACTGCCGATTTGAGACAGTTCAAATGCTCTTGCCAAGTTCTCATCTGATTTTTGATAATATGTATCCGCTGCTTTAAAATACTCATCAAACAAATTCTGTATTGTATCAGTATCTCTGGGAGTAAATTCAACTGCTTGATTTGGTGGATTTTTAATCATTAAAAATCTTACTACTTCCGGTGGCAATGCTTCCAAAAGTTCCTCACCTGTCAAACCGGTACCTTTTGAAGAAGACATTTTTTTGCCGCCTGAAAGGAAAAATTCGTATGCAATCTTTAACGGTGTCTCTTTTTTAAAGACTTCTTTGCAGAGTTTCATTGCAACATCATAAGAACCACCTGCTGATGCATGATCTTTACCAGCCCCTTCAATTGTTACTCCAAATGTCCACCATTTTGCAGCCCATTCTACTTTCCAAGGCATTTTGGCATTTCCTTTAAAAGGAGAAATTTTGCCTGTAAAATCGCATCCTTCTGCCCATTGCACAAGATTTTTTTCGCAAATAAATGCAACCTCTTTCCTATCCCATCCAGTAACATTTGTCGTTCCAAGTTTTCCACAATTTGGACAAATAACTTGCAATGGATACCAATCGTTTGCAATTGGCTTTTTATACACTTCTTCATATACCTTTCTCACTGCATCAGCATTATTCAATACATACCTAATCGCATTATCAAATTCTCCACTTTTGTACACTTCACTTGTTTTATACAATCTATCAGGATGAATATCTAACGTATCAAGAATGTGTTTCATTTTATTTCCGTAGAAATCACCAAACGAACCTTTCCCATCAGGAGATGGAGCAAGGAATATAGGTATACCAAGGTATTTTTCAAACAAACCTTTCAGATCTGGAGGAATTCCATCAATTGGATCCATATCATCAAACCCATACATAAAAGTAACCTCCTGTTTTCTTTCTTTTAAAATACGGAAAAGTGTGTCGTGGATGATTGGACCTTTCAAAGATCCCATATGGACGATTCCAGACGGAGTCCACGAATCATTAATGACTTCTTTATTTTTTCTTCCTTCTAACAGTGTGTCTGCCCAAAACATACCAGTATTATACACTCCTTTCATCAATTTGATAATAGAATGGTTCAGCTTTATCAGCGACATAGACGGCTTTTGCTGATGGAAAATCTAACACATCGGCAAATCTCATTATTTTCGTTGATTGTCTGATATTTTTAGTTTCTTCCATTCTTTTCTCTGACACAACTGGTACGCCATTATAAGGAAATATTATGGAACGATTATTTACTAAATGAATCGGTATTTGTGGTGCTTTTTTGGGATGTACTGTCAATCTCACAGCATGAGGAAATGCTCGTTCAATAGCTCGCGTACGTCTCATTGCAAGGAGAAATGATGCATAGTTTACTGCAGTATTGTAGGTCTGCTTAGTTATTTCTTGAGAAAGGTTATTTTGCTCAAACATTTGTCTATACTCATCATATGAATGTCCGTGTATTGGTATATTCCAACGCATTCCATGAGCAAGAGATCGTATATGTAATGCAACTGTTGTATCTGATTCGCTTAGTATTTGTATCCTCTCTTGCATTTTTTGTTGTATATCATAGAAGTCCGCATCTTTTCCCACAATGCATTCCATATCAACAATATCGATAACTCCTTTTAAACCCATCTCATCCCTAATCTGTTGGCAGTTTCTTCTATATTCTTCTATCGCATTTCGTTGCCCATTTGCAAATAAGTCTTTATACACTAAACCATCTGTAAGAAGTGTAATTCTTACTCCTGGTGGATATGTCTCTGTTATAGCAGTAGTAATATCCCGAAGTTGAGCAAAAAAGAGATATTCTCCTAAATCAACTGCATCAATACTATGTCTTGTTGTGAAAGGATTTTGATCTTTAAATGGAAGCGTTGGCAGAACAAACTCAACAGGATTTGCTTTTCTTGTATAATGGTAAAGTTTTTGTTTAATCTCGCTAATATAATCAGCAAATAACTCTTTTTTCCCACGACGAACAGAACTTGATGCAAAAACAGATAAGATTCTTTCAGGAGGATCGGTATAAAAATCTTTATTGGGAATGATTGAAATAGGATCAATTACATCAATTGAAAATGCTCCACGAAAAACAGATGCAGGCTCATGAAACGGAGCAAGGTATTTTGCTTCAGTAAGTTCACTATTAAGATGTACTGATTGCACAAGTGCTTGTTTCACCCAATCATCCTGAATAACACTTTCTGAAAAATAAGAAAGATTTTTTCCTCGCCGAACATCTTCTTGTTCCCAAGAAGTTCTCTCAAGGTATTCATTGTTTGTGAGCTGTCTTAAAATTTCATTTTGCATATTTTTTCTCCACAAAAAAACCCCTTATATAAGGGGTTCATTTTTACCACGGCAAAAACTTCCCCCTTACGAGAGAGGTTTCTTAACAGAGGTAACGATTATACTCAAGGTATTCATTGTCTTAGACTTATTATACCATAAATTACTCTACTATCTCTACCTCAATTTCTGGAATAAACCCGAATGCTTCAAATACTTTTTCCTGGATTGTTTTGATAATTGTTTTGACATCTTTTGCTTTTGCCTCTCCTAAATTCACGATAAAATTGGCGTGCTTTTCTGACACTTGCATACCTCCAACTTTATATCCTGAAAAACCAAGACGTTTTATTACATATCCCATTGATACTTTCCCATACCAATTTCGTTCTACTTTCTCTTCTATATCTGGCCAGACAGAAAGAATTTTTTGGACATGTTCTGGCTCTTTTATATTTTTAAAAACAGAGCCACAGGTTGGATATTCAAGCGGATGGTGAGTTTTGCGATACAAAATATTTTCTTCATATTTCTCTTTTGCTTTTTGTAATTCTTCACTTGTTGCATGTTTTAGAAAAAATTTTGCTTGTACAATGATGAGATTCCGCGCTTCTTTAATAAGACTATTTCTATAAGAAAAATGCATATCATGGTATTTATAGTTTAGAAATGAAAAAGAAGTTTTATAGAGTTGCATTACTTCAGTATCAAAGAATGCGTCTTTTATTTCTCCTCCAAACGCACCAACATTTCCTCTTATCCCAGCACCCACAGTTCCGGGTAATCCTCCAGCCCATTCAAAACCTGTTAAGTTATTTGCAAACGCAAATTGGATAAGACTATCTAATTCTTCACCCGCAAAACATTCAACAAACCCTTCATTTGATAGTTGTATTGTTTTCCCTTTATCTTTAAGACTAATTTGTAATACCAATCCGTCAAAATATTCGTCGGTAAAAATAAGATTTGAACCAAGTCCGCAAATAAAAAGTTTGGTAACGTTGTTCTTGTCAGCAAAATCTACTGTCCTCTCAATATCTTCTCTATTCTCAGCTTGGATAAAATACCTCGCCTTCCCTCCGATTTGATACCAAAGAACCTTTGAAAGGTCAAAATCTTGATGTATTTGCATACACTTGTGGCTTAATTGTAAATAATTTAGTAAGAATAAGCAAATAACTATGCCAAATTGTATTTTTGTCTACTAATGATATAATCCTATGGAATATGAAAGAACAGGGTGAAAATAGAATCCCATCAGAAGAAACAAAAAGAAAAGAACAAGAAAACCCAGAAAAATTACTTAAAGTTACCCTAGATAGAGAGCACACTCGTAACGGCATTACTCAAGTAATAATGGGAACTAGAAGATATTTTACCGAATATTATTTATTTGATAAAAGCATTGAGGATTTTAGAAGATATCATGAGTATCCTAACTCTTTAGGAGGAACATATTATTCAAATATAGAAGATTATGAGAAAGCCAAAAAAATATATAGAGTACTAAGAGAACGCTATGAGCAAGAAGCAGGACTTCAATTAATAACTAAAATTACTCCTGGTCAAAAAGAATTTCCAGCAGGTTATCAACTTGTATTTAGTATGCGTGAAGATACACCACATGATTTAGAAGAAAGAGTCAAGGAAGCTCTAGGAAAATTTGGAGGAGAACATGGATTTAAAGTAGAATAGTTTATTATTCTTTTTCTCCAACTTCTGCTACTAAATTCTCATCCAATCTAAACAATCCTTCATCCAATCGTTTCTGATCAAAATAATGTGCCATAAAGCCAACAGAACGGGAAAGGACAAACAAACCATTGAAGAATTCTATCTGGGTAAGTTTTTGTAATTCATCATCCTGTAGGTGTTCTCTTTCTGAAAGAATATCCAAAAGCACTGCTGCAATTGCACCATCAACATTTAAGATTAAATTTCCTTTTTTTGCAGTTGTGATTTTTTCAATTGCAAGAGCAAAATTCGTAAATCTTTTTTCCTCAAGTTTTTCTGCAAATCTTAAGATTTCTTTAACTCTTGGGTCTGGCAAATCTATTCTGTATTTCTTGTGCCCTATTCCTGAAATATATTTTTTGTGTGTTGCAAAATCTTCAACAAATAGAGATTGATCTTGAGAAGTCGTAACTCCTTGTATCCAATTCTCTGCTGCTTGGTTTATTGCGCCACCAAAACGCGGACCAATAGTTAAAAGTCCAGTACTAAGGGCTGATACTAAATCCCGTCCGGCGCGAGCTGAAATGATGGTATTGACAGCACCTGACACATAAGGTCCGTGATCAACAAGAAGTCTGAGAACAAAATCAACAAACTCTTCAAGCTCTTTTGATTTTATTTTTTGTCCTAAGAATAACGAACCAACAATTGCCGCAAACGAATTATTTTTGGCAGCATCTAATAAATTCTCACCCAAAATCTGGGGATTCCCATCTTTATCCCCTGAGATACTTGTTGTGATAAGCGCATGTTGTCTGTTTTCCATAGACTTAATTATTGTAGTATATTCTCTTTCACTTTTCATAGAGGTATCTTCTATGTCCTTGATAAACTCAAGAAATTGAGTGTATGAATCAGCAACTTTTGCACCCGCTTTTTTTAGAACATCTCTTTTCTCTTGTGCAGTTTCATTTTCTTTTTGTGCCAATGCTTTGGCATGACCAAATTGAGGTGGAGTAGGAAATATGTCTGCAATAACTCCTGCGATATAACACACAACCGGTTTTGTTACTTTTTTTGATTGTAGTAAATCTGCGATATCAAATTCATCAGTCCCTCCCAATTCGCCAAAGTATACGATAGTTTTTGTATTGTCATCTTTTTCTGCTGCAAGAAATGCGTCTTTTGGAGTAGTTATAGGAAATCTTTCACCGCCAAAAGACAATGCAAAAGAAAGTCTTTTTCCGCTTTGTGCTACTGTACGAATCAATTCATTGGTCATTCCTCCTGATGATGAAAGAACTGCAACACTTCCCGAATCAAAAAGGGAGGATTCCACAAATTGTCTCGCATCTACTCCACCAATTGCACCTGCTTTTATCATATTCGGGATAAGAACTCCTATACTTGCCGGACCGACAATAAATCTGTCACTGTCTTTTATTTTTTGGTAAAGTGCTATTGCATGTTGTTCAGGAACGTTTTCAGCAAAAACAACTCCTCCTAACATAGCAGGCAATATATCTAATAATTCACAAGTTGAAGCAAAAACTCTACGACCCGATGAAAGATTAAGAAAAAAATTAATGGAATCTTTCTGAGGAATACTTTGCGCACTAGTAAAAACCGGCAAAAGAATTTCTTTCTTTCCCCAAAAATATCGTTCACTATTGCGTCCTGTTGCAATAATTGCTTTTATACTTGGTGTTTGTTTTCCTACAAGATAATCAAAATCCAATATCGATTGGATGATTGATGGATAACTTCCAATGGAAATAATATGTAGTTTGTTTTTTCTAAGTCTTGCGATATCTAACATATTTTTATTGTAACTCTTTTATTGCAAGTGTTATTATTTCTGGTAAAGAAGTTTTTGGATCGCGAACTGCACCTAAAATTCCGTTTTCATTTAGAAATTGCTCCATTACTTTTAGTCCTTCTTCTTGATTTGGTCCTCCTCGTCTCACAAATACTTTAACTTGCTGTTCCTTAAGTTTTTCTGCGACTTCTTTTAATGCTGCAATGACACCCTTAAAGGTTATTAAAATATTAGTAAAATTTGCAACTCCTCCACCAATAATCAAAACTTTTTTTTGTACATTTGACTTAAGGAGAAGACTTAATAAATTTTTGGTATACAAATATGCTTCTTCTTCATTCGGATTACCGCTATATTCTCCATAGTTGGCAACAGCCTTCCCATATCCTAAATTATATGTTTCATCTGCAAGAACGATACTTGCTCCTCCTCCTGATAAAAGCATGAAAATACTTCCGTTGGGATTTAGTACTTCTAATTTAAATGAGGCCTGACTTTTTCTTGATAATTCATCAATATTTTTTTCTTCATCAGTTTTCTGTATCTCTTTTCCTTCTTGGAAATCTTCGCTATCCCATCCGTTATGCACAAAAAATTCTCCTGCACTATCTACTTCACTTGCAATATCAAGAAAGATGATTCTATTGTTTTGGATAACCAGAGGATTTATTTCAAGAAACGAGAAATAATATTCATCAAAAAATTTCAAAATACTTTCAAAAAGATTTTTATCAATACCTAAATATTTTGTAATTTCTTCTCCGTCAGAATATGAAGATAAAATACTTTTTTTAATATCTTTTCTATAATTCTCAATATCTATTCCGCCTTTTTCAAAATAAAATACCAGATATCCTTCGCGTACTCGTTCAATTGAAAGATATTTTTCACTCTCTTCTGCGTGTGATAAAAATGGTTCAATAATGAAATTTTTGTATCCTGTTTCCTGAATTCTTTTTAATTCCTCTTTTATTTCCAAAGGTGTTTTGTTAAGTAAAACCAATCCTTTTCTAAATCTTTTTTTAACGCCTTCGTCCACTTTGAGGACATATTTTTTCTTTGCATCTAATGTATCTATAAGTGACAACTCATCCTTATTACTTTCAAAACGCATTCCTTCATAATGGGTATGTAAATAGTCATGCAAGAGTTTTTTTGTTTTATATTCACTTATTTTCTTCCGCGCCATACTGCTTTATTGTACTATAACAGCTTCAAATTTGACAGAGGAATATAGTATAATAAACCTCACTGTTTCTGGATTAGCTAACAATGGACAAAATTGAGCAAAGCAAAAAAATAGTTATTAAAAAACACACCAAAACAGATGATCTTAGCTTCGAAGAAGTGCGAGAAAATCCATCCCAAGCAATTACTCACCTGTTGCGTGGTTTCGTTTCTGTCTCTTTTAGAGATACTCTTACTGATCCATCAGAAAGAGACCCCTCATATAATTCCAATAAAGAGGGATGGAGAACAGGTGAACGTACATTAACACTTATCTGTGCTTTTGAAAATTATGTTCCAGAAAATTTAGGAGATATTCGTCTCGTTCGAGAAACTGGTCTTTTTGATGATGAACAAGTTGGTCTGTATCCATTATCTGAAGTATACGATACTGGAAAGCTAGAAGAATACTCAAAAATCCATATTGCAAATGATGCGAAAATCATTGCAGAGTTAACACAACATACTGCAATTTATGGAGGGAAAACAGATGCGAGTGAACCTTTACAACCACTGTATATTGGTGAAAAAATCAAACCTCATTTGCCTTCAAAAGAAAGAATGTAGATTGGGAAATTACTTGAAGCAAGACAGTAGGTACAACATCATTATTTGCTATATCTATTTAAACGGGAAAATAAATAGTTAACTTATAGAGAGTATTGTATAAAGAATCTTTCCAGCGGGAGCTTGTACTTCTACATGTTCTCCTATACCTTTCCCCATTAATGCTTTTCCAAGAGGAGATGCATGTGAAATTTTTTTCTCTTTTGGATCTGCTTCCCATTCGCCTACTACAGTAAAAATTTCTTTTTTTCCATCAAGTTTTACGGTAACTTTAGAGCCTATATTGACAGTTTTTGCTCCTTTTGAAGAAATCTGACTAATAAGAACTGCTTGCTTAATTATTTCCTCAAGCTCATCTATTCTTCCATCAATAAAAGATAATTCTTCCCGCGCAGCAGTATATTCTGCATTCTCTGATAGGTCACCCATATCTCGTGCTATAGAAAGGCGCACAACCACTTCAGGTCTTC
Organism: uncultured Gammaproteobacteria bacterium; assembly: GCA_964610465.1. GTDB lineage: Bacteria > Patescibacteriota > Microgenomatia > Levybacterales > UBA12049 > CAZSWA01. The sequence continues at coordinate 130,954 of CAZSWA010000001.1, read as the reverse complement.
TTTCTTTTACTAATTGTTCGTATTCTTTTTTAAGCTCCTCTAAACCTTCTTTTGTTAAATATATCTTCTTATCCATATATCTAAAAGAAATCCCTCAATTGTGATGAGGGAAACATAGTTTGCGTGATTGCAGGCTCAGTATAAAAGATATTTTTTAGTTTGTCAATAACTTATATTCTGCAAATTTCTTGTGAAGATTTTTTATAATTTGTTTTCGATAGTCATAAGGATGAAATGCAAGAAATGAATCTGAAATGGTTTCTGTTGTTCTAGTTTTTTTCATATAGATTTTTTGTATAACCTTTGCTATATATTGTGTCAATGAAAGATTAATAAAAAATGAAATTATTTTTATTATCATATATGTTCTTTGTTCTTCTTGAATTTGTGTTCTTTGTAACAATTGATAGGCATTGAAAAAGAATTTGGAAACCCATTTATTGCTCTCTAGTAATTTTCTATGCATAGTATGCCGTTCAAAAAGAGGTTTTAATTGAACTAATTCTCTCGCATTATAGATATCACGTCTTATATCAGGCCATACTAATTGACTTTCATCGATTATCATATTTACACATATTTTGTTTGCTCCATTTTTATCGTCTCTTTTTCTCCTTAGTTGTAATAGTTCTAATACTGCCAATATCATAAGCCTTGTTATCCAAATACAGTTGTTTTTCACAATAATAAAAAAATCAATATCATCTGTTTCTTTTATATCCTCTGCTGCCAATCCGCCACTTATCCCTATAAAATATATTGTCGGAATATAAGATAAATAATGTGAAGCATATTGTGCAATGGATAGTTTTGTCTTAAGTAATTTTCTCAAAGCCATTCTTTCTCTTATATGTTTTTCTTTTCCCTTTATAGAATAAAGTCCATTTAAAGCAGACAGTTTACTCCGTAGGTGCGAAAGAGAGGATTTTATTTCTTCCTTTGTAATATTTTTATCAGATACTACATACTGCCAAATCTCTTGTTCTGTAAGTGGAAATTCAAAAATATCACTATATAGAAGTGTCTTTAATACTGCTTTTTCACTAGTTTGCATATTTTTGTCCCACCTGTACAGTACCTTTGAGTAAGGTATCTACAACCGTTTGAGTTGAGGAATTATCATTTACTATGCTATTTATTGCATTCCCAAGATAGGTATTAAGTGATGAATTGAGTCCTCCATCTCCATCATGGGTATCACTTGCAAAATAGGAAGACTTTGCAGAACTTGCTTGTTGTACAAATGGATACACTAAGTCATTTCCTTTCAATGTGTTTGCCAAATCAACTCGTGCATACGGTTCACCAAAGAGTCTCACTTTTGATTCTTCAGCATAGATGAGTTGTGATGTATCTTTCTGAGTCATATAATTCATAAATGTAAATGCTTCTTTTTGATGCTGACTTTGCATAGATACTCCTTGCACCCAGTAACTTGCAATGGTTGCGTTACTGCCAGGTAAGCTTGGAATAGGATATATCTTGAAGTTAATATCTTTATTTAATGCTTGTATTGCAAAAATGTCCCAGGAATATCCTATATACATAGCTAACTTTCCCCGCGAAAATGCAAGAAGAGAGTTATCAAGAGTTGGATCCCAAACGCTATTGTCACCTTTTGCAAAATGAGTATAAAAGTTAAATGTATCACTGATATTTTGTGTAGAAGTCGTCAGTTTATTGAAATCTACTCCAAGCTGTGCAAGCATCATAGAAATGATATCTGGAGCATGGGTAATATTATCATAGGTACCAAGAGCAGCACCTGCTGTTTGTATTCGTCCATTTGTATCTTTGACTGTAAGTTGTTTTGATACTTTATCAAAATCTTCCCATGTAGCAGGAACTTGAGGACCTGTAGGGTTAAAAGGTGAAAACATATCTTTGTTTATAAACAATGAAAGGGTATCAATTCCCATTGGAATACCATAGATAGCGCCATTTTTTACCAAATCATGTTGTATAACCGGATAGTAAATTTTGTTAAACTCATCAGGCTGTATCACCGTTTGAGGTAAAGGTGATACTATATCTGCTATCATTGGCAACCATGTATTATGGTATACAAATATGTCCGGCCCATTCCCATTCTTTATTCTGGTAGTTAGCTTATCACGATATTGTTTTGCATCTTGTTGTTGATATTCAACCTTGATATTCGGATATTTTTTCTCAAAATCGGCAATTACTGCATTCATAACATTTTGACTTTCCCAAAGACCCCATACTTGAATTGTCACTTTTCCTGAAGATATCTTTCCACCTAATAGGGATGAAATAAGCATAAAGAAGATAACAAAAACAAAAAAAATTCCTATCCCAATTCCTATTTTTAGGAGTAACTCTTTAGACATTGTATTTATTACACTTTTTGCTGGAGGCGTAGTGGGTGGAGTAGGTGGGTTTTCTCCAGCATTTCCTGATGGAGGAGAAGACACAGGTTGAGATGAAGCAGACGGCTGCGAAGTTTGTTGTTGATTGTTAAAAACAATATTTTCATCCATAATTACTGTAGTTATAGTATAATACCTTATATCACCTCGTACAATGTTTTTGAAGTTAAAAAGTTATTTATCAAAAATCGCAAATAATAAAAAGAAAACATTTTTCTTGACAACTAAAGTATTTTTCTGGTTTTCTCTTGGCGCAATAATTGGATTTTTCTTTTTTACCAGTTTTCTTTTTATTATATACCAAAAACTCCATGCAAATACTGTTTATTCTGGTGTCTCTATCAATGGAATCGATTTTAGCGGAAAAACGAGCGAGTATATTAAAAAGTATTATCAAAAACAAAATGAAAAAATAGGAAAAACAGTTTTTCTGTTATCTTCACCTGATGCTACTGCAACAATTTCCGGAAAACAAATTAATCTAGGATACAATGGAAAACTTCTTGCAGATCAAGCTTTTAGTATTGGGAGGACAGGAAACACATTATCCAATATTAGTCTTATACTGAATGCCTACATGAATAGTATTGACCTCTCGCCCTCATATACAGTGGATGAAAGTAAATTAGATGAAATAACGAGTTCCTTACAGAGTAAAATTCATAAAGAACCAGTAGACGCATTATTTAATTTTCAAGATGGAAAAGTTATTGAACTTCGAAAATCAATAAATGGACAAGATGTTGATATCTCAACCTTGAAAAAAGAAATACTTGCACAAATGGAAAATTCCTTTTCTACAGATACTCCCCAATTGATAATAATACCAATCCCTATAATCTCAAGAAAACCTACAATAAATATAGATAATGTAAGCACATTAGGTATTAAAGAGTTAGTAAGTGTGGGTACTTCCCTTTTTTATCATTCTATTGAAAATAGAGTATATAATATCTCTCTTGCTGCAAATAAACTAAATGGGACTCTGATTGCTCCTAATGAAGTTTTTTCTTTTGATAAAACCATTGGAGATATTTCTGTATATACAGGATATAAACAAGCATATGTGATAGAAAATGGTCATACAGTTTTAGGAGATGGAGGTGGAGTATGCCAAGTTTCTACTACTCTTTTTCGAGCAGCATTAAATGCAGGTCTCCCTATTGTTGAAAGAAATCCTCATGCGTATCGTGTAGGATATTATGAAGAGGATTCTGCTCCCGGGATTGATGCTGCAGTTTATTGGCCAAGTGTAGATTTAAAATTTAAAAATGATACTGGACATTATTTATTAATTCAAAGTCATGTAGATGAAGAAAATATGCGCTTAACTTTTGAGATTTATGGAACAAAAGATAACCGGGAGGTTACTATTACTCAACCCGTAATTCTTAATCAAACACCTCCTCCTCCTGATTTGTATCAAGATGATCCAACACTTCCTAAAGGTACTGTAAAACAAGTTGATTTCTCAGCCTGGGGAGCAAATGTCTATTTTACGAGAACCGTTAAAAAAGATGGTAAAGTTTTTCTTTCTGATAAATTTGTTTCAAATTATCGTCCATGGCAAGCAGTATATTTACGTGGAACTCAATAAATGAGGAAAATAATATCTCTACAACAAGCAGTGTCTATAGCAAATAATCTTCGTGAAGGAAAGAAATCGATAGTTCTTATTGGAGGTTGTTTTGATATTCTCCACAAAGGACATATTATATTTATTGAAAAAGCGAGAAAAAAAGGAGATGTCTTATTTTTACTTCTTGAAAGTGATAAAAGTGTAAGGAATAAGAAAGGGCCTGAAAGACCAATTAATACTCAAAAAGATAGAGCGTATGTACTCTCAGCTTTAAGAGATGTAGATTTTATCGTTATGCTTCCTCCTCAGTTTAAAGACACGCAATATGATAATGTGATTATTAAAATAAAACCTGCTATAATCGCAACTACGAAGGGTGATTCTGCTCGAAAGCACAAAGAACGACAAGCAGAACTAACAGGAGCAAAACTTCTTGATGTAACATTACAAATTATGAATCATTCAACAAGTAAGCTTGCATCTTCTTTATTAAAAGAATTATAGATATGAATAAGTTTATTTTACTCTTTGGCATATTACTGGTTCTCTTTACAGGTTTTGTTTTTTTTCAATTTAATTCAAAGCTAATAAAAAATAGTGGGCAAAAGACGCCTTCTTCATCTGTGACAATTAACCAACAAACTTTTAAAGTAGAAGTTGCTCATACACCACAGGAACTTATGAAAGGGTTATCAGATAAACCTTTTCTACCTCAAAATCAAGGGATGTTATTCATTTTTAATAAACCAGGTATGTATGCGTTTTGGATGCGTGGTATGAAATTCCCGCTTGATATACTTTTTATTAACGGCAATAAAATAGTAACGATATATGAAAATTTGCCACCTGCACCATTCAATATACAAAATCCGACTTGTGAAGATATTTCCTGCTATCAACCATCTGAACCAGTAGATAAAGTTCTTGAAATAAATGCAGGACTCGTGAAAAAGTATGATATCAAAAAAGGTGATGGTATCAAAATTAATCTATGACAATCCTCGGCATTGAAACTTCCTGTGATGAAACTTCTGCTGCTGTAATTCAAGAAGAAGATAATAAAATACACTTACTTTCCAATACCATTGCAACTTCTCTTAATCTTCATGCAAAAACAGGAGGGATAATTCCAGAAATAGCAGCTCGAGAACAAGTTGCATATATGATTCCTGTCCTGGAAGAAGCAGTAGAAAAAGGTCTCAATTGCAAATTCAAAGAAAAAGATAAAATTCTTTCTTCTCTAGATGCAATTGCGGTAACCTATGGACCAGGGCTTATCGGTTCACTTCTTGTTGGAGTAGAAACAGCAAAAACGCTTTCGCTTGTATGGAATAAACCGATTGTTCCTGTAAATCATATGATTGGACATATCTATGCAAACTGGATTGAGAATTCTGATATTCTTCTTCCCGCAGTTGTTCTCGTTGTTTCTGGCGGACATACAGATTTATTACTTTTAAAGAAACATGGGCTGTTACAATTATTGGGAGGCACGCGGGATGATGCGGCAGGGGAATGTTTTGATAAATGTGCAAGGTTGCTTGGATATAATTATCCTGGTGGCCCAAAGATTGCAGAACTTGCGCAATCAGGTGATCTTAATTCTTTCCCGTTTCCCCGGCCTATGATAAGCATTCATGGTTATGAATTCTCTTTTTCAGGCTTGAAGACGGCATTTTTAAATACTACGCAAGAACTTTTTCCAATACTTCGTAAAAATACTTCTTCTGAAAAAATTGGTTGGCAGCAAGCGGCTTTAACGGATTCGCTTTCAAATTCTGGAAAAAAAACAATTGCCAATCTTTGTGCATCATTACAAAATGCAATTATTGAAGTTTTAGTGAAAAAAACAATTCATGCAGCTCAAAAATACCAGGTGAAATCAATACTTCTCTCAGGAGGTGTCGCAGCTAATCAATTACTTCGTGATACATTTTCTCAAGAATCTAAAAAACAGAATTTCCGGTTTTTTGTACCGTCAAAAAAATTATGTACTGATAATGCTGCAATGGTAGCAAGCGCTGCATATTTTAATTTTCATCCTGTAGATTGGGCTGAAGTAACAACTGATCCTGAATTATATTTCTAGCTTACATTTCCCAATCTTTTTCTATGGTGCTACAATAGTGTTATGCAATTTGATTTCCTTCTTATCCTTTTCTTTTTATTCTTAGGGTTTGGTCTTATTATTTTCTTTCTCAATCGGAGAATTGCAGAGCTCAAAAGACAGGACGACAATCAAGTCCTTCTTGAATGGTTAAAGACAATGCAATCATCTCTAGAAATGACTAATAGGAATATGCAAACAGCACTTCGTTCAAATTCAACTGATATGGTACGTACTCTTCAGGAAAATTCACGCCAACTTAATGAAAGACTTGATAAAGCAGCAGATGTAATACGTGATGTTGGAAAAGAAGTTGGACAAATGAGTGAAATTGGACGCAGTATGAAGGAACTGCAGGAGTTTCTTAAAAGTCCCAAAATGAGAGGCAATATCGGAGAGCAAGTACTAAAAGATTTAATAGCACAGACATTTCCCAAAAATAGTTTTCATTTACAATATCAATTTAAATCTGGAGATAAAGTTGACGCAGCAATCAAAACTGATGCCGGTATTCTTCCTATTGATTCAAAATTCCCTATGGAAAATTTTCAAAGAATGATAAAGTCAGCAAATGAACAAGAGAAATTTACCTTGCAAAAAGAATTTATACGGGATGTCAAAAAACACATTGATGCAATTGCGAAAAAATATATATTGCCTGATGAAAATACTTTGGATTTTGCCTTAATGTACGTACCAAGTGAGTCTGTGTTTTATGAAATTATAAATCTTGAGGAACTTGTTGAATATGCAAGAATAAATCGAGTGTATATCGTATCTCCAAGCACGCTCTATATCCATCTTCAAACTATTCTGCTTTCTTTCGAAGGTAAAAAAATAGAATCTCAATCTAAAGAAATATTTAAATTGTTAAGAGCCATCCAAATTGATTATGGAAAAGTAAACGAATCATTAGATGTACTTGGCAAACATTTAACCAACGCTTCAAACCAATTTACTAATGTGAATAAAGCTTTTTTAGGTCTCGGACAAAAACTATCATCTGTGCAACAAATAACTAATGAAAAAAAAGAAGAGTTAGTAAATACTAATATCCTGTAAATTCTTCTATCTTTATTCTCTCGTCATGAATATTCATTCTTATCAGAATTTCCTTTATAGTTTCTATCATTTTTGATGATCCAACGAGATAGAATATAGGTTTTGAAACATCCTGGACATATTTTTTAATAAGTTCCTCTGATATACGTCCCTGTTCTCCAGTCCATAAACTATTCGCTTTACTTACTGAATAGATAATTTTTATATGAGGATTTTTTTGAGCAATTAATGTAAGTTCTTTATAATATATTACTTCATTAATTGTTGAAAATGTGACAAAAAGGGTAATTGGAAGAGAAAAATTTTTTTCATGTGCATAATTAATCATACTATGATATGGAGTAATACTAATACCACCTGCAATAAAAACACAAGGAATTAAATTATTTTCTGGCAATAGAAAATTTCCCATTGGTCCAAAAAATTTTACAGTTGTACCTTTTGTAAGATTGAGAAGTGTTTTTTTAAAGCTGCTTCGTTCAATTCTTGTTGTTATTATAATTTCTTTTTGTAATGGCGATGATGCAATGGTAAAATATCTGCTTGTTCCTCTCTCATCAGAATTTGTATGAGGAAGAGTAAGCCGAATATATTGTCCCGGAAGAAAATCAGGTGTATCTTCCAGACGTTTAAAATAAAACGAAAAGATATTGTTAGCTATCTGCTCTTTTCTCAAAAATGGTAATAGAAATGCCTTTGCGTTCATTTACGTCTCCTATTGTATAGGAAGTAGAAAAGTAAATGCAAGAAAAGTGCTAAAAAAATTATCCTGTTTTTATTATTTTGTGCTACAATAAAATACTTATGGCACAAACTGTATACCTAAATCCAGAACAAGAAGAAGCTGTTACCTTTGGAGAAGGACCGCTTCTTATTATCGCAGGTGCCGGAACTGGAAAAACTACTGTTATTACCCAAAGGATAAAATACCTGTTACTTGAAAAAAAAATACTGCCTTCTGAGATACTTGCACTTACCTTCACTGAAAAAGCAGCAAGAGAAATGGAAGAGAGAGTCGACATCGCATTACCATATGGATATACTCAGATGTGGATTGCAACGTTTCATGCATTCTGTGACCGGGTTTTACGTGATGAAGCGATACATATTGGACTTAATCCATCATACACAATGGCAACTGAAGCCGAATCTATTTTATTTTTGAGAAAAAATCTTTTTAAACTACATCTTGAATACTTCAGACCTCTTGGAAATCCTTATAAATTTTTGCAAGGTCTTTTAGTACACTTCAATCGTCTTAAAGATGATGATATTACTCCTGATGAATATCTTACCTATGCAGAGAAAGTAAAAAATGACAAGATATCGAACTCTGATGAAATTAAAAAAACGTTTGAACTTGCGAATGCATTTAAAATATATGAAGAGCTAAAAGCCAAAGAAAGCATGATGGATTTTGGTGATTTGATATCGAATGTATTGAAACTTTTTAGAACGAGAAAAAATGTCCTTTCTTATTATCAGAAAAAATTCAAGTATATCCTTGTTGATGAATTTCAGGATACTAACTTTGCACAAAACGAACTCGCAATTCTCCTTTCTGGAAAAAAACAGAATATTAATGTTGTCGGTGATGATGACCAGGCGATTTACCGTTGGCGAGGTGCAGCAATAGCTAACATAATTCAATTTAAAAATCATTTCCCAAAAGCAAAGACAATTACACTGACGAAAAATTACCGTTCGACTAAAGAGATTCTTGAACGCTCCTATCAACTTATTCAGCATAACAATCCTGATAGATTAGAGGTAAAAGAAGGTGTTGATAAGAAATTACAATCTATGCGTAAGATAAAAGGTGAACCAACTGATTTTCTGTTTGCAACAAGAGCTGACAATGAAGCAGATTTAGTTGCAAAAAAAATTATAGAGCTTGTGAAAAAGAAAGAATTCCAATATAAAGATATTGCAATTCTTGTCCGTGCAAATGATCATTCACAAGCTTTTACAAGAGCTTTTGAACACAATCAAATTCCCTATCAATTTTTAGGACCAGGGCACCTCTTCCATCAAGAAGAGATAAAAGACTTAATTGCCTATCTTAAATTGCTCGCAAATTTTGAGGACAACGCTTCACTTTATCGCATACTCACTATGCCACTTTTTGCGTTGGAGGCTCGGGACATTGCAGCATTCCTTAATTTTGCCAAAAAGAAAAACTATACCTTATTTCAAGCGCTTGAGCATATCGATGAGATATTTCTGCCAGAAGATACAAAACAAAAATTAAAAGAAATATATGAAATGATTAATAGGCATCTAAAACGCGTACCTCGAGATTCTGCAGGACAAATCCTTTACTACTTCTTTGAGGATTCAGGATTACTAAAACAATATTTATCTTCAATCAATGCAATTGAAGAAAAACGAGCACAAAATATTGCCAAATTTTTTGAACGTCTTAAGAAATTTGAAGCTGAGAGAGCTGATGCATCAGTATTTGCAGTAGTTGACTGGATAGATTTATCAATGGAACTTGGAGAAAGTCCAATGGCCTCTGACATGGATTGGTATGAAAATAATGCTGTGAATATTTTAACCATTCATTCGAGCAAAGGACTTGAATTTCCAGTAGTTTTTCTTGTCAACCTTGTCGCACAAAGATTTCCTACAAGAGAACGCAAAGAACAAATACCTGTTCCTGAAGGCTTGATAAAAGAAGAATTACCTGAAGATGATTATAATTTGGAAGAAGAACGAAGATTGTTTTATGTGGGTATGACGCGTGCCAGAGATATGCTATTTTTGACGGCTGCATATTATTACGGTGAAGGAAAACGAGAACGAAAAGTCTCACCATTTGTATATGAAACATTAGGTGAAGAGCAAGTCAAAAAAGTACTTGATACCTATAAAACGTCTCAGTTTGTGCATCAACTTTCTCTTCTGGATATTGTAGATGATAATAAAAAAGAAATTATTGTCCCTGAAATTTCTTATACGTCACTTTCTGCAATAACATATATGTCTTATTCACAAATACAAACATTTGAGATTTGTCCTTTGCATTACAAGTTAAAATATATCTTAAAGATTCCGCCTACACCTATTGCAGCCCAAACCTTTGGAATAAGTATTCATGCTACATTGAAAGAATACTATCAATTAGTCATAAAGGGTGAAAAGGTAAATATTAGTAATATAGAAATGATTCTGAAAAAAAATTGGATCAATGAAGGGTACCAAAGTAAAGCGCATGAGGAGACAGCATTTACCCATGCAAAAAAATTATTGATTGACTACATCCAAAATAACTCAAATACGACTAACCAACCATTGGCACTTGAAACACCATTTCAGTTTACTATCAACAATATAAAAATGCTTGGAAGGATTGATAGAATAGATAAAATGAATGACGGCAGGATTGAAATAATCGATTATAAGACAGGGGATACTGTTCTTGATGAAAAAAAACTTTTAAGCGATCTACAGCTGACCATTTACGCACTTGCAGCAACACAAGTAAATGATGCGCTTTTTAATAGAAAACCCGAAGAAATAGTACTTTCTCTTCATTATCTTGAGAAGCGCATAAAACTTACTACCACTCGGACCAGAGAGCAACTAGATACGGCAAAGGAACTTATCCTCAAGAAGGTAGAAGAAATTGGAAAAAGTGGCTATTCATGTGGAGGCATAGCCCTTTGTAAGACATGTGAGTATAAAATGATTTGTCAAACCTATGCTGCTGATACTATTCTCCTAAGTTGATTTTGTTTTTATATTATCCTATAATACACTTGGGTCCTGGGAAGAAAAACTGCTACTCCATAGTAGCCTAAAGCGAGATGGAGAGGAAAGTCCAGACAGGTATAATGCCGGGGATGGAGTGTAAACTCCAACATGAGAATGCTAGTGTCTTAATTCTTCACCCACATATAGAATTAAGAACAAATTCTGAAGAGACAGAATTTGAGAGCAACAGAGACGAGTGGGAGTGAAACGGGCAATCCTACCTGCTGCAACCTTCGAAAGGTATGCGGATTTTGTCTATACAGAATCTACACTTGCATTATAGGAATACCGAAGAAGGGCATTCTGCGAATAGCAGAAAGAAATGATAGTAAATGTCATTTCTAGATAGATTGCGGTTAATCCTTCGATAAACTCAGGATTATCTTGAGCAACTTCGAAAGATAAAACAGAATCTGGCTTATTATCTTCCTGGGACTTTTTTTGTGGTAAAAAAGAAGCTTCCTAGGAAAAGGAAACTTCTTTTTACGTCTCTGTGTAAAGATAAAATTATCTTACAGCTTTTTTAAGAGATTTCCCGGGAGTAAACCCTGGAGCTTTTCTTGCTGCAAGAGTAATTCTTTCACCAGTCTTTGGATTTCTTCCTACTCTTTGTGCTCTACTTCTCGTACTAAAGGTTCCAAACCCTGTGAGAACTACTTTTTCTCCTCTTTTCAGAGAATCTCTAATAGTTGAAAGCATAGTATGTACTGCATCACGAGCAGCTTTATTGGTAATATTGGCTTTCTTGGCTACTACTTCAATGAGGTCTTTTTTGGTCAAATATATCACCTCCTTCCATCAAGTAATCTAAAAGAGTAATTACGGTTTTGTTATTTTTTTGCATTTAGACGAATATATAAAGGATATCGAAAGATAGTATTTGATAAATTGTTAATTTAGATTAAAATTACAATGAAAATTGTAACTTGTCAAGAGGTAATAGTAAAAATAGATTGATTTTCCAATATCTAAAGATACTACTCAGCGTTTGGGGTTAAGGGAACATTTGAAGGTATTGCTGACGGAGTAATATTCATACCGCACCATCCTTCAACTGGTTGTTGTATATAGCAACGTGGTTCAGAATATACACATGGTGGTGGTGGAAAACAACTTACAAATGGTGTTACGCTAGGACCTGGATTATTGGCAAGAACCGTTACTGTATTTGATGTTGCGACTTTTGTGTAGGTACCTTGTTTAAATAAACGAAATTCATATGTTCCTTGAGTCTGAGGGAAAGTAAACCTGCATATCCCTACTGCATTAGGTCCATTTCCTTGTCTTCTTGTGCAGCTTCCTAGATACTGTCTTGAGATATAGCTTGTATCAGAAGCGCCAGTATGATATAAACCTACCCAGTCATCTGCCGATGGAAAAAGCACATACCAAATTGCTGTTGCACTCCCACCAGGCTGCACAGTTGTAGGAGCAGCAAAAAGACTTGTCGTATGAATAAATGATGCTGCATTGGATTGAATATCTTGTTGTCTTTTGACAATACCTGCCACCAGAAGGGTAGCAATACCAAGAGCAACTACTGTTACTAAGGAAAATAACTTTATGTAGCTTGTATTTCTTCTTGCTCGAGCCATTCTACTTTTAGAATAGAGTAAAACGAGAAACAATGTCAAGTATCAAAAAAAGCTTAAACAAGAGTAGTAGTTGGATATACTGATCGGAACTCACGAATGGCTGTAACCTTTACTTCCCCTGGAACTGCAAGTTTTTTACTTACTTCTTCCTGTATTTTTCGTCCAACCAATACAGTTTGAGCATCATCTAATTTACCTGGATTAATGATTACACGAAGTTCTCTACCTGCTTCAAATGCATACGCGTCTTCCACGCCTTCATATTTCTTAGCAATCTCTTCCATTTCTTTAAGTCTGTTCACATAGTTTTCTACATCTTCATAGCGGGCTCCAGGTCTTGCAGCAGAAACTGCATCTGCAATATACACAATAACTGATTCAATAGAGGAAAATGGTTTATCTTCGTGATGTTCTGCCACTGCGTTGACCACTGGGTCAGGAAAATTATATCGTTTGAGAAGCTCTACTCCTAATTTCACATGGCTTCCGTCTCCTTCAAGAACCTTCCCAACATCATGGAATAAACAGCCAAGACGTACTGTATCGACATCTGCGCCTATTTCTTGGGCCAAATGAATTCCTATTTTTGTTTCCTCATGCGTATGAACCATAAGATTTTGTCCGTACGAGGTTCTGAATTTAAAACTTCCCAGAATTGGATATAAATCTGCCGGCAGATTGTAGACTCCTACATCTGCAGCTAGCTTTTCTCCTTCTTCAAACATTATTTTTTGTACTTCTTTTTTCGTTTGTTCAACTATCTCTTCAATTCTAAAAGGCTGCACTCTTGTGTCGCGAAGGAGTTTTTCAAGTGAGCGTCTGGCAACTTCACGTCGCGCTGAATCAAACGATGAAAGACGAATAATACCCTCCTCATCCAAATCCACATCTACTCCTGTTGCTTGCTCAAAAGCACGAATATTACGACCTTCTTTGCCGATAATTCTGCCTTTCATATCTTCATCAGGAACTTTCACAATTGAAACAGTATATTCGGGGATATAATTGAGTGCTCCATGTCTGATACTTTCTACCAGTATTTCTTGTGCTTTTTTATCTGCTGTTGCCTTTGCTTCCTCTTCCTTCTCTTTGATGATTTTTGCCATCATTTGAGCAGCAAGTCTTTCTGTTTCATCAAACAGGTGTTTTTTTGCTTCTTCACGAGTAAGCCCCGCCGCTTTTTCAATCTTAGCAATATATTCTTCTCTCTTTTTCTCAAGATATCCTTCTTCTTTTTCCAGCTCTTCTTGTTTTCTATCAAGTTTTTCTTGTCTCTCGAGAAGCTTTTTCTCAAGACTAATGACATCTTGCTGATTTGAAACTGTTGTGTTTGACATATATTTTTGAAGCAATAGAAAGAGGCGTTTTACGTCTCTTTATTGGATGAAGCTATGATAGGTAATGCTGTATTTCATATAACGTATCCAGCAATCTATTGATTCTTACTGATTATACTCTAATTTTAAAACAGCGTCAATGCTGCTGCGTATAGTTTCCCAATCAAAACCTTGTCTTGCCAGATATGCTCCAAGTTTGTGATAGACTTCAGCTTTTGGTAACCCTTTATATTTCTTGATTTTCTTTTCGACGATTTCTTTAGCTTGATCAATATCGCGTATAGGTTTTTCTTCTGTCTCTTCAATAAGTTTTATAATAAGCTCTTTTTCAATCCCTTTTTGTAAGAGTTCAATTCGTAAGACTTTTTTACTCTTCTGTTTGAATTTAATTCGTTGTTCTATCCACCATTTAGCAAACTCTTCATCATTGAGGTATTTTTTCCCTTTGAGAAATGTAATAACTGACTCAATAATGTCCTGAGGAGCTTTCATTTTCTTAAGGTTATCTCTTACTTCTTTTTCAGAACGAGGTCTATAGGTTAAAAATTTGTATGCTTTGTCGAGATATTTCTCAAATTGGTCCATGAAGGTTATTTCGTTTCTTCTTCTGCCCCATCACTCTCTTCAACGCCTACTGCAATCGGAGATCTACCGTCTTTGTTTCTGTTCATTATCTCAGTTACAATTTTCTTCTCCATGTCTGGATTTTCTTTCAGTGTTTCCATTGTTGCTGCTTTTCCTTGTCCAAGCATTTGATCGTTATAACGATAAAATGCGCCGCTTTTTTGAATAATCCCCATTTCAACTCCGACATCAACTATTCCGCCTTCTCGTGATATACCACTCTGTAGCACATCAAATTCTGCAATTCTAAAAGGCGCTGCTACTTTATTTTTGACTACTTTTACTCTATGTCTTGAACCGATTACTTTGTCACCATCTTTAATCGTTTCAATTTTGCGAATATCCATACGTACTGATGCATAGAATTTAAGCGCAAGGCCTCCGGTAGTTGTTTCAGGATTTCCAAACATGACACCAATTTTTTGTCTTAACTGATTGGTAAATATAACAACTGTTTTTGATTTTGAGATAACTCCTGTAAGTTTTCTTAAAGCTTGAGACATAAGCCGTGCTTGAAGACCAATGACTGATTCTCCCATTTCTCCTTCAATTTCAGCTCTTGGTACCAATGCTGCAACTGAATCAATTACCAACACATCAATCCCGCCAGAGCGAACTAAACTTTCTGCAATCTCTAATGCCTGTTCTCCTGTGTCAGGTTGTGAGATAAGCAGTTCATCAAGTTTTACCCCAATTTTTTCAGCCCAGAGTGGGTCAAGTGCATGTTCTGCATCAATAAAAGCTACAATTCCTCCATGTTTTTGCGCTTGTGCAATTGTTGAAAGACAAACTGTTGTTTTTCCCGATGCCTCCGGTCCAAAAATTTCTATAATTCTTCCTCTTGGTAATCCTCCAACACCAAGTGCTAAATCAAGAGGCAAACAACCAGTTGATACAACTGAAATATCCAGTTTCTGGGCTGCTTCTCCAAATCGCATGATTGCACCGCGTCCATATTGCTTTTCAATTTGATCCATTGCTAAACGGATTGACTCTAATTTTTGAGAAGCATCATTGGGAGTGGTTACTGTTTTTGGGCTTGAAGCAGTTCTTGCCATATAGACAAGGCTCATTGTATCAATTTTATATCAAAATACAAGTGGCAATTTCTATAAATTTTCATTTTATTTAAAGCCGAAATACGCTATAATGCAGAAGTAAACGGGGTGTAGTATAACGGATAGTATTTGCGCATGGGGTGCGTAAGGCCTCGGTTCAATTCCGAGCACCCCGACTCATTTTAGAAAATTAATTCTATATCTTTTTCTGCTATACTTTTTTTCTTACACTATTATCACAATTTTATTTCCGAATTTTATTAGTAGCCTGTCATATTAGAAAATATACTTCAGTATGAAAGAGCTGCCTACAAATACAATTGCTATATTAGAAAAGCCTCATACAACTGTAATTGAAAACGCAGAAGTAAAAAAACCTGAAATAACTCAAACTATACGACTACCAACTAATGGTTCTTTAGACGGCTGGTTTTGGACAGGAGCATGGAATAGTCTAACCGGAATTCAAATTAAAGAATATTTTCATTTATATGACAGAAATGATTTTGTATCTTTTGTGAGTTATATATTTAATGATAACCGTTATGTAAGTAAGTCATCACCTATGGCTAATGTTATTGATGTATATAATATTAAAGAAAAAATAAATGATTAAATTTTGGAAATGCTTCTTTTGAAGAAAAATAATTATTGTGTTATCACAACTGTCGCTCCAGTTGCGGATTTAAGAACTGAAGGTGAAACTCCGCTTGCAGTTACTATTGAGATAGGCAAAAGATTTAGTGATGTTTGCCCTGCATTTTTGGCGGTAAAAGTAATAACAGCTGCGGTTCCAGTATTATGAAGCGTTGAAGAGTTTGGTGCAATACCTATTGCATAGGTTAAACGTCCGTTTTTTGTATCATTTTTATTGATAAGGACTACTGGATGTTCAAACATAGAACCTGCTGTTATTTTTACATTGCTTAGCATTGCAGGATCATAGGAAATCTCTAATTGAACTCCTGTAACTGCATTATCATTTGTGGTAAGCATTACGTTTGCACTGCCATCACCATATGCTTTTACCTCAACTGGATTAGGAGCAATAGATAGTAAAGAATGAACAGGAACAGCAGGAGTCTGTTGAGTAATAGCTGGTTGCTGTGTTGGTTGTGTTGGGGTCTGGGTTGAGCGTAATGCAACTACAAAAAGGACAATAGTAACTAAAATAAGTGCGCTAATAAGGATAAGTGTTTTTCTAGGCATATCTTAATTTATCATAGAACAAGTAATTCTTTCTTTGCAAGAGGTAAATTAGTTCTCTTGCATACTTCTTACTCTTCACTAATTCATTTTTTACCTCTTGAAATTATAAGAAAAATATATTGAAATAGAGATAGGAGGCAGCTATAAGAAGTACATTTTTCTTAAAGATTGACATTATTCTTCATACGTATTTTTACTCTCTTTCTCAATCTGTGAGTCAATTCCAAACACAATTCCGTCTTTTTCAGTATAGAAGTTCGTTGAAATCATATATTTTTTTGTCAAGTGTGATAGCTTGATAAAAACGCTACCATAGGCAAATAATCCCGTTTAGGCGGGATTATTTGTTGCATATTTCCTAATATCTTTATACGAAACAACTGAAGAAAGCAAAGAAGATGTAGTATTATTTCCTGTTTCAAGATACGGTATCTTTTCTCCACTATATGAATAATTTCTAACATCGCCGTAGAGTGCTATAGTATCTTTTACTACTTCAATATATCTTTGTTCAACATTCTCAAACCCATGTGGTTTTTTTTCACTAAGCCACAATTTACGATGAGCCAACCATACAACTATTAATTTCTGTACTGTTTCTTTTACTTTCTCTTGAAGAAGATAAAATTCTAGTGGATTTCCTTTTTTTGAAAGTTCATATCCATCCCGCATTTTCCTGCTAAGTTCTAATTTTGAAGAAAGATAATCTGCGATTGCATAGGTATAAGTAAAGAGCTCTTCGTTATCAGAAGTAGTTCCAATTATTTTTTGTAACTCTAGCTTTATCGTATCAAAATGACGGCAGTACTTCTCTTGTTCTTCATTTGGCAGGTTTAAGGTGCGGATATCTGAAAAAATTAATTGTTTAATTGGATTTGGAATCAACGGAGATATACTACTTTCAACATGGTTTTCAGTCAAAACGGGTAAAGTACTTGCAGTTGCATAGTGATTTATATCACGATTTCCGATTTTTTCAAGGAGCATATCTGGATCTTCCCTTTTACCACTAAAACTTTTCCCCGCAAAATAGGCAATTGAGTCCCATGCTCCTGCAAACGGAGCCTCTGCAGAATCATCATGCCATACTGCTATCATCGCATTAGGAATATTCCATTTCGCTCCGGCTTGTAAAAGTGAGTCTGTATTTTTTTTTGCCCGTTCACTAAAAGGATATACCTGGTTATGGGAAGCAGTACTTGAACATACACTATCAAAAGTAATTCCTTGCTTTGCATGCTCTGCAATAATGGTATCTATTTTAAGAAAATCTGTCTCATCATATATCCAAAGAATTTTCTTGATATCTTTAGGTAGTTGTTCAATCTGTTCCTCTGTCAAATGAATCAATCTGTCTCCCCACATATACATGTCTAAATCATATTTTTTACCTATCTCATGAATTTTTTGTATATGAGTTACGTACTCATTATTAGTAATATCATATGTCTCATCACATCCAATATTGATTTTTGGGGTTTTTCCTAAAAGTTGATATGGCTCAATTGCATTTGCAATAAGTGTTTCTATAAATTCATATGCTCCAGGTGCAGAAGGATTAAGAGTAGAAAAAGATGCTGAAAATTTCCCAGGAAAAGAAAATTTTTTGTATTCTTCCTGTCTTAAAATTTTTTCTAAGTGTCCTAACGTTTGGATAGATGGATAGAGAGTTACTCCTAACGTATCTGCATATTCTACTAATTTTTTTATTTCTGTTTTTTTTAGCTGTCCTGTTTGTTCATGATTGCCAATTTTTGGATGATCATCAACTTCAAAAAACTCCGTATATAATGTTATTGTATTTATTTGAAAACTTGCGCATGTTTCTATTATATGTTTGAGAAAATCAGGAGTATATATACCCCCTCGTGACATATCAATAAGGAGAGTTCGTTCTTCAAAAAGCGGTTTTTTCTCCTCTTCCTTTTGCTTAAGAATGGGAGATACTATTTGTTCTCTTTTTACAACAGCAGGGATAATAGGAAACCGGGATTTTTTTATTACTTCGACAAGTTCACTATCAAGTTCTGGAAAAGATTCCAGTATTTGGCGCTCAATTACCAGTTTATGAATATCAACAATTTCGGCAGGAGGGGAAGGAGAGAACTTGGTTTCAGTATCCTGCTGTCTTTCAACAGCCATAGCCTTTTTTTATTCTCTCTTAAAAAGTATATAATTGCAACACCTGGTTATCTTTCGTTCTTTTTTATGCTACTATACTTTGAATGAAACTCCTTTTTGTAGTACAAAAGCACAAAGCAACCTCTCTCCATTATGATTTTCGCCTTGAGATAAATGGGAAAATGCCTTCGTGGTCTATTCCAAAAGGCCCAACCCTTAATGCTACAGTTAAACATCTAGCAATACGAACGCCGGATCATGATATGGAATGGAGAAAGTTTGAAGGGATAATTCCTGAAGGACAGTATGGCGCAGGAACCGTTATGATTTGGGATGAAGGTATGTATACTCCAGAGAGGGAACTTGCCAAAGGAGTAAGAAAAGAAATAGCTGATAGAAAAGAAGGAGAAATGCTCATGGAAGAGGGACTAAAAGCAGGACAGTTGAAATTTACCCTTCATGGCAAAAAACTCAAAGGTTCGTTTGCACTTGTAAAAACCCGAGGATTTAGTAGTAAACAGGAGACATGGCTTCTTATCAAACATCATGATGGGTATGAGGATACAGACTATGATATAAATAATTATGATTTTTCAGCAGTCAGTAATAAATCGCTTGATGAAATAACCAAAGAGGGTAAAATTACCAAATGACTGCGCTAAAATAAATATATGCTCTCTATTTTCTTTTTTCTTGCTTTGCTTTTTCTCCTTTATCTTTTATCACGAATACTTACTATTGAGCTATCATTATTTTTTCTAAGAGTTACAAGAAGCCAGAAAATGATGATATATTTTATGGCACTTCTTTTTTTCCCAGGAACTCTTGTTCACGAACTATCACATTTTTTAACGGCAAAACTTCTTTTTGTATCTACGGGCAAAATAGAACTTATACCCTATGGAGAAGGCAGAAATATAAAACTTGGGAGTGTCATGATTGCAAAAACGGATTTTATGAGGAATATCTTTATTGGGATTGCACCGTTCTTTGCGGGAACCGCTATACTTCTTAGTATGCTTTTTTATCTGCCCCAAAATATTTTTGAAAATAAATTTTTGTTATTTCTTGTTGTATATATAATTTTTGAGATTGGAAATAATATGTTTTCAAGCAAAAAGGACTTAGAAGGAACAGTTGAAGTAGTACTGATTATATGTGGAGTAATTAGTATCTTTTTTCTTCTTGGTTTTCGTATTCCTTCTTCTATTATCACCGCATTTGTTTCTTTTAAAGCACCTTATATATTAAATAAATGTAATAAGCTACTAGTAATTCCTTTAGGTATTGATGCTTTGGTAATATTAATAATGAAGCTTTTGAACAACTTCCTATACTAAGAAAATGTATTAGTTAACAAAAATAGAATTTATTTAAGCACGAACGTTTTGATTCAACAAAATGCAAATACCTTAGAAAATATGAAATAGTTATCATAAATTACTACACTTATCGAATAGTAATTGTATTATTCTGTTTCGTAATAATTCCATCTTTTTCAAGACCCATAAGTGCCTTTTCGTACATATCATTTGTCGTATGTACTGATTCTTGTAGTTTTTGATAGGAAATAGATGAAGATTTTAGTAGTATACGAAGGATTTCGCCTCTCACTTTGCGGATAGAGCCTTCAAACCTTGATTGTTTTTTGTAATGAGTACTTTTTCTGTTTGGATTTTCAGTATGCTCTTTAAGATAAACACCATAATCCATCAATGCGAAATACCATTCTCGAGGATTTTCTTTATCCAATGTTTTATGAATAAATTTCTCAATTTCTTTGTCTGAAACAGCTTTCGCATCTTTAAAGAAAAAATGAATAAATACTCGTCTAATATTGGTTTCAATAACTATCAGTGGTTGGTTTTGTGAGAATACTAAAACTGCTGGTGCGGTATACTTGCCAATTCCAGGAAGCTCTTGGATATTTTTTATGTCCAATGGCAATTTACCATGATATTGTTTGAGTAAAATTTGTGCTGTTTTTTGGAGATATAGTGCTCGTCTATTGTATCCTAAGCCACTCCACAAGGATAGGACTTCAGACAATTTTGCGTGAGCAAGACTCTCAAGAGTTGGAAATCGAGCAAGAAACGCATTATATTTTGGTAACACACGTGAAGTTTGGGTTTGTTGCAGCATAAATTCTGAAACCAGAATCTGATAGAAATCTTTTGTTTCTCTCCAAGGAAAATTCCGTTTATTACCTTTGTAATACGCTTTAATAATCTGTTGAAATTTCTCGGTATGCATGTTTGGTAATTGAGAATACTAAACTCTTTTAAAATACTTATGTATTTGAGGCAAAGGTATCTCGACTTTTGTCGGTCTCCCATGAGGACAAGTAGCATTATTTTTGGTTTTTTCCAATTTCTCAAGTAACTCTTTTGCTTGCTGTTTAGTAAGACTATCACCTGCTTTTATGGCGCTTCTACATGCAAGATATGCAAGCATTCTTTGAGATTGGTTGTCAATTTTTTGGTATGATTTTTCTTCTCTTAATTCATCAAGAAGTTCATTGACAAGTTTTGGAATTTTTCTATCTTTAAACAACAAAGGTACTGCTATGGCATGTACTATATTGTCTTCTTTGCTCTCAAAGGCAAATCCCAATGATGATAATTCATTTTGCTTCTCTTTAAGAAGTTCAGAATCTGAGAAAGAAAGATCAAAAGAGAGAGGTTTTTCCAAAATATACTGCTCTTGTAGTTCACTTTTATTTTGAAATTGCTCTAAGAATTGCTCATACAGTATCCGTTCATGAGCTGCGTGCTGGTCTACAAAAAGCAACCCGTTTTTTGTTTGGACAATAAGATAAAGATTGTGTACTTGCTGAATACTTGAGTCTTTTTGTATATGTAAGTTATTCATTTCCCAGGTGCTCACCTTTTCTTTAAGATATTTTCCTGCGAAAGAATTAAGATTCCCTTTTCTTGATGCAATTCCATCTTCCATGCTGAGATTGAAAAAAGTGAGATTATTATTTTGTAGAGTATCTGTAACTGCTTTATATACTTCATCAAAGATTGATTTTGTATCCACAAAATGTATTTGCTCTTTTCGAGGATGTACATTGACATCAACTGCTTCATAAGGAAGTGACAGAAATAAAATAAAAACAGGCAATGCATGAGATTCTATGAGATTGCCATATGCTTCCTTTACTGCAAGACTAATGACTTTATCTGTTATTTTTCTTTTGTTGATAAAAAGAAATTGTTTACTGCTATTTTGCGTAGTATATTGAGGATATCCAATGAATCCATTTATCGTAAGATACGTACTTCTATGTGAAACTTTTAATAATTGTTTTACTACTCTATTTCCAAAAAGAAGAAGTATTCTTTCGCTTATATCTTGTTTTTTTGGCAAGTCGAAAATTACTTTTTCATTGTGGGAGAATGTAAAATGGATATCAGGATACGATAGCACAAAATGAGTCATCAAATCCAGAATATGTCGATACTCTGTACGAAGCGATTTAAGAAACTTTTTCCTCCCTGGAACTGGGTAAAACAAATTATCTACACTTACACTTGTTCCCTGCGGCATACCAGTAAGTGATATATTCTCAACTTTTCCTGAGACTAGCTCAACAAGACTCCCTGACGTGGCATCTTTGGTTTTACTTTTTATACTCATATTACTTATTGCTGCGATACTAGCTAATGCCTCACCACGAAACCCAAGTGTATGTATCCCATGTAATTCTTCCTCAGAGGAAATTTTGCTTGTAGTATGTGGTTTAAAACACTGCTGAATATCCTCATAATCCATCCCTTCGCCATTGTCATTTACGACAATTTTTTTTAGTCCGCTATCGGTAATATGTATATTTATGGTATCAGCGTTTGCATCTATTGCATTTTCAATAAGTTCTTTGACTGCATACACCGGACGTTCTATCACCTCACCTGCTGCAATTTTGGAAATAATAGTGTCAGAAAGAAGATAAATCTTACTCATTCGTTAGGGAATAGGTATTCTACCTAAAGAGTATTTATTATATCATTTTAGGTAAAATTTTAATCGGCACCAATGAAGTCTGAATCTTTTTTTTGTAGTAGTTTTATTTTATCTTTGAGTTCTGCCAATTTGTTGAGCGCTTCAAGCGGTGTCATTTGATGAATATCTATCTGTTCAAGTTCTTTATGAATTAAGTGTTGAGTTAAAGGCAGTTGTTCCTGATATGATAATGCCACTTTTTGTTCCTGGTTCGTTTGCCGGTTTTCAAGACTCGAGAGAACTTCAAGTGCCTTTTCTATCACAGGAAAAGGAATTCCCGCAAGCTTTGCAACTGCAACTCCAAAACTATGTGATGCACCCCCTGGCAAAATAGTGTAAAGGAATACCGGTACACCTTTTTCGTTAGCAACAGCCATATGATAGTTTTTGATTTTTGTCGGATATTGTTCTTCAAGTGCTTGCAGCTCATGATAATGTGTTGCAAAAAGCGTTTTGGGCGATGGATTTATCGCAGTAACCAAATGTTCTGCAACAGCCCAGGCAATACTTATCCCATCATAGGTACTTGTTCCCCGTCCTATCTCATCCATTATGATAAGACTGTTACGCGTTGTATGATGGAGGATATATGCGGTCTCAACCATCTCAACCATAAAGGTTGATAGACCTGAAGTGATGACATCTGATGCACCGCTTCGTACAAAAATCCTATCTACAATACTGATATATGCTTGTTCAGCCGGAACAAAACATCCAATCTGTGCCATAAGGACAATGAGAGCAACTTGGCGTATCAATACCGATTTTCCTGCCATGTTAGGACCTGTAATAAGAAGAAGCTGCTGGTTAATATTATCCAAAGTAATATCATTAGGAACAAATTGCATTTCATCAAGTAACTTTTCAACTACAGGGTGACGTCCATTTTTAATTCGTATCTCTCCAGAGTAAAGCATTTTTGGTCTTACATATTCTTCAGTCTCTGCAAGATTGGCAAAATTTAAAAGACAATCAAGTATTGCGATACTTTGTGCTGCTTCTTGTAACATTTCAATTTGAGTAAGTATTTGGGCTAATACTTTTATAAAAATACTATATTCCAGCTCATTTATTTTTTCTTCTGCGGTCAGAATTATTTCTTCATGTTGTTTAAGCTCTGGTGTTATAAACCTTTCACCATTTACTAAGGTTTGTTTGCGGATATAGTCCTGAGGGACTAGATGAAGATTTGATCTACTTATTTCAATATAAAATCCAAACACTTTATTAAATCTGATTTTAAGAGATGAAATACCAGTTCTTTCTTTTTCATCCTCTTCAAGTTTTGCAATCCAGTTTTTACTCCCGCTAACGGTATGTCGAAGTGTATCTAATTCTTTATCTACGCCGTTTTTTATTAAACCTCCGGATTTTAAGTCAATTGGAGGCTCATCTATAATATAAATATCAATATATTCAATGGTGTTTTTTATTTTTTGAGAAATCTTCTCAGTTAGTTCCTGGATAAGACTTGCTTCATATTCTTTTAAACTTGCTTTGATATCTAGTATAGTATGTAATGATTGTTTAAGATTTATAATATCTCTTGCATTGCCAATATGTACTGATAGACGAGAGAGGATTCTTTCAATATCATTTACTTCTTCAAGTCGTGTGCGGAGAAGATTTCTGGCCGTATTGTTTTTTAAAAACTCTTCGACTGCATCATGCCTTTTGCCAATCTCACTTTTTTGCAAAAGCGGTTTTCTCAGCCACTGTTTAAGCAATCTTCCACCCATCGCAGTTTTCGTCATATCTAAGACATTAAGAAGTGTCCCTCGTGTATCATGTTCACGTATGGTTGAAAATAATTCAAGGTTTATCATAGTCGATTTATCAAGCATCATATACTCATCACTTGAAAAGATAGTAATTTTCTTAATATGTGAGACAGCGGTTTTTTGGGTTTCTTCAAGATACCCAAGCAACGAGGCAGCTGCTTGAAGCGCAAGCAACTTGTCCTCAACCGCAAAACCTGCAAGAGTCGCAACTCCAAAATGTTTTTTAAGATACGCTTCAGCTTTTTGTGCAAAGACATCCCATTCATGAAAACAATAAATGCTAAGTCCCTTTTCAGTTTTTAAGAGTTTTAAGAGTTCTGGATCATTGTAAAGTGATTCAGGTAAAATACATTCTGATGGATTGATGCGTGATAATTCATCACGAAGTACCTGGGAAAGATTTTCAAAAGGCAACTGTGTCAGTGAAAAATATCCAGTTGAGATATCAGCAATTGCAAGCGCGAGGATTTCATCTTCAATCAAGAGACTTATGATGTAATTATTTTCTTTCTTCTCAAGTGCTTTTTCATCAAGCATGGTACCAGGTGTTACTACCCGCACAACTTCCCTATCTACTAAGCCATATTTGTTGGGGAGACTTACTTGTTCACAAATTGCGACTTTGTAGCCTGCTTTGACGAGTTTGTTAAGATACGCATCAACTGCGTGATACGGTACCCCTGCCATTGGTATTTTGCCATTTTTACCGTTATGTTTGCTGGTTAAAGTAATATTAAGAATCCTGGCTCCTATGTGTGCATCTTCCATGAAGAGCTCATAGAAATCACCCATACGATAAAACAGAAGACAATCTTGGTAGTTTTTTTTAATCTCCATGTATTGTTTCATCATGGGTGTACTAAAATTCTGCATAGAAGTAATAACAGATGAGGTTTATTTATACTACACTATTTGGAGAAATTTTAAAAGATGTGGAAGTTTTTGAGAAAATTCTTGAAGAAATCCATAAACAACGAAAAATCAAATGAACTTTTATTTGTTTTAAATTCTTTATGCGTAGGTTCAGGTGTCGTGGACAGGGAAGATGGGGCATTATTTGAAGTGTTCGTATTGACATGCACATTATTTTGTATATTTTGGTTTGACTGAGTATTGACACTTGTTCCTCCAACTTGATTATTAATATGAACAGTTGAATGGCCATCATCTGACTGATAATTAAGTTCTCCTGGCTGATCTGAATGATAGGTTTTTCCGTTAATGGTTACAGTTGTATTC
This sequence comes from uncultured Gammaproteobacteria bacterium, assembly GCA_964610465.1. GTDB lineage: Bacteria > Patescibacteriota > Microgenomatia > Levybacterales > UBA12049 > CAZSWA01. Next base: position 105,085 of record CAZSWA010000001.1, on the reverse strand, counting down.
GTTTGTGAGGTATTACCTGTATCTACAGTATTATTTACCTCGTTATCAATGCTTACATTATTGTTACTGCCGCCTGCATTGTTTGAAACATCTACGTTAACATCAGCCAATATACTCTTTGGCAAGACAACAAAAAAGAAGGTAGCAAGTGTACTCACAATAATATAAAGAGGTATCCTTTTCATAACCCAGCTATTTTACATCAAAAGTATAAAAAATGGGTAAGAAAACTATATCAAAATATGTAAAACTCAACAATTTAGTAGAGTTCAAAAGATTCTAGGAGTTTTTTGTTGCCTTCAATTTGGTAACGTAAAAGATTTGAATAAATTCCAGGTTTTTTGGAAAGTTCTTTTGGATTGCCAGAATCAACTATTTTGCCATTATCAATCACAAGTATGGTATCTGCATTCTGGATAGTTGAAAATCTATGAGCAATAATAAGAACCAATTTATCTTTCATAAGATTCTCAAGGGCATCTTGTACCTCTCTTTCAGATTTAGCATCAAGAGAACTTGTTGCTTCATCAAGAATTAAAATGGGTGAATTTTTAAGGATTGCTCTGGCAATTTGAATCCGTTGCTTTTGCCCGCCTGAAAGTTTAACTCCCCGTTCTCCAATTTCTGAATCAATCCCTTTGGGAAGTTTTTTCACAAAATCATACGCATTTGCAAGTTTTAAGGCATTTATTATCTCTTTATCTGTTGCTGACATACCGTAGCTCACATTCTCACGAACCGTAGTTGAGAAGAGTTCATTTTCCTGAAATACCAGGGCGATATTATCTCTGATAAAGGTATGGTCAAGTTCTTTATAATTCATACCGTTAAGATAAATATCACCCTGTGAGGAATCATAGAATTTAAGAATTAGATTTACTATTGTGGTTTTTCCCGCTCCGCTATGTCCAACAAGCGCTACTGTTTGATTTTTATGAAGCGTAAATGATACATCATGTAATACTTTATCTGAATCTTTATAATGAAAAAACACATGAGAAAATACGATCATTGCATCCTTTACCTGCTGCATTACTTTATTCTTATCAAAGTACTCCTTGGATGGCAGCTCGAGTACTTCAAAGAATTCTTTTGATCCGCTTTCTGCACGTTGCACTTGTGTTAAGATAAACGACATTGCAAAAAGGGGACGACGTGCTTGATTCACCAGCTGAAGAATTAAAACCATTGTACCAATACTAAGTGTACCTTTGAATGTATCGAAAAAGGTAATAATACTTATGAGAAGCAAAATGATATTAAGACTAAAACCGCGTGCAAAATCAAAGAAATGGTATGTTGTGCTCTGCACTGCATAAATCTTGTTACTTTCGGTAAGACTTGAAGATAAGAATTCATATTCTTTTTTCTCATTATTAAAGCTTTTCACCAAACTCATGTTTGCAATAACTTCCTGTATTCTTCCTCGTGAAATATCTTCTATTTTATTTTTTTCTACTTCCCTCTCTCCCCACTTTTTGGTTGAGTAGTAACTTAGAATCATATAGCTTGGAAAAAGAAGAAAAGTAAAAATGGCAATTGGAATATTGTAATAGGCCATCACAATGATAGTAAAAAGGCTTTGTAAAACCATAGGAAGAATAAAATTGGTCGCATCATTTACAAAATCCTGAATGGTGACAATACCACGGCTTAACTGATTGACAATTTTCCCTGAAATCTCTGAATCAAAGTAACTTTGAGGAAGTGTCAAAATTTTATAATAAAACTTTTCTGTCAGATATTTGCGAAGTCTTCCGGCAAAATGATCTCCTAGTCTCTCACTAAGAGTTGTCAGGATAAGACTTATGATATTGACACCAAATGAGAGCGCAATAAGCCATGCAATTTTATTCACACTACCACCTTGATGTTGTACGCCCTTGACAATCTCATCGACAATGAATTTAAAAATAATAGGAGACACCAAATCCATTGCCGCACTCACTACTATCAAAAAGGCTATAATAAGAACCAAATGATATAAAGGCTTTGAGATTCGAATGATTTTTAGTATATTTGGCATATTTTTGACTTATCCTATTGTATCAAAACAGTTATTTTAGCCTGTTTCTAAGCTCTTCTGCTTTCCGAAAAGTCAGATATTGAAATCCTGGGTCACTCCAGTAGGGAGCTTGCCATTGGAATTTTTTAAGCCTGTCTTGCAGTTCTGTTTTTCTTGTCATGTCTTTTGTTGTCTTCATATGCTCAATAATAATTTCTGTTGTTTCAAAGTATATTCGTATTTCAACAGGAAGATCTTCATAGGTTCTTTTATCACTTGCCATATCCCATTCCTGAGTCTTTGATAGAGGAACATCTGTAAATCCACTATTTATAATCCATTCTTTGGTAAATTTCTGTAGATGAGCATGATATTGAGGAGGAATGATAAAAGTATCTTTCTCAGCAAAAATTCCTGTTTCGAGCAAATCTAATGAATAACTTTTAAGACTTTGGCCCATTTGTTCTCCTTCGTTATGCAACGAATGAGTGATATGGGCTATAGTCTCAACGCTTTTTTTGGTGATAATTGTATCAGATGGTGAAATATATGTTTTTAAACTATCCAAAGCCTTCTGTACTATATCTGGTCTGTTAAGACGAATCGCATTAATCGCACTAAATTCTAATCCGCTAAACCAAGTAGTTCTCTTATTATCTTTATTAAAGACCGGAAGCGGTATGATTGATTGTGAAGAAGTTACAGATTGAATTGTCTGTACAGGTTGTTGTATCTGCTTTAGAGGTTTTTTTATTTTGTCTATTATTTCATCAATTGCTGTTTTCATCTCATCTGCTGATTGAAATCTCTTATCAGGGTCTTCTTGAACTGCTTTTACTACTATCTCCCGTAAATGTTTAGGAAATCTCTTATCTATAGTCTCAAGTAATGCAATCCTTATATCAACGTAACTTGCTATCTGTTTAAATTGTAAGGTTCGTGCAATATAATCTCCCGGGTCATCACCTGTAAGCATTGCATACATCATCATTCCCATAGAATAAATATCAGAACGGGTATCTGTCCCTGTATAATGTTCTGGGGAGACATACCCAAGAGTTCCCCTCAAACTTGTTCCTGTTCTTGTCCCTTGCTTTTGAGCAGAAATTAAATCCTTAAGATGAGTTTTGGCAATACCAAAATCAATAAGCTTCGGCTCTCCTGATTTTGCTTCAATAATTACATTTTCAGGTTTAATATCTTTATGAACCACCTCATTTGCATGAACTTCAGAAAGAGTTGCAAGAATTTCGCTTACTAGTTCAGATGCTTTTATAAAATCTCCACGTTTACCACTTCCTATTTGCCATAGATTCTGTAAAGTAGAACCTTCTATAAATTCTTCTATTATATACATGCAATGATATTTAAGATTATCAGGTGCAAAAGACATATCACTTGCTACCATACCAATCATATGTGCAACTCCTTTAACTCCTGATAACCTAGCCATTGCATTTGCTTCAGATAAGAAAAACTGTACTACTTCATTTAATTCCTTCCTTTTCTCTTCAGCGATATAGGTCTTTGTATATTCGGCCGCTGCTTGTTTAACTGCATCAATAATCTCTCGATATGGAGGAGCAATAAACGGTTGTCCAGTTTGCGAATCATGTGTTCTAAAGCTCAAATTTTCTTTTTTGTACAAATTTTTCCCGCCAAATTGATTCCAAAATGTATCATCGCTTAGTTTTGTTTTAATAAAATTAATATATTCTATTCCAAATTCTTCATTACCAGCAAATAATTGGAGATTTTTAAGTAACTGACTCATATCTGGATTATTCTTGGCAATACCTTCAACTACCATTGAAGCTGTTGCCTCATTGGCAATAAGTGCTTCAGGTGCATTAAATATTACTTCTTTTACCACTATTTTTGTCTCTGGTTTGCCTATCTCTTGAGCCTTATATACTACTCCTTGTCCACCTGTCGCAGAAAGAATTTCTGTAACTTGATAAGTTATCCTATCATGAATGATTGTGTCTCCTGGTCGTAATGTAGCTTTGTTATAGACAAATCTGCCTTTTCGCTCTGATGTAAGAGTTATCGTATTTGTATTTTCCCTCACATTACTTTCTTCAGAATTAGACTGATTATCTAAATTCCAATACTCCAAAAGTTTTTTGGGATTAAGTACAGCTCCTCGAATTTGGCTTGCAGTATGCTTGCTGTCTTGAATTATTTCCTTTGCCTGATAAGCAATAAGAGAAAATACCTGTTGATTATCTTCATCTGTCTTGAAAAGTTGAACTGCAGGATTTCTTTCTCCATTTTCAATCCGCGTTGCAAGATCATACATTGCCTCTCCAACTTTTTCCGTTGCTCCGAATCTTCTTCTTAGTCGTCTTATCGTCTCTACATGTCTATTATCATTTCTATCACTTTTTGTTACTTCATCCATATAAAACCCTATTAATTCTCTTTCTTCATGTGCAATTGCATTTTCAAAACCTGGAGTATTTTGGATTACTGCTATCTTTGCACTTTTTGGAAATGGGAAATCGGATGAAATGTGTAATTCTTCCTGCTCAAACGTAAATCCAACTTGTGCAAAAGCTTCAAGTTCCTCTGCTGCGTCTTTTCCAGTCAGTAATTTACCTTCTGGAGTATGCAGTTTAGGCTGTACTATTTCAGCAAATCTCTCAGGAGAAACAACAAGCGCTATTCCTCCATGCATACGTCTAAGCCAAACGTCTTCTTTATGAGATGTTTCTGTTGTATCTTTTTGAACGATTTTGAGAAGCTCCTGTTTTACTTTGTCTGTAGGTGTAGAAAGATTGTGTTTCTCCCAAAACTGCTGCATTTCACGTTCATTCTGGATATATTTCCTAAAACCCTGACTTGCAGCTTCTTTAAAAGGAGAAGTAAGTAATGACGTGAAGTTTGTTTCTTTTTTAACTGTCTGTTCATTCGCCCAATTCGCTATTGCTGTTGGATCAACTGAGAGAATATCTGTAGTAATTCTTTCATGAAACGTAGCAAAATCTGAAAATCTTTGTCGTAGTATTTCCTGTCGTTCTAAATGTCCCATATATTTTTATCTACTAAGCCGTGAAAAGAGTCTTATCTTCTTCAAATAGATTATAAACTTGAGCTTGTTTTAAGTTATAGTATTATATTGGAGAGTGTAAAAAAAAGCAAATATTAAGCCTATAACTTGTGTCTGTATGGCATTTCTTACTAGTTATTTACCTTCCTAAGATTCAATTCACTTATGCTTGCTATAAGATATTTGTACAGAGTTTTATATCTATATTTGACAATAGGAGTAAAATAGAAGTATGAATGAAAGATTAAGGCCAAATACAACAACAGTAGATACAGGAGTAAATAGAGGAGCTCCTCCGGAAGTTGAAAGAAGACTGAATGAAATTATAGGTCTTCAAGCACGCCTTCTTATCGGAAGTCATAATGAGGAGGCATTTAATCCCGATAAACCAGTGGATGGAGCACTCACTGAAAATCTTTTAAAGAGTGACTATCTTGGCAATCTTAACGGTACCTATGGAGTGGTAAGAAATGCATCGACCAAAGAGAGAATTAAGCATTATAGAGAAATCGGTGATACGAGTCCTTATGAGCAAAAAATGACTGGGTGGAAAAAAAGTTTTATTAACACTATCAACAATAACAAAACTTATTTCGCTAATGAAGACGAAGGTAAAAAAAGAGCTATCCTCTATCACAAACTCGGTATCCCTACAGATGGAACTTTTTCAGATACACAAGCACAGGAGTTTTATGATAGATATTTTACCGGACCAAACCATGAATCAGATATAAAACGATTTGTACAGGATGTACTTGAAGTATATACTCCAAAAAATAATCATGTTACAAGAAGCGAGCTACTCGATAATCTTGAAGGTATTAAATGGCTTGCCAATGTATTTGGAGAAAACTCAGCGGAAGTAACAACTGCACTTATTGAGCTGGTAAGTAAAAAAAGTGACAAAGTCGCAAAAGATGAATTTCTTAAAAAAGCATATGGAAGAGACGGAATTGTCTATCAACTAGGTCCGCTCGCAAAGGATTCAAAGTCAAGAGAAATTGTTACATTTCTTTGGGAAAATGGTTTGGATTCAGGTAATGGACATCATAATGGAAACCGAGCAAACTCTGGACAAACTGGTGATATTTTTAACGGGAAAAATGGTCAACATGCTAATGGTACATCTCATACGCCAGATGGAACAAATGGTAAAAATGGTAGTACGAATGGAAACAGTCTAGCAAGATCAGGAGATGTTTTTTCAGGAAAACCTCTTGAAACAAAACCATTTGTTGTAACAAGAAAAAAAGAAAATAAAAGTGAACAAGTACCAGTAACCATAAACTCAGGTAGTATTTCAGAGGTAGGAACAAGACATGCAAAGAATGAAGATAGATTGGTAAGAGAAGATGCCTTTGGAAATAAGCCTCAAGAATCTTTTTATGCAGTCTATGATGGGCATGGACCAGAAGAAGGATATGGGTACGAAGCTGCGCAACTGGCATCTGAAAAACTTCATGAACACTTTGTAAAAGCGCTTGCAGATTCAAATGGAGATGTGAACAAAGCCTTAGATAAAGCATTTCAGCGAACAGATAAGGAGATAAAAGATCTATGGATAAAAAATAATCCTGATAAATCATTTGGGACAACTGCAGTAGTTGCCTATCGACAAGGTGATATTCTTCATATTGCCAATGCTGGAGACTCACGTGCTATCTTAGTCAAGAGAGATACAGTTCATGTACTTTCTCATGATCATAAACCTGATGATCCAGAAGAACAAGCAAGAATTGAAAAAGCAGGTGGAACAGTATATACGTATGGAGTCCCAAGAGTACAAGGTTTAGCAGTCTCACGATCGTTAGGTGATACAGATGGGAAAGAGATAATTGCACAACCATATATTGCTCATGAGATACAACTTCCAGATGGAAATTCACGTCTTATTATTGCGTCTGATGGTATATGGGATGTATTAAAGAATGAACAAGTCAAAGATTTAATTAGAGACATAGCTGATCCAAGTGAAGCAAGTAGATTGATAAAAAATGAAGCAAGAAGAAGAGGGACTACTGATGATCTTACTGTCATCGTAGTAAATTTTGATAAAAAGCCAACTCCCCAAAAATAATTTCTTGACAGAATGTACGATGCCAATTATCCTAGCAACTAGTGAAAATAGGGCAACAAAATACCATTAAGCTTGATGAGCAATCCCTTCTTATTGCGAGTGAGATATTTGAACTTATCAATAAATATACGCATGATAGTGCAGTTGCAAAATTTTTTCTTCCTGATGAAGTAGCTCATGCATGTTATGGTCTAGCTGGTGGCTTCTCAGCATCAATTTTTAACCCAGTACTCGAACCTGAAGAAGTAAAAGGTACTCCGTCTCTTCTCTTTTACTATACGATTGTCACCTACGGCTGTAATATTTATCTTAAGGAACGTTCGTTTCGCACTAATTCTGCACCCTATGTATTTCCTATAGATGGAAGATTTATAAGAAAAGTGCAGAAAAAAACATTAAAAATTATTTCAGATGGTGAGATAGTCTCAACTCCTCTTGCAGATAGAATAATTGATATTATTGTTGAAAATATCAAAAACTATATCAAGCTTGAAGAGCTCCGTATGAAAGGACATAGAATAAATAAAATCAAATTTCATGATTATTCAAAGCTTTCACTCTACTGGGGCTACAATTTTGCCAAAAATCTTCTTGAATAATCTAGAGAAGTTTTATATTTTCCCAAGGGAATTCTTCTCGGCCAAAATGACCATACGCAGCAGTGGGCAGATAAATAGGACGTCTGAGATTGAGTCCATCAAGTATTCCTTCAACTGAAGTATCAAGCAACTTTTTGATAAAGTCTGAAATAATTTTGTTTGACTTTTTTGCAGTTCCAAAGATCTCAACTTCTTGCATAAGTGGTTTTTGAGCACCGATAGAATATGCAAGTCTCACTTCAGCTTTCTCTGCAAGTTTGTGCGCCACAATATTTTTTGCCAAGAAACGTGCTGCGTAAGCCCCTGATCTATCAACTTTAGTTGGGTCTTTGCCGCTGAATGCTCCTCCACCTACCCTTGCGTAGCCGCCATATGTGTCAACAACGATTTTACGGCCTGTAATACCCGTATCAGAGGCCGGTCCTCCGATATGCCAAACTCCTGTACCATTGACAATAAAATCTTTCAAAGAAATTGAATATCCAAATTGAGTAAGTACTGGCACTATCACCTTTTTGTAAATATCTTTTTTCACCTGTGGTAAATGAATCGACTCTTCATGAGGAACTGCCACTACAATTGCTGAAACTCGTTTTGGTTTGCCATTTTCATATTCAACAGTTACCTGACTTTTGCCATCTGGTCGAAGATAAGGAAGAATCTTTTTCTCCCGCACTTCGTCTATTTTTTTGGTAATTTCATGAGCTAAAGTAATTGGTAAAGGCATTAGCTCTTTCGTCTCTGTACACGCATAGCCAAACATCATACCTTGATCTCCTGCCCCCTTTTTCTTAACTCCTACTGCAATTTCAGGTGATTGCTCATGCACATGTACATCAATTGGAGATTTGTAACTGAAATGAAGAATATCATCTGTATATCCTAGCTTTTTTATTTGTTCTCTGGCTATTTTTTTGTAATCTATTTTTGCGTGAGTGGTTACTTCTCCTGCAATCAACATATGGTTGTATGTTACGGCCGTCTCAACTGCGACCCTGCCATAATTGTCTTCTGTCAAAACAGCATCAACTATCGCATCACTTACCTGATCGCATACTTTATCAGGATGCCCTGCACATACGGATTCCGATGTGAAAGTAGTTATTTTTGCCATTAAAAAACCTCTCTGTATAACAAGAGAGGCTCAAAGATAATTTTGCTTTACAGCCGCATCTGATTTTCTGCTGACGCAGAAAATCATATAGGCACCGCTATTATGAAACGGTTGCCGGATGGTTCTACAATTCAGTATAACCACCTCTCTTGATGTACTCAATAAATTAAACCACAACAATAATGATTTTGCAATATGTGTTGCTTTTCATGCTATACTTACAGAACGAAAGGAGGAATATATGGATGAAAAAAAGCCAAAAAATGAACAGCAGGTAGGACTTAATATTAATTTAGATCAAACTCCAATTTTGTATACTGATAATATTTTTATGAATGCTAATGAAGATGGAATTGTGCTGGATATTGGACAAAAAGTTTTCAACACTAATCAAGTGCGTATTGTAACTCGTATTGGTATGAGTAGAACGCATGCAAAGAAGTTTTTGCAGGAGCTTTCAAAACTTCTCGCTATGACAGAAGGACATTTACAATCAGGAAGTCTTAAGAAGAATTAACGAGATACCAAAAAAGGATATTTTCTTAACTCTTTTCCTCCTTGAGAATACTTTTGTGATTTTTAATTATGTCATGAATTGGTACATCCATTTCTTGTACGGGATTAATTTGCTGGAAAATTACTTCTGCAGCGTTCTGAATTTTCTTCTTCCTCAATGGGGGCATAACTTCTTCTCCTCGAGTAAACTTTACTCGAGTGACAGTTACCGTTTCTCCATCAGCATCTTTTTGATCTCGAAAGCTGTAGGCTTCTCCAAAGATAACAATGCCACCCTTAATAAGGGTAGCTGCTGAAATATCTTTCTTCAAATCTCCAGACTCCCATCTGACAAGAGGTATAGTTCTTTTTTCTTGGTCATAGCCTTGCACATGTGCATCTAACAATTCCTGTCGTTCTTGATGTTCTGCTACAAGATTTTGGAAAGCAGATACAACAGTTTTTTCAATTCTTCGTTGTGCTCTTCTTGAATTTGATTTTCTTTGCTCTCCTTCTCTTTCCATAAAAGCATATTAACAAAAAAATACATAAATACAAGAGTCAATTTAGCTCTATTTACACATTCATGCTCTTGAGGACGTATTTTTTTTGTTGTTCTCTAAATGTTGCATAATTGATAACAAAATAGATGAAAAGATTTATTGCGAGAGAAAATAGCGCAAAACTTGGAGTTCTTAAAAATGTAAAGAATTGTGTAATAAGGATCGTAATAAGAACTGATATCCTAAGAGACGCATATGCTTCTTCTTTGGAAAACCGAAGGGATACAAGACCAATAATCACGAAAATTCCTGAAAGTATGGATGAATAAAGTGTACCCCATTCATCAAATGCCATATGGATGTGTGAAACAAAAAGCAATACAGAAGTTGCTATATTGATAACAGCCTGAATGGTAAGAAATATAATAATTATTTGAAGGATTATTCCTGATTTTGCAATCATATAATACGAGTTTCGAAGTAGTACACGAAAGCGAGTCAGTATAGTGGGTTTTTGCATTGGAATAGTATGAATCTGTGCTAGAAGCTGATAGATATTCTTTACGATCGGATCCTGTGGGTCACAATGACGTAAATATTCAAGTGCTTGTTTCTCTTCCTCTATATCAAAATCGTTTACTGCCGCTTCTTTTACCATCTCTAGTGCATTAATTAGGTATTCTTTTTGAGTAATTTGTCCAAGACGTGGAATAAATTTCAAGGCGAGATAGAGTAGAACAAAAATGATATAAATGAGAGCTATAGTTGGTTGAAAAAAATAATTATTGTCTTTGGTTATAAATTTTCCAAGTTCATCAATAAATGTGCCAAAACCGATGCCTCCGAGTATTGATGCAATATTGATTGCGGTTTTGCTAAGCAGTGAAGACATGATAATAATAGCAATTGTCATAAAAAACCCACCAAACAAGAGATGAGCAACATGAAATTCTCCTCTTCCAATTTGCGGATAATGAGAAAGCCTGAGAAAAATTCGTATTACAAAGATAGAAACAATTGCAGAGACCAAAAAATTCTCTCTATAGATATCAGAATCAAGATTGCGGATGAAGAAATCCTTAAACATAAAACGTAATCTGGATTCATTATATATCTTTTTGGAGTGCAATAGTATTTTTATTACGTGACATTCTTGAGTTTTTATGATACATTACTAAACACATCAGCATTTATGAAGAAACTGCCCTCCCAGAATGCTGGGGAAACTATACATCCTATCGCACAGATAATTTGGGAAGATATTATTTACTCCATGGACCGGTTCACCAATGACAGTCCAGTCCCCAAGTTCTTCATGCCGGAAGAAATTAGTAATGAATGCCGTTCAATTGCTGCGATATTTGCTACTATCCATTTTTCTCCCATGCCAAGCATGAAACGCGTCTATCGTTCACGACTGTATACATTGTTTTATTTTTCCATGATGTGTGGCGTACAAATGTATATTCAGGAACGTGGTCTTTTTAAAGGCAATGTGCCTTATGCAGTACAGACTGACAAATACGCTATTAAGCTTGCCAAAAATAAAATTGTGAAGCAACTCATGGATGGCGTCAAGGTATTCTCACCTATTGATGAAGTCCTAGAGTTATTCTTAAAACAACTTTCACCTCTTAAAGAAAAGATTGAGCGTTATACCAAAGATACTCATTTTGACGGCAATCTGTTTGATACCTTTCTTCCAGCTGCATTGGTATGCGGCTATCTCTTTGCCAAAGAAATGATACTTGATAAAGCAAGTTTTGGTGATTGACCTCTTTTTCAAAAATCTCTACAATAAATTATGCCGCCCTCAGAAAGAGGTTTTGCATATTCTCCTTCCGGCGCTTTTCGTACGCCAGAATTATCTTCGCGTTATTTTCCGAATTCTGTTCTCCTTCGTCAAACAAAAGAAGAGAAAAAGATTGAAGAAGAAAGAAAACTATTGGAATATTTGGAAACAACAAGAGCACGGTATACTATCGTTGATGCTGACGAGAGAATAGTAACCAAGGATGGACAATATTATGAACAAAGATTCTCGACTGTTCAAGAAGGGATTTGGCATATAAAAATGCCTCTCATTTCAGTTCAGCATAAAACTTTTACAGGCGAGGGAGCTTATTTAAATAGTATAAAAAGCATGCTAAATGAAAGAGAAAAAAAATCATTAGGGACATTTAAATGCGGGCTAAATAATAATAACTATCTGCAAAACAGGCATGCACGTGTACAACATTTCTTCCATCAAAATTTTATCAATCGAAACGGTATTCATTTGGTAGATATGTTTTATAATTCAATACAGTCAACAAGGAAAGGTCTTCGTGCTTTTTCTGAGGTGTATATGAATGACTATAAAATTCAGGAATTAGATAGTAACTTTCAAAAAGCAGCCAGTCTAGATATTCGAGGATGCGGTAGTATTGATATTTTAGGTATTGCAGATCAGTTTATTGTAATTGAAGTAGGAAATGGAAGTAAGTCAGAACAGGTTATAAGACAAGCAATGGGATTACGACAGCTTTATCAGGAAAATCGAAAAGAGAAATTAAAATTAAACAAATTTCGGCTCTATATAGCAAGACAAGATTTTAGTAAGTTCAATGAAAATACAGTAACTCTAGAAGAACCTGAAAATTCTGTCTATAAGGAAAAACAAATGCGTATATATCAAGGACCTTTTTTTAGAGAAGTTTTTAGTGCTTCTGAGAAGAACTCCTCAATGCCTATAGGTGTATAATATTCCTGTATGATAAAAATCAAGCGTGCTTATGACAAATATAGTAAAGATGACGGGTTCCGGATACTTGTTGACGGGCTTTGGCCAAGAGGAATACCAAAAAAAGACGGTAAAATTGATATCTGGCTTCGTCAAATTGCACCAACGCCTCCACTTCGGAAATGGTTTTCCCATGACCCTAAAAAATTTCCTGAATTTGCAAAACGATATACGAACGAGCTTAAGAAACGACAGGAGATTTTGGATAAGATTAAAGACATTGAACAGCAAAATGGCACTGTGACGCTTATTTATGCTGCAAAAGATACGCTTCACAACAATGCAGTCGTACTCCAAAGCGTACTAATGAGATAAAAGTCATATGTCAAAGGCGCGGAAAATCGGATGGGTAATATTCTTCTTTATCATTCTCTTTATGATTTTTCTGATGTTTTATGGCGATACCTTTATCCAAAATACGCTATATAAAACTTCCCAAAGTACTCCGACCAAAACTAAAATATCGCCATCTCTTACTCCTTTACCAACTCTCCAATCTGTCTCTTCATCAGCCAATATCAAAGTATCTGCTCCGCATAGTAACCAAACTGTTGGCAGAGATTTTGTACTCAAAGGACAAGCAAGAGTTTTTGAAAATGTAGTATCCATTGAAGTCAAAAGTGCTACTTCCAGTGCACTTTATCTTGCAGCAAATACCATGACAAATGCGTCCGATGCAGGAGTATTTGGTGATTTTGTATATACCGTACATTTACCTCCTACACTTACTTCAGAAGAAAAGCTACTTCTTGAAGTGTTTCAAAGCTCTCCCAAAGATGGAAGTCATATTAATAAAGTAATTATACCTCTTGCCTTTAAAAAACAGTAAAAAGTTGGTCTTATCCTTCTTATTGGCCTCTTACCATGCTTTATCCTTTTTCTTGCTCTAAAATAGTAATTTCACTACACTATGAGAAAGAAAAAAGTCATTTTTGAACAAGATAGAGCGAGCCAAACACAAGAAGTTAGAAAACAAAGTACAGAAGAAAGTATCCAAAATCCCAAATTTGGCGATGAGATAATCACTTCACCAAAGACTGCAAAAAAGCTTATGTCTGAGGAAGAATATACGCAAGCGCAAAAGAAAGCATATGAACAAGGCATAGAAGAAGCATTTCGGCAACGAGCGCGTGAAGAAGTCACTCATAGAAATCCCTATAAGTTGGGAAAAGAAGAAGGATTACGCTCTGAAGCAAGAGAAAAAATAAATCTTCTTAGTAAAGAGGCGCAACAGAAATTTCTTGAGATAAAAACTGTATTTCCTTTTGATCTTTTTCCGGATACTCTTAGTATCGATGCAACAAAAATTAATATTGTATCAAGAGTATTTTTTGCATCAGAATCTACCAAAAGTATAGAAATAAATGAAGTAGCAGATGTAATTGTTGAAAGTATCCCGTTTCTTGCAACCCTTAAAATACAATGCGCAAGAGGGCCAGTCGTAATACACTATCTTAAGCCTTCTGAAGCTAAAAAAGCAAAAAGAATTATCCAAGGACTTCTTATTGCCAAAAGGCAAGGCATTGATATTTCGCGTCTTGATATATCTGACAAAATGCAACAAGTAGAAGAACTTGGTAAGTCTGCAGCCGGTGCATAATTTTGCCTCCTGATTTTCAAAAGTATTGGTATATAATCAAACCAATGAACAAAAAACAAGCACTTGAAGAGTTAAAAAAGAAAATAGAAAAAGATACCTCGCTTCCACTCAAAGACACTGCAACGCAGTTGGTATTTGGTGAAGGGAATCCTGACAGTACACTTTATTTTTTGGGCGAAGCACCTGGCAAGCAGGAAGATTTACTTGGAAGACCATTTGTGGGAAGAGCAGGGAGACTACTTGATACATTACTTCAAGGCATTGGACTTACTCGACAAGACATATATATCTCAAATGTCGTTCGCTTTAGACCTCCCAATAACCGTCCTCCTACACCTGAAGAGATTGCTGCATTTACTCCATATGTAAATGAAGAACTTCAGATTATACATCCAAAGCTTGTTATTCCACTTGGCAGATTTGCTATGATGAAATTTTTGCCTGATGAAAAAATCTCTCAAATACATGGAAAGGTCGTAGAGATAACGTGGAATGGGAAACCTCTTCGTATTTTTCCGCTTTTTCATCCTGCAGCAGCCCTTAGAAGTAAAACAGTTCTGACCAAGCTTCAGGAAGATATGCAAAAGTTATCTAAGCTTCTCAAAAAGTTGTAGACGCAGTTTTCCATAAGAAATTTTTTAATAGTGTTATTTGTAGTATAGACAACATAGGAAAAAGATCTACAATGAATGTAGCATGAAAAAAATACTTGCCTCCATTTTGTTTTCATTTTTGGTATTTCTCTTCTCTACGACATCTTTATATGCTGCTGATTTTCATGCGAATAAAACTGTGACACTTGATAAAACCAACACCAATCTCCATGATGTGTATCTTTTTGGTGGAACTCTTATTACTGATACACCTATTACCAATGACTTAGTTGCTGCAGGTGGAAATATAAATGTAAACGCTGATGTCTCAGGCAGTGTCCTTGCAGCAGGAGGGACCATCATTATTCATGGCAATGTGGGAAATACAATACGAGTTGCCGGAGGCAATATTACAATTGACGGCGCTGTAGCCCGTGACGTAGTAATTCTCGGAGGCAACGTCATACTTACTTCTCACGCAAGAGTAAATGGAGATGTGGTATTTGCAGGAGGCAGTTTAGATGTTGAAGCGCCTGTAAATGGCAAGCTTGTGATAAACGGCGGAGCAGTCCGAATTGATAATGTTGTTGGCGGTGATGTAAGCGGCAATATACGTCAGCTGACACTGGGACCCAAAACATATATCAATGGCAATCTTACCTACTCTTCACCTCAAAAAGCTCAAATTGAAAATGGCGCAAGTATAAAAGGCACTACTCATTTTACCCAAACACAACGACAAAACAGATTTGTAAAATCAATTCACAATTCATTAAGTTGGTTTACCTTATACAAATTACTTATCGATATCGCTGTAACGTTTCTCTTTATCACTTTTTTTGCCAAATATTCTCTCTATACTATCAAACGTATCAAGACAAACCCTATACGAAGTTTTCTGTTAGGACTTGTCTTTCTTATTATTGTACCTATTGTAAGCCTTATTCTTCTTGTGTTTATTCTTCCTGGTATCCTTCTTATGCTGTTTTATCTTTTACTTCTTTTCCTTTCAACTATTTTTGAAAAAGTATTGTTTGGCTGGTTTGTTTTGCATCTGTGGGAAAAATCTCAGAAAAGAGAGTATACACTTGACTGGAAAGCAGCAATTGTTGGACCAATTATTTTGGCTTTGCTTCTCTTTATTCCCATAATAGGCTGGCTTGTGGCTTTCATTGGTTTTTTACTGTCCCTTGGCGGCATGTCAGAGACACTCCTTGCAGCAATCTCAGGAAGACATAAATTATCCTCATGAAAATCACAAAATATATCCATTCCTGTCTGGTAGTTGAAGAACAAGAAAAGAAGATTCTTATTGATCCAGGTGTTTATACCTTTGAAGAAAATGCTCTTGATATCAATGCGCTTGATAGGTTGGATTTTTTGCTTATTACTCATGAACATATGGATCATATGGTTATTCATGTGATAAAAGAGCTCCTTCACAAATTTCCCAAACTGCAAATTATTACGAATTCTTCAGTTTCCAAAATTTTAGAGCGTGAAGATATGAAAGCTCAAACCCATGGCAATGAATTTATTGAACTTGTGGAAATACCTCATGAAAAAATTATCAATATGCCAATTCCCAAAAATACCTGCTTTACTCTTTTTAACAAACTTACTGTTCCTGGAGATTCTCTCCATATTCCAAAAAGCGCAAAAATCTTGGCACTTCCTATCCAAGCTCCTTGGGGAAGTATGGTACAAGCAGCAGAAAAAGGTGCAACTCTTAAACCTCAGTATATCATTCCAATTCATGACTGGCATCTACGAGACGAAGCACGAAAAATGTTCTATGCTATGCTTGAAAATTATTATAGAAATTATGAAATTGTGTTTAAAGGATTAGAGACTGGGGAAGTAATAGAGGTATAACTTTCGGATTTCGGGAAGTATTTTTGATCAACATACTTTGTTAACGCTACATTAAGTCTTTCTAATATAAAAGCAGAAGTCACATTTTCAGTACTAAAAGATTGATAGCCTGCTTCTTTAGTTAATCTCATAAATTCTGTAACAGTTGACGTATTTTTACTTGTTAGAATTCCTGCTTTAGCTAAATATTTCAAAAAAGCTTCATCAAGTTCTGATTCTGATTGTCCTGTTCTTACTAAATTTCCCCCCTTATCAACATACTTTTTATCTGCATAGTTCTCCCTAAGAATTCTGGTGTTAATAGTTTGACCATAGTTGATTCCAATTGCATGAGTTAGCTCTTGTGCTAAAGCGTTTTCTGTTTCGTCTTCCTTACGTCCTGCAACACTACTTCCTTCAAATGCTGCTTTGAATCGTCTTAATGTTCGCTGGACTCTCTTATCAGGAGTTACTGTAAGTAATGCAAATGCTTGTTGCATTTTCTGCTGAACAATCACTAATTGTTCGTTGTTAACATCTTTTATAAGAAATTCCTGTTCGTGAGTCATAGAAAGATGATAGAAAAACTAGCGTTTTGGAGATTGTTTCTTGTGTCTTGCTTTCCCGCCTGTACCGACTTTGCGTCGTTCTCTTACTCGTGCATCACGGGTCAAAAGTCCTTTTTTCTTAAGAATTGGTCGATATTTTTCAGTATCAAGTTTATTTAAGGCATTGGCAATACCTGCCGTTACTGCTGCAAGTTGACCGCTATGTCCACCGCCCATGACTTTAATAGTAATAGTATAATTATTCTGATGAGCGTTTGTGATACGTAACGGCTCTGTATAGACTCGCCTCTCTGTATCACTTGGGAAATATTCAGCAATAAGTTTTTGATTAACTAAGATATCGCCTTTTTTCACTTCTTTCTCTCCCCAGGTAAATCCATCTTTTACATGTAGATAAAGTCGTACACGAGCGGTTGATTGTTTACGTCTTCCGACTGCAAAAAGATAGTCCTTTTTTTGATTTTTATTATTTTTTACTATTTTATCTGCCATAATTATGCCTTTTTAAATTTATCTTTATACGTATGTTCTGCGTCTTTGAAAATAAATAAACGGGTAAGCATTTGTTTTTGCAATTTATTATCCGGTAACATGCCTTTTACTGCATGATAGATAACTGCTTCAGGTCTTCGTGCACGTAGTTCACGTAAGGTTTCTGATTTAAATCCTCCAGGATAGCCTGAATGTCTGGCATAGGTTTTTTGTTCTTCTTTATTGCCTGTTACTTTGACGTTTTTGGCATTTATGACTACAACATAATCACCTACATCAAGATTTCTTACAAAATATGGCTTTGCTTTTCCCATAAGAAGCTGGGCAATCTCTGTTGCGATTCTTCCCAAAGTCTTGTCTTCAACATCAATCAGATGCCAGTCTCTTTTTATCATTGCCTCTTTGGTTGGTTGTGTCATCATTGAGTTCATTTCTTTTTAGTCTCCTTTTTTGTTGCTTTTTTTGTAGTTTTTTTTACTTTTGCTTCTTTTTTGATTTTTTCCTCTTTTGTTGGTTTTTCTGATTCTTTCTTATCAAGTTTAGCCTTTTTTGATTTTTCTGTTTGAGAAGGTACAGGAAGAGCTGGTTTTTCAACCCATTCCATAACGACCATTTGAGCGTTATCAGAAAATCGTCTTTCAAGACGTATAATTCGTGTGTATCCACCTTGTCGTGCAGTAAATCGAGGAGCAATATCACTTACCATTTTTTTCACTGCATCACCGTTTAATTCAGGTTGCAATAATCGATATGCCTGTAATCCACCTCTTCTGGCTTTGGTAACTAATTTATCTGCAGCTCCTCGTATTGCTTTTGCCTTTGCTTCTGTAGTTTTAATTTGCTCATTGAGTACAAGAGATGAAAGCAAGCTTTTAAAAAGAGCTTTTCTTTCATTTACATCTCTGCTAAATTGTCGGCCGAAAACTTTTTTTCTCATGTTGTTTTTTATTTTACCTGCTCCATACAATAAACGTCACGCAAACTTCTCAAAAATTCACGTGGCGTATATGAAAACTCTACTCTATATTGGCCAAGTTAAGCAGGTAAGCTTATCCCTTTTTCTCGAAGTTTTTCCTCGATAACAGTGATAGATTTGCCACCCATATTACGCATTGAAATGAGATCTTTATGGGGAGTACCCAAAAGCTGCTCTACAGTTTCTATACCACCGTTTCTTAAACTATTGTAAATTCGTGTAGGTAAATCTAATTCATCAATTGTCATTTTCAAAATTGTATCAGGAATTGATGAGCTTGGTGTTGCAGTTTCCGCCTGCGCTATAGTTGCTTTTGGCTGATAAATTTGTAAAAAATAAGAAGCAAGAATCTTTCCTGCATGCTCTAATGCTTCTCTTGGACTTACGGTTCCATTGGTCCAGACTTTAAGTACCAATTTATCAAGGTTTGTTTGTCTTCCTACGCGGGTTGCTTCAACGGTGTAAGTAACTCGACGAATAGGAGTAAATACTGCATCAGTTGCAATAACCCCAAGGGTATTTACTTTTCTTTCTTCAGAGAGTGAATAACCAAGTCCTCTTTCAATAGTCAATTCCATATCAAGTTTTGATTTCTCACCTGAAAGAGAGCCTATATATTGATCCTTGTTGACTACCTCAATCCCATCAGGCATCTCAAGATCACTTGCAGTAATTCGATGAGAACCCTTGACGGAAAGCTTTACTGTACCATTTTCCTTTCCATCTGAAAGACGGAAGTTAAGCTCTTTGATATTTAAGAGAAGATCGATTATGTTTTCTTTCAGTCCTGGAAGGGTTGAGAAAGCATGCTTTACGCCAGTAATTCTGACAGATGTAACTGCTGCTCCCGGGATAGATGTATAGAGAACGCGTCGCAATGCGTTACCCATTGTATGACCATATCCTGGTTCAAGGGGTTCAATCGCAAACTCCCCAAAATCCTGGGTTGATGTAATTTCTTTTACTTTAAAATTAAGATTCTCCATAACAATAACCTATATTGTACCACTATCTTGAATAATATTCAATGATCTGTCGAGTATTGAAAGGAACCTCGACATCTTGCCTTTTTGGCATCCTAACGAGCGTGCCGACTGCTCCTTTTTTCTCAAGATAGGATACTATCTCTTTTTTATCGTCAAGTAATTTTACCACATCTGGTGTCTTTTGTATTTTCTGATCTAAAGTAATGACATCGCCTGCTTTTACCTCATATGATGGAATACTAACTTTCTGACCATTAACGAGGACATGACCATGAGACACAAATTGTCGTGACATATACCGTGTCTTTGCAAGTCCAAGTCTGTAGACAATATTATCAAGTCTTCTCTCAAGAAGGGAGATAAGAAATTCTTCCGTATCTCCTTTTTGGCTGGCAACTTGATTGACCATCTTTTTAAACTGTTTTTCAAGCAATCCATACATTGCTTTGGCTTTTTGTTTCTCTCTTAGCTGTTGACCATACTCAGAAAGTCGTCTTTTCCCTTTTCTACCATGGACACCTGGGGGAACATTGAGCCGTCTTAAAAGACTTGGTGAAGTTTCATCAATAATATTGATTCCTTCTCTTCGTGCTAATTTGTGTTTTGGTCCTGTATATCGTGCCATTATACTCTCCTTTTCTTTTTTGGCCTTGGTCCATTGTGTGGAATAGGCGTTACGTCTGCAATAGACATTATTGACAATCCAGCACTCTTGATTGCTCTTAGGGATGAATCACGTCCAGCTCCCGGTCCTTTGACAAAAATATCAACTGTCTTCATTCCTCTCTCAAGTGCTCTTTTTGCGACATCTTCAACTGCCAAAGTTGCAGCATAAGGAGTTGATTTTCTTGTTCCTTTGAACCCTTTTGCGCCTGCTGAACTCCAGCCTACTGTATCGCCTCTGTCATTGGTAATGGTTACAAGGGTATTATTGAACGTAGATGTAATATATACTTTTCCATGGGAAGTAATTTCCGTTGCTGATTTTTTCTTGGTTATAGTACCTTTTGTTTGTTTCTTATTATCTGCCATAGGTTATTTCTTTTCAACAGTCTTTTGTGCTGCTTCCATCTTAGCCATTACTTCTTTCTTGATTGCGCCAATAGTCATTCTCTTACCTCTCTTGGTACGCGCATTGGTTCGAGTACGCTGTCCTCTGACCGGAAGATTTCGAGCGTGTCGAAGACCTTTATATGCACTAATATCTTTTAATCTTCTTATATTTGAAAGTACTTCTGCACGTAAATCTCCTTCTACTTTATATTCGTCCAAAACTTTAGTGATACGTTTTACTTCATCTTCTGTCAGGTTTTTGGTTCGTGTTCCTTCGTTAATTTCTGCTTTTTTGAGTACTTCTCTTGCATTACTTCTTCCAATACCATAAAGATAGGTTAATGAAATATCAATTCTTTTTTCGTCTGGTATATTAGTTCCTGCAATTCTCATAGATTAGCCTTGTCTCTGTTTGTGTTTTGGTGTTTCACATGTTACATACAACACCCCATGGCGCTTAATTATTTTACACTTAATACATCTTTTTTTTATACTTGCTTGGACTTTCATAGTATCGTTTTTTAAAATATCGAAGATCTTCTATTTATAGCGCAGTATTATTCTTCCTTTACTTAAATCGTAAGGGGTCATTTCAATGCGTACTTTATCTCCCGGCAATATTTTTATAAAATGCATTCTCATTTTGCCAGATAAATGACACAAAACAATTGACCCATCATCAAGCTGCACTCGAAATAGGGTATTGGGAAGTGACTCCTTCACCACACCGTCTTTCTCAAAAGATCCTTGATGAGACATGCAAGCATTATAGCAAACGAGCCTCAAAAGAGCAAATACTACGTTAAAATCTTAGGCCCGCTTCCAGTGATTGCGATAGTTCTCTCAAATACCCCTGAAATTTTTCCATCTTGCGTCTTAATTGTCCAGCCATCAGGCGCAAGATAGACCTCTGGCGTTCCCATATTATATATAACCTCTATCGCAATTGTCATCCCTTCTTTTAAGAGTGGCGTGCGCTCTATGCTACCTGCCAGATATCCTGGGACTTCTGGATCCTCATGAAGCTTGCGGCCTACTCCATGACCTATGAGACTCCTGACTACTGAGTAGCCTTCTTCCTTTTCTACAATATCCTGAATAGTCTTTGAGATATGTCCTATCCTGTTTCCAGCCTTTGCCTGAAGTATTGCTGCATCTAAAGCCTTTCTACCGGTCTTAAGAAAGTTTGCAGCAGCTTTACTTATCTTTCCGACTCCAACAGTTTCAGACATATCAGTATGGAACCCTTTATAATAGACGCCACAGTCGACTCCTACCACATCGCCTTCTTGAAAGACATACCCTCCAGGTATTCCATGCACTACGACATCGTTGGTTGAGGAGCAAATGGTGTTATGGTATCCTTTTACTTTCATAAATCCAGGTTCTCCGCCTCGCTCTCTAATACATTTCTCTGCAAATGCATCAATTTCTGCCTCAGTTACTCCAGGTTTTACCTTATCAAGTGCTTCAAAAAGTACATCTCTTAATATCTTACCTCCATATGCCATACTTTCTATTTGTTCTGGTGTTTTTATATGAATCATACAAGCATCTTCTTTTGAATCTCATGCAAAACAACTTCTACCGTTTGTGCTTTTGTCATCTCTGAATCATCAAGGACAAAATATCCATATTTTTCAGGTGTTGCTACAAGTGGGTCAGTATCACGCTCTCTATCTTGTTTATCACGATTATATATCGCTTGTAAAACACTCTCAAAATTGACATTTTTTTCACCTTTTTCATTGAGTTCTCTAAAACGTCTCGTAGCTCGTATCTCAGGTTTTGCAGTAAGAAAAATTTTGAGCTCAGCCTGTGGGAATACAACGGTTGCAGTATCTCGTCCTTCAGCTAAAATAATTTTTCCTTTTTGTTTTTCTTGATTGGCTATTTCCTGTTGCCTTTGTACCATATCTTTTCTTACTTTAGGATAGGTAGCAACAAGGGACGCGCCGGCCGCTACATCTTCTCTTCGTAGTTGTTCTGTCACATCTTTTCCATTTAATACTACTTTTGTATCATGAAATTGAATTGTGAGAGAAGGTAAAAGAGCAACTACTTTATTATAATCATGCAAATCAATATTATTCTTAATACCAAAAAACGCTACACTGCGGTACATTGCACCAGTTTGAAGATAAAATCCATGAAGTTTCTCTGCGAGAAGTGAAGCAAGTGTTCCTTTTCCTGCGGCAACAGGACCATCAATTGCGATTACAAAACCTTTTGGCATACATATCTCTAAGAAGCTATTTCTTATCCTTTCTTTATTTGTTCCATTATCTCTTTATGGATTTTTTCTATTGCATCTTCACCGTTGAGTTCAACCAAAACTCCTTTTTGGCGATAGAAATCAAGTACAGGCTCTGTAAATTTATGAAATAATTCAATACGTTTCCGAAGCGCAGCAAGTGTTTCATCTTCTCGAATCTCACCACTATCATCTACTCTATATGAAAGCCTCCAAAGCGCTTCTTTATCTGAAACATTAAGATAAAACACTTTATCTACGCCATTCTCAAATTCTTCAGCTTGTGCAAGCGTTCTGGGAAATCCATCGAGGATATATCCTGTTTTGTATTCTGGTCTATGAAGATAATGAGATACTATCTCAAGCGTTTTTGCATCAGGAATTAAATGGCCTGCATTCATGACTTCTTTAATATATCTTCCTAATGGAGTATGTTCTTTGGCTAATTCTCTGAAGATATGACCTGTAGAGAGATAAGGAATTTCTAATGATTTGTGGAGCAGATTTCCTTGTGTGGACTTACCTGATCCTTGGATACCAATAAGTATAACTTTCATATTATTTAGTTAGGAATCCTTCGTAATTACGCATCACAAGATTTGATTCGATAGTTTTGAACGTTTCCAGCACTACACTTACCACAATAAGGATACTTGTTCCTCCAAGAACTAAATTTTGAATATTGGTAATGTCACGGGCAATGGTTGGAAAGATTGCAATAATACCTAAGAATATTGCTCCAACCAATGTAATACGGGTTAAAATATAGTTAAGATAATGTGCAGTTTGAGCACCTGGCCGAATTCCCGGAATAAATCCGCCATATTTTTGTATCTCCTCAGCAATTTTCTTTGGGTTAAAGATTACTGCTGTATAGAAATAGGTAAACGCAACGACAAGTACAAAATAGAGTACATTATAAAATACTCCCGATGGATTAAACCAAATAGAGAGAGTTTGGCTAATACTGGTAAGATGAGGATTCTTCGTTGCGCTAAGAAAATTGGCAACAAGAGAGGGAAGAAGTACGAGTGACACTGCAAAAATAATTGGAATTACACCTGCTTGATTAAGCCTGAGAGGCAGATGCGTTGATTGTCCACCATACATTTTATTTCCCCGTACTTGTTTTGCATAGTACACGGTAATTTGTCTCGTTGCTTCATTAATGATGATAATTCCTGCAATCACCACAAGCCCAAGTACGAGAAAGATAATGAGATTGAGCGTATTTTGTGCGTTTGAGGTAGAGAAGGTTTGACCTGCGGCAACTGGTAAACGACCTACAATTCCAGCAAAAATGAGAAGAGAAATCCCATTCCCTACACCTCGTTCTGTAATAAGCTCACCAAACCAGACAAGAAGCAGAGTACCCGCGGTCATAGTCAAAATAAAAGAGATAAGCCCAACAGGCGAAAGTATGCCTATTATTTGAGAGCTGCGAAGAAGCGCATACATACCAACTGCCTGTAACGCCGCAAGAGGGATAGTTAAAAATCGTGTGTATTGATTAATTTTGCGTCTTCCTGCATCTCCTTCTTTTGAAAGCTCTTCAAGTTTTGGAAATACCATGGTGAGAAGCTGTAAAATAATTGAAGCATTAATATAAGGATTTAACCCGAGTGCCATTATAGAAAAATTGGATAGAGTTCCTCCTGAAAAAATATCAAGTAATCCAAAAAATTGATTTTGAGAAAAAAGATTTTTTAGTTGTTGAATATTTACTCCTGCTACAGGAATATGGGCGAAAATACGAAATACGAGAAAGATAGCTAAGGTAAAGAGGACTTTTTTTCTGACTTCAGGTGACTTAAAAATATTTCTAAACGTTTTTAGAAAACTATTCATGAAACAACCTCAACGGTTCCTCCAGCTTTAGTAATTTTATCTCTTGCGCTCTTTGATACAGAAAGAGTTACTTTAAGAGGAGTAGTAAGCTCGCCATTCCCTAAGATTTTTACTCCATAAAGACCTGCTTCTTTCGCATCCACAAGTTTATGTTTTGCCAATGAATCTATACTTACAGTACTATTTTTCGGTAAGCTATTCAATTGTCCAACATTAAGAATAACTTTTTTCATCTGCAAGGATTTGTTTTTGGCTTTTCCTCTGAGGAAAGGAAGTCGTTTTGTAAGGGGAAGCGCTCCCCCTTCAGATACAAGTGGAACCTTATTTCGTGCTTTTTGCCCTTTGGTTCCTCTTCCTGAAGTCTTCACCCGTCCTGAACCATGACCTTGACCAAGTCTTTTTTTTCTTTTTTCTGTAATAGCTGGTAATTGAGTGAGATTCATACTTATTTGGTTACTACCCTTTCTTTCAAATTTGCAGAAAGTTCTGTGAGTTTTCGTAATGCTTCAAGTGCTGCATGTACATTACTTGCTTGATTGTCAGTTCCCAATACTTTGGATGAGATATTTTGTATTCCTGCAGCAGAAACTACACTTCTTACTGCTCCTCCTGCGATAATTCCACTTCCGGGTGGAGCAGGTTTGAGCATCACACGTGCTGCGCCAACTTTGATATCAACTCGAAATGGTATTGTTCCGTTCACTATCGGTACCTCAATCATATGTTTTTTAGCAAGTGATATACCTTTGCGAATTGCAGATGATACATCCGGTGCTTTCCCAAGTCCAACTCCTACTTTACCTTTTTTATCACCAACTACCGCAAGTGCTGAAAATCCTATTTTATTGCCTCCTTTGGTTTTTTTGGAAACACGATTTATCTTGACAACCTGCTCTTGAAATTCACTTTGTGTGTCTCTTCTATATCTTTGATCCATTAGAATTTAAGACCTCCTTCTCTTGCTCCTTCTGCAATTTGTTTTATTTTCCCATGATATGCATATCTTCCTTTATCAAAAACTACTTCCTTTATTTTCTTATCAAGCGCTATTTTTGCAAGTGATATACCTAACTCTTTTGCGTTATCCATTCTGGTTGCAGCAGTTTTTCCTTTTTTAGATAAGGCTTTTTCAGAAAGGCTGGCAACTGTTTTTCCGGATGTATCGTCAATAAGCTGAGCATAGAGATATTTGTTTGATCGAAAAACGCTCAATCTTATTTTATCAGATCCTTTTTGTAATTTTCTTCTTGTTCTCAATTGTCTTTGCAATCTTTGATTGTTCATTATTTTGCTCCTCCTACTGCTTTGGCTGCTTTCCCAGCTTTGCGTCGAATTCTTTCTCCAGCATATTTAATTCCTTTGCCTTTATATGGTTCTGGCGGTTTGATTGCCCGTATAGTAGCTGCTGTCTCGCCAACTAATGCTTTATCAATACCTGTTATGTTAATTACATTTTCTGCAACATTTATTTTGATACCTGCTTTTGGTGAAATTTTGACTGGATGAGAGAAACCAAGAGATAAGACTAAATCATTCCCTTGCATTTGTGCTCTATATCCAACTCCTGATAATTCAAGTTTTTTTTCAAATCCATTATTTACCCCGTGTACCATATTGGCAAGAGTAGCCCGTACTAATCCATATATTGCTTTCATTGTTTCATCATCTTTACTTTTTTGTTCAACAATAAGTTTTCCGTCCTGTGATCTTACCTCGATACCACTTGGTACTCCATAGGTAAACTCTCCCTTAGGACCTGCTATTTTTACTGTTTTGTCTTGTATGGCAACCGTTGTTCCTTGTGTTATTTCAATTGGTGTTTTTCCGATTTTTGACATAGTATATCTCCTCGTTTTCTGAATTACCAAATCTTAAAAAGAAGCTCTCCGCCGACCCCTTTCTTTATTGCTTCTTTTCCAGTTAAAATTCCACTGTTGGTTGAAAGTATTACCGTTGTTTCTCGTCCTTGATATTTAAAAATGTTTTTGGACCCTTCATATACGCGGAGAGAAGGTTTTGATACCACACGAACATCTGTAATAACAGGCTTTCTTTTTTGATATCGAAGTGTTGCGAGTAATACTTTCTTTCCTTCTACTGTTTCTTCTTTAATGTCATGAAGGAAGCCTTCTTTTATAAGTACCTTGCCAATTGCTTTGTTAATATTGGAATAATCGGCTACTACTCCTTTTTTATGCGCCTTTGCTGCATTTTTAAGTCGTATAATAAAATCGCCTATTTGATAATTCATATAGTGTTACCAGGTTGCTTTTAGAACTCCTGGTAGTTCTCCTTTCATTGCCCGTTCTCTAAAACAAATTCTGCATAAACCAAATCTGCGCATATATGCACGTTTTCTTCCACAAATACCACAACGGTTTACTGCCCGGACCTTAAACTTCTGCTTTTTTTGAAATTTTACTATATCTGATGTTTTAGCCATATTTTTTTCCTTTACGCACGAATTATAGCATATTTAGCCTTATTTTTCTCTTACAAACGGCATTCCTAATGTTTCAAGAAGTGCTAGTCCTTCTTGATCATTCTGTGCCGAAGTTACAAACACTATTTCAAGTCCTTGTAATCTCTCAACGGTTGCGATATCAATTTCTGGAAATACTGAGTATTCAGGAAGTCCTAAAGTATAATTTCCATGTCCATCAAAACTTTTTCTTGGTACTCCATGAAAATCTTTAATACGAGGAAAAACAATTTTTACTAATCTCTCGAAAAATGCATACATTCTCTTACCTCGTAAGGTGACAATAAGTCCAATGGCATCTCCCTGGCGGAGTTTAAAACTTGCAATATCTTTCTTGGCTTTGGCAACTTTTGGTTTTTGCCCGGTAATTTGCCCCATTACAGTCATCATTCGCTCAATATTCTTTTTATCAACAACTGCATCTTTTACGCCCATATTGACAACTATTTTTTGCAAATGGGGGACTGCCATAGAATTTTTTATATCTAGCTTTTCCTGTAAATTTCTGCCAAGTTCTTTGTTAAATTGTGTTTGTAATGATATCTGGTCCATACTTATTTAATTACTGCCTCGCATTTTCTGCATATTCTTACTTTGTCTTTGCCTACTATGTTATAGCCAATTCTTGTAAGTTTTTTGCAATGCGGACAGACAAATGCTACATTAGCAACTGACAAAGGTTTAATCATGGTAATAATTTCAGATTTTTGTCCAGGCATGCGGGATTTTTTGTGTCTCTTGTATTGATTTACTCCTTCTACCAATACTTTTTGTATACGTGGCATAACCTTTTCGATTTTTCCACTTTTCCCTGCATCTTTTCCTGCAATAATTTTGACTGTATCTCCTTTTCTATATTTCATATTTTCTCCTGTCTATACGACTTCTGTTGCCATACTGGCAATCTTGGCAAAGCCTCTATCTCTTACTTCTCGCGCAATAGGTCCAAAAATACGAGTAGCTCTTGGATTTTTATCTTTGGCATTATCTATAACAACTGCTGCGTTATCTGAAAATCTGATGTAGGAACCATCACTTCTCCTAAATTCCTTCCTGGTCCTTACAATAACTGCTTTGACTACTTCACTGTCTTTTACCTGTCCGTTTGGATCGGCTTCTTTGACGACTGCATTTACTACATCACCAACATATCCAAATTTTCTTTTGGAGCCACCAAAAACCTGTATAACAGATAAAAGTTTTGCGCCTGAATTATCAGCTGCTGTTAAAATTGTTCTTAACTGTATCATTTCTTACCTTCCTTTTCTACTTTTGCTATTTTAAAATGTTTGTCTTTTGATATTGGTAAGGTTTCTATTATCCTTACTGTA
This sequence comes from uncultured Gammaproteobacteria bacterium, assembly GCA_964610465.1. Taxonomy (GTDB): domain Bacteria; phylum Patescibacteriota; class Microgenomatia; order Levybacterales; family UBA12049; genus CAZSWA01. The sequence goes on along the minus strand of CAZSWA010000001.1, from coordinate 76,420 downwards.
TCTCCTTCTGCTACTTGTTGTCCTTTAGTATCTACCTTATATTTTTTACTTCTTTTTAAAAGTTTTTTGTACAATGGATGAGGAATATGTCGTGATACTTCAACCACTGCCGTATCTTTCATTTTTGCTGATATAACTGTTCCTACAAATATTTTAGCCATTTTTCAAAGCCTCCTTCTCTCTCAGAATTGTCTTAATAGTGGCAAGTCTTTTCCTTATATTATACAAAGACCTTGTATCCTTAAGCTTATTTTGCTTTTGATCAAGTCGTAAAGAAAATAATAAACTTTGTCCTTCTCTTATAAACTTTTCTAATTCTGAAATCTCTTTTGTATGTAATTCTTTTTTATCTTTCAGCTTCATTTTAATCCTCTTATTATACCTCCGATTTTGAAATTATTCTTGTTTTGACAGGCAATTTGTAGGCAGCAAGACGTAATGCTTCATGAGCTACATCTTTTGATACTCCACCCATTTCAAACAATATTCTTCCAGGCTTGACAACTGCTACATATTCAAATGTATCTCCTTTTCCTCCGCCCATTCTTACCTCTGGTGGTTTTTTTGTGATTGGTTTATGAGGGAAAATACGAATCCATACTCTTCCGCCTCTTTGGGTATAATGGGTAATGGTGCGTCTTGCAGCTTCAATCTGTCTGCTTGTTATCCAACCCATTTCTTCAGTACTGAGTCCATATTCTCCAAAGGCAATAGCAATTCCTCTAGTGTCATTGCCTTTCATTTTGTCCCGCATTTGTTTTCTATATTTTAGTTTTCTTGGCTGTAACATATTATTTATTCCTTTCGGCTTTTTCTTCAGGTCTATTTATCCACACCTTCACACCAATATACCCTTTTTTGGTAAGTGCTGGCACATGTGCATAGCTTATATTCTCTCTAATTGTTGAAAGGGGGACAGTACCAGCCTGCATTTTTTCCCGTCTTCCAATTTCAGAACCTGCAACTCTTCCTGATAATCCAATCTTTACTCCAAGTGCTCCTGCTCCCATAACTCTTTCAACAGTTGAAGTAAGTACTCTCTTAAAAGGCAGACGCTTTACTAACTGATCAGCAACATTGGTCGCGACAAGATAGGCATCAAGATTTGGTTCTTTAATAGGTTCAACTTTAATATCCAGTTTTGGCATCGGTTTTCCATTTTTTCTTTCTGCAAAAAACTTGTTAATAAACTTCTTCAAGTCTTCAAGTCCTGTACCACCTCGCCCAATTACAATACCAGGCCGGGAAACATAGGCAATTACTTTAAGACTGTTTATTGATCGTTCAATATCAATTTGAGCAACTCCTGCAAGCTTTAATCTCTCCATAAGTTTTTTACGCAAAAGATAATCTTCAAGAACAACTTGTTTATAATTTCTCTCATCAAACCAACGGCTGTTCCAGTTAAATACATTTTTAAGTCTTATTACATGTGGATTTACCTTCTGACCCATTATTTTTTACCTCCTTTTCCTTCTGTTTTTTTGGCAATTGAAGGCTTTTCTGCCTTTTTACTTACTTCTTTCTTTTCTGGTTTTACTTCTGCATCTGCTTTTTTGACAGGTGCTTTTGTTGCAGCAACATATTCTGAGCCTGACACAATAATACGAATATGACTGCTTCTCCTTTTATAAGGATGAATTCTTCCTCTGGTTGAAGGATGGTATCTCTTAAATGCCGGTCCTTCTGTAACTTCTATTTTTGAAATTACCAGCGTAGCTCTATCAAGCTTGGCATTATTGGTTGCATTGGCCATAGCACTTCTCAATGTCTTTTCAATTGCGCCTGCTGCTCTTTTATGAGTCATATGCAACGATACTAACGCTCTTTCAACTGATTGACTTCGTATTGCATCTGCAACAAATCTTACTTTTCTTGGACTAATTCGTACTGATTTTGCTACTGCTTGTACTTCCATAATTGCTCCTTATGTCTTTGAAATCTCTCTTGCAACCACTCTTCCATGGCCTCTAAAGGTACGCGTTGGCGCAAATTCACCAAGTCTATGACCTACCATTGTTTCCATAATAAATATGGTAATAAAATTTTTTCCGTTATGAATAGACAATGAATGACCCACAAACTCTGGCGGAATTTGTGATGCTCGTGCCCAAGTTTTAATAGCAGCCTTATCACCTGTTTCTTTTTGTTTTAGTACTTTTTTGAGTAAATTACTATCTATGTATGGTCCTTTTTTACTTGATCTTCCCATATAGTTTACTTGCTAGCTGTACTAGCTGTCTTTCTCCTTTGTAAAATATATTGATTTGAATATTTATTCTTTTTTCTTGTTTTTCCAACCGCTTTTCGTCCTGCAAATGTTTTAGGGGAAGGCATACCTATACCTGAACGTCCTTCTCCTCCACCATGAGGATGGGAACGAGGATTTTGGGCTACTCCTCTTACAGTTGGCCGGATTCCCATATGTCGTGCTCGTCCTGCCTTGCCAATAACTTCATTTTCCCATTCAATATTGCCAACCTGACCAATAGTTGCCAGACCTTCAGCCTTGATTTTGCGAAGTTCGCCTGAAGGAAGTTTGACATGGACGTATCCCTCTTCTTTCGCAGATACAATAACTGATGCACCGGCACCTCTGGCTAATTGTCCGCCTCTTCCTGGAGTAAGCTCAACATTATGTACGACTGTTCCAACAGGAATTTCAGAAAGCGGCAATGCATTCCCTGTTTTTATTTCTACATGTACTCCTGCAATCACTGTATCTCCTGTTTTAAGTCCCTCAGGAGTTAAAATATAGCGTTTTTCACCATCTCCATATTGAACAAGTGCAATATCACAAGTTCTATTTGGGTCATATTCTATTGCAACTACTCTTCCAACCACATTAAATTTATCCCGCTTAAAGTCAATGGTGCGCAAATATCGCTTGTGCTGTCCGCCTTGATGACGAACTGCTACATGACCTTGCGAGTCTCTCCCTGATTGTTTTTTCTTAATAGTTTTTAATGCTTTCATACGCTTTTTACCTCTGAAGCTTTGATCTTAGCTTCCAGCTTCAAAAATGTCAATCTTTTGTCCTTTCTCTAAAGTTATAATTGCTCTTTTCCATTCTTGTTGTGCTACTTCATTCCTTCTCATACCTACTCTTTTTTTCTTGCCTTTTACATTACTGGTGGCTACTTGGGTTACATGGACGTGAAACGCATCCTCAATTGCTTTTTTAATATTTTTTTTATTCGCATATTGTTTTACAGCAAAGGTATATTCACCTTTTCCGGCATTTCCCATTGATTTTTCAGAGATAATCGGTCGTATAATCACACTTTGTATGTTCATTTATTTGCTCCTCCTTGAAATTGTTTTTGTATCTCATCAATTGAATCTTTCATGAAAAGAAGCACTTTACTATTGAGTACATCATAGATATTCAATCTCTGCGCGGCGGTAAACTGTACTCCCTCCACATTACGTACTGCACGAGTGATATGCTCCGTATCTTTAGGTGTAACGAGAAGTATCTTCTTATTTTTGGTCATAAGACCAAGTTTTTTAAGAGCTGCTGCGAAATGCTGGGTTTTTGGTTCAATCGCTTCAAGACCAGAAAGAATTCTTACTTCATTATCATGCAATTTCGCAGAAAGCGCAGAGATAAGCGCAGTTTTTTTCATTTTCTTAGATAAACTTAGATTAAATTCTCTTGGTTTTGGTCCATGAGCAACTCCTCCATGAACAAAAATAGGAGCGCGTATTCCTCCATGACGGGCACGACCTGTCCCTTTTTGTCGATATATTTTTCTCGTACTTCCTGTAACTTCACCGCGTGACTTTGTAGAAACTGTTCCAAAACGAAGGTTAGTAAGGTGCACGCGTACTGCCTGAGCCATAAGCTTTTGATTGACATCCGCACCAAAAATTTCATGAGGAAGAACAATACTACCAGTAACTTTTCCATCAAGGCCATACACATCAAGAGTTAATTTCCCGTCTTTTTTAGGCTCTGCAACTTTTTTGACAGCCGCTTTTTTTATCATTTGTTTTTCTGTTTTCTCTCCTTCTTCTTTTTTGCTTTTTGCTGTTTGCTTACTGCTTGCCTTAGGCATTTTGTGCTTCCTCCTTTCCTTCATTTACTTCTTGTATTGCTGGCTCTTTTATCTCAGGTTTTACTTCTTCTTTTACATACAAGGGAAGAGCTTTCTTGTTTTTACCAACTTTTTCAATAAATACAATACTATCTTTTACTCCAGGCACCAATCCTTTGATAGAAAGACGTTTGTTCTCTACATCAACTGCAACTATTTCAAGATTCTGCAATGTAACGATTTCATGCCCCATTCTTCCAGCCATTCTTTTACCTCTATATACTCTTCCTGGAGTAGTTGTCTGACCGACTGAACCTGGAGCTCTCTCTCTATCTGATTGTCCATGGGTTCGAGGTCCGCCTCTAAAATGATAGCGTTTGACTCCGCCTGCAAATCCTTTTCCTTTGGATGTACCACTTACGTTTACGACATCCCCTGACTCAAATACACTTTCAAGACTTATCTCTTCTCCAATAGTTGGCAATTCATTTTTTCCATCCATTTTTACTTCCTTAAAAAAAACAGGGGTCTTGTCTTTCCCTGCTTTTTTAACATGCCCTGTAAGTGATTTTGTTGAATGTTTTCTTTGTCCAAAACCTAATTGGACTGCAATGTATCCGTCTTTTTCCATGTTTTTTATTTGCATCACAGAATTATTAGGAACTGCAACCTGAGTAACAGGAATGCGTGTTCCATTTTGCAAAAATTTTTGTGTTTGTCCAATTTTTTTACCAATTAATGCTTGTATCATAATCTCAAAAAAAAGATAGCCTATCGGCTACCTCAATGTATCACAAGTATCTACTGTGAGCCCGCACTAGGCTTTTTTATATCATGTTGTATTTTGTTTAATTTGTTTGGGCATCTATGAAATCCTAACAATGTAAAGATTACATTTTAATCTCTACATCAACTCCTGCTGGTAATTCCAAATGCATCAAACTATCCATTGTCTTATCGGTAGGAGATAAAATATCTATAAGTCTTTTGTGAATACAAATCTCAAAATGATCTCTTGCGTCTTTATCTATAAATGGTGACTTATTGACTGCATATACGCTTCTATCTGTAGGAAGAGGTACTGGTCCAACTACCTTAGCTCCGGTTCTTATAGCCGTATCTAAAATTTGTTGACAACAAGAGTCAAGGACTCTCGCATCGTAACTTTTTAATCGAACTCTAATTCTTCCTTTTGGCATACCGACAGACTGTTAAAGAACTCATAAATAACTTAATAAAATTATTTAAGTATCTTTGTTATTACACCAGCTCCTACTGTTCTTCCACCTTCACGAATAGCAAATCTTTGCCCTTCTTCAAGAGCGACTGGGACGATAAGTTTGACTGTCATTTTACTGTTATCTCCAGGCATTACCATTTCTACACCTTGTGGTAATGCGACATTTCCTGTTACATCAGTGGTTCTGATATAGAATTGTGGCCTATATCCAGTAAAGAATGGTGTGTGTCTTCCGCCTTCTTCTTTGGTAAGGATGTATGCTTCTCCTTCAAATTCTGTATGAGGAGTAATACTTCCTGGTTTAGCAATGACTTGTCCTCTTTCTACATCCGTTTTTTCAAGACCGCGAAGCAAAAGTCCTACATTGTCTCCTGCTTGTCCTTCGTCAAGTTGTTTTTTAAACATTTCAACTCCAGTAACTACGGTTGATTTAGTGTCTTTAATTCCAACTATTTCAACAGTTTCATTCACTTTGACAATTCCTCTTTCGATTCTTCCTGTAACTACTGTTCCTCGACCTTTAATTGAGAATACATCTTCGATTGGCATTAAGAATGGCTTGTCAGTTGCACGGGTTGGAGTTGGTATATATTCATCAACTGTCTTCATAAGATCCATTATGTGTTGTTCTTCTGTTGCATCGCCTTCAAGTGCTTTCAAAGCTGAACCGCGAATAATTGGTATTTCATCTCCTGGGAAGCCATATTTAGTTAAGAGTTCACGAACTTCCATCTCAACCAAATCCAAAAGTTCTGCATCTTGTACCATATCAGTCTTGTTGAGGAATACGACAATTGCAGGAACTCCTACTTGGCGTGCTAATAAAATATGCTCTCGTGTTTGTGGCATTGGGCCGTCGGGAGCGGAAACTACGAGAATTGCGCCATCCATTTGGGCTGCGCCTGTGATCATGTTCTTAATGTAATCTGCATGACCTGGAGCATCAATATGAGCATAATGTCTTTTTTCTGTTTCATATTCAATGTGGGTAATATTAATGGTGACGCCACGGGCTCTTTCTTCTGGAGCGTTATCGATATCTTCGTATTTCTTGGCTTGTGCCATTCCTTTTTTGGAAAGAACGGTTGAGATTGCAGCAGAAAGAGTAGTCTTCCCATGATCTACATGACCAATAGTTCCAATATTGACATGTGGTTTTGTTCTTTGAAATTTAGAATCTGCCATAAGCAAAAATAAAACTCATTTTTCAATGAGATTACGCATATGATACACTATTTCCTAAGTCTCGTCAATACCCTAATTTATGCGTAATTCGAGGCTAATAGATTTAACTCATCAATATTATTCTTCTCATTATTCTGAATATAATTTCCTAGATAAAATGCTCTTATTAAAAATACGAGTATGCCCAGAAGCTGAATGAGGAAATCCCTTTTTGTTCAAGATACTGCTCTTTATTTTTTACTGACTGCATATCTTCATACCATACAATATGATCCTGATTATTACTATCTTTATAACGCACTTCTGTCTCGCTTGAAGCGCTATCTCGAACAATTTTACAATCAGCAAAAGAACAGCTATGTACAAATTTTGTTTCAATATCCCGCAGACTTAATGCTTGTGCTGATTTCATACTATTACCACTACTATCTACCTTCCAATCATATCCAAACATACCAAAAATTACGATAATTTTTGAGTTATCTACCACTTGTCTGAAGTCATCTGCCATTTCCTGCAAATCATATCCATAGGTCTCTTTCCCAGAAAGAGGAAAATTTGGCCCCGGGGAACCTGAAGCTTTGTGAAAATCATATGCCATAAGAAGTATTTTGTCAGCATATTGCCCAATTGTTTTTATCTCATATGGCCTTATACGATAAAAAGTATCACCATATACTGCAACTCTAAGCTCAGTATTATTTTGTTTTGCTGCTTCATAAAAGTTTTTTACATAGGCATTAATCTGCTGAATTAATGAATCAAAAGGGAATCCTCCAACTTCTAAGTCAAGTACTACTCCGTCAAATCCTTTTGTTTTTGTAAGGGCAAGAGTTTCTGTAATAATCCTTATTTGTGCTTTGGTGTCTTTGAGTATGGCAAAATTTGTATCATTTCCTATCATGCGAAGCGCCAGATATCGTTTCTTACTGTCCTTTGTTGATGAGATAAAGGCATCAATACTTTTATAACCGGTTTCTCTGGTATCTAAACCAGTAAGAGTTGGGATAACACCAAAATAAATAATATCATCGTACGAAGTAGTCTCTATAGTTGTCCTTCCCAATGACCAATAGGGAACAAAAAGTGAGATTGTTTCTTTTTGGTTTCGTATCGGTACAGTAGATGTAACAGTTGGCACTATAACTGGAGCGTCTAGGTCTGAATACAATTTTTTTTTGAGAGCAGCGGTCAAAAGAATACCACCTAATACAACTACGAAAAATAGGACAATTATTTTTCTCATTGCCTTATTATAACGCATGGATAAATTATAAGTGCACTTGCAGACTTACCTTTGAAGAAGTAAGATAGTTATTGTATACTATATGTATGAAATACATGAATAACCGTGAATATCTGCTTCTTATCGTACAAGTGATAACCCTTGCCTATCTTCTTGTCAGTGCACCTGTTTTTGCCCGCGAATTTACGTCTATTTTTACAGAATGTTTAGGGCTCTTCATTGGATGTTGGGCGGTATGGATAATGGTAAAACAAAGTGTTTTTAAAGTAACTCCGCATGTCCACCATAAAGCCAAACTTATTACGACCGGGCCATATGAAGTAATCAGACATCCTATGTATGCAGGACTTCTCCTTATCATTTTTGCACTGGTTACTGATTATCCAAGCCTTTTGCGTTTTATTGCTGCACTTATTTTTATAGCGGATATTCTATTTAAAATCTATTATGAAGAATATCATCTTGAGAGACATTTTAAAGACTATAGTCATTATATGAAGAAAACCAAACGGCTTATTCCTTACTTTTATTAATCTCTAAGAAACATTCTTCTTTTGGCAACTTTGCATGTCTTTTGAGAATTTGTTCTATATCATGCAGTTGGGATTTATGAGCATGTATAGCTTTTACTTTTTGTTTCCAAATAGGCGAGACATCTCTGATTTTAACTATCTCTGATTTTTTATATCCTGGAGGGAAATAAATAAAATAGTCATACTCTTCCACATTTCGTGCTTTTTCAGTTAAACAGTATTGCCATAGATGTTTAACATAGGAGACTTTGTAAAATACAAATGAGGTAATCATAGAAACTGCGATATGGTCAATATGTCCAGATACACCACGAGGTTCAAAGGTAAGAAGAGTATTAGGTTTTATATCATTTAGGATGCGTATAATCTTTTCTGCGATTTCATGATATAGAGTATTCGATAATGTACCATCATGATACCCGAGGAAAAAAACTTTTTTTATGCCCAATATTTTTGCAGACTCCAAAAGTTCTTCACGCCTGACCTCACCTAATTCCCGAACTTCATCAAGACTACTCTTACCTGCTTCACCATTAGTAACACAAATAAGATACACATCACGCTTTTTTGCCTCAAGTGCCAGTGTTCCTCCTGGTCCAAATGCTTCATCATCCGGATGCGCAAAAATTCCAACAAGCGGTTCCATATACGTATTATAGTAGAAAAAAGCAAAAGTAAGATAGTTATTTATAACTTTTCTATTTTATCTATAGGGGAAATCCATATTTGAATACTGCGTTGTCTAATTGGGTTTTTGCCTTTTCCATCTCTCCCATCAAATTCAAATGCCGCAATTTCCTGATATTTTCCAAGTCTTAGTTTTCCATCCATGATTGGCAATACTACACTTGGATGAGAATAGGTGAGTGCACGTATGTGGGCTGCTGCATTATAATCCTCATCAATTTCATTACAAAATGGATTATCTTGACAACGATGAAGGTAATCAGTAGTTGGATGCATATATTCTTTGGTAACTTTGGTTGAACGTTTATCTTCAGGTACACTTTTTAAGCTATGGTATAACATATCCTCAAGAAGATTTGGTTCTGAAATTTCATTTACCAAAATACCCAATGTCGTATGAAGAGTATTGATAAAGACAAACCCATTGGTGACTTTGGATTTTTTAATTGCCTCATTCACAATTGAAGTAATATTTTGAATATAGGTATGGTTGGTTGATGGAAATTGCAATTCCTTTAAGTATGCTTTCATATCTAATCTTATTAGTCGTAAAGGAATCAAAAAACATTCGATAGAAAATAGATGAAGAAGAATTTATTTTTCGACTCTTCCTGTGAAGGTAGATTTCGCAAGCATTTGGTCAATAATGTTTCTGGGAACTAATTCATAATGAGATGGTTCCACATAAGGATTTGCACGTCCTTGGGTAATACTGCGAAGTTGCGTTGCATACCCTGAAAGCTCAGCTAAAGGAACGAGTGCCAAAATAATAGTTGCATTCCCTCTCTCTTCTGTTCCAAGAATCTGGGCGCGCTTTGACGATAAATCACCAATAACTTCTCCCATAAATTCAGATGGAGTAGTTACTTCAACCTTCATAATGGGTTCAAGAAGAGTTAGACCTGCTTTTTTGGTAGCGCTTTGTAATGCCTGGCTCGCAGCAATCTTAAAGGCGATATCACTCGAGTCAACATCGTGGTATGATCCATCATAACAGGTTACTTGCATATCAACTACTGGATAGCCTAAAAGAACGCCATTTTCCATAGTTTCTACCACTCCTTTTTGTATTGATGTAATAAATTCAGCAGGGATAGCTCCTCCTTTAATAGCATTGACAAATTTATATCCTTCTCCTCGCGGCAGTGGTTCAACACGTAAGAAACAATGTCCATATTGTCCCCGTCCTCCTGATTGGCGAATATATTTACCCTCTGCTTCTGCAATTCCTTCAATAGTTTCTCTGTAGGCAACTTGAGGAGCGCCAACATTTGCTTCAACGTTAAATTCTCTTTTCATTCTATCAACCATAATTTCAAGCTGTAATTCTCCAACACCTGAAATAATAGTTTGTCCTGTCTCATGATTTACTTTTACAGTAAAAGTTGGGTCTTCTTCCATCAGTCTTTTAAGTGAATAGCCTAATCTTTCTTGATCTGATTTCGTTTTAGGTTCAATTGCAAGAGAAATAACAGGTTCAGGAAAGGTAATTTGTTCCAGAATAATTGGTTTGACTTCATCACAAAGAGTGTCTCCTGTAGTAGTATCTTTAAGGCCTACAATTGCGACAATCTCTCCAGCATAGGCTTCTTTAATTTCTTCTCTATTATTTGCATGCATGAGTAAAAGTCGCCCGATACGTTCTTTGGTATCTTTTGTACTATTATAGATATATGAACCTGCGCTCATTTTGCCAGAATATACGCGAAAGTAGGTAAGTTTGCCTACATGCGGGTCATTTTGAATCTTAAATGCAAGTCCTGAGAAGGTTTCTTCAGGAGTAAGTTTACGTACTTCCTCTTCTTTGGATACTGGGTTTATTCCTTTTACCTCCTGTAAATCAAGGGGGGAGGGAAGATAGTCAATTACTGCATCTAAAAGTGGCTGTACTCCTTTATTACGAAGCGATGTACCTGCATAAATTGGGACAAGCTTGTAGGCAATGACTGCTGCACGAAGTGCTTTTTTTAATTCTTCAACTGTTGGTTCCTCACCGCCTAAGTATTTCTCCAACAGGGTATCGTCAGTTTCTGAGATTTTTTCAATCAGCTTGTTTCTGTATTCGTCAACCTGTTCCTTTATTTCTTCAGGTACTTCATCCGATAGTTCAAACTTGGCACCGAGTTCATCAGACCCCCAAATATATGCTTTTCTAGTAAGTAAATCAACGTTTCCTTTATACGTTTGTTCAGACCCAATTGGAAGCACCATAATTGCAGGATTTGCGCCAAGTCTATCTTCAATTGTTTTGACAGTTCGCAGGAAATCAGCACCAAGCTTATCCATTTTATTTACAAAACAAATGCGAGGAACCTTATATTTATCAGCTTGTCTCCAGACAGTTTCAGACTGTGATTGAACTCCTTCTTCGGCATCAAGTACCGTAATTCCACCATCAAGTACCCTAAGAGAACGTTCTACCTCAGCAGTGAAGTCAACGTGACCTGGAGTATCAATAATGTTAATGCGATGATCTTTCCAGAAAGTTGTAGTCGCAGCGGATACAATAGTAATACCTCGCTCTCTTTCCTGCGCCATCCAGTCCATTTGCGTATTTCCTTCATCAATATCTCCTATTTTGTAAGTTTTTCCGGTATAGAAAAGAATACGCTCAGTCGTTGTCGTTTTCCCCGCGTCAATATGCGCAATAATTCCAATATTGCGGATTTTATCGAGTGGATATATACGTGAATCTTGTGCCATAGTTTTTCAAAAAAATCATCCCTTCAATTTTCTTACATTAAGAAAACCTTTGGGACTTTAAATAAGTATAGCATATTCACAAGTTCAATTCTATACCTATCTGAAAAATGGAGTAATATAGTACAAAATTTTTGACATTTTATATAAAACCTCCTAGACTAAAATTAGTCTTATTTTTTAATTTGGATTATTTTGTATGTTAAAAGATTCTTATCACATAAATCTCATTCACAAAAAAAACGATTCTCTCATAAATGACTTTTTAGATTGGCTCCTCTCAGTTGGTAGATTGCTTATTATCATTACGGAGTTTGTAGCACTAGGGACATTTATTTACCGTTTTAGTTTTGACTGGCAAATAAGCGATTTGCACGACAAGATTAATAAAAGCAGTGTAATTGTAAAATATTTAGGAACCAATGAAGATGCGTATAAAAATTTGCAAAAAAAACTGTCATTTATAAAGCTGATAGATAAGAGTAGTAATGTATTACCAATGATTGCGAAAGATGTAATTGACATGGGGCGTGGCAATATTACTTTTAAAAAACTCGTTGTTGCAAATGACGGGATACAAATAGAAGCACAAGTAGTATCAATAAGTTCTCTTAAGAATTTCGTTAATTCTTTAAAATCTTATCCTTATGTTTCACATGTAAGTATAAATAGTATTAAAAATAATACGTCTCTTGCTATTATCTCCGTAAGCATTACAGGTTCATTAAAGCTGGATAAAATACTTCCGTCAATTCCACAGAATCCTTCGATTACTCCGCCAGCATACATAAACAGTTATCGTACTATTCATATATATGAAAATTCCTAGAAATTATTTTGAAAGTCTAAATGCCCAGCATTATCGTGAATATCTGAAACTCTTACCTGATGTAAAAAGAGAACAGGTTAATAAATATACTGCGTTAATTTTTACATTTGCAGCATTATCGTTTTTTGGTATTTTCGCTATTAATCCAACTCTTTCTACTATTGTAGAGCTAAAAAGACAGCTGGCAGATAGTAAACTTGTAGACAAACAACTGCGGGATAAAATTTTAAACTTAGGCAAACTGTCAGAACAATATAATGTCCTGGGCTCTCAATTAACAACAGTACAAAATGCCTTACCTGATACCCCTTCGACAACAAAACTAATGGGAGAAATACGAGCAATAGCAAAAAATACAAATGTAACTATTTCATCAATTAAAATTTCAGGAGTACCTTTATCAAAGTCTCAGATAAAATTGGACAATGTTTCCTCTTTCGAATTCACTGTTGAAGCAAGTGGAAATTATAATGACCTTTATAATTTCTCTACATCCTTAGTCAATTTTGACAGACTTGTGACACTTGAAATTATTGGCTTTAATAAAGATGTAAAATCTTCTAACTTAGTTCTGGATGTAACAGGAAGAGTATACTATTACTAATTCTAGTATGAAACAGCAAAATATACTTTTTATCTCGATACTTTCTTTTGTAGTAGTTACTTTTTGGATAGCGTCTAATATTTACCACACGCTTGAGACTTCAACCATAAGTCATGATTTAAGCTTTCAAATAAGCCCTATTGATGGTACTTTTGATATGAGTACCCTACAAAAATTACAACAGAGAGAAATCATTACTCCTGATTATAATTTGCAAACTCCTCTTTCTCAGTCTCAATCACTGGTAGCATCTGATAGTTCACAATCTCAACCAGCTGAAGATGCCACGAATATACCAACACAGTAACTATGATGAGAGATTCTATATGGAATAAACGCATCCCGACAGTTTTAGGTTTAGTAGTATTATCACTATCTGTAGTAACAATATCCTGGCTAGGTGAAAATAAAATACTTTTTGGAGGCAAAGCAGCTGGGGGAAATATTCCGAAAAATGTAGAAATAACTAATAGTACTGATACTGCATTTACTGTATCTTTTACTACACCTGAAAGATCTATTGCTTCAATTGCATATGGAGAAACTTCATCCTATGGAAATGTAATGATAGACGATAACGATAAGACAATTGGGACTCCACTCTCTCATCATGTGCACTCAATAACTCTTACCAAACTGAAACCACAAACTAAATACTATTTTGCAATTATCTCAGACGGCACCACTTTTACAAATACAACTGGACCTTATGAAATGACTACAGGCAAAACTCTTACAGTTGCTTCGCCAAATTCCCCTTCAATTGTAGGAAAAGTACTTTTACCTGGCGGAGATATCCCAAGTGAAGGGATAGTTTATGCCTCAACGAGCGCCTCTCAAATACTTTCTCTCATATTACGGCAGGATGGAAGTTTTATTCTGCCGTTAAATCTCCTTCGAACAAATGATTTATCTTCCTATGTCAAGCTTACTCCTAAAACAATAGTAAATTTTACCATTACCAATGGTATCAATACCTCTAATGTAAAAGTACTTTCAGGAGGAGCAAATCCTATTCCTCCAATAACTTTATCAAATGACTATGATTTTTCGATAAGTACAGAAGCATTGGTGGTTCCTTCTCAATCTGCAGAGATTAGTCCTATTTTTTCAGCATTTCCTGCAACTTATGAGAAAACTTCATCAACCCCTCAGATAATCACTCCGAAGGCTGAGCAACAATTTAAAGATCAACAACCAATGTTTCAAGGTACTGCAATACCTAATGCAACCGTACAAATTGTTATTCATTCGACAGATCCAATCAGCACCACTGTCACTGCTGATAAAAATGGAAATTGGACATTTCGACCGACCACCCCCTTAAGTCCAGGAAATCATATTATTACTATAATTACTCGTGATGCATTAGGAGCATTAAAAACAATAAGTCAGAACTTTACTGTATATGCACAAGGAAGCCAGTTCACTCAACCTTCTGTTTCTCCTGTTGCTCCAACCACAACACCACTGCCTACCGCAACTCTTACTCCAACCCCAACTCGAACCCAACCTATAAATACTACGCCTACTCCCGTTGCTTCTATAAGCCCAACACTTAGCATGAACCCTACCATTTCAGTGACAGCAATTCCTACCCCTACATCAACAGTTGCACCAACTCCGACTCCCATCCTTCTTGCGGTAAGCGTTTCACCAACTATTACCCAAGCTCCATTACCAAACCCCGGTAGTTCATCTATAGTGATAGGACTTGTCTTCACTGGTCTTTCCATAGGAACAGGACTTATGCTATTCTTCCTAACACAAGGGAAAACTACATTATGAAAATAGGAATTATTGGGGCAGGCTTTACCGGTCTTTCAGCAGCATATCGACTCACAAAACAAAAACATACGGTTACTATTTTTGAAAAAGACTCTCAGCCTGGAGGATTGGCAATTGGATATAAAGAAAAAGAATGGGAGTGGAGTTTGGAAAAACATTATCATCATTGGTTTACGAATGATGTGTATGTGTTAAAGCTAGCTCAAGAAATAGGATATCCAGTAGTTATCAGGCATCCTAAAACTTCAGTATATGTTCAAGGACATATCTACCAATTTGATTCACCTAAAGAAGTTCTTCTTTTTCCCAAATTATCACTTGGTGAGAGACTGCGTATGGCAGCTGTGGTTGGTGCAATACGATACAATCCATTTTGGAAACCTCTTGAAAAGGTAAATGCCAGTACGCTTTTACCCAAAGCAATGGGAGAAAAAACATACAAAATGATTTGGGAACCCCAATTTGTGAATAAATTTGGAACATATGCTCATGATATTTCTCTTGCTTGGTTTTGGGCAAGACTTACGAAACGCACGTCCTCTCTTGCGTATCCTACAGGCGGATTTTTACAATTTGCACAAAAACTTTCGTCAGTTATTGAAACACAAGAAGGAAAAATACATTTTAATACAGAAATTCTTGAGGTTACTGATGATGGTAAAGTTTCAATTAAATGGAAAACTAATGACGGAAAATTGAAGAGTGAGACATTTGATAAAGTCATTTTTACACTTCCTTCTTTTCTCTTCATGAAATTACTTCCGCAATTACAACAGTCGTATACGCAAAAATTTGCAAAACTCAAAGGTCTTGGAGCAACAAATCTTGTGTTGAGGCTTAAAAAACCATTTCTTCCTGATAACACATATTGGCTCAGTGTATGTGATACGACTTCTCCTGTGATGGCAATTGTTGAGCATACGAATTTTATGGATAAAAAACATTATAATAATGAACATTTAGTGTACCTTGGAAATTATCTTGCCATTGATAATCCCCGTTTTCTCATGAATAAAGAAGAAAAGCTCAGATTTTTTGACCCATTCCTTAAAAAAATTAATCCTGATTACCAAAAATACCTTATTGGATATGAGCTTTTTAAAGCTCCTTTTGCCCAACCTATTATCCCTACAAACTATTCAAAAATGATTCCACCTATGGCAACACCACTACCCAATGTATATTTAGCAAATATTGAACAGGTCTATCCTTGGGATAGAGGAACTAATTACGCAGTAGAATTAGGTGAAAAGATTGTAACAATCATCAACAAAACCCATTGATTAACACCTAAGAAACATTCTAAACTAAACTCATGCGCTTTGAGAAAAAAATACAGGTAAAACTCTTTATTTTATTTCTTTTCAGTTGTGCAGCAATTTTGAGAATCTATAACCTTAATTGGGGAGCGCCTTTTTATTTTAATCCTGATGAACGCAATATCGCTTCATCAGTTACGGAAATAGTATTCCCAAGACAACTGAATCCTCATTTTTTTGCCTATGGTTCATTCCCAATTTATTGCATTTTTGTATTAGGTCAAATTTTGCAGCTTTTTTCTTCTCCAACAGTTTCTTTTGCAAATGCAATCCTCGCCAGTAGAATTTTCTCAGCTGTTCTCTCAATTCTTCTCATTCCGCTTCTTTACTTAATTGGAAAGAAAATAGAAAACAAACGGATTGGACTCATAACTGCATTTTTGAGTGCAACAAGTGTTGGATTTATTCAATTTGCCCATTTTGGGACTTTTGAAATGTGGCTTACCTTTTTCTCTGTTTTATTGTTCTATTTCTCTCTCCAGTTTTTACAAAATTCTGACAGTGTTTCTCTTTTCCTCCTTTCAATCACCTTTGGTATCTTGATAGCAACGAAGGTTACCAGTTTTGTATTTTTTCCTATTTTAGTTTTAGCAATATTTTTAGCATTTTTCCTTTATCACAAATTGCATAAGAAAAAACTGCTTACAAGCTTATTTCAGACAAGCCGAGGAATATTTCTCTTTACAATAACATCAACCTTTGTTTTTTTTATCACCAATCCTTTTACAATACTTGATCATGCATCGTTTCTCAATAGTATGAAGTATGAATCATCAGTTGCTCTTGGAACTATGAAAGTATTTTATACCGGTGAATTTTATAATACCCTACCTATTATTTTTCAATTTACAAGAGTATATCCTTTTTTGATGAATCCTGTGATAGTTGTTCTGTTTTTCTTATCTTTTCTTGTTTTAATTCCCAGTCTTTTTAAATCGAAAAATATACCTTATCTTTTTGTCTATTTATTCTATTTAGTAGTATTTCTCCCACAAGCTTTCTTATTTGTAAAATGGGTACGCTACATGGTTCCGACACTTCCGTTTATGTATCTTATTATTGCGCTTGGAGCAGAACATAGTTTGCAGTATGGGAGAAAGCAATTGAAACATTATATAAATTACTTTCCAATTGGTGCTCTTATTTTAAGTTATGTATGCGGATTATTTGCAATTGCTTATTTTATTACTGCATTTGTTGAAAAAGATACACGAATACAGGCGAGTATATGGGCAAAGAAATTTATTCCCTCAGACGCACCAATTCTTAGTGAAGTCTATGACTTAGGTATTACTGCATTCAATGCAAATTTTCCTAATATTACATTATTTAATTTCTATGAGCTAGATAATAATTCCTTAGATTATAACAATATTACTCTTCGTGAAACACTAGCAGGAAATAATTATATTATTTTGCCAAGTCAAAGAATACTGAAAACAAGAATTTTAGATCCGTCTGAATTTCCCAATGGGAATGCGTTCTACACTGCATTACTCAATGGAAAAGAAAAGTACAAAAAAATATATGAGACACCTTGCAGCATTTGGTGTAAAATTATTTATCTTACTAATCCTGTATATTCCTTTGAAGAGACGGCGAATGTATTTGATAGGCCTACAGTATATATATTTGCAAAATGAAGCTCGAGATAAAAATTAAAGCACTTTTGTTTATCATACTTATTCTGGCAGCAGTTGTAAGACTTTATAATATTAATTGGGATAACGGGTATCACTTACATCCTGATGAAAGGGCAATCGTGT
Organism: uncultured Gammaproteobacteria bacterium; assembly: GCA_964610465.1. Lineage (GTDB taxonomy): Bacteria > Patescibacteriota > Microgenomatia > Levybacterales > UBA12049 > CAZSWA01. The sequence continues at coordinate 58,483 of CAZSWA010000001.1, read as the reverse complement.
TATCAGTTATTAAACTTCAATTTCCTCATAATATGTCTGAGTTTTTATCTCCCAGTAGTCCTTGGAATCCGCATTTTTTTGCATATGGCAGTTTTCCATTCTATTTGTTGAAAATTGCAGGAGATATTACGAGTATAATAAATCCACAGTTTGGACAATATGATGGAATTAATCTTGTCGGGAGAGTTATTTCAGCAATAAGTGATTTGGTAACTATCGTTTTACTTTTTCTTCTTGGAAAAAAAATATTTACTACATTTGTTGGACTGTTATCGTCTTTCTTCTATAGCATAAGTGTGTTACCTATTCAGTTGTCACATTTTTATGCAGTTGACACACTACTTACCTGTTTTATAGTATTAGCGCTTTATCTTCTTATTCGATTCTATGAAAAACCAACAGTTATCAAATCTCTTTTTATTGGTCTTGCATTCGGTTTTGCATTGGCTACAAAAATAAGTGCAGTTTTATTAGTAAGCTCTATCGGAATTACATTAGTTGTAGATTTTATTTTGCTGTTTTTTAAAGAGCCACATCGTCCTCATGTATGGTTTCCTCATGTCCCAAAATTTTTACGACATCTTTTAGGCTATGGTTTGCTTATCGCTATTTCAACTCTATTAACTTTTCTTATACTTGAACCCTATGCCTTAATTGATTTTAGTAATTTTTGGAATCAGACAGTTGAACAATCGCAAATGACACATAACGCATTTATCTTTCCTTATACCCTCCAATATGTCAATAAAATATCCTATTTTTATGAGTTAAAAAATATTTTCTTATTTGGAGAAGGACCTTTTATTTCATTATTTTCTTTTTTGGGAATTATTTATTTTTTCCTTTTGCTAATACGCTCTCATAAAAAAGAACTGGTTTCAAAAGAATTAACTCTTTTTGTGTTTTTCTTAATTTATTTCGCGGTCGTTGGGAAATTTGCAATAGGATTTATGAGATATATGCTTCCACTTTATCCACTTTTCTCTTTATTTGCAGGACTTCTCTGTTACCGTCTTATTTTGTATCTTAAACAGAATAGAACACTATGGTTAAACGTTATAATAGGAATATATGTACTTCTTATATTTTTAATTTGGCCATTAAGTTTTTTAAGTATTTATAATCATCCAAATACCCGTTTTTCTGCATCTCAATGGATTGTAAATACAATACCTCCAGGAAAAAAGTTGGCAATTGAACATTGGGATGATGCATTACCGATGTTTGGACAACAGCAATATACGACGTTTACTTTAACTCTCTATGATCCTGACACACCTGAGAAATGGAATCAAATAAATACTATACTACAACAAACTGATTATATAATAATTGCATCCAATCGTCTGTATGTACCTCTTCAGAAATTAACACACTGTGCTATCTTACCTTCTGGACGCTGCTATTCACAAACTGCTGAGTATTATAAAAAACTATTTTCTGGACAGTTAGGATTTAAAAAAATTGCAGAATTTACTGATTACCCGATAATTCCTTTTTTTAATATCCCGATAAACGACCAGGGAGCAGATGAATCCTTTACGGTCTATGATCATCCAAAAGTAATAATATTCCAAAAAAATTCTCTATAAATGATAATGAACGTTTTTACCTCTCTTAGTTAGATACAACTTTCATTTTAATAATTACAATAATCTCTTTTGTTTTTCGAATCATATGGATTGGTCAAATACCGCTTAATATTACAGGTGATGAAAACATTAATTGAAATGAGATATATAGTGTTCTCTATGGGAAACATGTGAATCTGTTTGGTTTTTCAATTGGATATAAGGAGTTTCCAATGTGGCAAAAGTATGAAATCAACCGAATTGGGAACCAACAACGTCCTATTACCAACTACGAATGGTCTATTCTTCCATATCATCACCTATTATTAAATAGGTGATGCTCATTCTTTCTCGCTGTATTCACAGAGAGAATCCTTCTTCTCAAAACAATCTATTGCCTTTCAAACAGGGAAGGTAGTACAATATGACCTATGGCAAAAAAAGTTTTAATAACCGGAGGAAGCGGATTCTTAGGATGTCATTTAGCAAGAAAATTTCTCTATGATGGATACTCAGTTACACTTTTTGATATCGCCGATCTTGACGCGAAAGATTTAATTGGAAAAGCTCAACTGATAAAAGGAGACATTAGAAACAAAAAAGTCATCGATGAGGCAATAAAAGGACAAGATTATGTAATACATGCAGCAGCTGCACTTCCAATCCAACTCTCAAAAAAAGCAATCTTTAGTGTCAATATTGATGGTACAAAAAATGTATTGGCTGCAGCACTAAAACACAAAATCAAAAAAATCATTTTTATTTCTTCAACTGCAGTATATGGAGTACCAAAACATTTACCTGAAACAGAAGAAGCTCCAATTGATCCAATTGGATATTATGGCGTATCTAAAGTAAAAGGAGAAGAACTATGCCAAGAATATCAAGCGAAAGGTCTTCCTGTTATTATCATAAGGCCAAAAACATTCTTAGGACCTGAAAGACTTGGGGTTTTTGAGCTGTGGTTTGAAGCTATTTATAGTAATAAAAGAGTTTTCTTGTTAGGAAACGGGAAAAATAAATACCAATTATTATCTGTTACTGATTTAGCAGATGCAATAGAGAAGGCAGTTGAATCAAATGTAAGCGGCGAAATTTTTAATATAGGAGCTAAAGAATTCCAGACATGGAGAAAAGATTTAGGGTATGTCATAAAGTATCAAAAATCAAAATCTAAAATAACTTCTCTTCCTGTGAAACCATCTCAGATTATCCTTCAGATACTTGAACTTCTCCATCTTTCTCCTCTTGCAGCATGGCATTATAAAACAATGCCTGTTGATTCGTATGTATCTATAGAAAAAGCAGAAAAGCTTCTTAAATGGCATCCTAAAAAATCAAATCAAGAGCTTTTTTTAGAAAGTTATATATGGTATAAAATGAATAGAAGCAAAGTTTTACATAAAATAGGAAAGACGCATCGAGTTGGTTGGGATTTTAAGATTTTAAACCTCGTTTCAAAAATATAATTTTTTACCTATGAATATTGGTTTTGATCTGGACAAGGTTTTTATTGACTATCCTCCATTTATCCCTCCAAAAGTTGTTGATAAACTCTACAAGAAAAAGGACAATGGTGTTCTTCTTTATCGTATCCCTTCCTACCCTGAACAAGTTTTCCGTAGATTTACTCATCTTCCAGTACTAAGACCTGCAATTAAAGAAAACTTAACATTTCTCCATAGTATCCCAAAAGATAGAAATAAACTTTATCTTATTTCAAGTAGATATAAGTTTTTAGAAGGGATTACCCAAAAATTGATAAAAAGATATAACCTAGATAAAATTTTTGATGCAATGTATTTTAATTTCCAAAATGAACAACCTCATATTTTTAAAGATACTATTATCAAAAATTTACATTTAGATTTGTATATTGATGATGATCTTTCACTTCTTAAATATGTTGCAAAAAGGAATAAAAAAACGAAATTCTTTTGGCTAAATGACTCTCAGACTGGTGGAAACTTAACAAGAAATATTTTTCCTATATCACAATTATCTGATATATTACAATAGTTCTTATTATAATGTTTTTATCTGATATAACCTTTGTGCTACAGTGGTGGATATTACTTTTTTTTATAGGAATTGGCTTTTTGCCTGTTACCTTTTTCTTGTTCCCTCGTTTTTTTGATAGAGGATATGCATTTTCAAAAATAGTTGGAATTGGTATTTTTTCCTATATTGTATTTGCGTTAGGGGTTTTCCATATCATTCCCTTTACTACTTTTTTTTCTTTTCTTATTCTACTATCGAGTGTAGTTATTGTATTTCTCATCACACCTAACAAAAAAAACTATTTCAGCATCATGAAACAACACTGGTTAGTTTTTCTATTTGAAGAAGTGCTATTTTTCGCAGCTTTACTCTTTTGGTCTTATATCCACTCGTTTGCTGCAGATATTCACGGGTTAGAAAAGTATATGGATTTTGGATTTATTAACTCTGCGTTAAGAGGAACTTCTTTACCACCACGTGATATGTGGCTAACTCCCTATTCAATTAATTATTACTATTTTGGCCATTTCATTACTGCGTTACTTACTCGACTTTCAAATGTCCCCTCCTACATCTCATTCAATATTATGATGGCAACTATCTTTGCATTTTGTCTGTCACAAACATTTTCTCTTGGAGCAAACATGTTTTATTTCTTACAGGGAGAACGTATTTCCAAGTATAAATTATTTGTTCCAGGACTACTTACTGCGTGTTTGGTGACTTTTGCAGGCAATCTTCATATTCTTTATGCATTTTTTACTCCCTACAAAACGGACAATCCTGTTCCATTATGGAAACTTACTTTATCTCCGTTTACTTTCCCAAATTCTTACTGGTATCCAAACGCAACTCGATTCATTTATAACACAATCCATGAATTTCCTATTTATTCTTGGGTGGTGGCTGACTTACATGGGCATGTATTGGATATTCCTTTTGTGATTCTTATAATTGCTCTCTTATTTTCAGTTATTGTCAACTTCTCTGTTTCTGAGTCGAAAAAAATAGGTAATTCAAAAACAAATTTTTTGTTGAATCTTTCTTTTATTCGTTTTCTTATGCATCCTTTCTTTTTCTTTTTTATTGCATTTCTTCTTTCCATTATGTATATGACCAATGCCTGGGATGGAATAATTTATTTTCTCCTTTGCAGTCTGGTTATTCTCGTACTTGAATGGCTGCTTTTTATAAATAGTAAACTTACTATATTCCAAAGATGTACTACTGTATTTATTGAATCTCTCTCATCTATTTTTATTTTAGGAACAGCCTTTATCATTTTTTCTTTTCCGTTTTCACTCCATTTTAATCCTTTCGTATCAGGAATAGGAGTATTATGTGCACCAGACTTCTTAACTCGTATTGGACACATCGGACCATTTTTATTTGAAGCGAATCATTGCCAAAAATCTCCTTGGTGGCAACTTCTTATATTGTATGGATTTTTTTATTTTTTCGTAATTTCTTTCTTCATTTTTTTGAAAAAGACCAAGAAGCTCCTCTTAACTGATATTTTTGTTATTATTCTTATTGCACTTTCCACACTTCTTATTATTATTCCAGAGTTTATTTATGCAAAAGATATTTATCCTGCTCACTACCGAGCCAATACTATGTTTAAGCTTGTATTTCAATCTTTCATTATGCTTTCTATTAGCAGTGGATACAGTATTGTCCGTCTCCTTTCACGAGAACCACATGAAAAATTTATCAATTTTTTACTTTCATTTAAGAGAAGCTTTTTCTATCTTATATTTCTTGTTATTACTCTTATTTTATTATTACTCGTATTTATTTATCCTTTCCTTGCAGTAAATTCTTATTATGGAGACCTAAAAAATTATTATGGACTAAATGGAATAAATTATTTAAAAAACCTTTATCCCAACGATTATGAAGCAATCCTTTGGCTTAATAAATATATAAAGGGTCAGCCTGTAATTCTTGAAGCACAGGGCGATTCATATACTGATTATGCACGTGTCTCAGCCAATACCGGGCTTCCAACGATTCTTGGTTGGACAGTACATGAATGGTTATGGAGAGGAGAGTACGATTATCCTGCCAATGATACAAGGCGTAATGATAAAAACTTTCTCTATTATTATCCGGCGCCACGTATTGCAGAAGTAGAAAGTTTATATACCTCTTCTGATATTAATGAAACAAAACGACTTATTAAAAAATACCATATCTCCTATGTTTTTATAGGGAATTTGGAATATCAGAAATATCCAACACTTAATGAGAATAAATTTAAACAATTAGGAAAAGTCGTTTTTCAAAGTGGACAAACCAAAATTTATAAAACTTTAAATCCTTAATTACTTCTTCTTAATAATTGTTTGTATTGGAGTAGGGGTAAGAATACCATGTTCACCTATAATACACTTGTCATGAACTATTTCACAGGTAACATATGAATGAATTTCTGAGTAGTTATCGTTCCCTATACGTGGAATAAGTACCCATGCCCCTGCGTATAAAGATGTATCTGTTGGATTCGTCAGAAGACCTAATCTATTGGTATCAGGGTCGCCAATATCTAACACCGTTGATTTGATAGAAACACCTTTTAGTTTTTGAGCAAGCTTAATGAAACTGTCATACTCATTCGGTTGTATATCCGTATCAATACTATCTTTTAAAATAGTATAAAGTCCTATTATTTTTGTCGGATTGAGAATTGTACCTGCTGAAAAAAGTTTTTGTTTGAATGCTTCAATAACTTTCTGTTGTCTTGCAGACCGCGCAAAATCAGTTCCCTCAATACCCAATGCATGGCGGGAGCGAACATACTCTAAGGCTGTCTGACCATCCATATGCTGTAATCCTTTATCAAAATGTAACTGCATATAACGACAAGGGAACGCATCTGTTTCTGAGGCGCTTCCTGTTGCAATTTGTGAGGTAAGATCTTGTATCTGTTGGTCCGTATATCCACACGTATCATCTTCTTTTCCCTCAATTGGATATGCATTATCATCAAAGGCTCTATCAACAATAATATCAAGTCCCTTCACCAGATCTACTGCTTTAACAAATCCTCCAAAATCAATACGTACTCCATAGTTAATTGGCTGCCCAATAACGCTACTTACTGCATCCTTTGCTTTTGCCAATCCACCCATAGTATAGGCTGTATTTATTTTCCCTTGTAAACTTGGAAACCATAAGTCTCGCGGAATTGAAACAAGAGTAACTTTATTATTGGCAGGATTAAGGCTGGCAAAAATAATAGTATCTGTTAAATCAGGCCCATCATGAGTACCTCCTCCAATTCCAAGAAGAAGAATATTCACTGTCTTATCTTTTGTTACTTTAAGATTAATCGTTTTGTTAAAAAAAAGTTGATAGATGAATGGGAAATATTTTGAGGTCTTAAAGACTCCAAATCCAACAAAAACCAATAACACTATCACAATGCCATAGAAAATCCTACTTTGTATAGTGCCCTGTTTTTTTTTATTTAGCATACACTAGGAGTTTTTAATAATTTGTATGAATGTGAAAGGATCAAGACTTGCGCCACCTATAAGCACTCCATCGATATGTTCCATTTGAGTAAAATTCTTTACATTTTCTGGTTTGACGCTTCCCCCGTAAAGTACTGCTTCTACATGATGAGATTTTTTAACTGTATCTGCGACATTATTGGCATTTTCCGGAGTATCAGGTCTGCCTGTTCCTATCGCAGATGGTGGTTCATACGCGCAAATTTTAACTCCTTTTGGAATGAATGTATCTTCATTTTGAATACAAAAGAGAGGAGTTATAAAATAATGAAACGCTTCATTCACCTTTTGAGTGAGCATATCATCGTTCTCAAAGAAATGAGTTCTTCGTTCAGAATGACCGATAATTGCGTATTCTGCAAATTCTTTAAGCAGATGCGGCGGTTCCTCACCTGTATACGCGCCGGCATCAAAAGGAGACATATCTTGGCTGCCAAGTTTTATAGTAAATGGAGAATCTTTATAGGTATCAACTAATGACTTAAGTCCTGGCAGTAAGAGAAGAGGAGGACAAAGAATTATTTCTTTATTTTCAATTTCTGATTGTCCAAATGACGCATGATGAATTTCATACATCCATTGCATTGCTTCTTCAATATTTTTATTCGATTTCCAGTTCGCAACTATCAAGAGCTTTTTCATATGATACAATGGATAGTATTCCTTGAACTATCCTTTGTATTTTGCGAAGACTCGATAGTTCAAGTCTTATCATTATACTCTATGCAAAGCCTTTTACTCAAGGATTTAAATCCTGAACAGCAACAAGCGGTACTTTGTACTGATGGACCAATTATTGTACTTGCAGGTGCCGGCTCAGGAAAAACACGTGTACTCACTTACAAAGTAATTTATCTTATGCTTGAAAAGCATATTACACCACAAAATATTCTTATGGTTACTTTCACCAATAAAGCAGCACAGGAGATGAAAGAACGAATTGAAAAAGCAATACCAGAGAACCACCCTGAACAGACAGTTCCAGGGAAACCGTGGATATCAACCTTTCATTCTTTATGTGCAAAAATACTGCGCCTTGATGGGAAAGATGTAGGTCTTTCTCCAAAGTTTCATATTTTTGATTCTGAAGATCAACTTGAAATGATAAAAGAAGCAATGAGAAGACTTAATATCTCAAGTAAAGACTTTAAACCTCACTCAGTTCATGCCACTATCTCTCAAGCCAAAAATGAATTAATTGATGAGAAAGAATATCCTATGTATGCACGAGGTCATTTTCAGGAAACTGTAGCTCATATTTTTTCTATTTATCAGTCACTTCTTAAGGAAAACGATGCAGTAGATTTTGATGATTTAATACTCCAAACAGTCAAACTTTTTAGGGAAAACCCCACCGTTCTTGAAAAATATCAAAATAAATTTCAATACACTTTAATTGATGAATATCAGGATACTAATAGAGCTCAATATATACTCACCAAACTTCTTTCACAAAAATGGAAAAATGTATGTGTGGTTGGAGATTTCTCTCAAAGTATTTACAGCTGGCGGGGTGCCGATTATCGAAACCTTATGAGATTTAAGGATGACTTTCCAAATACCAAAACCTTTTCTCTCTCACAAAATTATCGCTCAACGCAAAAGATTCTTGATGGAGCATATGCAGTAATTTCCAAAAATACTACCCATCCTGTGCTGTCTTTATGGACACAAAATCCGCAAGGTGAAAAAATTGAACTATATGAAGCGGTTAATGAACAGGACGAAGCAAACTATATTATTATGAAACTTGCCAGTATGAATATTACCAACCTTAAAGATGTCGCAGTTTTGTACCGCACCAATGCCCAATCCCGCGTGATTGAAGAAGCATTTTTGCATCATAGCATCCCTTATATTCTTATTGGAGGAGTAAGATTTTATGAACGGAAAGAAATAAAAGATGTTATTTCCTATCTTCGCGTACTTGCCAATCCGAAAGACATGGTTGCCTATAAACGGATAGAAAAGATTGGGAAAACGCGTCTCTCCCAATTTTTAAATTATAAAGAAACTCTACCCAAAGATAAAGAAGAAATTACTATTAACTTATTGGATGGATGCCTGAAAGCAACTGGATACCTAAGTCTCTATGATGAGAAAGATGAAGGAGATAGAGCAAGACTTGAGAATATTAAAGAACTTCGTTCAGTCGCCATTAATTTTCCAAACCTTACAGAATTTTTGGAAAATATCGCACTTGTTGAGCAGGAATATAATACTTCAGAAGACAAGACAGAGAAAAATGCAGTAACCCTTATGACACTTCATGCTGCAAAAGGATTGGAATTCCCTATAGTATTTATGATTGGCATGGAAGAAGGACTATTCCCACATAGCAGAAGTCTTATGGACAAACATGAACTGGAAGAAGAAAGAAGACTCTGTTATGTTGGCATGACACGTGCCAAACAAAAACTTTTTTTAACCTATGCAATTCATAGATTATTTTTTGGTCAAAGAACTTCCAACACAATCTCTCGCTTTGTCCTTGAACTTCCAGACCACATAATCTCCAAAAATTTCTCTATAATAGAATAAGTATATGAAACTACAAACTATTACAGATAACGAAAGGAAGGCTTACAATAATGTGGTCTCACATCCTTTACAAAGTTTTGAATGGGGAGAGTTTCGAGAAAGAACAGGAGTGAAAGTAATACGAAAAGGAATTTTTGATAATGATAAACTTATTTCGGGTTTTACGATAACACTTCATCCTGTTCCTCATACTCCATATTTGATTGGGTATCTACCAAAAGGGGAGTTACCAAATGAAATGCTCATACATGAACTTAAAAAAATTGGAAAAGAGGAAAAATGTATTTTTGTACAACTTGAACCCAATAGTATAAGAATCAAGAATCCCACAGGCCACAGGCCTCCCGCAGGGACCCGTGGTCTGCGAGGGACCTTTGGTCAAGAATTAAGAATTAAGGAATTTGATTTAGTTCCGGCAGCTCATCCTCTCTTTACTAAATATACTTTTATTCTTGACCTGACCAAATCTGAAGAAGAACTACTGAAAAACATGCATCCAAAAGCCCGTTACAATATTAGAGTTGCCAAAAAACATGAAGTGGAAATAGTTGAAGAAAATTCACTGGAAGCATTTGAACAGTACTGGCAACTTACACAAGAGACAACTCAAAGACAAAACTTTTATGCCCACACAAAGAACTATCACAAATTGCAGTGGCAAACCTTTTCTCATACTCCTCAAAAAAATGAATTAAGTTCTCATTTGTTCCTTGCCAAATATCAACACAAAGTCCTTGCAGCCTGGATTCTTTTTGTATTTAAAGACACATTGTATTATCCTTATGGCGCGTCGAGTAATGAACACCGCGAAGTAATGGCGTCAAACCTTATTATGTGGGAAGCGATACGTTTTGGCAAAAAACTAAATTTACAAAAGTTTGATATGTGGGGAGCACTTGGGCCAAACCCTGATACCAATGACCCATGGTTTGGTTTTCATAACTTTAAACAGAAATATGGAGCAACCCTTACTGAATTTGTAGGAAGTTATGATTTAGTAATAAATCCAGTTTTATATCAAGGCTATAAATATGTAGACAAATTACGATGGCTCATGTTACGAATGAAAAAGTAGGTAAACACTATTGCATCTTACTTCTTTTTCTTTGGTATCTCATAGACATAGACTTCATTTTTGAGATCACTGGCAATAAGTGGAAGATAGTCCAGTCTGTAGACAAAAGTTACTACTCTTGATCCAGGTTTTAATTCGTTCAAAAGTTTCGGCTTTAATCTCTTTAGAGTTTTTGGGATAAGATACATAAAGACGACTGTTGATGACGAGACATCGACATCAAAAAAATTTTTTTGATCAATAGTAACACTTCCACTTACATGAGTTAAGAATACCCGAAGTCGTGCAATAAGTACTCGAAATACATCAATCTCTACACCCACTCCTTTTGCACCATAATCTTTGGCAGCAGTCACAAGTGCCACTCCATCACCGCATCCTAAATCATAAATGACATCGCTTTTTTTAATTTTTGCCAGTTTACACATGACTACTGCAATTTTTTTTGATGTTCTCCACCACGGAGACCAAGGGCTGTCAGGCGGCCATACCATTGAGTAAAGGAATAAAAGTAATATCAGAAGAAGAAAAATGCTAAGATTTAAAAGAACTATATCCATAATTTATTACCTTAAGTATATCACTTTCCCTACAATATCTTGATACCTAAACCATCCATAGCTTCTGCTATCAGTACTTTCTTTTTTATTATCTCCCAGCAAAAAATAGTTTCCTTTCTCTTTTTTTGCAATTCGTTTAATGATATAGGTGTGTGTTGCTGAATTTTTTGCAATTACTATCTCTCCTATTTTGGGTTTTGAAAATAGATAGACTATTTTGTTTACAAGAACAGTATCACCATCCTTAAGAGTAGGGGACATGCTCATACCGCTCACTTTAAAAAGTACAAAAGGAAATAATCGGAAAAACACTGAGGAAAAATATTTCTTTCGCACTATTTACTGGTAGCAGCTTTTGCTTGTTCAAACATATGCGCTATTTCATCTACTGCCTTGACCAGTTCTTGTGCATGTTCAAGACTTACTTCCTGTTTGTTGATTGAACAAAGTTTAGCTGCTTTCCAAAAGGTATCATGCAGATTTGGAAATTTTGAAAGATGTTCGGGTTTGAAATAATCAGTCCAGAGAATAAGAAGTTCTTCTTTGCATTTTCTCGCATGTTCTTCTTTAGTCCATACGCATCTGACAAATTTATTTCTATCATTGACTGACGGATTTTCTTTGGGTAATGCTTCAATAAGTTGCACCATCTTAAGCACTGTTGCTGCGGCAATTTGTGCGGGCTTTGGGTCATAAATACCGCAAGGCACATCACAATGGGCATAAGCTATTTGGATTGGAAGAAAAGAAAAGAACAATGAATAGAATTTCTGTTTCATAGAAAATATATTAAATCTCTTAATAGAAATAGTCAAGGACATCTATTTTATTCCAGCTAATTGATTGGCAAGTTTATCTGCACGTTCATTATTCACATCACCTGTATGACCTGCAACCTTTTCAAACCCTACCTGTAGATTATGTCTGACAATCACTTCAAATATTTTTTCAAATATCTCTCTATTTTGTTTGATGTCTTCCACATTTTTTCTCATATTATGAATACTTATTTGACTATCAGAGTAAATCTTTATCTTTTTGTATCCTTTCTGCGCTGCCCACAAAAGGGCATGGTAAAAGGCTAACGCTTCTGCTGTATTGTTGGTTTGTTTACCTATTACAAGCCCTGCTTTTTCTATATCTCCTGAAACAAAAGCCCATGCTGCTTTGGCATTCTCCCGTCCATTGTTGATACAGGCACCATCGGTCCAAATTTCCACATCAAATTTCTCATGTATTGCAGTGTGTAAGGAAAAAAGGGGAGTATCATGACTATTTTCTATTTTAAACTTATCATGAAGAAATATTTTTCTACATCTAGGACAATAGTAGTATGCAGTATAGTAATATGCCTTCTTAAGCTGTGCTGCTTTTTTTTGTGTTTGTCTTTGTAGAAGATTCCCTCCACATGTCCGGCATCTCTCTTTATCTTTTGCAATACTATCTTGTATCATTTACAGTATAATTCTCCCATTCTCAATTTTTGGAGTAATTTTATCACCAGGCTTGATACTTCCTTCAATTATCCGCATTGCTACCTCATCAACCAACTTCTCCTCAATTGCGCGACGCAGAGGTCGTGCTCCAAAGACTGGATCATATCCTACTTCAGCAAAGTAGAGTGCAATATCATCATCAAAATGCAAATCAATGTCTGTTTCTTTCATCTTCTCAGATACCCTCTCCAGTTGCTGTTCTGCAATTCTTAAAATATCTTTAGGGGAGAGTGCATTATAGATAACTACTGCATCAAGACGATTAAGAAATTCAGGTTTGAAGTTTCGGTTAAGAATTTCCCAAATAATACGATTCAGTTCTTCTTTGTTTTTCGCTTGTGAATCTCGAATAACTTCGCTTCCTAGATTGCTTGTCATAATAATGATAGTATTCTTAAAATCGACTATCGTGCCTTTACTATCAGTAAGCCGTCCTTCATCAAATATTTGTAAAAATATATTAAATACTTGTGGATTGGCTTTTTCTATCTCATCAAAAAGTACTACTGAATAAGGCTTTCGTCTGACTGCTTCTGTCAACTGTCCACCCTCTTCAAACCCGACATATCCTGGGGGAGCGCCAATAAGACGGGCAACAGAGTGTGGCTCCATATATTCACTCATATCAATTCTAGTCATTGCATGTTCATCAGTAAATAAGATACGAGCTAGAGCTTTTGCTGTTTCTGTTTTACCAACGCCAGTTGGTCCTAAGAACAAAAATGAGCCAATAGGCCGATTTTTTTCTGAAAGACCAGAACGTGAGCGTCTAATTGCACGAGCTATTACATCGACTGCTTCATCCTGCCCTGTAATTTGCTTTTTGAGTTCTTCTTCCAATCGAAGCAGTCTTTCAGCCTCTGTTGATAAAATTCTTGTTACTGGTATGCCAGTCCAACGTGCAACAACTTTGGCGATATCATTATCATCGACTTCTTCCCGTAGAATTTTTTCTTCATAGGGGATTTTGCTCCAAGTTTCCATAAGTGTATTTAATTTCTTCTCAAGCTCTGGAATTTTGCCGTATTTGATTTCCGCAGCTTTCTGTAAATCAATCTCCCGCTCTGCTCTATCAAGTTCTATCCTATAGGCATCAATTTTCGCACGGATATCTTGAATCTGTTGAATAATATCTTTCTGTTTTGCCCATCGTTCTTCAATCGATGCTGCCTGTTTCTTAAGTTTTTCAAGTTCTTTTTGCTGTTGATCCTTCCTTGTTTTGGCAATTTCTGATCGTTCTTTCTTAAGTGCTGCCAGTTCAATTTCAATTTGTGTAATTCGTCTGTGTAATTCGTCAAGCTCTGCAGGTTTGCTTTCAGTTTCTATCTTTATCGCAGCTGCTGCTTCATCAATAAGATCAATTGCTTTATCCGGTAAAAAGCGATGGGGGATATACTGAGCGGAAAGTTTAGCAGCAGCAATTATGGCGTTGTCTGTGATGCGAATGCCATGATGTACTTCATATTTTTGTTTTATGCCACGTAGAATTGAAATAGTATCTTCAACTGTTGGCTCTTCAACCAATACCGGCTGAAAACGGCGGGCGAGTGCTGGATCTTTTTCTATATACTTTCGGTATTCTGTGACTGTCGTTGCACCTATCATACGAAGAGTGCCGCGGGCGAGTGCTGGTTTTAACATATTGGCAGCATCGACTGATCCTTCAGCTGCACCACCGCCTACCACTGTATGTAACTCATCAATAAATACCACGTATTTACCGTTTGACTCTTCAACTGCTTTGATAACGCTTTTTAAACGCTCTTCAAATTCTCCTCTAAATTTTGCTCCTGCCAGAAGTTGAGCAAAATCCAACACAATAACTTGTTTATCCCGTAGAGTAGTGGGTACTGATTTTTCAACAATTTTTTGTGCAAGTCCTTCAACAATGGCAGTTTTGCCAACACCTGGATCACCAATGAGAATTGGGTTATTCTTAAGTCTTCGTGAGAGGATTTCCATTACACGTCTGATTTCTACCTCACGTCCTACAACAGGGTCTATCTTACCAGCTTTTGCATTTATGGTAAGGTTTATCGTATATTTTTCTAGAGCCTCTTGAGGAGAAACCGGACGCAAAATGTCCTGAATTGAACCATCCATAAAAATATTATACACTACCCCATTTAGTTTGGCAATCTCATGCAGCAACTGCCAATGGACTAGTACTAACTATATCATTTAGCTTCCCTATTCTATTGGATGGGCGCGGATAATACTTTAAAAAATGAACTGGAAATGAAAAAAACCGTGTTGTATACTTTTTCTAAAAGATATTTCATCTTTTATAAACAACTCCTTTCTGTAGATTTCTAAAGGTAACTGTATACTAGAACTTACTGTTAAGAAAGAGACCAAAAAATAGTAAGGAATAGGTAAAAGTAGTGTTACTGTAAATTTTCTGAAAAAATATATCCTAAATAAAGAAGTACTTTGGTAAAAGCCACTATGGTCTGACTGTCGGCTATCGTTTCGTTTTTGATAAGTTCTGCGACCTCTCTAAGTGGTAGTTTTTTTACTTCTACTATCCCCTCTTCTGCCTTTTTATTTTCGGTCGTTTGTATAAGGTTACGTGCAATAAATACGTGAGTTACTTCGTTAGTAACACCATTTAAACTGTTAAATTGACCTATTTTTTTCCATTGTGTTGCTTGAAGTCCTGTTTCTTCTTTGAGTTCTCTTTGTGCTGCAACAAGTAAATTTTCACTCGCATCTGCTCCTCCACCTGGAAATTCCCAGGAGAATTGTTGTGTGGGGTATCTTGTTTGACCGATTAAAAATGTCTCATTCTTGTCGTTGAGAGGAACAATAAATACTACAGGCTTATTATCAATATAATTGTAACTCCCTTGTTCTCCGTTTGGTTTTATCACTGCATCTTCACGCAAGGTAACATAAAGGCTTTTATAGGCTATCTTTGTACGTAACGTTTTCCACTGAGGTTTTTTATTTCCCTTATTAGGTGTATGCATATATAGTACTATTGTATCATGCACAAAACCATGCAGCAGTAATTGCAATACACTGCTGCATGAAGTTTTTCTTTTTGATTTGACTTATCGATAGATAAATCGTCCAAGCCAGATAAGAATTACTGCTCCCACTACTGCAACAACAAGACTATACAAATCAAATCCTGTAACACCTGGAGCACCTAAGAGATTCATAATAAGTCCTCCTACGATTGCTCCAATAATACCAAGAACTATATTCATAAACCAACCTTGTCTTGCATTGGTACCCATAATAATTGATGCTATCCAACCTGCAACTGCACCAAATATAATCCATAACAATAGATTCATACTTTTTCACCCCCTTCCTTGTTTCATTCGTCAGGGATCTTCGTTCTCCTTTGCCAAGTCGGACTTGGCTTTGGAGAACTTCGACCTCATTTCAAATCTCTTGATTTGAAATGATCCTAGACTCTGCGGAGTCTAGGCCCTTCCTTTTAAAATTACGCTATCTACAAACTAATACTATAGTGATGAGATAAATTTAGTAAAAGCACATGATAAATCAATAAAGAGTCAGTAAGAGATACTTAAGAAAGTTACTTTTCCCTTGACAAGCAATGCCTGGAATTATATGCTGAACTAAGTTGTATGTTTCCTATTGCCAACCAGACACTTCTTGCTCGCAATATTTTTAATGTCGCACTTATTCTTCTTATTGCCATACTTGTAAACCAATTACTTCGCTCATTTGTTCGTGTACCAAAAGGCTTTGACAATAGACGAACACAAACCTATGCATCTATCATTCGGAATATTATTACTATTCTTGTTTACGCAGTTGCGCTGCATGTAGTGTTTATTATCTTTGGGATTAATATCACTCCCCTTTTGGCATCTGCCGGAATTATTGGTATTGCACTTGGATTTGGTGCCCGACCTCTTATTGAAGACCTTATTGCTGGCATCTTTCTTCTGTCCCAAGCTTCAATTGCTATTGGTGATTATGTAAAACTTGATGATATCGAAGGATATATTGAATCAATTGGATTTCGCACATTAACCATCCGTACAGATGAAGGAGCGCTTTCTATTATCCCGAACGGGCAGATTAAAAAAGTAATTAATTTCTCACGACACAGAGCAAACGTCATTATTGATATTCCAGTAAAAGCTGATAGTAATGTTGATGCAGTGTTAAAAGTACTAAAGGAGAGCTTGAGTGCATTGGAAAAAGACACTGATCTTTCTTCATCTCTATTTCCTGATTCAATAGTCAATGGACTTGAAGACATCAAACCAGCAGGCCCAATGATGATACGAACCACCATTGTCACCCACTCTTCTTTAAGATGGGAAGTTGCCAGAAAATTCAGATATCTGGTGAAAAAAGGATTTGAAAAAAACAAATTGGCCTTTGGTTAAAATCATTTTTTAAGGCTATTTAGAAGATAGTCTTTTTGCCATTTGTCTACAGTTTAGTACATTTAGTTTGTTTGCACTTTAATCCTACCAAATTTAGATATGGCAAAGTAGGAAACTTTTGTGAAAAAATATGGTCCTTAATTCTTCCTTCCTGTGCTATAACTAATATATGCACCAGGAATTAGTAGTGCCTTTGCCAAAAAATTATGCTGCTCTTCCCTACCCTGATTTGCTTTCAGAACTTCAGACGAGAAATGCGGGACTGACCCAAGCAGAAGTGCTCGAGCGACAAAAAAAATATGGTTTAAACACTATCAATAAAAGTAAAAGTAATTTTTTCACAATTCTTCTTCGCCAGTTTACCGGCAATCCGCTTATCCTTATCTTGGCTTTTTCGACTTTTATCTCCTATCTTCTTGGACAACAGGTAAGTTCTTACTACATTTTTCTCATGATTATGGTTAGCATTGCCTTAGGACTCTGGAATGAATATACTGCTGGAAAAACCATTGATAATCTTCTTAAAAAGATTTCACCAACTACTCTTGTCATGCGCAATGATGAAAAACAGGAAATTCCTGTGAGTCACTTAACTATTGGCGATGTGGTACTCCTCTCTCAAGGGAGTATTGTACCAGCAGACCTTCGGCTTATTGAAAGTAAGGATTTAGAAGTAAACGAATCAGCACTCACTGGTGAATCAAAAACAGTGTATAAAACAAACCTTTCTCAAACTGATAGCAGCAATCTTGCTTTTATGGGAACAAGTGTCATAAGCGGATCGGGAAGAGGAGTGGTTATCAATATAGGTAGAGACACGCAGTTTGGCAAAATTGCCAAAAGCACGACCTATCTTCATCCAATGACTGAGTTCCAAAAAGGTCTTGCTTCATTTGGCCACCTTATCATAAAAGTGATTATACTCCTTACTATCGTAATTTTTCTCGTGAACACACTGCTTGGTCATGACTTTATTTCATCAGCCCTTTTTGCACTCGCTATTGCAGTAGGACTTACCCCTGAACTTCTTCCTATCATAGTAACAGTAAGTCTTGCACATGGAGCAGGAAAACTTTCCAAAAAACATGTCGTTGCCAAACGGCTTTTGTCACTTGAAAATTTAGGCAATATGGACATTTTGTGTACTGATAAAACAGGAACATTGACAGAAGGGACAATTGATATAGTTGAGTATATTGATGCGTCAGGGAAAAAAGACTTGAGTGTCCTAAAACTTGCGCTTCTTTGCAATAGCGCAATTACGCATCACAAAGTATTGGGAAATGCAATTGATGTAGCACTTTGGGAATATGCGCATAAAAATAATATCGATATTGATAAATCAATTACTAAAATAGATGAGGAACCGTTTGACTATAACAGGAAAGCTATGTATAGCGTAGTTGTCAATACACATACCCAGCTTATTGTAAAAGGCGCGCCGGAAAGTGTGCTTGAGGTGTGCAGTAATTTGAAAAATAAAAAAGCAATACTTGAGAAATTAAAAACTTTGCGTCTTCAAGGATATAGAGTAATTGCAATTGCACAAAAATCTATTGTCAAAAAACAAAAGTATGAATGGGATGATGTAAGAGATCTTACTCTTCAAGGATTTATTACCTTTCTTGATATTCCCAAAAAATCAGCTAAGGAAGCACTACAAAGATTACATTCACTAAATGTTCAGACCAAAATCGTGACAGGAGATAATGAAATTATTACTCTTAAGATTTGTAGTGAAGTTGGGATGGATGCAAAAAAAGTAATCATAGGACCTGATTTTGCCAAACTCTCAGAACAGGAGATAAAAGACATAGTCCAGACTCATGATATTTTCGCACGAGTAACTCCTGAACAAAAACTGCAAATAATCCAGGCTCTTCAGAAAAATGGACATACTGTTGGGTATCTGGGAGATGGGATAAATGATATCCCGGCACTTCATACTGCCGATGCTGGAATTTCGGTCAATACTGCAGTTGATGTTGCCAAAGACGCAGCATCAATAGTACTTTTGAGAAAAAACCTGCACGTGCTAGCAGATGGAATCATTGAAGGACGAAAAACCTTTAATAATACTATTAAATATATTCTTATGAGTACAAGTTCAAATTTTGGTAATATGTTCTCTGCAGCAGGGGCGTCATTCTTCTTATCTTTTCTTCCCATGACTCCTGTACAGATACTTTTGACTAATGGACTTTACGATATCTCACAGCTTACTATTCCATCAGATAATGTTGACCCAGAATCGCTCATAAAACCTCGGCATTGGAATGTTGATTTTATCAAAAACTATATGATTTTCTTTGGTCCGTTAAGTTCAATTTATGATTATCTGACATTTTTTATTATGATTGTACTTTTCCATGCCAAAGGACCATTATTTCAAACTGGATGGTTTATTGAATCTATCGCAACAGAAATTTTGGTGGTTTTTGTAATTCGTACTGCACGTTCTCCTTTTTTCTTAAGTAACCCTAGCAAATGGTTGTTACTTACCTGTCTTGGCATTGTACTTATTGGGCTACTGCTACCATTTACTCCTCTTGCATTATCTCTTGGGTTTATAGCTCCTCCCCCCCTCTATTTTGGGATTCTTATTGTATTGGTAGCAACGTACTTATGTTTTGTTGAAATAATGAAAAGTGTGTTTTTGAAGAAATATAGTCTCTAATTATCTCCTGCGAAAAACTAAAAGAAAACTTGCTAACAAATAGACCAAAAGCACTTGCCAAAAAAGAATTGATAATAATGTAGTACTTAAAAAAAGTGCAATAAGTTCTCGTTTCAGTCCTTGCAAATGGAGAAGTGTCGCAGCGATTCGTCCTGCAATAAAGAGAATACAAAGCCCAATAAGTGGTGAGAAAATTACGGGAAAGAGTACTGGTCTTCTTATGAGCCCTTTTATCGACTTGAACGGATGGAATGTTAACCCAAGTAATGTTTTAGTCCAAATATAAGCAATAAAAACGAGAAATGTTCTTTTTTTCATGTTCCTCCAAAAATTCTCAAGATAAAATTATCATATGCCTTACCTAACATGCTATGCAATAAAAGCGTAACGAGAAACGCAAGCGGGATAAGAATTCTCCAGGGATGATTACCAAGCCAGATACTTACAGCAGTAAATATTCTCGGGAACAACATGTCATTCATAAGCTTTTCTTGTTCGCGAGCTCGTTGTTGAAGCTGTAAAAGAAACTCATGTTCGTTCATAGGCTTGCCTGAAACGTTGTCGAGCCCTGAAAAGTAAGGACTCTGTTGCTTTAAAAGAAAGATTAAAGAAAAAAGATAATTCTTTGACTGATATTTTATCTTCATAATGAAGTGTTAAAATTTCCTGATATCGTTTTGAAATGCTTTTGTAGGCTTTTTCAATTTTGTTTCTTATTTTGTTTTTTTCATATACAAATTCCGGCTGATGCATCTCTTCAGAAAGAACTTCAAGAAAAGGAGCTTGAGAAAAAAGTATTGACTTGATTTTACGTTTTCTATAAAAATCTACTATTTTATGATGAGCGATTGAATAAAGCCAGGATGAGATACTATTCTTATTTTTCAAAAGTGCAAGAGAGTCAATTGCTTCTAAAAAAGTATCATTTAATATCTCTTGTACATCTTCTTCTCTTGAGAGTTTGTGTCGCAGATAACGGAGTATTTGTGGAGAATACTCACGATAAAACTCAATTACTCCTTGCGAATCCCCCAAGAGGATTTTATCAATAAGAGAGTTCATTTCTGTATTATACATGAAAAAGAATGATTTAAGTCAATTTTACGACTAATAATAGAGTTTTTATGCAATCACATGAAACTTATCATAAGAGAGATTTAGATGGACCTGAGACCCAACCCGGTACTCAAGGAGTAGGTGTAGTCATTGTGAATCTAAAGGATGAACTTCTGGTTGTCGAGGAAAAAGTGAAAAAACCACTTACAGGAAGATATGAACAGCAAATTTCTATTCCACTTGAAACAGCAAAGGTTGGAGAAGCTACAAAAACCACGTTACTTGGAGCAATGGCTGAGGTAATAAACGATGAAGGCATTCGAACTCATGCCCATAATTTTTATAGAGTTTCTCCCTATCTTAAAGGCATGTATTTGCAGTCTCGAGTAGGCGATCGTCTCTATGCTGGTTCTATGGAATTTATTATATATAATGGCGATATGACTACTCAATTTGTCCCGACTGCTATTTCTGAAGTAGCAAATCCTCACTGGAGTAAAAGAAAAGATTTTCTAGAAAGCCTACAGGTACGACCTCTTGCTCGAGAAATTGTCAAACATATGACTAAAAGAAATATTTTCCATCTTGGAGTACAATTGCATACCAATGGTCTTAGCGAACGTGTATTTGAAAGATATTTCTCAATAGAACAATTTCATGAGGAGCGTGAAAAAAAAACTGATGTCATCTTTATTGCACCATATCTCCAAAGATAACTATCTGCTAAAGTTCGTTTGCAGGAATTTCCCAATAAAAAGCGCTATTGCAATAACTAAAATGATATGAATAAATGCGCCTGCAATATGAAGACTTACTCCTAAAATCCAAAGTACCAAAAGTAGTAATGCAATTGATGTAAGAATACCCATAATGAAAGTATAAAAACCTTATATAAAAAGGGGGTGAAAGTATCGAAAGAAGAGAGTAAATTTTAAGAGAACTGATAGAATAAAATTATTTGTTTACTTTTTGTCAGAGAATAGTCTCCCGAGTGTCAAGAACGATATTGTTTTTTACACTACAATATTTTTGATAGTTCGTTAAACTATCATGTAGTTCTGATTGCCAGTATAACCAATATACGTCTTACTTGAGAGCGGGTTTTGTAATAAGGGGAAGGAGAGACAGAATCCGCTCTCTTGTTATTTAGTGACTGTTTATAACAGAAATATGTCTTTCTAAATTAGATTTTTTAATAATCATTCTTATCATATTCTTCATTTTTTAGTTTTTCCTCATTTACTTTCATTTTTACATCTCCTGCTATTTCATCTATTTTCCCTTTAACTTTTTGCATACCACCTTTTCCACCTTTATTGGTATGTTGATTTACTTCTCCTTGCATTTGCTCTAATTTCCCTTTAACTTTTTGTTGAAAACCCTTCATATATCCCGTTTGCTATCACCCTCCCTTCTGAAGACACTCATTCTAGAATAGAACTAGACCTTCTTTTCTTTGCCTTTTTATTATCCAAAGAAAAAAATAAGAGTAAAACAAAAACTTGTAAGAGGTAAGAAAGAATAGGTATAATGAAATATGTATGGAAACAAATCTTGATGTAGCTCTTCATTTGCTTTCAAGCAGTATTGCAGGATACTTCGTGTGGAGTATTTTAGGTGCAAAAAGAAAAGATATGTTACGACTCGCTTTTATTGTAGGACTAATCGGCGGGTTCCTTATAGATGTTGACCATTTTATTGACTATTTTTTTGTTTTTGGAACTTATTTTAATTTTGATTACTTCATGAGAGGTTTACAATTTGAGATAAGTGGGAAAACATATGTATTTTTTCATGCCTTTGAGTATGTTATTATCTCAGCAATAATTGCCCTTTTGGTAAAAAGCACTAGAACCAAACTTATCTTTTTTACACTTGCGCTTGCAATGTTGCTCCATTTATTAACTGATATGGCTCTTTTTAACATTCCCTTTCAACAATACTTTATAGTATACCGAGCCATGCATGGTTTTTCTGCACTTTCCTATTAGACGTATTGTTTATAATTAGAATTGACAACTTAGTTACTACTTCAGTACTCTTAAATAAGACCTGTCTTTATGACAATTAAAAAATCTTTTGCTATTACTATAATTGTTTTGTTATTTCTTTTATTTTTTGTGAATATACTACTGCTTGATATCGTATATTTCCAAAAAATCTCCGTAAAAACACAAGCTCAAGAGAATATTCCAACTCCTAGTCCAATTTTGCTTACACGTCCAGTTGTAAATGATATGAGTTGTCCAGTCAGCTGTTTATCTCAAATTAAAGAAGCGACTTCATCGCCATTTGTGAAAACTACCAATAATAATCTTGTTACCAATTCAGCAAAAGAATTTTATGTGCCATTTGGAGGAGGTTCTGTTACTTCACTTGATTGGCAGGATGTGACAGGCCTACAGGGATATATTGATAGCAATAATTATCAAAGGATAAAAAGTGTCGTATTTGAAGCTTCAGTACATGTCCCTACTGGCAATGAAACTGTAAATATAAGACTTTATAATGCAACCGACAATCATCCAGTTTGGTTTTCAGAAGTTTTGTATAGCGGAGGAAGTGATTCTCAGTTCTTAATTTCACAGCCTATTACTCTAGATATAGGCAATAAGTTATATAAAGTACAGATGAAGACTCAATTACCTTATCCCGCATTACTTTCAGAGTCAAGAGTTCATATAATTACTTATTAGAAATACTTTAGGAATAATTGATACCTCTATAAATAACTTTTGTAAGCACCGCAATAGGAACAGCAAGAATCATTCCAAAGACTTATGCACTAGGCGTATATTGAGAACCCAACTCTTTGTTAATAATGATACCTTTTCTGCTTACATCAGTAAGCATACTTTGGGATATTGTATTTCTAAATTTGGCAATATCTTCAATAGATGCAACAGGTAATTCAAACATAAAAGTTGTGCCTTTGCCGTATTCGCTGTTTACAGAAATTTTTCCATTATGCATTTCAATAATTGATTTACATATGAAAAGTCCAAGTCCATTTCCTTTTGAGCCTTGCTCAAGTTGTCCTGATACTCTAAAAAATTTGGTAAATAATTTTGGCAATGCTTCTTGAGGAATACCAACGCCTGTATCGGTAACTGAAACTGAAAGATATGAATCTTTTAAGGTTACAGTTACCGTAATATGTCCATTTACCTGGGTGTAATTTATTGAATTTGCGATAAGATTGACAAGCACTTGTCTAATACGAAGCTCATCTGCAATTACAAAAGGTAAACTGTCTGGTATAAAAAGTTCCAGATTCTGGTTTTTTATTTTTGCCTGTTCTTGAAGATCACGAACAATATCTACAATGGTCTTTCGTAAATTAACAGGTATTTTCTCTATTTTAAAAGTATTATGTTCAATTCTGGATACACTTAATAGATTATCGATAAGATCAGCAAGATTTCTGCTACTTACTTCCAACCTATTAATAAAATCTATTGTTTCTGAATCAAAATTTTTACTTTTCTGTATAAGAAGTGCTGAATAACCTCTTATAATAGTTAAAGGAGTTCTTAACTCATGAGCAGCCATTGAGACAAAATCAAGTTTTGTATCATCTTTTTGCATCTCAGTTGTAATATCATGTACTACACAAATGCAATCTATGTCTAAAAGTTCTCCTTCATCAACTTTTAATGCAGTAAGACTTAGGTAATTTTTCTCTCCATTTTTTTTTATAATTTGTAACTTATTTCCTATATAGTAAAAAGAGTTATTGGTATGATTTTTTGTATCGAAAATAAACGAATTTGTAAGAACTTGTCCATCACTTGTTTGTATTCCTAAACTGGTAATATCCTTGCCTATCAATTCCTGTACATTTCTATCAGATATTTTTTCCATCTCTTTGTTGCCAAAGGAAATCATATGAGAAGTATTGAGAACTAAAACACCATCATTAATTGATGAAAGTATAGTATAAAATTTATTTTTCTCTACATTAATTTCTTTCGATCGTTTATCCAATGTTACAGCAAGTTCATATTTCTGTTTATTATCTTTCATAATATCTTCTGCTAAATGATATGCAAGAATACTTGAAAAAATAATTCCTGATAAAGATATAGCAATTGTACTATACGAATTACTACTAATTGGTGTGTTATATAAAAAGGGACCTCCAACAAGAACAGTAAAAAGATAAAGGACAATTGCTTCTATTACTTCTATAAGTACAGCCCATGAAGGCAGATTTATTGCAGTACCAATAGGTACCATAATGTAGATATACCAGAAAGGAGAATGTATTCCTCCTGTAAAAAGCACTGTAAAAGAAGTTAATACTCCAAATGAAAGTCCAAAGAGCAATTCCTGTCCACGAAACGTCCAACGTAGAGGCCCTGATTTCATTTCAAATGGTAATATTTTGAGAAAAAATATCATTACTAAAGTTGAAAAAATGAGAAACGCATTTAAATGGATATGATCTACACTAATTGGAAGTTGCATATACGATATAGCAAATGTACTCAATATCATAGCCAATGTAACCCAAAAGGCAATTCTTCTATGTCTTTTGAGCATTGGCACCTCATCTAGTCTATTAAGTAAGTTTTCCACAATACTCCTCTCTTATAAGCATAGAAAGTTCGTACGTTCTTGTCAATTTATTGACATTTCTTACACAAAGCTTACCGTATTTTAGATAATTACATTCCTTTCTCATGTTTAGTACATGTATGACATTGCAGAATATTTTTTATGTGGTTGGTATAGTCTTTATGATACTTTATACTCTTTTACTTTTGGCAGTGGTGATACTTCTTTTCTATATTAAAAATAAAATCAGCCAAGTATATGGAAATATTGAAGACAAAATACACTCTGTAAAGAAAGTTGTCGACCAAAGTGAAAGTTTAGCTGCTTCTATGGGTGCCGCGTTTGCAGATACCGCAGTCAAACAAATGCAAAAAATAGCAAAAAGGAAATAGTACTATGCGGATACACTTCTCCTCTTTTGTATCAGTTTTGAAAGACACATTGACAGAGTGGCAAAATGATAATGCTTCTTTATGGTCTGCAGCACTTGCCTACTATACTGTTTTTTCTATTGGCCCCTTACTTCTTGTGATTATAAGTATTTTAGGACTTTTTTTAAGTAACTCTCAAATTGAAAAAAATATCTATACGCAAATGCAAAGTCTTATTGGTGCACAAGGGGCGAATTTTTTACAAACACTCATCTCAACACTTAATAAGCCACGAAAAGGTATGCTTGCAACTATTATCGGTGGTATTCTTTTAGTATTTGGAGCAGTTGGAATATTTGGACAGTTGGAACAAATGCTCAATTTTATCTGGGGAGTAACCAAAAAACCAGGACTCCATATAAAAGAACTTCTGATAAACCGTTTACTTAATTTTTCTATGATTGCGGTAGTTATATTTTTATTACTCGTCTCGCTTGTGGCAAGTGCGCTTATTTCTTTGCTTGGTACTTTTTTCCAACATATTCTTCCTTTTGATGCAGTTATTCTTCAATGGATTACCTTTCTAATATCACTTTTTATTATTACTTTTCTTTTTGCATTTCTTTTTAAAGTACTTCCTGATGTAAAGTTACCTTGGAAATATGTACTTATTAGTGCATTTATTACTTCATTTTTATTTACCATAGGCAAAACAATTATCGGAGTGTATATTGGTACAAGTGCTGTTACTTCAACCTACGGTGCAGCAGGAAGCGTGATAGTACTTCTCTTATGGGTATACTATACAACTCAAATAGTGTTCTTTGGTGCCGAGTTTACTAAAGTATTTTTTTTGCATTCAGGAAAAAAAATTAGTCCCAGCCATTATGCAGTTCTTACTGAAAAAGCATATATACTTAATCAAAAATACAATAAAACCCAAAAACATACTATTTCTAAAACAATTACAAAACGACTTGTGTACTCTTTTACATTTGGATTTATTAATGAATTTTTACAGAAAATGTTTGATTTGCAAAAAACGAATTTGAAAGATAAACATGAGAAGCATATAATACAGGGATGAAATTCTTCAAATTCGCCTGTATTCTTCTGTCGCTTCTTTTTTTCTCTTCTTTACATCCTATATTTGCCCATATGCCAGGACAACCCCCGTATTTTATGATAAATAATGAGTATAGTAATACCTACATCGTTCCTTCAAATTCTCCTTATGCAAACGACCCTCCTCAAGATCTTGCACCTAAAGAGTATACAGTCAATCAAGAACTTTCATTGGTAATTGACACTGCGCGTTTCCCCCAAGCTACACCCGATCAGATAAAAGAAACAAAATTCTCCTGGGATTTCGGAGATGGAGCTATTGCATCTGGCTTACAAAATACTCATGCCTATGCAAAACCTGGTAACTATATCTTAAAAATTATGGCAGATGACGGGCAAACACCTGAACCGCAACTATTTGAATCAGTGCTGATTCCCATCAAATTTAATACCATAGTAAAACATACTCCGCCTCCTTCTCAATCAAATCCTCTTCTTTTTTTTATTGTTGCTGGGATTGTTGGCATATGTCCTCTTTTTGTAATTGGAATACTTTGTATGTTACTAAAACCTAAAAAAGTAAGTTAAGCTTTTTTCTTGAGGTATTTGAAAAATTCTATTTGTTGCAGTCGATGTTTTGCTGCCTTAAGACTCCTATACGTTCCCATATTTCGATGCGTTTTCTCAGAAAGTACTTGATACAATCCTTTTATTTTCCGAATCATACAAAAAGTGTGACATACCATATTGAGAAATACAAATTTAGTTCTTGCGATATTCTTACCAATCATTTTTTAAAATCATAACTGCTCTTTGTAAAATTTTTATATGCAAAAATATAAAAAGAAGAAAAATACAAAAGGTGGAAAACAACAAAAGAGAGTATCTCTGCCTCAAATCGGTAGTATTGCTGATGAGAAATTACATGGACAGAATCTTACAGGAGATGATATAGGGGGAGTAGAAATTAAGAGAGAAGAAAAATAACTTTCTTCGATTTGCAGTGTCAAAAATTTGTATTAGAATAGAGCCTACTTGTGACTGCCAAAACTATTGTAAAAGCCAGCAAGATTAATGAGTTTATTTATTGTAGACAGTGTTTCTGGAAAGGACTCCATGCACTGCGTGAAGTAAATGATGAGATGTACAAAGGTACTCTCTACCATGATGCCCTCGCCATAAGACTCATAAAATTTGCACGACTGAAAGTAATTCTTTTTGTATCTACCTTTTGCTTATTACTCTTTGTTGCCATACTGTTTCTATTACAATTATTTTTTAAATTTTAATCTATACTTTTTTATCTTTTTCTCATATCGTTTTTTCTCCTATTAGTTTGTCTGCTCCTAAACTTAATGCTTTTTTTGAAAAGACGAAGCATGGGAAGTTTACAAGGAAAACTTATTTATCAGGATTCAACACAAATACCAGGAAGTATTCTTGAATCCTCTCTTTTGCCTCTTATTGGCAAACCTGATTATCTTATCAAGAAGAAAAAAAGTATAATCCCAATTGAAATAAAAACAGGAAAAACTCCTCTTACTCCTTATAAAAATCATGTAATGCAGCTTATTGCATATTGTCACTTAGTGGAGGAGAATTATGGTATGCGCCCTACATACGGGATACTGAAATATCCACAAAAAGAATTTGCGATTGACTATACATCAGAGTTGGAGCAAGCACTTTTTGATTTAGTTGCACAAATTCAGGATTTTAAATTGCATGATTATGGAGATTATTTTGTAAGTCACAGTTTTGGAATTTGTACAAAATGCAAAATGGAGTTAAGAAAGTAATATGGAAACACAAAAAGCAACACTTGCAGGCGGATGTTTCTGGTGTACAGAAGCAATATTTAAAAGACTAAAAGGAGTTATATCTATAACTTCTGGCTATGCAGGTGGCACCAAAGAGAATCCAACCTATAAAGAAGTATCTTCTGGCACCACAGGTCATGCTGAGGCAATACAAATTGAATTTGATCCAAATAGTATTTCATATGACAAGCTTTTGGAAATTTTCTGGCACTTACATGACCCGACTACTCTTAACCGACAAGGGAATGATGTAGGGACTCAATACCGTTCAGTCATTTTTTATCATGATGAAATACAGAAAAAGGAAGCTTTAGAATCCAAAAAGAAAATTGAAAAAGAAGGAGTCTATAAAGATCCGATTGTTACCCAAATTGTACCATTTACCAATTTCTATAAAGCTGAAGACTATCATATGGATTTTTATGATAACAACCGCACCTACCCTTATTGCCAGGTAGTTATTGATCCAAAAATAAGAAAACTTTTGGAAAAATATAGAGATATTACTAAATCTGAATAAACTTCTTCTAATTTTCTACTTTATAGTATTGGTATTCGCTGTTTGGGTAATAGCAACTGTTGATGTTGCAGAACCTGAATGAATACTCGTTACATCTGTGTTGTTATTTGCAGTATTATTTCCTGTATCCAAAGAATTCATAACAATCATTGAAGAACTATTATTGTTACTTTGGTAAATAGTATTTTGACACGTGATAGTTATATTATTTGTTGATCCGCTGCAATTGCTAAATCAGTATCAGAACCAGTATTTTTAAGCCAAACAGTTTGCGAAACTGTTTGCCCTGGAAGAATTTTTTCTGTAAATCCAGCGAGCGAAGTATCTGTAAATGAACTTGAAGTAGGATTACTGGATATACTCTTTGAAATTTGTAACTCTACTGTCCCGTACTAAATGTACTTCTGCAAGAGTTACTTGAGTTGACAATAGTGCTTTTGTTCCTAGAAAAGTGCTTTCAGTCACGCCTGCCATTAATAGAAAACTTAACAATAATCGTTTAATCATTTATATCAGTTATCACCACCTTTCAGGGATCTTTAGCACTGCCGCCCAATTTATTCCTCTATAGCAAACAACTATATATAACTAATTTACCTGTAAACTAAAATGTAAAAAATGTATTAGTATTCTCATTGCTACTCTTAGAAAAATTTATTCTTATAAACGCTACCTGCCGTTTTAGCTTCTTTTACAAGAGATTCCTTAAAAATACCACTAGTATTAGCAAACAAAAAGTACTAAAGCTTTGTTAATGAATCAATCTATACTAAGTGTATTCAATATTATTACAAGACAATTTTTAGGAATGAGAGGAAGGCCGATTTTTAATAATTAATTAATCTTTTAAGGCTAAGGGCATTCTCTATAGCATATCCTGATATATCATTATTAAAATAACAGTACACATCATATTTTTTAAGATATGTTTTAATTGCACTTGCCCATTCATTCAGTTGTTCTCTACTATAGGAAGACGCATACAATCTTGTTGGTCCATGAAAGCGGATATAGGCAACATCTGAAGTAATCACATCCTTTGCAGGAAATGCTGAAGTATCATTGATAACAAATCCAATGTTGTGTTGACTAAGCATACCATACACTTCTTCTGTAAACCACGAGACATGACGAAGTTCAACCACTTGTCTTGAAGATGTGGGTAAAAGAGCAAGGAAATGGATAAATCTCTCTTTTGTCTCGCTTGTATAGACAAAAGATTTTGGAAATTGCCAAAGCACTACTCCAAGTTTGTGTAATAATCCTGACGCATTCTCAAAAAATAACACTATCGAATCATCAATATCTTTAAGTCGTTTGACATGAGTAATAAATCGTGAACCTTTGATTGTAAAACAAAAATCTTCAGGTGTTTGTTCTTGCCATTTCTCAAAAACTGTTTTTGGAAAACTCCGGTAAAACGTGGCATTAATTTCCACTGTAGTAAAATACTTGGCATAGAAAGATAAATATTCTTTTTGAGTTAAGTCTTTGGGATAAAATTTATCAACCCAATCTTTATAGATATATCCTGAAGTTCCAATGAAGAGTTTGTTCATGTACTTCTTTTTTTTGGCCATGTACCCATTACTTGCCGCATAATAGAAAATTCACCTGTGTGGTAGGCACTATGATCGCAAACAAGAAGTATTTCCCGAAGTATTGTCTGTCCTGTTCCCCAGGAAATTTTGGCGTACAAATCAGTTTTTTCATAATGAACTAAATCCTCAAGTCTTTTCAAATCGTTAAAAAAATCTTGTATTGTTTTCTGCCAATCTTTTGGAGTCGCCTTCGTATTTTTCTTTGGCCAGTAATCTTTTGGCCATTCCGGTTCCTTATATGCAGGATTGACAATAAAATCAAAAATATCATGCTGGGTAAAACGCAAATGTTCAAGAAGATGCCAAGGAGTATAGGTACTATTTGGAAAAATAGTATTTATTGCATTCATTGGAAAATTTTCTACTGCTTCTGAAAAAGGCATATAGGCATTGCCGCCTTTAAGAAATGTGATAAGAGTTTGTCGAAGTATCTTCTCGTTTTTATCCATTATGAGTGCATTATATCAAACATCTACAAGTTATTTTTTGCGTTATAATACACAGTATGGAAAAAGTACTTTGTCTTTATAAACCGGTTGGTCCAAGTCCGCTTCAAGTTATACATGCATTTCGTCAAAAAAATCCTGAATATAGAAATGTACCACTTGGATATGCAGGAAGACTTGATCCAATGGCAAAAGGCATTCTTCTTGTTCTTGTTGGTGATGAAAATAAAAAAAGAAAAATTTATGAAGACTTACCAAAAGAATATTCCTTTAGGGCAGTTTTTGGTATTGCAACAGACACATATGATGTAATGGGACGAATCATACACACAAATCAAACGCTTCCTATTAATGTAAAAGAAAAAATACAAGAAGTTCTTCCTTCATTTTTTGGAATATATATGCAAGAGTATCCTCCCTACTCTTCCCGTACAGTGCAAGGAAAACCGCTTTACTATTGGGCAAGAGAGAATAAACTTACGGAAATTGTTATTCCTAAAAAGCAAGTCGAAATTTTTTCACTCAAACTTGAGTCGGTATCAGAAATTACCTGTACACAACTTGTTGAAAAAGCCAAGAAAGCAATTGTGAGTGCGTCAGGTGATTTTCGGCAAAAAGAAATTCTGAATGACTGGGATTTATTTCTTGAAAAGAATAATAACAACTCCTTTCCAATTGCACAGCTTTCTCTGCATTGTTCAAGCGGTACCTATGTCCGGCAAATTATCTATGAATTAGCATTACATCTTCGTACTCACGCAATAGCTCTTGAAATTACAAGAACAAAAGTGAAAGATTTCAGTCTTGAAGATGCTATATCTTTTGTCTAAAAGATGAGAAATGATATATAATAAGCATATGAAAGAAGCATGGGGAGAAATTCCACCAAATATTGAACATATACCAGGAGAAATAGAAGTTGATCAGGTACCAGGCGGAGATTCTGAAGAAAAAGGAAAGCAATATCTAAAAGAACATAGAACTCTTGTTAAATCTGCTAAAGAAGAAGGGAAAAATCTAATCAGCATACGTTCAAATCGAGGGTTACAGATTATTGTAGGAACAGCTTTTGCAATTGGTGCTATAGGAACAGGAGTGGTACTTTATGAAGCAAACAAAAGAAAAAATAAAGGAAAGAAAAAATAATGCTTTCATACTTTCAGGCAATTATTTTCGGTGCATTGCAGGGGATAACTGAACTCTTCCCTATTTCGAGTTTAGGACATAGTGTCGTATTACCCAAACTTCTTGGATGGCATATCAATCAAAATGACCCGTTCTTTCTCACGTTTCTTGTTGCAACCCATACTGCAACTGCACTTGTGTTGTTTCTTTTTTTCTTAAAAGACTGGAAACGATTACTTATTGGTTTTATACAATCTTTAAGAGATCGCGAAATTAAAGAAAGTAATTCGTATGCCAAACTTTCCTGGCTTCTCATTGTTGCAACAATTCCTGCAGGCATTTTAGGACTTTTATTTGAGGATACATTTAAAAGTCTTTTTGCTTCTCCTCAACTTGTGGCTTTTGTTGTTATCGTAAATGGATTTATGCTGTATGGAGCTGAAATGCTACGACGGAAAAAGAAAGAAAACGCTTCTTTATCTCACAGTGATGAACGCATAGCTCACATTACATGGACACAAGCAATAAAAGTAGGCATTCTTCAGTGCATTGCGCTTATTCCTGGTTTTTCAAGAACCGGTGCAACAATTACTGGAGGACTTTTTGTTGGACTAAGTCATGAAGATGCTGCAAGATTTTCTTTTTTGTTGGCTACTCCTATTATCGCTGCGGCATCAATTCTTAAACTACCTGAACTTACAACTCAAACAGGTATGAAAGTGCTTGGACCGACTCTTGTGGGCGCCGTCTCTTCTGGTATATGTGCATATTTTTCTGTTCGCTTTTTAACTCGCTATTTTAAGACAGAAAAATTAACTCCATTTGCAGTTTATTGTGTAGGAATTGGATTATTACTCAGTCTTCTGTTTTTCCTTCGTTGACTTTTTGCCAGTTTGAAACCACGCATAAGCAAAAAGAGCAAACCCCAAAAGCAATACACCAATAGCATGCTTATAATGATGTTTACTAAGTGTTGTGTCGTATCCCGGGAAAAAGGTAGGTAATGATTTTGCTGGCTCTAAGAAATAAACTGCTGCAACGATAAGAAAAATAATACCCAGTATAACAGCAGCTATTGTTACTATTTTTTTCATTTTGTCTAGTTTCTCTAAAAGAGTGAAATTTGTCAATAGCTAATTATCAATAACGGGTAGGCACTACCCACTTTATCGGAGAAAAGTAAAATTCTTTTCCAGATGTATCTAGAGCTGTAACTTTATATTGATAACTTACACCTTTTTTTAAGAAGGTTATTGTATAGCTCTTGGAAGTATTAGGAAGTTTACGGACTGCGTTGGTAAAGTTCTTCTCTTTTGTTTCTTTATAGTAAACATTATAAAAAACAGCACCTGGTACATTCTGCCATGTTATAGTTCCTTTGGCAAATTTTTGTGTTGCAGCGAAACTAAATGGAGATAAAAATAAAAAAATTACTAAACAAACAATAAGAATACCTGTTCTTACTATCTCTTTGAGAGAAATCATATATTTATTAAGCAATACTCTTTCCTATTTGTCAAGTTTTTAATTTAATTTCATTTTCTCTGCATATGGAAGTGTGAAACTAAACTCAGAACCGCTTCCTCTGTTGCTCACTACGTGAATTACACTTCCATGTCTCTTGATAATTTCATTGGAAATATACAGTCCGAGTCCAAGTCCTGGAAAAGTTTTCTCTTGTGGATTATCTACTCTATAAAAACGATTAAATATTTTATGTTGTTGTTTTTCATCAATCCCAATTCCAAAATCCTGTACTGCAACAGTTACTTCTTTTTTACCTGGCATTACATGCACAATAACTTCATCAGCATTTGGAGAATATTTTATTGCATTTAAGAGAAGATTTGCCAACACCTGATAAATTCGATATCTATCTCCATATACTTTCTTATCTATAGTTCCCTTTACTATAATTCTATGTTTTAGTGCATTGGATTGAACTATCTCAACTGTTTCTTTGATTACTTCCATAAGAGAAAAACGTTCGTTATTGAAAATCAATTTCCCCGACTCAATTCGTGACACATTGAGTAAATCATTGATAAGTGCCGTAAGCTTATTAATCTGATCTTGCATTTTTTCTAAAGGTTGGGTCGCTCCACTTAATTCACTCTGCTTATCAAGTTGTCTTTGTAAAATTTCTGTATAGAGTTTAAGACTGGTAATTGGAGTTTTAAGCTCATGCGAGGCAATTGAAATGAATTCATCACGAAGTTTTACTGCTTTTTGTTCATTTGTATAAAGTCGTGCATTTTCAACTGCATAGGCAGCTCGTCTTGCTAATTCCTCAGCAAGACGTAAATCTTCTTGCGTATATAATCTTTCTTTTTGTACTGACGAAAAAACAATAGTGCCTACAATTTTTTCACCAATTTTCATTGGGACGCCCATATAAGAAATAAGTCCTAATTGTCTTATTACTTTTATCAATTGAGGAGAATCTTTAAAAACTTCTAAAATTTCTTCATTTACTTCTTTCATAAGTTCTGATTTTCCAGTTTGAAGCATTTTTTCTACTCCATGAGTAGTTTTTACTCCATCTTTATAATTTTTATAAAGTTCCCTGACAAGTTTCTGTTTTTTAGGATTGACGTGTTTTACTGCGATTTCTTTTATTATTTTATTTTCATCAACAGTAACAATGCGGCAATAATCTGCGAGTCTTGGAACAATAAGTTCTGCAATATTTTTTAATGTGACTTCATAATCAATTGATGTACCAAGAATATTGCTTGCTTGTTCGAGAAATTTATTGCGTTCCTCATCTTCTTTCCTTTTCGTAATATCACGATAATTTACAACAATTGCTTCAATATGAGGAACATGCAAAAGATTTGTTCCTGTTGTTTCTATCCAAACCCAGTGACCTTTTTTATGTTTTATACGAAACGCAAGGCTAAGACTTTTGTTTGGATATTTTGCTACCTCTGAAAAATTTTTTTTGACTATATTTACATCATCTGGATGAATATTGGTAAATACGCTTTCTCCAATATCATCATTTGTATCATATCCCAAAATATTTTTCCGGGAAGGTGTTGAATAGATTCTTTTTCCTGTTTTATCGATAAGTGTTATTGCATCTGCACTATGTTCCAAAAGTAAACGGAACTGCTCTTCGTTTGCTTTGAGTTTTTCTTCTGTATTTTTTCGTTCAGTAATATCTCTAAAATTAGCGACAATAGCACCAACATTTTTATCAAAGAGCAGATTAGTTCCCTTGGCTTCAACCCAAATATAATACCCTTTCTTATGTTTTACTCTTACCTCAACTACTACAGTACTCCCTTTATGAAGAAGTATTTTTGATAACTCCTTCATGACCTTTGGAAGATCTTGTTTATGTACCAAAGCAAACCCATTCATTCCCACAAATTCTTTCTGTGTATATCCTAAAATTTGCTTTGTAGAAGCTGAAGCATAGAGTACTTTTCCAACAGGATTAATAAGAGCAATAGCATCAGAACTATGCTCAATAAGTGCATGGAAATATTTTTTACTATCCAGTGCTTTATGAGTACTTGTGGAACTGTCGCTCTTGTGTATTTTTGAAGCTGAGAGCTTTGTTTTCATTTGAAATAACCTTCTCAATACAACTTCGCTATTATACCAAATACTACAACAGTTTCACGATAGGCGATTTGACTCATTAAGAATGACACCGTAGTATCATTGTTGCCTCACGAGTAATTGACACCGAAAGAGGAAGGGGGTGATGAAAGGAGATAAAGAGTATGTTGCCTCCTTAAATCATGCAAAAAAGAAAGAGAAAATAGTTATTCTTGATGAATTTACTAAAACCACAGGATACGAGAGGAAGCATGCAATCAAACTAGAAGATAATTTTTGTACTATTGTCTTCATACATTTATTTTAAATCATATAGTTATGCTATTGTAGAAGTATAAACTGAAAATGAACTTAAAAAACATGCTTTATACAAAACCTGGGAAATAGTCTTTTTTAATGTACTTCTCCGGGATATGCATATCCTTTAGAGTCTGCTCAAATCCTTTAACCATCTGTTGCGGTCCTGAAAGATAAAATATCCGTTCTTTGTAATCCGGTACTTCCTGTTCTATCATTTCTTTTGTAACTCTTCCCATTCTTCCATTCCACTGCGCATTTTTATCTGTAACAGTATAAATTGGAATTATTCCGAGTTTGGCAGCTGCCTCATCAAAAATATCTTTATACACTAACTCGTCTGGACTTTTCACTGAATAGAATAAAGTAATTGTACGCTTTTGATTGGTATCCAAAAGATACTTTATCATGCTCCGAAAAGGAGTTATGCCAATTCCTCCTGCAATAAGGACCAATTTTTGAGATGCATCTTTAGGTAACACAAAATCTCCGCTTATTTGCGACGCAATAATTTCCTTGTTACTGTCAAGACTAAGAAGCCTTTTTTTATAACTGCTTTTTGTATCGTAAAATCGTACTCCTATTCGTACCGTATCTTCAGTAGGAGATGATGCTAACGTAAAATATCTTCTCGTACCTCTTGCATCTGAATGAGGATGTGCAAGTGTCCATTCCATATACTGTCCAGGAGTAAATGAAGGTTGCCTGTTGGGCACAAAGACATAATCAAAAATATTTGGTCCAATCGGTATTTTCTCTTTAAGATGCAAAAATAGTTTTATTTTAGGGCTTACATAATAGGCAAAAAGGTTACCCAAAAGAAGTGCAAGTTCAGGTGTAGTAAAAAATCCTAATAAATTAACCTGAGGAGCAAAAAGAAATCCTACTATTCCTCCATAATACTGCTGCAACTTATTGGTTGGAGGAATTGTCAGAGGTTCAGTAAGCATAACAAATGCAAAAAAGAAAAGCGGTGTTTCCAACAGTTCTCTTGTTAAAGAAGTAAAAAGATTATTCCCATGTAATAGACTAAATCCAGTCATGGTGATAAGTGCAACAAGTAAAAAACTTGCTACTAAATCTGCACGTTGAATTTTTCTTACCACTAAAAGCCCTCCGAGAAATACAAATGGCACCATGACACCAGTTCCTACCCACCAGATGGCTGAATTCTGAAGTCCTATCCCGGCAAACCACACTCCAAACGCAACAGGATTAAAAAGATGCTTACGATTAAGAGTAACAATATATTTTGATGCCATGGTCCAGACAGCAGCCCATCCCAAAAAAACGAAATCATGAGAAACTTTTGCTGGACTTACAATTAATGCGAGAATTAATGCGGAAATATACACTGATTCAAAATTGGTTTGAGCTTTGAATAATTTTGCCAGAATGGTGTTGGCAATCCATGAGATTACCAGAAGAAAAACTACAGAAACAAGCAGAGAAAATGGACTAAAGGAAAGAGCATGTATGAGGCTTAAAACCATTGCTGCACACAGAAGACCAATAAGATAGTAGAGTATCAAACGATACATGGTAACCCTGTTAAGCACATAATCAATACTTTCTATAATTTTATTCTGAAACATACTGTTTAAAACCTCCTGTCATTGTTGCATTCCCATCTTTATCTATCATATACCCTTCAAAGCCTGAAAGCTTTTCAATGAAATAAATCCCTTTGTCTCCCATGGCAAAGGCAGCAGTTGCAAATCTATCTGCTTCATAGACATTAGGACCAATTACGGTAATACTTACGATATTTTGTACTTCGTCTTTTTGATGTGGGTTATAAATATGCTTTCCTCGCTCATAGGTTCCTGAAGTTGCTATTCCTTTCTCAGAAAGTCTAAGTGTCTTGACAATAGTGGTACTATCAAAAGGATTTCTAATCCCAACTTTCCACATCTGTCCTTTTGCATTTTTCCCAGATACCTGCACATCTCCACCAGCATCGATATAAAAATTGGCAAATCCCTTCTGTTGTAAGATCTGAGACGCTCTAAAAATTGACCAGCCTTTGACAATTCCTGAAGGGTCAATTTGTCCATTATGGACAATAGTAAAATACCCATCTGTTTCATTTTTGGTTTGCTCACTTAATAAAAAGATTTCCCGCATATCTTGACTATACTCTTTTTCCTGAATTTCCCTTCTGTTGATCTTAGAAATTTCACTTTCTGGTTTGTATGTGCTAAAACGTTCATCAATTAAAACAAAATAACTGAAAATATCTTCGATATCTTTTACTGTTGCAGTCTCATCAACAATCTCGATTGTTATGGGCATACCCATGAGAAGACGTGTATGTTTCATTGCGCTTGAGAGAGTGCAGAAGTGAGTGAGTCAATAAACGCCTGACTGGTTTGAGTTGCGCCTGTTACAATATCAACATTCGCGATTTGTGCTTGAATTGCTTCTTGTTTAAGAGAAGGCATTGCATAATTACTAATTTGCATTGATTCACGTCTATCATTTGGATATTGTAGAAATTGAACATCAGTTATTTTTCCATTGCTAATGGTAACTTGGATTTGTACATTTCCATAAAAAGCATCTTCTGTATTTCCTGTATAGGTTCCATCTTTATATGTCCCTTGTTTTTTTTGATTACTGCTTGTAGGACTAGGAGCACCGGAAGGATTATTGATATTCGTATTTGTAGTATCAGTATTGTTGTTCACATTGGTTGATAATGACAATGTATTTCCTCGTCTCTCAAAAAGCGCATATGCGATAAAGACAAAAAAAATGGCAGCACCAACAAGTATTTTTTTCATAAACGGATAATGTATTTTCTATTGTATATCAATTTATCCTACTGTCAAAAACTGAAATTAAACTGAATAAAAAGTATGAATTATTGCTTTATAGGAAGCTTAATAGTAAATGTCGTTCCTTTTCCTAATGCACTTTGTACTGATATTATTCCTGTATGTTCATCAACAATTTTTTTGGCAATTGATAATCCCAGACCATATCCTGATGCATCTGTTTTAGTTCGTGATGTACTGACTCTATAAAACCTATCAAAGATATGAGAAATATCTTTTTTATCTATTCCTATTCCATTGTCACTAACTGAAATAACTACCGAATTGTCTTTTTTTTTTAGATGAAAGAAGAATTAGTTTTTCTGGTTCACTATATTTTATTGCATTATCAAGTAGAATTACAAAAAGCTCAGTGAGACTATGTGCATCTCCTACTAAGGTTACATCATTTATTTCATTATTAATAAGGATACGTTTTCTTTTAGCTATTGG
Organism: uncultured Gammaproteobacteria bacterium; assembly: GCA_964610465.1. Classification (GTDB taxonomy): domain Bacteria; phylum Patescibacteriota; class Microgenomatia; order Levybacterales; family UBA12049; genus CAZSWA01. The sequence goes on along the minus strand of CAZSWA010000001.1, from coordinate 18,959 downwards.
AGTAATCCGTTTTAAAGCATTCTCAACTACTTGAAGGAGTGAAATATCTTTCAATGTGTATTTTGTATTCTGATTTTGATAGTGGGCAAGTTGAAGTAAATTATCTGATAAAAGCTGCAAATGCATCACTTCCTCAAGATTACTTTTGATAAGCGCTTTCACATCTTTTGGTCGCATTTGTTTTTCAAAAAGACTTGCTTCCATTTCAGAACGAAGTGCAGTTAACGGAGTTCTTAACTCATGAGATGCATCTGCAATAAATCTATTCTGTTCATCAACCATTTCCTTAATTGGCTTGAGAGTTCTGCCAGCCAAAAAATATCCTGCTCCTCCAGCAAGAAGCACAATACCGGTATTAATAAATACAAGAACAAGAATTAACCGATATTCAGATTCTTGTAATTCTTGAACAGTAGGGACATTAGGTAGAGGTGGCGCGATAAAAAAAATACCAGTGTTTAGTTGATTCTGAATATATTGTAATCTTCGAATAACTCTTTGAATTTCACGCGTTGATGCATTATAGAATGCCACACTAAACAACATGCTGATAAACATAATTATAAGGAGGTACCATGCAGTAAGCTTAAGTCTTGCTGATTCAAACATATTAGGTAGCTATTCCTATTTTATACCCAAACCCGCGAATTGTATGGATAAGATGTGGCGATGAGAATGGAGTATCTATTTTATCCCGAAGATGCTTAATATAGACTTCAACTGAATTTGGTAATACATCAGCATCATAACTCCACACATGATTCATAATTTGTTCTTTAGTAAGAATCCTATTTTGATGACGCATCATATACTCAAGCAGTGAAAATTCTTTACTGGATAATTGTACTAAATTTCCATTCCGCTTTACTTCAAAAGTAATGGTATTAAGGGATAAATTATCAATAGTAAGAACTGCGTCTGTAGTTCCTTTTGGTCTTCTGGTTAAAGCGCGTACTCGTGCAAATAATTCGGAAAATGCAAACGGCTTCACCATATAATCATCAGCTCCATTATTGAGCCCTTCTACTTTATCTTCAATTTGTCCTTTGGCAGTCAGCATTAAGACAGGAGTATGAATTCCTTGGCTTCTTAAATTTTTACAGATGTCTATCCCATCCATTCCAGGAAGCAATCTATCAAGAATGATAAGATCATATTCCTCACTTCTTGCATAGTCAAATCCACTTGTACCTTCATATACTATATCTACCGCATATCGTTCATGCTCAAGACCTTTTTTTATAGAATTGGCAATTTTATGTTCATCTTCAATGACTAAAATTCTCATAACTACAGATTATACCAGCAAATCTGAAAAACAGCTGAAAGTATATATAAATCTCTTTTATTTTTCTTACACAATGTTTATAATAATTACTGTATAGTAAAAATGTGAGGAACGTAATTATTGTAATTGTACTTCTTCTTTTGTTAGGTGGCGTGGCTGTGCTTTATATGCAAAGGAGCTCTATTATGCATCAGATACCTGTTGCTGCAAATCCTTCACCAACTGCAATGACGGCATCGCCTACTACAATGCAGGAATCAGCAAGTTCTTCCTCCAGTATATCTCCAAGCATGATGACTCAAGAGCTTACAGTCGCAGGAAACGAATTTTCATTTTCTCCGTCAAGTATTACGGTTAAAAAAGGTCAAACAATAAAAATCACTTTCAAGAATGTAGGAAAATATCCTCACAACTTTACCATTTCAGATTTAAATCTTCATACTAAGACTCTTCAACCGGGAGAAACAGATAGCATTGAGTTTACTGCTGATAAAGTAGGTACATTTGAATATATGTGTACCGTTGATTCACATGCTGAGAAGGGCATGAAGGGAACTCTTATTGTTCAATAATTCTTCTCTCACTTTTTTTTCAGGAATCTTATTTTGTTTTTCGAAGACCAAGAGTGTGCCAGAGGACAAAGGCAAATGCGAGGACTAATCCAACCATAATACCGATATCATCTCCAACTGCTTCTTTATCTGCGTGTTCAATGACGATAGCTATAATTTTAATCACTAATCCTATACCTACTGCAAGTAAAGACATAGCAGTCTTTTCTGCTTTGTAACCTTTCTTCTTATACCAGATAATCACGCCAATGCTCAAAAGAAGCATGAGAATATCATCAATCTTATCCACAAAATCATCTTCCTGAAAAATTTCAGAAGTTAAAGAAAAGCCAAGAATACTGACAAAAGCAGTTGAGAAATAATTAATGCGTCTGACGACTTCTTTCATACTTTTACTATGCTATTTTCCCTCCGATTTATCAAGAAGAACGCTTTACGCGATTTGGATGAATAGTAAAAAATGCTACCACTGCACTCAAGAAAGCAAGAACTGCATTGATACTCATCGCCCACCGAAACGCATACACAAATGATTCATCAACGGCACTACGCCCAAGTGCTTTGGTTTGTATATCAAAATTTGCCGGCATTTCTATCCCACCTAGTTTATTTTCTTGAGAAAGAATCTGTTGTTGGGCTGCACTATTCATATTTGACCCATAAAGCTGCTCTCTAAGTTTTATTCCAAAAAGAAATACTACTATTGCCCCAAGCAAGGCAACAGCCAAAAGACCTGCAATTCTGGCAACAGCATTATTGACTCCTGATGCAGTACCTGAATATTTATTCTCAACTGAAAGAGCGGATTTGGTAAGAGGTGCTATTACAAATGACATTCCAATTCCAAAAAGAATAAGTCCTGGCAGAAAGCCAAGAAAATAATTGGCATTGATTCCGGGAAGTACAAGAAGCGCCATCCCGATTGAAACAATAAACGGACCAATGATCATTGGGATTCGTGGTCCAATTTTATCTGCTAAACTTCCTGCAGGTCCTGAAAGAAAAGTAATAAGAAGAATGGTAGGTAAAAGTCCAAGACCTGAGATAATTGGTGAATAATGCTGTACCTGTTGAAGATTTAAGACAAGAAAAAATATAACTCCACTTAACGCAAAGTACAAAAAGAGTGTGACAATATTGGCACCGGTTACCAAAGGAGATTTGAAAATCGTAAGTGGAACAAGTGGTTCTTTTATCTTGGTTTGTACAATAAGAAACACTACAAATAACACAATGCCACCAATAAGACTTAAAAGTATACGTGGATTTGTCCATCCAATATCTGTGCCTGAGATTAATGCATAGACTATTCCTAGAAGAGATAAGAAAATAAGTACAGAACCCACAATATCTACTCTTGTTGCATCGTTATTTTTGGTTTCCGGCACAAAACGAAAGGTAATAAATAAGGCAAGAAGTCCAATTGGAATATTGATATAAAAAATTGCCGGCCAGCCAAAATATTGCACGAGCCATCCACCCACAAATGGTCCAAGTGCTGCAACTCCTCCTGCAAGTCCAGACCAAAGGCCAATTACCCGTCCTCGAACTTTTTCATCAAATGAAGAATTGATAATACTTAAACTTCCAGGTACCATCATTGCCCCGCCTATTCCTTGTATTGCACGAAATAACGCCAATTGTTCAATCGAATGAGAAATACTGCAAAGAAATGATGAAACAGTAAAAAGTCCTATGCCAAAAAGGAAAATACGTTTTCTCCCAAACCTGTCTCCGAGTGCTCCACTTATTAGGATAAGCGCTGAAAGCATAAGCAAATATCCATTGACTACCCATTGAATTCCTGAAATTGTAGCGTTAAGTTTCGTTTGGATGGCAGGAATTGCGATATTCACAACTGTCCCATCCAGAAACGCCATTCCGCTTGCCAAAATTGTCGCAAACAGAATAAGTTTGCCTTCTACATTTTTAGTTGTATAGTGAACCATATCCTAATTATATACTTTTTCTTTGTGTATGATAGAGACTTGCAACATGTTTCCGTCCCCATTTTAGAGTTTGTGCCATCCAGACTAATTCATCGTAGGCTCTCTGAATTCTTTTGCTATACCCATCATCCAAAATATTGCCTTTGTCATCGAAAAGATTTTGAATTTGTGGAAAATATACATCAGAAAAAGTCGGAACCATTCCCATTTCCCGAACAGTGGGAAGTAATTGTTCTATTGCCCGCGCTCCGCCAAAAATTCCGTTTGATACTCCGGCAAAAGCAACCGGCTTGTGAATATAATTTTGCAGTTCACTATCCAGCATGCGTTTTAAAGTTCCTGGAAAACTGTGATTATATTCAGGAGTTACAATAAAAAATCCATCTGCCGCCTTTGTGAGCTTAGTGTAACGCGGGTCTTTATTTTCAGGATCGTTTCCATCATAAGGAAAATGATAATCAGTTGGGTCAACTAATTGCACATGGATATCTTCTCTTGCTTCACCAATTTTGCTGATAAGCTGTGCAGCCTTTAGAGATTGCCGTTTGGGACGAATCGTACCAAGAAGGATTGGAATAAAAAGCTTTGACATTAGCGCTTATTATAAAAGAAAAAACTTAGTAATGATAGCACTTCAAACAAAATTACTGAAGATAAAACGTAAGGCATTTAATTCCGCCGCCTGCCTTTTTAAATTCACTTGTATCAAGAAGAATAGGGGTGATCTCAAGAGATGAAAGTTTTTGCCTAATGTCACTATCAAGATAACTTACCAATAATTTCCCATCAATATACACACTATTGCCGATAAAATGTTCTGCTTGCTCTTTGGTCATGGGAATTGCGTTAGGCAAAGACGCAATGCGTTTTCTATCTTCTTCAGGATATGCATACGGGTAATAGAGTACTCCTTTATCTCCTAAAGGACAAAAGGTTGTATCAAAGTCATAAAAATACGGGTTGATAAGTTTGACCGAGACAATAGGTACACCCAATAATTTGGTAATCTCGTAATGTGATTCAAGCTCTGAACGGAATCCATATCCCATGTATAAAGTTCCTCGATAAAACAGCGCATCGCCTTCTCCTCCTTGATAATGGGTAAGTTTCTTCACGGTAAATCCATTTTTGCGAAACCATTTCTGAAAATGCTGTTCCTCTCCTTTTCTCTCCTTGTAGCGAAAGTTGCCGCTGATAAACATTTTCCCCTGCGCAATACCACCATTTGCAGTAAATACCATATCTGGTAAACCTTTTACATGATCTATAACTTCTACTTCAACACCAAGTGAACGATAAGTTTTGTAAAGATTTTGCCATTGCTGGTATGCTTTTTGGGTATCAGCTTGATTCTCCTTTTTCATCCAAGGATTAATTTCGTACTCAATGCCATAGTACGTTGGTGGACACATTAAAACTTTTTTTGTTTTCATAGAGTAAAAAAGAGTGAAGACGGCGTTGTCTTACAAGACTTCAGCGGTGAAGATATTCTACTTATACCTTTCTCTTATCAATTTGTCAATATATTGTATTTAATGATTTGTATCTATATTATCATTTGGAGGGTTAGTGTTTCCTGGTTTGAGGTTATGCTGTACCATATATCGTTCTAATGGTCGGTCTGCTTTATTACCTTGTGGCAGTCGATTATAAGGTTTCCCATCTCCCTTTGTGGAAAATGAATCTTTATGATCTTTTCTCCATTGTATAAGTTTTGTTTTTTCTGCATCCAATAATGGAATTGGTGCAGGCGGTATATCTGGATCCAATTCACCATTTGGACCAAGAAGGTTTTCTTTGTTATTGCTTGTATCTTGAGAGCCACCAATTTGACCTGCTTTTACTTTTCCGCCTATAGCAGCAAGCATTTCTGTAGTATTGTTGTCAAATCCTGCAATTGTTAACTGTTTGCTTTCTTCATCATGAGATTCCATAGTATAACCAGCTTAAACCATATAAGTGTATCCTGTCAATAAAAATTGACCCAATATCATTAGTGGAAGCTGTGTCTTAGGCGGTCGAAAAAGGAAGGTTGGAATTTAGGTTCTTCATCATATCGACTTTCTTTTATTGGTTCATTGTTTTCTCCCTTGAGCCTCGCATTTTCTATTTCCAGTCTACGAATTCTGTCTTTAAGAGCAGCAATTTCTCTTCGTGAGGTTTGTAAAGCACTTTCTTTCCCTCGAAGTGCAAATATATTAAATACACTATCCACAAGGCTTACAAGCCATGATATAAAGAAACCAATTAGCATCGAACCGACTATCACTATATATAAAGGAACTCCTGCGAGATGATAATTGGCTAAAAAAACACTAACAGGAAGCGTATTTTGTCCGGCGAAAAATGCGACCATCAAGCCAAAAAGTAAAAGGATAATCAATGAAAACATAATAGCTACAGCATAGGAACTCAGGTTAAAAGTGTCATAAAGATTGCGTAAGAATTAAGAAAGACTGTAGAACCAAGCTAGTTTTTTGTAAGAGACAGTTCAAGTTGGATTTCATCACGAAGCTGAATTCCATCAATGCCTCTATCTGGTATTTCAGGCTTTATTTTGCGTGACTCTGCAAGTGCATTTGGATAGAGAGCAACCAGATGAAATCCTCTTTTCTGATAAAAACGAAGTGCTAAAGTATTATCATTGGTAGTAATTACTACCAGTTTTTGGCATTTGTTCTTTTTTGCTACTTCTTTTACACTCTCAATAAGTTTAGTACCAATTCCCTGTCCTGGATAAAGACTATTGATAACGACAATTTCACATTCTTTTCCATTAAGTATATAAATCACCAATCCAACTTTTCTGTCTTGTATTTCTGCAATGAAACCAGGAAGCATATTTGCATGATGGAGTTGCTTTCTTGTAATAATCAGTGGTGAACCCCATTCGTGTGTAACTACCTTTGTAATCCAATCTTTATCTTTTTCAGTAATTTCTCGAATGTGTAGTTCTTCCATAGTTAATATCCGGGGAATTCTTCTGTTCGTAGATTATCTTCATTAATACCAGCTTCTATCAACATAGTACGCATTGCCGCAACCATTCCTGCAGGTCCTGAAAGATAGTAAAGTGGAATCTTGATATCTCCTTCAATATGCTTTGTAAGCATTCCGTGATTGACGTATCCTGTTTCTCCGCTCCAGGATATGGCTGCATTTTCAGGTTTGGTCATTGTTGGCACAAAAGTAAAATTGTGATTTTGTGTTTGTAATTCCTTAAGGTCACTTAAAAAAGCTGCATCTTCCGGAGTACGATTGGCATAAAATAAATAGATTCGATGCGGCAAATTGTCATGTGAAGCTTGCGTAATAATACTTCTTGCAGGAGTCACGCCAATACCTCCAGTAATAAACACTACCGGAATACTTGAGTTGTTTGGCAAAGTAAATGAACCAAATGGTCCAGCAAGCTTCAATTCTGTACCTTCCGCCATATTTTTCAGTACTCGTTTAAAGGCAGTATCTCGAAGACGCGTTGTTATCATAAGAGAGTCTTCAAAGGGAGAACTCGACAATGTAAAAGCTCTGGTATTCCCTTCTGCATCAGTTTCAGGAGGATTTATAAGAGTTAAATCAATTGATTGCCCAGCTTTATAGACAAAACCTTCAGGCTTTGAGAAATGAAATGCCATTGTCCCTTTGGCAATTTCTATCTTCTTAAGCAATTTAATACTATATTCCTGAGACATATTATAAATATATTTTACCATGACAATAGCAATTTGTAATTATATTCATCGACACGTTTTAGGTAAAGGGAGGAAAAGAGTATTGTTATGCTCCTTCCTGAGGAATATCTTTTGGAATAATCCGTAAATTAGGTTTTCGGATAATATGAGGCTGTTCTTTATAGAAAAATGCGTTTGCAAATATTGTAAATCCCATTGATGCCATTTCTTGATTTTCTTTTGAGATACCAGAATCACTAATAACCTGTTCAATTCCCTGAGTTACCTTTTCCCCATCTCCAGTTGTAGATAAATCCATAATTGTTTTAGTGAGATTGACCAACGTCTTTGCAAATTTTTCTATCGAAGGTTGTCCTTCATTTAAAGAAGGTTCTTCAATCCTAATCTCATGACGGATGGGAATTATTTTACTCTTGTCTCTTTCAGGTGTTCCCATAATTGAATTATAAATAGATAAAACTACGAATGTCAAAGATGAATTTATGTAATAATATTTCAAATATTTGCTCCTGAAACGTACCAATAATTCTCTGTAAATCACTCTTGCTCAAATGAGGATGGACAGGAAGAGATAAAATTTCCCTCCCTGCAAGAACTCGCGAATTGGGAAACCAGAAAAATGGAATAACAAAGAGGATTCCTAAAAGCGTGAAGACAGTATTGTATTCTTTGACATTTTTACAAAAAAAAGAATAACTACTGAGAAAAAGATAGAAGGAGTTTGAGAATGAGAAAATTAAAAGGTTTTAGCGTGACAATTCCCGCCGATTTCTGCTCTTTGAATATCGCTGAGCAGGCGAGCGGGTTTGTCTTTTTGAGTATTTAACCGGAACTTATCTTTGAATAAATTTATTATATAGCTGAGATGTAAGAGATAAAGATACAAATGAGTAAGAAGTAGGTAAATATACTTATGTGAAAGTCTTGCTTTTGTTATTTCATTTACTATATCATTACTGTTTAATTACTATAAACATAGTATTAATTTACTATACTCCTTAGCTTTGACAGTAAAGCTAAATTTCTCTATAGTGAAGTATATGATTCCTGTTTTGAAAAAAGTTTGTCTTTTTGTATTGGTTTTGTGCAGTATTTTCTCTCTCTTCCCCTATTCTGCAAGCTTTGCACAGTCGACCAATACCTCACCAAAAGATACCAGCGCAGCTACTTTAGGAATGGCACGAGTAGTTAATGTCCAAGATAAAAATATCAAAGACGGTAGTATACTTTCTGCTGGAGAGCATGGCGCATTACTTTCCACTGTCCCTTATGACCCGCAAGTACTAGGTATAGTTGCACGAGATGCAGCCGTTATCCTCACAAACACAAGTAGCGATAATGGCGTGCCGGTAATCTCAAACGGCACAGTCTATATGCTGGTTTCAACTAAAAATGGTGCAGTCAAAAAAGGTGACCTACTTGCAACATCAACTATGCCAGGTGTTGGAGTTAAAGCGCTAAAATCCGGATATGTGTTAGGTACAGCTCTTGAGAATTATGATAATCCAAATCCAACAAAAGTTGATAAGATAGCAGTTGACCTTGATTTACATTATTTTAATTCCAAACCAACATTTCCTGGCTCATTATCAGATATCCTAAAGTTTGCACTTCTTCCTACCAAAGACTCTCCTGCTCCGATTTTTAAATATATAGTAGCTGCGATAGTGGTATTAGGTTCATTTGTGTTAGGGTTCCTAACGTTTGGGAGAACTGCTACCAAAGGCGTTGAGGCACTTGGAAGAAATCCTGCAGCCAGCCGTATTATTCATCTTGGTATTATATTTAATGTCACGATTGTAGTAGTAATCGTTTTGGCTGGTCTCACTGTAGCATTTTTGATACTAAGGCTCTAGAATAAAGATATGCTGCCTGATCTTCTCTTTAAAATCGTTACTACCACTGCGGATTTTGTAATTTTTGTTTTTGTTGCCTATTATTTCTTGATCTTACGAACCAAAGAAAAAACGCTTGATAAAAAAGGGAGTAAAATTGATACTGAGTATCACCAGATTGTTGATGATGCCTTAACCAAAGAAAGAAAAATTCTGGAAGACGCGACTTCCGAAGCAAGCCAAATTCTAACTGATGCAAAGTATATTAATGAAACCTCTAAAGAGACAGTCAATGATGCGCTCCAGAAAATGAGTGCTGAAAGCCAGAAAGAAATTACAGATATCCAGAAAGAAACCGTTGAGAAAATCCATGAATTTACCAATAGTTACCAGGCATCATTAAAAGAAGTTATGAATGCATCTCTCTCTGATTTTCAAAAAATTGCCAAAGACATGCAATCAGAACTCCAACAGCAACAAAAATCACTTCTTGAGGAAACAGCAAATTTCAATACTGCCCATCAAACAAGTCTGAAACAGCTATCTAGCTCTTCTCTTACTGAATTCCAAACTATTGTAAAAGGCATGGAGCAGGACTTACAAAAACAAATAAAAGAGTTCCATGATGCAATGCTTCCTGCCCTTAAAAAGGAACTGGAAGAATATAAAGCAATGCGTCTTAAGCAAGCTGAACAAACAATCACGAAAGTTATTCAGGAAGTTTCGCAAGAAGTGTTTAATAAGTCTCTCTCACTTGAAGATCACCAGAAACTGCTCATAAATTCATTAGAACAAGCGAAAAAAGAAAAAATGCTAGAGTAGAATTTCAGATAAAAATACTTATATGGAACAAACTGATTTTTCAGATTTTTTTAAGACTAAAGCGCAAGCCAATGATTTTGTGAATCGGCTGGCTAGTATCTCACAACAAGTGTATCAAGCAGATTTTAATCTGGAAAATGTATTAATGGAACAATTTGGTTTACAGAAGAAAGATACATTTTTACGTCTTTTGCGAGAAAAAAAAGTAAATCTTGACGTACATTCACTTAAGGAATTTCTTGATAAACTACAAACTACGGTCACTGCGCTTCCTCTTGTCTCCCTCACCTTGGCGTTTGAACCACAAGAACAAACACTTAAGTTAATTGCAGACTGGTTTCTTTTAAATATAGGAAAATCTGTCTTGTTTGATATAAAAGTTGATAAGAATCTAATTGCAGGTGCTGCACTTTTTTATAACGGCAAATATTTGGACTTTTCTATCAAACCTAAATTTGAACGCGTTTTAAAGAATACACTTGAAAAAAGTGCTTCTTCTATCTCAGAAGCAGTAAAGCCCATTACCCAAGTATCATCACCAAACATAAATCATATAAGTGTTGAATCTCTCAGTTTAGGAAGATAACCAATATGGATACAGCATTTAGTCAATTATTAAAAAAAACGGGTGAATATGGAGTTGTGTATCAAGTAAGTCACCCAATTGTCTTTATTGAAGGACTCCCTCATGTCAAAACCCATGAGGTAGTCATGTTTGAAAGCGGACAAAAAGGTGAAGTCTTTAGTATCAATCGAGGAAAAATTGAAGCCAGAGTTTTTTCTCATGAACCAATAAAAGTAGGAACGCAAGTCACAAGAACTGACCAATTATTATCTGTTCCTGTGGGAAAAGAACTTCTAGGACATACTATTAATCCTTTGGGTGAACCTATTGACCCAAGTGTTCCCTTTACTATTCCCAAGGAACTTCGTGATATTGATGCCAAACCAATAGGAATTGCCGGCAGACAAAAAATCACTACTCCCCTTGATACTGGCGTGTCTCTGGTTGATTTACTCATTCCATTAGGACGTGGACAACGTGAGCTTATTATAGGAGATAGAAAAACCGGAAAGACTTCCCTTCTTATAACTACGATTAAAAAGCAAGTCTATGATGGTGTCATTGCCATTTATGCTGCAATTGCAAAAAAGAAAAGTGATATCAAAAAATTGCAAGAATTTTTTGTACAGGAGAAAATTATGGATAAGATTATCATTGTTGCGACCTCATCCTATGATTCACCAAGCCTCATTTTCCAAACTCCCTATGCTGCAATGTCAATTGCTGAATATTTTCGAGACCAAGGCATACATACCTTACTAATTCTTGATGATTTATCAACTCATGCAAAGTTTTATCGTGAGTTATCCCTATTGGCTCGCCGTTTTCCTGGACGTGATTCTTATCCTGGAGATATCTTTTTCGTTCACTCAAAGCTACTTGAGAGGGCAGGAAATTTCAAACATCCAACTGCTGGTGAAGTGTCCATTACCTGTTTGCCGGTTATTGAAATAGTTGAAGGCGATTTTACAGGATATGTTTCAACTAATGTCATGGGTATTACTGATGGACATATTTATTTAGATAGCAATATTTATTACCAAGGCCTGCGTCCGGCAGTCAACATCCCTTTATCGGTTACTCGTGTCGGACGTCAAACGCTTGATAAACTTTCCCGTGAAGTAAATAAAAATCTCACTTCATTTTTGGCTCAATATGAAAAGCTATTAAATCTTTCCCATTTTGGTCAGGAATTGACTGATGATGTAAAACGCAATTTACGTCTTGGTGAACTGGTTTATAAGTTTTTTAACCAACCCTATCAGCTTACCGTTCCTAAAAAAGTCCAGTTGATTATTCTTTCAATGATCCTGCAAAATATTATTGAAAATAAAGAAATGCTTGATAAAGTAAAGCAAGGGCTTATCAATGCATATTATGAGCATGCAAATCAAAAATTATTATATGAAATTGCTGACACCAAGGATTTAAAGACGTTTAATGAAAATGTGATAAATAACAAAGAAAAACTACTCGCATTAGCGCAATAAGGATAGATTTCTCTTTCTTTACTGTTTATACTAAAAGAATATGGCACAAAGAAAAATAGTTTTAGAAAATTTAGAAGCACTCAATAGCATAAAAGATTTAGCAGAAAGTTATGAGGAAATTGCAGTTATCAGAATGCAAAAGATTAAGGATTCAGTCCTTAGAACCCGTGATTTTCTGGCAGAAATTTCTGATGTGTTTGTTGATTTAAAAGCATCTTATGCACGAGAAATAAAAGAGCTTTTAACAAAACGAAAGAAAGGAGATAAAACTCTTTTGCCATCACTTCAAAAAAATGGGAAAGCATTGATGGTATATTTGTCTTCAAATGGCAAACTCTATGGAGCAGTTACGCAAAAAACATTTAAGCTCTTTCTTCAGGATGTAAGGAAACCTGAAGCACAGGAGTCAGATATTGTCGTCATAGGCAGTGCTGGAAAGGAAATGTATGAGGGTGCAGGCGTTGGAAAACCCTTTCAATACTTTGAACTACCAGACACCTCAATAAGCCTCGAACACATTATGGATATAATGCAAAAATTCTTGCAGTATGAAAAGGTTCACGTGTATTATGGTAAATTTGGCAATGTGGTCAAACAAACTCCTATAGCAACCAGTATTACAGGTGAAGAAATCTTTGAAGCAGAGGTATTTGAAGAAACTCCACGGGAAGATAAGTTTATTTTTGAACCAACGCTTGAGAAAATATTACATTTTTTTGAGACACAAATTATGGCAAATCTGTTTAGCCAGACTCTTCTTGAAAATCAGCTGGCACGACATGCATCACGTGTAAATGCTATGGAAGAAGCACTTGTCCATATTGAAGAAGAATCAAAAAAATTAAATCAGATGAAAAATCGAATTAAGCATTTAATGCAAAATAAGAAACAACTTGAAACTATTTCAGGTCTCACATTGTGGGAAGGATAACAATGAGCGTCTAGAAATTAGCATTTAGTGTCTAGATAGCTTGAAAACTATATGCTATCAGCTAGACGCTACGCGCTTTTATGCTTACTGGTAAAGTCATAAGTATCAAAGGACAAATTATTGAGGCTGAATTTTTGGAAGACAAGCCTCACATTTACGATGTGTTAGTCTATAAAGAAGATCCTTCTATAAAAATGGAGGTTTATACATCTGCCTCTCCTACCTCTTTTTATTGTCTCGCCCTCACCACTGTTACCCAACTTCATCACGGCTCAGAACTCATAAGTACCGGTCAACCAATTAAAATTCCGGTAGGTCAGGAAATGCTTGGCCGGGTAGTTGATACATTGGGTGATCCTCAAGATGGGATGGGAGAAATTAAAGCGAAGGAAATGCGCCCTATTATTGCCAAAGATGTCAGTTTTGCCAATGTAAACATTCCCAAAGAGCTGTTAGAGACAGGTATTAAGGCTGTTGATTTCTTTACACCTATTGTCAAAGGTGGAAAAGTTGGACTGTTTGGTGGAGCAGGAGTTGGCAAGACAGTTATTATCTCTGAAATTATTCATAATCTTGTTATCTTAAATCCTGAAAAAAATGTGTCAGTGTTTACAGGTGTTGGCGAACGTACCCGTGAAGGAGAAGAATTATTTGCAACACTGAAGGAAAGTAAAGTTATGCAAGGAGTAAGTTTGATTTATGGAAGTATGGGAGAGAATCCTGCTATTAGATTTCGGACTGCATTTACCGGTGTGACGCTCGCTGAATATTATCGCGATATGATGGGAAAAGATGTGTTGTTTTTTATTGATAATATTTTCCGTTTTGCCCAGTCAGGTTACGAACTTTCAACCCTTATGAACGCGATTCCTTCTGAAGGAGGATATCAGGCAACGTTAAGTAGTGAGATGGCATCATTTCATGAACGACTTGTTTCAACCCAGAAAAATGCCATTACTACGTTTGAAGCCATCTATGTTCCAGCAGATGATTTAACCGATAGTGGAGTCCAAGCTATCTTCCCCTATCTTGATTCAGGTATTATTCTCTCCCGTAGTGTGTATCAAGAAGGACGTTTTCCAGCAATTGATATTCTCTCGTCAAACTCTTCGGCGCTTAATCCTGATACAGTAGGAGACGAACATTACCAGACAGCGCTTGATGCGCAAACTCTACTCAAAAGAGCAACTGCTTTGGAAAGAATCGTTTCTTTGATTGGTGAGTCAGAACTTTCCCAGGAAGATCAAACAGTATATAAACGCTCTAAAATGCTAAAGAATTATATGACGCAAAATTTCACTGTCGTTGAAACACAAACAGAACGAAAAGGAGTACATGTACCAGTAAAACAAACTGTCGCAGATGTAAAAGCCATACTAGAAGGAAAAGTCGATAAACTCAAACCAGAAGATATTCTTTTCATAGGCACTCTTAAAGACATTGAAGAAAAATTATCAGCAAAAGATATTAAAGATACTAAGGATACAAACAAAAGCGATACGCAAACTCCACCAAATACTTCTACTCCAGCAGCATCTACTACTACTCAACAGACAACACATTAGGAAAGGAACATAATAAATATGTCTCATCAAACACCAATTAAAGTTAAAGTTCGGGATACTGAAAATATTCTTTACGAAGGTGAAATAGATAGAATCAGCTCTTTTAATGAAGTGGGGCCATTTGACGTTTATCCTATGCATGCTAATTTTATCTCTATTCTTCACCAACAACTTACGCTTTATCACAAAAAGCAAAAGGTCAAAGAACTGAAATTTGACCAGGCAGTTATGAAAGTCAAAAAAGACATTGTTCATATCTTTCTGGGAATTGAAGTACTTTTCTTGGATGAAAAAAATGTCGTAAGTGCTCCAAAAAACACATAAACTGTAAAATACTGAGGTGATCATAAAATTTAGTCCTTACTTTATATCTCTTTTTATTATGAAGCTTAGATTTTGTTATTTTATCAATCTATATAGATTTATTGAGTAAAAGATTACTTCAAAAACATTTATTAGCGCTTGTTATGAAGAAAATTAGTATACACATGCTAGTCTTCATATAATAATAGTATTGACTACTACTGCTAAAAAGCTCTACATTTAAAGTAGGCCAAAAAAATTTTTGGTTCAAGAATTTATATTTTTAATTCAATGGATTCTGCCCGCCCAGGTAATCCGAAGAAATTATTAAACTTACAACAAGCTGCTCGTAAGTTAGCAGTATCTGTTGACGTACTTCTCTCATGGAACGAACAGCACATTCTTAAACCCACTATCACTCCTGATAGCAAAATCGGCTATACAGAAGAACAACTTACGCAATTTTTAAAGATAAACAATTCACTTGGAAACACTATAACAAAAAAGTCTGGATCTTTACCAGAGAATCAGCCTGGGCGGGCTGAATCCGACAAGGATGAAGTATCTCCAAGAGATACCGGGTCTGATACAAAAGAGGTATCTCCTTACAGACCTCAAGAGACACAATCTGAGAGAAAGGAGGTATCACCAAAGGCTCAATCAAGTTTCTACCGAAGGCTTATCAGATGGATAGGAAATGGCTTCTACGAAGATGAGTTTATAAAAGACTATTTCAAGTCACAGATAAAAGAGTCTTTAGACATTGACTTCAAACTTCCCTCTCCTTCAGTAAATCTCCCTGTTTCTTCTCCTTTTTCCTCAAGACGCGGTTTATCTTTTGTAATCTTTCTACTGATAATCTTAGGCATTGCCTTATTCACTCAGCAAGATAGAATTAAATATATTGTTGAAACCTTTACCCGAGAATTTCAATCTTCTCCTCAAACTAACAAAGCAATTCTTGGCGCACAAACTAGCAAATTAAGGCTTGAAGGGAATGTCATTTTTAATCTTCCTGTAACTCTCAAAAGCAATTTGTCAGTCAAAGAAAATCTGACTGTAGGCGGTCAAGGTACGTTTACCGGCAATATTACTGCACCCAATATTCTCTATGGCATTAAAGCTGGAAATAACGTAACCATTAGCGGTAATAAGCAAACCCCAACCATATCTGTTGATTTATCAAACGCGGTTACCTCACTCCAAGGACAGACAGGAGATGTGAAACTTATTCCGGGAACTGATATTAGCATTAGCGGTCTTACTATCAGCGATAAATCTACTCTTGGTACCGTTGAAGGCCGAGGTGATTGTCCTGCCTGTATTAATGCAGGCGATGTGGCACAAAATCTTACCATTAATGCAAATGGAAATATCGACGCTGCAGCGATAAAAACAGATGTGGTAGCACCAACTGTTGGAGGAACAGGTCTTTCTTCCTACATCCAAGGTGATATGCTCTATGCCTCATCTGCAAATACCCTGGCAACTCTTCATGTTGGAACTGCAAGTGGCCAGATTTTAGAAGTCTTAAATGGTTTTCCCACCTGGACATCAATCGCTCTTAATGCACCTGGCACAAGTTCTACTACTTCGGGAGCAAGTATTGTAGGAGCCTATACAGGAAATTTTGTGAATTCGACTTCAAATACTGTGCAACAGGTGCTAAAGGATCTTGATGCGGCAATTACTTCTGCAGGTGTTACTCCTTTTACGATTGGCAACGACTCTACCTATGGGAAGTTTATCGCTCCTACCAACTCAAATTATAACTTTATCTTGGGAGGAAACACCATTACAAATGCAAAACTCTTTTTCAGCACCGCATCTGCAACGTTAGCAGTAGGTACTCAGAGTGTACAAAGCGGTACCATAACTTTATATTCATCAGGCAGCGGTGTTCTGGGACCCAAACTTACTACCAATGCGAACGGCGATCTTTTACTGTCGAATGCTAATGTAGGAATAGGAGCAACTCCATCTGATCTTGATGCGAGCAATAACCCGTTTAAATTAGAAGTTGCAGGAAGTATCGGGCCAAATCAAAACGGTGTCTATGACTTAGGTTCACCGACTAAAGAGTATCGCAATTTATATCTTACCGGTCAAACAACATCAGGAGGAAATATTACTATTGCCAACGCTGCCCCTCAAATATCCTTCGTTGAAACTGACAATAGCAATTACCAATTTTCAATACAAACTAATAATGCGAACTTTCTTATCCATAATGATACAACGAATAAACCTGTTTTCTCTTCTGCATCAAATGGAGACCTCTCTCTTGCCGGAGGTTCAGGCAGTAATGGCTGTACTATAACACAAAGTAACGGCAATCTCACCTGTACGGGAAATATTACTGGATCAAATAATGGCACTGTTGGCTACTTCTCACGGAATAATTCAACAGGCGTCATTTCTCCGGCAACTAATACTGATATGCTTGCAGTCGGCACTACAAATCAGTTAACTCTAGACTCCTCAGGAAACGCAACAACCTCCGGCACAATTAAAACAACCAATACCACTGCCTCTACTAGCACTTCAACTGGTGCACTGCTAGTAACAGGTGGCGTTGGAATAGGCAGTGCTCTCAATGTCGGTACAACAGGAACGTTTGGCTCAACCCTTACTGCATCTAATGGTTTTACTCAAACTACAGGAACTTTAAATCTTACTGCAACCTCCGGCTCACTTACGTTATCAGGACTAAACACTTCATCAATTAGCACCGGCGCGAATAATTTAACGATTACTGCAAACAATTTCAACACTACTTCAACTGGTATTAACTCAACGCTTATCGGCGCAACTACCCCTGCCTCTGGTACATTTACTACCCTTACATCAACCGGTAATACTACTATCGGGAATAACTCAACCAATAACCTAACTATAAATTCAGAAGTTACAGGTGGAACTCCCCTTATATTTCAGGGAGCAACAAATAATGGATTTTCCACATCCATTGCTGTTACCCAACCAACAGCCAATAATACAATTACTCTTCCAAATGGATCTGGAACAATCGCAATCGCAGCTAGCAATCCTATCATTTTGTCTGCTAACGGCACTCTTTCCTGTCCAACCTGTCTTGTAAGTGGCAGTGGCAGTTCTACTTCAGTACTTTTAGGCCCATCTTCTTCTCAAATAGACAACAGCACAAATACGTCAATCGATATTGCAAAAACAGGAGTTGGATCACTACTCAGTTTACAAAGTATTGCAGCTCTCGGGATTGATTTTATAGGCTCAAATGCAGCAATTACCAGAAATTTCTCTGGAGGAACTCATGCCAATGGTGGGGAAATCCTCTCGCTTGTAGACACATCAAGTACTACAGGAACTAACAATGCAACAGGGCTTATGATGTCTTTTGCAACGCCAACAGGAAGTTCACTTTACACTGGAAACTTTATTAACCTTGAGCGTGCTGATATTGCAGGAAGTCCGCTTGTTTCAAAATTCTCAGTATCAGCAACAGGTAATGTTACTGCTTCAGGTACTATTACCTTCTCAAGTTTAAACACAAATGGTCCTGTATATGTTTCAGGCGGTATCCTTAATTCAGAATCTCAACTTGCTATTGCAAGAGGCGGTACAAATGCAACAAATTTCACGACAAATTCTGTTGTTTATTATAATGGCTCAGCACTTTCATCAGTTGGTGCAGCAACAAATGGACAACTTCTTATTGGCTCAACCGGTACTGCTCCAGCTTTAGCAACCCTTACCGGAACTGCAAATCAGGTTAATGTAGTGAATGGTGCTGGCAGTATTACACTTTCTACTCCGCAAAATATTGCTACTACTTCTACCCCAACGTTTGCAGGTATTATTCCAAATTCTACCACTGGAGCATTTGACTGGTGGCAAAGAAATGGACAGGCTGTATCTCCTTCCAACATCACAGATGATTTACTCCTTGGTGCAACCTCCACCTCATC